>NZ_JBHRTR010000015.1:120287-188656 GCF_042646425.1 Marinibaculum pumilum
CGGCATGCAGAACGGCCTGATTCCGCTGGGCACACCCGGTGGCGGCGGCAACGGCCAGGTGCCGCTGATCGCGGCCGATGACGGGCCGGTAAAGGTGCGACCCGAGGATCGCGGCGGCATCACCATCCCCGACCAGGACAAGCGGATCTACGACCGGCTCGCCGGCAGCGAGGCGGACCCTTCCGGAGAGGAGCGCATGCTGCCGCCGCCGGAGAGCCCGCTGTCGGACATGCCGAAGGCGCCGGCCGATGGCGGTGACGGGACGGGAACCGATGTCGTGCAGGCACCGGCCGCGCCGGCGGACGATGGCGGCGAGACCCTGGCGCAGGCCGTGGGGGCGGCGCCCGCGCCCGACGGTGGTCCGCTGGCGATGCAGACCGAACCGGAGCCGACCGGCCGGGGGACACCCGTCCAGGAATCGACCGGCTCGGAAACGGTTGGCTCTGAAACGGCAGACGCCGGGAGCGAAGCCACCGGCGGCAGCAGCGCGGATGTCGGCACGGCCGCCGCCGATGCCACGCCCGGGTCGCCGGACGGCATCGAGGAGCTGCTGTCGCCCAGCCGGCAGCCGGTGCCGGACCCTGCACCGCAGACCGCACCGGCGGAAGCCGAAGATGCGGAGACCGGTCCGGCCGATACCGATATCGGCGACAGCGATACGGCAGCACTGCGGGAGGAGGCACCGCCGGCGCCCGGCCAGGAGCCTGTGTTGCAGGACGACGGGCCGGCGGCGCCGGCCGGCGACGAGGCGGCCGACGACGCAAGGGTGGCGGCGCGCCAGCCGGACATCGACAGTTCAGCCCCGGCACCTGCGCCGGAGCGCGAGCAGCTTCTGGCGCCTGCCGATGCGGGGACAGAAGGGCAGGACACCGCCGCGAGCGACATTTCCACCACCGGTACCGCCGCGACCGATGCGGCCCCCGCGGCCGCGGCAGAGAGGGAGATGCCGCCCGGGTCCATCCTGCTGCAGCTCGCCGCCCTGCGCGACGATCAGGGGGCGCGCAGCGAGTGGCGGCGGATCCAGGGGCGCCACAGCCAGGTGCTGGGGCCGATGGCGGCACATTTCGAACGGGTCGACATCCCCGGCAAGGGCATGTTCACCCGCATCCAGGCGGGTCCCTTTGCCAGTGCCGCGGCGGCGGAGAGCGCCTGCGCGAGCCTGAAGGCCGCCGGCCAGGGGTGTTTCGTTGTCCGGCGCTGAAGCGGCGGCCATCGACTGGCCGCGGCGTGCGCCGGCGATCTTCGGCTGCGCCGGACTGCGCCTGAGCCCGGCGGAGCGGGCCTTCTTCGCCGAGACCCTGCCGGTCGGCTTCATCCTGTTCGCCCGCAATGTCGACGAACCGGCACAGGTCGCCGCGCTGGTCGACGCGCTGCGCGACGCGGTGGCCGATCCGGCCGTGCCCGTCTTCATCGACCAGGAAGGCGGCCGGGTCGCCCGGCTGAAGCCCCCGCACTGGCGCGCCGCACCGGCGGCGGCGCGGTTCGGCGACCTGTACGCGCAGGATCCTGCGCGGGCCTGCGCCGCCGCCCGGCTGAACGCGGAGATGATCGCCCGCGAGCTGTCGGCGCTGGGCATCGACGCCGACTGCCTGCCGCTGCTCGACGTCCGGCAGCCGGAGGCCGACAGGGTGATCGGCGACCGGGCCTTCTGCGGCGACCCGGCAGTGGTCGCGGCGCTGGGACGTGCGGTGGCCGAGGGCCTTGCCGCCGGCGGCTGCCAGGGGGTGATCAAGCATCTGCCCGGCCATGGCAGGGCGGGGGTGGACAGCCATCACGGCCTGCCCCGGGTGGATGCCCCGGCGGACCTGCTGGAAGCCGTCGATTTCCCGCCGTTCCGGGCGCTGAACGACTTGCCCTGGGGGATGACCGGCCATCTGGTCTTCACCGCCTACGATGCCGAGCGGCCGGCGACCCAATCGCCGGTGGTGATCGAGCGCGTGATCCGCGGCACGATCGGCTTCGACGGGGTGCTGATGACCGACGATATCGGCATGGGCGCGCTGTCGGGCTCGATGGCGGCACGGAGCACGGCCTCGCTGGCGGCAGGCTGCGACCTGGTGCTGCATTGCTCCGGCAAGCTGCGGGAGATGCAGGAGGTCGCCTCCGCCCTGCCGCCGATGGCCGCCGCCGCCGCCGTCCGGCTGGCCAGGACGCGCACGATGCGACCGTCACCGCCCGCACCCGCCGATTCGGCAGTGGCCGCGCAGGAATTGCAACGACTCCTGGCTTCGGCGTAGAAGGGGCGCCCCGGGGAATACCTGGGGAAAGCGCCCCGGGGGCTGCCGGACATCCGGTGCGACTGCCGATGCGCCTGCCGCCGCCCCCTGCCGCCGCTCTGGCCGCAGGCTGGATGCACAGCCGAGCATGCCTGACCAGACCGATCCCGAGACAAAGCCTGCCGATCCGTCCTTCGCCGAGGACGATCCGCGTGCCGCCAGCCCCGAGGAGGCGGCGCGGGAAGGGATGCTGGTGGTCGACCTGGAGGTCTATGAGGGCCCGCTGGACGTGCTGCTTGCGCTTGCCCGCGACCAGAAGGTCGACCTGCGCCAGGTCTCCATTCTGGCCCTGGCGGAGCAGTACCTGACCTTCGTGCAGGAGGCGAAGCGCCTGCGACTGGACATCGCCGCGGACTATCTGGTGATGGCGGCCTGGCTGGCCTATCTGAAATCCCGCCTGCTGCTGCCGGAGCGCGAAAAGGAGGAAGAGCCGAGCGGCGCCGAGCTGGCCGCACGCCTGGCCCTGCGCCTGCAGCGGCTGGAGGCGATCCGGGAGGCCGCGGCCCGGCTGATGGCGCGGGAGCGGATCGGCGTCGACATGTTCACCCGCGGCATGCCGGAGGGCATCCGCATCGTCCGCCGCTCCGTCTTTGCCTGCGACCTGACCGAGCTGCTGGCCGCCTATGGCGCCCTGCGCGGCAGCCGGGGCAGCAAGGAGCCGCTGACCCTGCGCGCCGCCCGGCAGCGGATCATGTCGATCGAAGATGCGCTGGACCGCCTGGCCGCCATCGTCGGCCAGGTGCCGGAATGGACGGTGCTGGTCTCGTTCCTGCCGAAGGACCTGCTGGACGCGTTCGACCCGCGGTCGGCGATCGCGTCGACCTTCGTGGCGACCCTGGAGATGGCGAAGCAGGGGCGCCTGCAGTTCCAGCAGGCGGAAGCGTTCGGACCCCTTTACGTGCGCGGCGTGCCGCCCGATTTCCGTCGCCCCGGCGACGAGACCGAGCCTGGTGAGGAAGAATGAGCGACGGCCGGAAAGACGAAGCGGCAGAAGATGATGCGACCGCGGAGGATGCCGCCCGAGACTCCGGAAGCGGCGCGGCCGGGGGCGGTGCGGTCCCGGAGGACCATGCAGCGCAGGAGGGCGCCGATCGGGCGGACGACGGGGACGCTGCGGCGCCGGCGCAGCCGGCCAACGATGCCGGCGACATGCTGGATCGCGCCGGGATCGATGCCGAGGGTCCGCGGCCGCCGGCCACCGACCATGTGCGGATCCTGGAGGCGGTCCTGTTCGCGGCGGAGGAGCCGCTGGACGAGGCCAGCCTGAAGGAGCGCCTGCCTGCCGGTGCCAATGTGAAGGCCGTGCTGGCGCGCCTCGCCGACGATTATGCGGAGCGCGGCATCCGGCTGGCCCGGATCGCCGACCGCTGGACCTTCCACACTGCCCCCGACCTGGCGCCGGTGCTGCGGCGCGAGCGCGAGGTGCCGCGCAAGCTGTCCCGCGCCGCGGTCGAGACCCTGGCCGTCATCGCCTATCACCAGCCCGTCACCCGGGCCGAGATCGAGGAGATACGCGGCGTCTCCCTCAGCAAGGGCACCCTGGACGTGCTGCTGCAGTCCGGCTGGGTGCGGCTGCGCGGGCGGCGCAAGGTGCCGGGCCGGCCGGTGACCTATGGCACCAGCGACGAGTTCATGCTGCATTTCGCGCTGGAGAGCCTGGACGACCTGCCCGGCATCGAGGAACTGCGGGCGGCCGGCCTGCTGGATCTCAGCCGCGACGCGGAGCTGGGCTTCCCCGCGCCCGGCGAAGCGCCGCCGGGCGAGGAGGTGGGCCTAGACGACAGCGAGGAGGAGGTTCCGGAACCCGACCCCGAACCTGAGCCTGGGCCCCCACCCGAGACAGGCGCATCGGACGACGACGACGCGGAACCGCGGCAGGGATGATGCCGGCCACGGCCATGCAGCAGGCGAAACCCGCAGCCCTGGCCCTGCAGGGCGTATCGCATAGCTATGGCGGCCGTCTGTCGGTGGAGGGGATCGACCTGGCGGTCGGCGCGGGCGAGATCGTCTGCCTGCTGGGCCCCTCCGGTTGCGGCAAGACGACCATCCTGCGCCTGGCGGCGGGGCTGGAGACGCCCCTGGCGGGCGAGATCCGTATCATGGGCGAACTGGTGGCCCGTGCCGGCCGCGCCACGCCGCCGGAAGACCGGCATGTCGGTCTGGTGTTCCAGGATATCGCCCTGTTCCCGCATCTGGACCTGGTCGACAATGTCGCCTTCGGTCTGCCGCGGTCGGTTCGCGACCGGCGGTCGATCGCCGAACGCTGGTTGGAACGGGTCGATCTGGGCCGGCACCTGCGCGACTGGCCGCATATGCTGTCGGGCGGCGAGCAGCAACGGGCGGCCCTGGCGCGCGCCCTGGCGCCGGAGCCCAGGCTGCTGCTGATGGACGAGCCCTTCTCCAGCCTGGATCCGCATCTGCGGCACCGGATGCGCAGCGAGACCCTGGCGCTGCTGCGGCAGGCCGGCGTGCCGGCGCTGATCGTCACCCATGATGCGGAAGAGGCGATGACCCTGGCCGACCGGGTGGTGGTGATGCGCGCCGGCGCCCTGGTGCAGGACGGCACACCAGACATGCTGTATCGGGCACCTGCCGACATCTTCGCGGCACGGCTGTTCGGCCCGCTGAACGAATGGTCCGGCATCGTCCGCCGCGGCGTCGTCGCCTCGCCGTTCGGCAGCCTGCCGGCGCCGTCGCTGGCGGATGGCCAGCGGGTGCTGGTTGCGCTTCGGGCGGAGGGGGTGCGGCCGCATGCCGCTGGTGCCGCGGTCGCCGGGACTGTGGAGGCCGGCGGGGGCGGTGCGGGGCCCGATGGCCTGCCTGCCACCGTGCGGCAGGTGCGGCCGCTCGGCGCCGACTGCCTGGTGGAGCTCACCGCCCTGGCGGCGGCGCCGGAGGGATCTGGCGAAAGGGAGGGGGCCGTCCCGGGCGGCGCGGCCGCCGGGGCGGCGAAGCAGGGGCTGCTGATGCGCTGCCGCCGGAATGAGGCCCCTGTGGCGGGACAGTCCCTGCACCTGCGGATGCAGGCCGACCTGGCCTTCGTCTTCCCGGCCCCAGCCGAATCAGCTTGACGGCAGACTCATTGCCGTGCCCGATGCGTTCTGCAATGATGCATTGCAACGGCGTTGCGGCGCCTTGGCTCAGTAACGGAGATTAGCCAGCATGGGCATCAGCTTCTGGCAGGTAGCTCTGATCCTGGTTGTGGTGTTGATCGTGTTCGGCGCCGGCAAGCTGCCGCGCGTGATGGGCGACCTCGCTTCCGGGATCAAGAACTTCAAGAAGGGCATGAACGAGCCGGACTCGGTGGATGCCGCCAATGCGAACAAGCAGGTTCGCAGCGACGAGAGCCAGTCTTCGGCTGCCCTGGAGAAGGACAAGGCCGCGCACGGCTGAGCCCGATCGGGCAGCAACCGGTGCGGCCGCGGCCATTCAACCTGCATGGCCCGTCCCACATAGACAGTCAGGCGCCCGTCCGGCCCGTCCGTGTGCCGCACCGCATTTTCGCGGGCGACGGCTGCGGAACGGGCAGGGCGCCGCAGTGACGGGCTGCGACCGGCCCGGCGGTGCGACGGGCGCGGCGGCACGGGCCGCTGACGTCTGGCCGAGGATCCCTGCGGTCGCTCAGAATTCCAGGTTCCCCTAAGCGATGCTCGACATCGGCTGGACAGAAATCGTGGTGGTGGCGGTCGTCACGCTTGTCGTGCTGGGACCGAAGGAACTGCCGCGTGCCCTGAAGACCTTCGGCGCCGTGATGTCGAAGGCCCGCGCCATGGCACGGGAATTCCAGTCCGGCGTGGACGAGATGATTCGCGAGTCGGAGCTGGACGACCTGCGCAAGGACCTGCAGCAGGCCACCCGGCTGGACTTCGACGAGAGCCCGCCCAAGGACAAGCGCATCGATCCCACCTCCGGCGAGACGACACAGCCCGCCCTGCCGGCGGCAGCGCCGGACGCTGAATCGTCCGTGGCGGAGCAGGCCGGAACGGCTGCCGCGGAGGTCCCGTCCGGGTCGCAGATCGCCGGAACGGTCGAGACCGGGACGCCGAAGCCCGACGTCCCGGCGGCCGGGGAGGCAGACGGGCCTGCGCCCGGCGACGTGAAGCAGGTCCCCGCCTCCGGCTATTCCCGTGCCACGCCGGCGGCCGCCGTCTCGGCAGCCGCCGTCGGGACGGATACCGACGAGGCGCCGCCGTTCGGCGCCAACCACTTTGACCGGGACTATGCCGGCGCCGCGGAGGCCCAGGCCATGGACGACTTCCTGCCGCCGGAGGCGGAGCCCGAGGATGCGGCGCCGGCCGGGGTGCGGGACGCGACGCCGGAAGACGGCGCGGACACCCCCACCGGTGCGCCGGCCAGGGTCGCCGGGTGATGGACGCTAGTGGCATGGGCGGCGGGGCAACGGGCCGGGTGAAGCGGCGATGAGCGACGTCACGAAGGACGGCCAGGGGGGCGGCGGCGACCAGGACCCGTTCGAAGCCACCAAGATGCCCCTGATGGATCACGTGGTGGAGCTGCGGAACCGGCTGATGTGGTCGGTCGGAGCGGTGATCATCTGTTTCGTGATCGCCTATATCTTCTCTGCCGAGATCTACGAGTTCCTCACCCAGCCGCTCTACATCGCCTCCGGCGGGCGCGAAGACGTCCGCACGATGATCTTCACCGCGCCGCAGGAAGCCTTCTTCACCTACATCAAGGTGTCGTTCTGGCTGGCGATGTTCATCGCCTTCCCGATGACGGCGACCCAGGTCTGGATGTTCGTGGCGCCCGGCCTCTACAAGCACGAGCGTCAGGCCTTCCTGCCCTTCCTGCTGGCGACCCCGGTCCTGTTCTTCGCCGGCGGCGCGATGGTCTATTTCCTGATCCTGCCGCTGGCGCTGGAGTTCTTCATCGGCTTCCAGACCAATGCGGAGGGACGGATCCCGATCGAGCTGATCCCGAAGGTCAACGAATACCTGTCGCTGGTGATGACCCTGATCTTCGCCTTCGGCCTGGCCTTTCAGTTGCCGGTCCTGCTGACCCTGCTGGCGCGGGTCGGCCTGGTCACCCCTGCGGGGCTGGCGAAGCGCCGGAAATATGCGGTGGTGATCATCATGATCGCGGCGGCGGTCCTGACCCCGCCCGATCCGGTCAGCCAGATCGGTCTCGCCGTGCCGCTCTACCTGCTCTACGAGCTGTCGATCATTTCCGCCCGGATGGCGGAGAAGAAGAAGGCGGAGCGCGAAGCCGCCGAACGGGCCGCGCGCGGGGAGTGAGCCGCGGCGCCCCGGGCCGGCGCGGTCCGGGCCGGCGCGGTCCGGGGCGCCGTCCTGCAGCGAGGATCGCCCTGGCGCCTGTTCTGGACCGCCGGGGGCGAGGCAGCGTATAAGCCCGGCACGACACGCCGCCCGCCGTCGCAAGGCACCGATGGCGCGGTCCGGCCCCGTTTTTCCGACGACGACCCGAAGCAGGCCATGCTGGACATCAAATGGATTCGTGACGATCCCGCGGCGCTGGATCGCGCGCGCGCCAGGCGCGGGCTGCCGCCCGTGGCGGACAGGATCGTCCGCCTCGATACCGAGCGCCGGGAGGTGCAGACCCGCCTGCAGGAGCTGCAGGCGGCCCGCAATACGGCCTCCAAGGAAATCGGCGCCGCCATGAAGGCGGGCGACAAGGATCGCGCCGAGGCCTTGAAGGCGCAGGTGGCGCAGGCGAAGGACGAGATCCAGGCGGCCGAGGAGCGCGAGCGCGCGCTTGCCGCGGACCTGCTGGGCGAGCTGGAGACGCAGCCGAACATCCCCGACGACGACGTGCCCGACGGCCGCGACGAGGCCGACAATGTGGAGATCCGCAAGGTCGGCGATCCGCGGCGCTTCGACTTCCAGGTGCGGGACCATGTCGCGCTGGGCGAGGGCCTGGGCGGCATGGACTTCGAGACCGCGGCCAGGTTGTCGGGTTCCCGCTTCGTGGTGCTGAAGGGCGCGCTGGCGCGGATGGAGCGGGCGCTGGCGCAGTTCATGCTGGACCTTCACACCGGGGAGCATGGCTATACCGAGGTCGTGCCGCCCTATCTGGTCCGCGACGATGCCGCCTACGGCACCGGGCAGCTGCCGAAGTTTTCCGAGGACCTGTTCCGGACCACGAACGACTTCTGGCTGATCCCCACGGCGGAGATGCCGCTGACCAACCTGGTCCGCGACAGCATCCTGGAGGCGGCCGACCTGCCGCTGCGCTTTACCGCCGACACGCCCTGCTTCCGGTCCGAGGCCGGGGCCGCCGGCAAGGACACCCGCGGCATGATCCGCCAGCACCAGTTCCGCAAGGTGGAGATGGTCAGCTTGGTGCAGCCGGAACAGTCCGCCGCGGAACTGCAGCGGATGCTGGGCTGCGCGGAGACCGTGCTGCAGCGCCTCGACCTGCCCTATCGGGTGGTGATGCTGTGCAGCGGCGATATGGGCGCTTCGGCCCGCAAGACCTACGACATCGAGGTCTGGCTGCCGGGACAGGACCGCTACCGCGAGATCTCCAGCTGCTCCAACTGCGGCGACTTCCAGGCCCGCCGCATGGCGGCGCGCTATCGCCCGGAGCCGGAGGCACGGCACACCGCCTTCCTGCACAGCCTGAACGGGTCCGGCCTGGCCGTGGGGCGGACCCTGATCGCGATCCTGGAGAACTACCAGGACGCGGACGGCGGCGTGGCGGTGCCGGCGGCGCTGCAGCCCTATATGGGCGGCCTGCAGCGCCTGGCGCCGGCGGGCGGCTGAAGGCAGCGTCGGAAGGCCGGCGGCACGGGTCGCGGCGGCATCGCATCGGGGGAGATCATCGCTTGAGGATCCTGGTCACCAACGACGACGGCATCCATGCGCCGGGCCTGAAGACCCTGGAGAAGATCGCCAAGGAACTCACCCGCGACGTCTGGGTGGTCGCGCCGGAATCGGAGCAGTCCGGTTCCTCGCACTCGCTGACGATCCACCTGCCACTGCGGGTCCGCCGGCTGTCGGCGCGGCGCTTCGCGGTCAGCGGTACGCCGACGGACTGCGTCGCGATGGGTGTCCACCAGGTGATCCCGGGCCGCAAGCCCGACCTCGTCCTGTCCGGGGTCAACCGCGGCACCAACATGGGCGACGACGTGACCTATTCGGGGACGATCGCGGCGGCGATGGAAGGCTGCCTGCTGAAGATCCCGTCGGTGGCGCTGAGCCAGATGGTGAAGCCGGGCCAGTCGGTGAAGTGGGCGACCGCCGCCCATCATGCGCCGCCGGTGCTGCGGGCGCTGCTGAAGGAAGGCTGGCCCGAGGGGGTGCTCATGAACGTCAACTTCCCCGACGTCCTGCACACCAAGGTGACCGGCGTCGAGGTTTGTCCGCAGGGCGAGCGGGACTATTCCGACATGGTCATCGACGAGCGCACGGACGCCCGTGGCAACCTCTACTACTGGCTCGGCTTCCGCCGGGTGACGGGCGAGCCGCAGGCGCGCACCGACCTGGCGCAGGTCTGGGGCGGCGGCATCGCGGTCACGCCGCTGCAGCTCAACCTCACCCACCGGGGCACCATGCGCAGCCTGAAGAAGGCGTTCGAGAACAAGAACTTCGGGGATATCGCGTCGGAATGAGCGACCAGGCGCACAAGATCCGCCTGATCATGGAGCTGCGGCGCAGCGGCATCACCGACACGCAGGTGCTGTCGGCGGTGGAGCGGGTGCCGCGGGAACTGTTCGTGCCCGACACCTTCGGCGACCGCGCCTACGACAATATCGCCTTGCCGATCGACCAGGGGCAGACCATCAGCCAGCCCTACGTGGTCGCCTACATGACCCAGGTGCTGGAGCTGTTCCCCCGCGCCAAGGTACTGGAGATCGGCACCGGCTCCGGCTACCAGGCGGCGGTGCTGTCGCCGCTCTGCCGCCGGGTCTTCACGGTGGAGCGGTTCCGGTCGCTGTCGCGCCGGGCGGAGGAACGGTTCCGCGCGCTGGGCCTGACCAACATCGTGACCCGGGTCGGCGACGGCATGCTGGGCTGGCCAGAGCAGGCGCCGTTCGACCGCATCATGGTCACCGCCGCGGCGGCCGACGAGGTGCCGCAGGCCCTGAAGGAGCAGCTGCGCGACAATGGCGGCATCCTTGTGGTGCCGGTCGGGGACGGTGTTGCACAGGAAATCGTGAAGGTGCGCCGCAACGGCGACACGTTCGAGGAAAGCCGCATGCTGCCGGTGCGCTTCGTGCCGCTGGTCAAGGGCGTGGCGGAGGAGAAGCGGTGAACGGAGAGGCGATGGCGGCGGAAGCGGCGGCGGAACCGGTCGAGGCAAGCCTGACGGAGCGCTACCTGGGCAGCGTCCAGACCTGGGAATGCGACACGATGGGCCACATGAACGTGCAGTTCTACTGCGCGAAGGCCTGGGAGGCGGAGCAGGGGCTGTTCGCGGACCTCGGCCTGGGCCGCCGGGCGCGCGGTGCCAGGGGCCTGACCCTTCGGATGACCGACCAGCATATCCGCTTCCACAAGGAGCTCCGCGCCGGCACACCGTTCCGGGTCGCCAGCGGCATTGCCGCGATCGCGCCGGACGGCCTGCGGATCTATCACGAGCTGCAGCCGGTGGTGGGCGGCGGCGTGGCCACCACCCTGACCAACGAGATCCGGCTCGCCGACCGGAACGATCCGAACCGTAGCCTGGCCCTGCCGGACGAGGTGCTGCGCGGGGCAGAGGCGTTCCGCACGGCCGTGCCGGCGCATGGCCGGGCGCGCGGCCTGGACCTGGGCGATGCGCGGCCGGCGCCGCGGCTCGACGACCCGCTGGTCGCGAAGATGGTGCCGATGCAGCGTGGCGCGGTGATGCCGCACGAATGCGACGAGGCCGGGCTGCTGCGCCCGCAGGGGGTCATGGGGCGGTTCTCCGACGGGATTCCCGCGCTGCTGGGCAACATGTTGGGCTGGGACCGCTCGTCCGACCCCGATTCGGGTGGCGCGGCGCTGGAATACCGCATCGTCGTGCGCCGGCCGGCGATGGCCGGCGACGTGCTCTGCTGTTTCTCCGGCATCGTCTCGATCTCCGGCAAGCCCTATACCTGGGCGCACTGGATGTTCGATGCCGAGAGCGGCGAGGCGGTGGCGACGGCGATCAATGTCGGCGTGCATATGGACCTGCGCAGCCGGCGGGCGACGCCGCTGCCGGAGCCGATGCGCGGCGCCTTCGAAGCCCATATCGTCGACGGCCTGTCGGTCTGACAGGCCGCTCGCGGCGCGCGCGGGCCAACGCAGGACCTTGACGCCACAGGCGGCTTCCTGCATGAGAATCGGGTAGTGTCGATTCGGGGGCCGGCCGGTGCCGTGCCCCGCATTGCGGAGTGACAGGCTTGGCCGGCACGATCCGCACCTGCGCCGGTGGCGGCGGCAGCGGGGATCGTCGGCAGTTTCCGGGGGTGGCAGGCGCAGTCCGGGCAGGACTGGCGCTTGCTTTGCTGTGTCTGCTCCCGGCCTGCGCCATGAAAATGGATCCGCCGGAATGGATGCGAATCGGCAAGTATTCCGACAGCGCCACCGGCGGCGGTGCCGGCCGCGGCACGCGCCCGGGCAGCGTCGTCGTGCAGTCGGGCGATTCCGTCTCCATCATCGCGGCGCGCTACGGCCTCGACACCCGCGAGATCATCGTCGCGAACAACCTGTCGCCGCCCTACACCATCTATCCCGGACAGCGCCTGCACCTGCCGCAGCCGAAGCTCTACGTAGTCGAAGGCGGCGATACCCTTTCGGGCATCGCCGCCGGCCTGGGGGTGGAGATGGCGGCGCTGGCGGCCCGCAACGGCCTGCGCGCGCCCTATCGGATCTATCCCGGGCAGGCCCTAGAAGTGCCTGACGGGCGTGCGATCCGGACGGTCGCTGCGGCGCCTGCGCGGGCCGCGGCCGATGCGTCCCTGCCGTCCGCCCGCCGCGCCGCGAGCCCGGCGCCCCGCGCCGCCGGCAATCCGGCCCCGGCAGCGAAGCCGGCCCCGGCGCCGGCGCCGCGCAAGGCGGTCGCCGCGCCGCCGCCGCGGTCGGGCAAGCCGTTCGGCTGGCCGCTGACGGGGCAGATCCTGTCGCGCTTCGGGCCGAAGGAAGGCGGCCTGCAGAACGACGGCATCAACATCGCGGCCCGGTCCGGCGACCCGGTGCGGGCCGCCGACAACGGCGTGGTGGTCTATTCCGGCAACGAACTGGCGGGCTTCGGCAATCTGCTGCTGCTGCGGCACGGCGACGGCTGGGTGACCGCCTATGCGCATAACGAGCGGCTGCTGGTGAAGCGCGGCGACACGGTCAATCGCGGCCAGATCATCGCGCGGGCGGGCCGCACCGGCAGCGTCTCCTCGCCGCAGCTGCATTTCGAGATCCGCCAGGGGCGGCAGGCGGTGGACCCGCTGGACCACCTGCCGCGCATGACCGCCATGCAGACCGCCGCCAACTGACAGCGCCGGGCCCGGTAGCGCCGGGCATTCAATGCGAGGGGAGGGGGCGGTTGCCGCTGTTCGAGGAACTGGACTATCGGCCCACGGCGATGGGGACACTGAGCCTGCGCCGCCGGCGCGAGCCGCGTTTCGACGTCGACGTGCTGGAGATCAAGCTCGACGACGAATTCCTGATGTCGAGCCTGTTCACCGATGGCGAAGTCGCGCTGGCGGACCTGGCGCTGAACGCACATGGCGCGGGCGATCCGGCCGACAGCGACCTCGCGGTCGCCGTCGGCGGCCTCGGGCTGGGCTATACGGCGCGGGCAGCCCTGGACCATCCGGCGGTATCCGGCCTGCTTGTGGTGGAGGCGGCGCCTGAGGTCGTCGACTGGCACCGCCAGGGCCTGCTGCCGCTGGGGGCCCGGCTGGTGGCCGATCGCCGCTGCCGCATCGTGACCGGCGACTTCTTCGCCCTGGCGGCGTCAGCGGACGGCTTCGACCCGCAGCAGCCGGGGCGGCGCTTCGATGCCATCCTGCTCGATATCGATCATTCGCCGTCGGCCGTCCTGCAGGATGCCCATGGCCGCTTCTATTCGGTGCACGGCCTGGCGGGACTGGGCCGGCACCTGCGACCCGGCGGCATCTTCGGGCTCTGGTCGAACGAGCGCCCGGACCCCGACTTCCTTGAGCGTCTGGCACAGACGTTCGACTGGTCGGAGGCGCACGAGGTGCCGGTACATGACCCGCATGGCGGGCTTGCGGGGCGCAACACCATCTACCTGGCGCGCGACCCCCGCTAGCAGGATCAGGCGCCGTCGCGGAAGCCCAGCGGCTGACCCAGCCGGCCGGCCAGGTCCTGGATGAACTGCCATGCGACCCGGCCGGAGCGGGCGCCGCGGGTGGTGGCCCATTCCAGGCCCTCCCGGCGCAGCTGTTCATCGTCCACCTGCAGGCCGCAGGCATCGGCATAGCCGCGCAGCATCTCCAGGAAGTCCTGCTGGCTGCAATTGTGGAAACCGAGCCAGAGGCCGAAGCGGTCGGACAAAGAGACCTTCTCCTCCACCGCCTCGGACGGGTTGATCGCCGTCGACTGCTCGTTCTCCACCATGTCGCGGGGCATCAGGTGGCGGCGGTTGGAGGTGGCATAGAACAGCACGTTGGTCGGCCGCCCCTCGATGCCGCCTTCCAGCACCGCCTTCAGCGACTTGTAGCTGGTATCGTCATGGTCGAAGGACAGGTCGTCGCAGAACAGCAGGCTGCGCCGCGGCTGTGCGCGCAGGCCGCGCAGCAGGTCCGGCAGGTGGGCGATATCCTCGCGATGGATCTCGATCAGGGCCAGGCGGGCCGCCGGATCCGTGCCGCGGGCGCGATTCACCTCCGCATGCACGGCCTTCACCAGCGAACTCTTGCCCATGCCGCGTGCGCCCCAGAGCAGGGCATTGTTGGCCGGCAGCCCGTCGGCGAAGCGCCGGGTATTGCCCAGCAGCAGCTCCACCTGGTGGCCGATGCCCTTCAGCAGCGGCAGCGGCACGCGGGAGACGTCGGGGACCGGCTCCAGCGCCGCCGCATCGGCCTGCCAGACGAAGGCATCCGCGCCGCCCAGGTCGGGTGCCCGCCGCGGCGGCGGGGCCAGCCGCTCCAGCGCTGCCGCGATCCGTTCGAGGACCGGAAGCAGGGCCGGCGCATTGGCCGCGTCGTCGGGCGGAAGGGCGGTGCGATCGGACATTCTGGTCTCCGGGCGGATGATCTGGTAGGGCGGCGGGGAAGGATCTGCTGCCGCGGGGGCTGATGTGCCGGAATGCCTTGCGCATTGCAATGACGGCAAGCATGTCTATAGTCCGCGCACTTTCATGCCCTCCCAAAGAATGACGGCCTAGAACGATGGAGCAACTGATGCTGGTCTCGCCGGCCTATGCGCAGTCGGCCGGGGGCGGGGGCCAGGGGGATTTCATCCTCCAGCTTCTGCCGCTGGTGCTGATTTTCGTGGTGTTCTATTTCCTGCTGATCCGGCCCCAGCAGAAGAAAATGAAGGCCCATCGCGAGATGGTCGGCAATGTCAGCCGCGGCGACACGGTGGTGACCGCCGGCGGCATCGTCGGCAAGGTCGTCAAGGTGGTCGATGAAAACTACGCCCAGGTCGAGATTGCCGAGAATGTGCGGATCAAGGTGGTGAAGAGCACCATCTCCGACGTGCAGGCGAAGGGCACGCCCAAGGGCGAGGGCGGCGAGTCCGCCCCGGCGAAGCCGGCGGGCGAGGGCGACGCCGCCGCGAAGCCGGGCAACTTCCTTTCCCGATTCAAGAAGTAGGAGCGCCGCGACCCGCCTGCGGGCGGGCCGGCACCGACTGACATGCTGCGATTTGCGCCCTGGAAACTGGCCCTCATCGGCCTGATCTGCCTGCTTGGGCTGGTCTTCGCCGCGCCGAACCTGCTGACGCGGGAGGAGGTGGCGGAGCTGCCGTCATGGCTGCCCAACCAGCAGATCAATCTCGGCCTCGACCTGCGCGGCGGCTCCTACCTGCTGCTTGAGGTCGATACCGACGCGGTGGTCGAGGAACGGCTGCAGAACCTGCTCGAATCCGCCCGCACCACCCTGCGGGAGGACCGCATCGGCTATACCCAGCTGGCGGTCGAAGGCGGCCAGGTTGTGATCCGGCTGCGCAACCCGGAGCAGATGCAGGTCGCCTTCGAGAAGCTGGAGGCCCTGGCCGAACCCGTCAGCAGCTCCTTGCTGGGCGGCGGCGCCTCCGACATCACCGTCGACGCGAACGAGGCCGATGGCGTCGTGCGCATCGGCCTGACCGAGGAGAGCATCCAGGGCCGGGTGCAGCGGGCCGTCGGCCAGTCGATCGAGATCGTGCGCCGGCGCCTGGACGAGACCGGCGTGGTGGAGCCCACCATCCAGCGCCAGGGGGCGGACCGCGTCCTGGTGCAGCTGCCCGGCATCGACAATCCGGAGCGCATCAAGGACCTGCTGGGCAAGACCGCCAAGATGACCTTCCATCTGGTGCGCGGCATCGTCAGTTCGGAGGACGACCGCGCCCCGCCCGGCACGATGATCGTTCCCTCCGCCTACCAGCTCGACGCGACCGGCCAGCCCCTGCGCTACATCGTCAGCCGCAAGGTCGAGGTCTCGGGCGAGAACCTGTCGAACGCCACCGCGGGCACCGACCAGCGCAGCGGCGGCCCGGCCGTGTTCTTCAACTTCGACACCGCGGGCACCCGGAAGTTCGCCCGGGTGACGCAGGACAATGTGGGCCGGCCCTTCGCGATCATCCTGGACGACGAGGTGATCACCGCGCCCAACATCCGGGAGCCGATCCTGGGCGGCAGCGGCCAGATCAGCGGCGGCTTCACCTTCCAGGAAGCCAGCGACCTTGCCGTGCTGCTGCGCGCCGGCGCCCTGCCGGCGCCGCTGGAAGTGGTGGAGGAACGGACGGTCGGGCCGGACCTTGGGGCCGACGCCATCGCCGCGGGCGAATTCGCGACCCTGATCGGCGGCGTCGCGGTGATCGTCTACATGGTGGTCATGTACGGGCTGTTCGGGGTGTTTTCCGCCCTGGCGCTGATCGTGAACCTGATCCTGATCATCGGCGCGCTGTCGCTGATGCAGGCGACCCTGACCCTGCCCGGCATTGCTGGCATCCTGCTGACCATCGGCATGGCCGTGGACTCCGCGGTACTGATCTTCGAGCGGGTCCGCGAGGAGGCGCGCCTCGGCAAGGCGCCGATTTCGGCGATGGATGCTGGTTTCTCCCGCGCCTTCGGCACGATCATGGACAGCCAGATCACCACCCTGCTGGCGATGCTGCTGCTGTTCGCCTTCGGATCGGGGCCGGTGCGCGGCTTCTCGGTGACGATCAGCATCGGCATCGTCACCTCGCTGTTCACGTCGATCTGGCTCCTGCGCCTGTTCATGGTCACCTGGCTGCGCAGTCGCCGGCCGACCGCACTGCCGGTCTGAGAGGAGAGCGGTCATGGCACTCGTGCGGCTGATCCCCGACGACACCAACATCCCCTTCATGGCCCTGCGCAGGGTCGGCCCGATCCTGGCCGGCCTGATGGCCCTGACCTCGGTCATCCTGTTCTTCGTTCCCGGCCTGAACTATGGCATCGACTTCCGCGGCGGCATCGTGGTGGAGGTGCGGACCGACGGGCCCGCCGACTTCCCGGCGATGCGCTCCGAACTGACCGGACTGGGCCTGGGCGATGTCGCGCTGCAGCAGTTCGGCTCCCCCAGCGAGGTGCTGATCCGGGTCGAGTCGCAGGACGGCAAGCCCGGCGGCCAGCAGGCCGCGGTGGAGGCCATCCGCACGATGCTGGAGGCGGAGTTCCCCGGCTCCGACATCCGCCGCGTCGAATCCGTCGGCGCGGAGGTCTCCGACGAACTGTTCGTGGACGGGCTGACGGCCCTTGCCTTCGCCTTCGTGGCGATGCTGGTCTACATCTGGTTCCGCTTCGAATGGCAGTTCGCCGTCGCCGCCGTCGGCACCCTGGTCCTGGATGCGCTGATCGGCGTCGGCTTCTTCGCGGTCACCACATTGCCGTTCAACCTCAGCTCGGTCGCGGCCCTGCTGACGATCATCGGCTATTCGATCAACGACAAGGTGGTGGTGTTCGACCGGGTGCGGGAGAACCTGCGCAAGTACAAGACGATGCCGCTCGACGAACTGCTGAACAAGAGCATCAACGATACCCTGACCCGCACCATCGCCACCTCGCTGACGACCTTCATCGCGATCGCGCCGCTGGCGGTCCTGGGCGGCGAATCGGTCTCCGGCTTTGCCGACGCGATGATGTTCGGCATCGTGATCGGCACCCTGTCGTCGATCTTCGTCGCATCGCCGCTGGTCTACATGCTCGGCGATGAGCAACTGCGGCGCGGCGTGCAGAAGGAAGCCGATGCCGAGGTGCAGGCCCGCCCCTGATCGGGGCCGGGCGGGGAGGCGAGAGGCGGCACCCGGCCCCGAAGAGCAAGCTCTGAAAGGAGCAGGCGATGGACCTCACACCACGCATCCCGGAAGGGCGACAGGTCATCAACGCCTATGGCGAAGGCGGCTTCCGCATCGCCGGCACCCGCTACGAAGGCTCGGTGATCGTGTTTCCCGCCCGCACCCTGGCATGGCCGGTTGCCGCGCCGGAAGAGGTCAGCGCCGCGGCGCTGGCCCCGGTGCAGGAGGCGGAGCCGGCGGTGGAGCTGTTGCTGCTTGGCCTGGGGCCGCAGATCCGCAGGGTGCCCGACACGATCCGTGCCGCGATGAAGGCCCATGGCGTGGTCGTCGAGGGCCTGGACACAGGCGCGGCGGCACGGACATACAATGTACTGCTGGGGGAAAGCCGCCGCGTCGCCGCGGCCCTGATCGCGGTCTGAACGGCCCGGTCTGACCGGCGCGGGCCATCGACGGACGGACCGAGGGACGGACGGACCGAGGGACGGAGGGACGATTTGGAACAACCGATCCGTGCCACCTGGGCGGTGACCTGGGACCGGCTGCATGACGATACCCGCCAGCTGGCGGGCCGCCTGATCCAGGGGCGGCGGAAGTACCGGAGCATCGTCGCCATCACCCGCGGCGGCATGGTGCCGGCCGCGATCCTGGCCCGCGAGCTGGAGATCCGCCTGGTCGACACCCTGTGCATCGCCAGCTACCAGGACCGCGAGCAGGGCGACATGAAGGTCCTGAAGTCCGTCGACGGCAGGGGCGAAGGCGTGCTGGTCGTCGACGACCTGTCCGATACCGGCGCCACGATCCGCACGGTGCGGGAAATCCTGCCCGATGCCCATGTGGTGACGGTCTACGTGAAGCCGGCCGGCCGCGACGTGGTCGACGAGTTCATCACCGAGGTGCCGCAGGACTGCTGGATCCTGTTCCCCTGGGACACGTCTGCCCAGCACGTGGCGCCGATGGCCCTGACCGCCGCCGACCGGTCGCGGCCGCATTCGGACGCGGATTGAAGCCTTCCCGGAACTGGCGGTAGTTCGTCGTTTTCGGGCTTGACCCGAAACCCGTTCCACCGGCCGTTCAGATGCCGCGATGCTTGCGGAATGGATCCCCGATCAAGGCGGGGATGACCGAAATCGTTTTGGCGTCAGGTCCAGCCGCATGGCGACCCGCGGGCTCATCCGGTCCAGCCCGCTTGCCTGTTCGGTACGGCGCACCTCCGCCAGGAAGGGATGGCCGGGACCGGGGACAAACGGCCGGAAGCCGATACGGCTGTAGAAGGGCGCGTTGAAGGGGATGTCGCGGAAGGTGGTCAGGACCACCGCCGGCAGGCCCTCTCCGGCCGCCCAGGCGATCACCGCCTCCACAAGGCGGCGGCCCAGGCCGCGCTGCCCATGCGCCGGCACCACGTCCAGTTCGGCGAGCCAGGCCATGCCGTCCCGTCGCGCCGCTGCGGCGAGGCCCAGGGGCGGTCCATCGGGCGACTGGGCCATCGCAGGCACCCAGAGGGAGCCGGCTGCGGCGCAGTCGCGGTAGAAGGCGACGGGCTGCGCCGGCAGGTCGGCGATCTCGGGCCGCCCGATCTGCGCGAACCGGCGGGCCGCCTCGATTTCCAGGTCGGGCATCAGCACCGCCTCCTCGGGGCGGGCAAGCCGGATCAGATAGTCGTCCACAGGCACCTCGGCATGTTGCCGGCCGACACGAAAAAAGGGCGCCCGCAGGGGCGCCCTTCCTCTCGGTCCTGGCGGTCCGCCGCGCGGTGGCGGCGACCGGCTCAGGAGGCCTTCGCCAGGTTCTCGTTGACGAAGTCCCAGTTCACCAGATGCTCCAGGAACGTTTCCATGTACTTCGGACGGGCGTTCCGGAAATCGATGTAGTAGGCATGCTCCCAGACATCCATGGTCAGGAGCGGGGTCGCGCCGCCGGTCATCGGGTTCTCGGCATTCGGCGTCTTGGTGATCTTCAGCTTGCCGCCGTCCAGCACCAGCCAGGCCCAGCCGCTGCCGAACTGGGTCGCGCCGGCGGTCTTGAAGTCCTCGACGAACTTGTCGTAGCCGCCCAGGTCGGAATCGATCTTCGCCGCAACCGCGCCGCTCGGCTTGCCGCCGCCGCCGGGCTTCATGCTGTGCCAGTAGAAGGTGTGGTTCCAGACCTGCGCCGCATTGTTGAAGATCGCGGTCTTGGAGGAATCCCCGGCCACGGCCTTGATGATCTCCTCAAGGCTCTTGTCCGCCAGCGGCGTGTCCTTGACGAGGTTGTTCAGGGTCGTGACGTAGGTGTTGTGATGCTTGCCGTGGTGGAACTCGAGCGTCTCCGCCGAGATGTGTGGCGCCAGCGCGTCCTTCGCGTACGGCAGATCGGGAAGTTCGAATGCCATGTCCTAAGACCCCTTATCAGGTTGAGTAATGCTGTCGGGACCTGGTCGCGGCACGGGCGATGCGGCAGCGGGCGGGTCTGCCGCTGCCGGTCGATCGCTGTGCCGCCATACGGGCGAGATCCCCCTCCGAGCGCCCTGTTCGCCGATATAAGGCGTGCCGCTGCCAGTCTCAACCGATTCCGCCCCTGTTACCGCCGGGGAGGGGCACCGCCAGCCCGTCATCGCGCCGCATCGCTTGATCGCGGCGCTGTCCGGGGGCATGTCTGCAGCGCCATGTCCATTCGCCGCCGCGCCGAGCCCGATGACAGCCGCCACCCCGCCGGCCGATAGCGCCGATGCGGCGCATTGCGCCGAACTCCTGCACCGCGGCGACCGGGATCGCTGGCTGACGGCTTTGTTCGCGCCGGAGGGCGCGCGACGGGATGCGCTGATGGCGCTCTATGCCTGGAACCTGGAGGTTGCCCGGATCCCCGACACGGTGAGCGAGGGGATCATCGGCCAGATGCGCCTGCAATGGTGGCGGGAGACCGTCGAGGGGATCTATGCCGACACGCCCCGTGCCCAGCCGATCGCTCGCGCGCTGCACCGCGCGGTCCGCCTCGGCGGACTGCCGGCATCGGCATTCGAGGCGATGCTGGAAGCGCGCGAGCGTGACGTGGCGGCGGAGGCGCCGGCCGACATGGCCGCGCTTGAGCGCTATGTCGCGGATACCGCGGGGCAGCTGTCCGCTCTCGCGGCACAATGCCTGGATGCGGCGGAGGCGGCGCCGGCCGCAGCAGCGGCCGGCAATGCCTACGGCCTCGCCGGGTTGATCAAGGCGCTGCCCTGGCATGCGGAGCGCGGACGGGTCTACCTGCCGGTCGCCGAGCTTCGGGCCAATGGGGTGGTTGCCGACAATGTCGTGCATCGCGCCAACCCGCCGGGGCTCTACACCGTCATCGCCGCGGTCGCGGAACGGGCCGCGGCGCAGCTCGATGCGTCGCGGACGGCCCTGGCGGCGCTGCCGCCGGGCCTGCGGCGCCGCGCCCTGCCGGCGATGCTGCCGGCCGCGCTCGCCGCCCAGGACCTCGCCCGGCTGCGTGCCGCGCGCTTCGACCCGGAACGGCCTCGCGCCCATGCCTCGCCGCTGCGGCGTCAGCTGCGCCTGCTGCGCTCCGGCCTCCTGCGACGGCCCTGATTACCGCAAACCGGCAGACCGCTGCCCTTTTCGCAACCCCAGCGGAACCCGCTGCGCCATTCTCATGTTAACCCGCTGCCGACGCAGTAATGCGGCCGGCCTTCGGAAGTATCGGGCAACTATTCGCAATCCGGTGCAGTTGCGTGAGGAGAACCACAATGGCGCGGTCATCCAACGGTCGCTTCAAGGCCAATGATCCGGAGACCCGGGAACTCGGCCGCAAGGGCGGCAAGAAATCCTCGGGCTCCTTCGCCCCTGGCAGCGAGAAGGCGAAGGAAGCCGGCCGCAAGGGCGGCAAGGCCTCCTGATACGCCATGCCGGTGACGGCCGCGGGGTCACCCGGCGGGCGTCACTCGGCGGCGCTGCGCCCTGGCGCGGCACCGTCCGGGACGCCCGCAGGGCCTGCTGAAGAAAGCCAGCCGGCAAGGTGGTCCAGTGCGCGAGCGGACATGGCCGGTCGGCGCATCTTTTTGTTCACCTTCTCCTCCAGCGGCGGGAACAATCCGAAGTTGACGTTCATCGGCTGGAAGCTGTCCGCGGCCGCACCGCCGGTGATATGTTCCAACAGCGCCCCCAGCGCCGTGGTCGCCGGCGGTGGCGGCAGAGCCGCACCAAGCCGCTCCGCGGCCGCGAAGCGGCCCGCCAGCAGCCCCATCGCGGCACTTTCCACATAGCCTTCGACACCGGTGATCTGGCCGGCGAAGCGCAGCCGCGGCATCGCCTTCAGGCGCAGACTGCCGTCCAGCACGCGCGGGCTGTTCAGGAAGGTGTTGCGGTGCAGCCCGCCCAGGCGTGCGAAACGCGCATCGCCGAGGCCGGGGATCGTGCGGAACACCTCCACCTGCGCGCCATGCTTCAGCTTGGTCTGGAAGCCGACGAGGTTGTAGAGCGTGCCCAGTGCATTGTCCTGGCGCAGCTGCACCACCGCATAGGGCCAGCGGCCGGTGCGCGGGTCGGTCAGGCCGACCGGCTTCATCGGGCCGTGCCGCAGGGTCTCGCGCCCGCGGGAAGCCATTACCTCGATCGGCAGGCAGCCGTCGAAATAGGGGGTGTCGGCCTCCCATTCCTTGAAGCTGGTCTGCTCGCCCGTCAGCAGCGCGTCGATGAAGGCCTCGTACTGCGCCTTGTCCATCGGGCAGTTGATGTAGTCGGCGCCGGTCCCGCCGGGGCCGGGCTTGTCGTAGCGCGACTGGAACCAGGCGATGTCGAAATCGACGCTGTCGCGATAGACGATCGGCGCGATGGCATCGAAGAAGGCGAGGGCGGCCTCGCCGGTCAGCTCGCGGATCGCCCCGGCCAGGGCGGGGCTGGTCAGCGGGCCGGTGGCCACGATCACATTGTCCCACTCCGCCGGCGGCAGGCCGGCGATCTCCGCCCGGCGGATCTCCACCAGCGGCTCCGCCTCCAGCGCCTGCGTGACATGGGCGGAAAAGCGGTCGCGGTCGACCGCCAGGGCGGAGCCGGCAGGCACCTTGTGGGTATCGCCGGCGGCGATGATCAGCGAGCCGGCACGGCGCATCTCCTCGTGCAGAAGGCCCACGGCGTTGTTCTGCGCATCGTCGGAGCGGAAGGAATTGGAGCAGACCAGTTCCGCCAGCCCGTCGGTGCTGTGCGCCTCGGTCGCCCGCACCGGGCGCATTTCGTGCAGCACGACCGGCATGCCGGCGCGTGCGATCGCCCAGGCGGCTTCCGAGCCGGCCAGGCCGCCGCCGATGACATGGATTGGATCGTGGGACATGCGCGCTCAGATAGGCGCCGGGGCGGCTGCGGTCAATGGAATGCCGCCTGGGGAATGCGTGGCCCGCGCCGTCCGGATCGACCTTGCCATCCCTTGCCGCTAGGTTGGTCCGCGCCGGCCGTCTGCCGGCGCCATTTCCGCCTGTCACGATCCTGGAACAGCAATGAACTACGACGACGTCGTCATGGGGCGCCGCAGCATTCGCGGCTTTCTGAAAAAGCCGGTGCCCAGGGCCCTGATCGAAGACGTGCTGCGCCTGGCGATGCGGGCGCCGACCTCCTACAACACGCAGCCCTGGAACTTCTTCGTCGTCGGCGGCGCGGTCCTGGACAGGATCCGCACCGGGAATGTCGAGCGGATGCAGGCCGGCATCCCCGAATCCCGCGAGATCCGCAGCCACGGCGCCTATCAGGGGCCGCACCGCGACCGCCAGATCGAGGTCGCCAAGCAGCTCTTCGCGGAGATGGGCATCGCGCGGCACGACACGGATGCCCGCCAGGACTGGGTGATGCGCGGCTTCCGCCAGTTCGACGCGCCGGTGTCCATCGTGGTGACCTATGACCGTGTGATCCATGGCGGCGATATCGGGCCGTTCGACTGCGGCTCCGTGGTGAACGCCCTGGTGAATGCGGCCTGGTCGCGCGGGCTCGGCTGCGTGATCAACTCCCAGGGCATCATGCAGTCGCCCGTGGTGCGCGAGCATGCCCGGATCCCGGACGACCAGGTGATCATGATCTGCGTCGCGCTGGGCTGGCCGGACGAGTGCTTTCCCGCCAACCGGGTCGTGTCGACGCGTCGGAGCGTGGAAGAGGCGGCGACGTTCCTGGGCTTCGAGGACTGACGGGCGGCCGGCCCACCCCATTCAGGCTCGCTTGCGGCTGCTCCGGCGGGCCGCGGGCTTCTTCGCCGCGGGGGCCGACTTCGTTGCGCCGCGCGGCGTGCGCGCCGCCGCTTCGCGCTTGCCGCCGCGCTTTGCTGACGGCTTCGCCGGCTTCCCCGCCGGCCGGCTGGCCGGGCGGCGGCTCAGATAGTCGCGCAGGTAGTGGCCGGTATGGCTCTCCGACACCTCGGCCACCTCCTCCGGCGTGCCGGCGGCGACGATGCGGCCGCCCTGGTCGCCACCTTCGGGGCCCAGGTCGATGATCCAGTCGGCGGTCTTGATGACCTCCAGGTTATGCTCGATCACCACGATCGTGTTGCCGCTGTCGACCAGCCGGTGCAGCACGTCCAGCAGCTTCGCCACATCGGCGAAATGCAGGCCGGTGGTCGGTTCGTCGAGGATGTAGAGGGTGCGCCCCGTCGCCCGCTTCGACAGTTCCTTCGCCAGCTTGATGCGCTGCGCCTCGCCGCCGGACAGGGTGGTGGCCGCCTGGCCGACCCGGATATAGCCCAGACCCACTTCCTGCAGGGTGACCAGCTTGTCGCGGATCGACGGCACCGCCTTGAAGAAGACCGCGGCGTCGTCGACCGTCATCTCCAGCACGTCGGCGATCGACTGGTCGCGATACCGGATCTCCAGGGTTTCGCGGTTGTAGCGCTTGCCGTGGCAGACATCGCACTGGACATAGACGTCGGGCAGGAAGTGCATCTCGATCTTGATCAGCCCGTCGCCCTGGCAGGCCTCGCAGCGGCCGCCCTTCACGTTGAAGCTGAACCGGCCGGCGGCATAGCCGCGCGCCTTTGCCTCCGGCAGGCCGGCGAACCAGTCGCGGATCGGCGTGAAGGCGCCGGTATAGGTGGCGGGGTTCGACCGCGGCGTGCGGCCGATCGGTGACTGGTCGATGTCAATGACTTTGTCGAAATGCTCCAGCCCGCGCACCTCGTCATGGTCGCCGGGCACCTCCCGCGCGCCGTTCAGGCGCCGCGCGACGGCCTTGTACAAAGTCTCGATCACCAGGGTGGACTTGCCGCCGCCGGAGACGCCGGTGACGCAGGTGAACAGCCCGACCGGGATCGAGGCGTCGACATTCTGCAGGTTGTTCTCCCGCGCACCCGTGACCGTCAGGGCACGGCGGCTGGCGGTGCGCCGGGCCTCGGGGATCGGCACCTGCTCCATGCCGGTGAGATACTTGCCGGTCAGGCTGGCCGGGTTGGCCATCACCTCCTCCGGCGTGCCGGCGGCGACCACCTGGCCGCCATGCTCGCCGGCGGCCGGGCCCATGTCGATGACATGGTCGGCGGCGCGGATCGCATCCTCGTCATGCTCCACCACCAGCACCGTATTGCCCAGGTCGCGCAGCCGCACCAGGGTCTCCAGCAGGCGGGCATTGTCGCGCTGGTGCAGGCCGATGGAGGGTTCGTCGAGGACGTAGAGCACGCCGGTCAGGCCGGAGCCGATCTGAGAGGCGAGCCGGATGCGCTGGCTCTCGCCGCCTGACAGGGTGCCGGAGCCGCGCCCCAGGGTCAGGTATTCCAGGCCGACATTGACCAGGAAGCCCAGCCGTTCGTTGATCTCCCGCAGGATGCGCGCGGCGATCTCGCGCTCCTTTTCGGTCAGCTGCGGGTCGAGGTCGAGGAACCAGTCCCGCGCCCCGCGGATCGACAGCTCGCCCAGCTCGCCGATATGGCGGCCGGCGATCTTCACCGCCAGCGCCTCGGGCTTCAGGCGGAAGCCGCCGCAGGCGGCGCAGGCCTTCGGCGACTGGAAGCGGTCCAGCTCTTCGCGGATCCAGGCACTGTCGGTCTCCTTCCAGCGCCGCTCCATGTTCGGGATCACCCCCTCGAACGGCTTGGAGACGGTATAGCTGCGCAGGCCGTCGTCGTAGGTCAGCTTCACAGCCTCCTTGCCCGTGCCGTTCAGGATCGCCTCGCGCGCCTCTTCGGGCAGGTCCTTCCACGGCGTGCGGACGGAGACGCCCAGATGTGCGGCCAGGCTTTCCAGGGTCTGGGCATAGTAGCGGGAGGAGGATTTCGCCCAGGGCGCGATCGCGCCGGCCGCCAGGGTCAGCCCCTCGTCCGGCACCACCAGCATCGGGTCGAAATGCAGGATCGTGCCCAGCCCGTCGCAGGTCGGGCAAGCGCCGTAGGGATTGTTGAAGGAGAACAGCCGCGGCTCGATCTCGTCGATGGTGAAGCCGGAGACCGGGCAGGCGAACTTCGAGGAAAAGATGGTGCGGCTGTCGTCGTCGGCATTCTCCGCGATACAGATGCCGTCCGCCTGCTGCAGCGCCGTCTCGATGGAATCGGCCAGCCGGGTCTCCAGCCCCTCGCGGACCACGAGGCGGTCGACCACCACCTCGATGTCGTGCTTCAGCTTCTTGTTCAGGGCCGGCACATCGGCGATCTCGTGCAGTACTCCGTCGACCTTCACCCGCTGGAAGCCGCGCTTTTGCAGCTCGGCGAATTCCTTGCGGTACTCGCCCTTGCGGCCGCGCACGATCGGCGCCAGCAGGTAGAGGCGGGTGCCTTCCGGCATCGCCATCACCCGGTCGACCATCTGGCTCACCGTCTGGCTCTCGATCGGCAGGCCCGTGGCAGGGGAGTAGGGGCGGCCGATGCGGGCGAAGAGCAGGCGCAGATAGTCGTAGATCTCCGTCACCGTGCCGACGGTGGAGCGGGGATTGCGCGAGGTGGTCTTCTGCTCGATGGAGATCGCCGGCGACAGCCCGTCGATCTGGTCGACATCGGGCTTCTGCATCAGCTCCAGGAACTGGCGGGCATAGGCCGACAGGCTCTCCACGTAGCGGCGCTGCCCCTCGGCATAGATCGTGTCGAAGGCGAGCGACGATTTGCCGGAACCCGACAGGCCGGTCAGCACCACCAGCCGGTCGCGCGGGATCTCGACATCCACGTTCTTCAGATTGTGCTCGCGCGCGCCGCGCACGGAGATCGTCTTCTGCATCGGCTTCCCGTCGACAGGCCGGGCGCGTGACCCGCGCCGCTTTGCTAGAGGCGGGCGGCGCCGGTCAGGATCGGCGTCGCCGGAACAGGATCGCGAACAGGGCGAGGCCGGCCAGGAAACCGCCCACATGGGCGGCCCAGGCGACCTGCTCGGCCACTCCCGGCATGCCGGTCATCCCGAACACCACGGAAATGCCGATCCAGACCACGACCAGGATCAGGACCTGCTGCCGGTTGCCGCCGCCGACCCTGTTCATCATCAGGATGATGGCACCGAACAGGCCGCTGATGGCGCCGGAGGCGCCGACCATCGGCACGTAGGATGTCGGATCCAGGATGTACTGGGCGAAGGCCCCGGCAACACCCGACACGATATAGAACAAAAGGAGATTTCCGCCACCCATCACCCGTTCGACGCCGGAACCGAAGGCGGCCAGGAACACCATGTTGATGATCAGGTGGAACAATCCGCCGTGCAGGAACATGTAGGTGACCGGCGTGACCAGGGTCAGCACATCGTCCAGCGGGCCGCCGAATCGGGCCGGGATGAAGCCGAAGCGGAACAGCACTTCCTGTTCCAGGTTCACCGGCAGCAGCATCTGGATGATGTACACGGCCACGGTGACCACCAAGATCGCCGTGACCACCGGCGGCAGGTTCAGCATCGGCTGGCCGCCGCCGCCGGACCCGCTGCGGCGCGGCCCTCCGAAACCGGGGCGCTGGAAGCGGGAAGGGCGGGGCTGCGACATGGCGTGCTGTGTCCTTTGTCGAGGCGGATATTCAGGGTCGCCGGCAAGGTAGCAGATGCGGCTACCGGGGCCAGCCTCCCGGCAGGGATTACCCGGGATTGCGTTTGTTCCTGGTCTGTACCAGTCTCGCGGGTGCGTCGGAGGTTGGCCGGAAGCCTTCAAACCGGCCCTGGCTGGCGTCTATAGTGCGCGCCGCTTGGCAGAAAGGGACCGCAGACATGGCAGGCAGCGTCAACAAGGTAATCCTGATCGGCAATCTGGGACGGGACCCGGAAGTCCGCTCGATGCAGTCCGGCGACGAGGTCTGCAATCTCGCGCTGGCGACGTCGGAGAACTGGCGCGACCGCCAGACCGGGGAACGCCGGGAGAAGACCGAATGGCACCGGGTCGTGATCTTCAACGAGAACCTGGTCAAGGTGGCCAAGCAGTACCTGCGCAAGGGCTCGAAGATCTATATCGAGGGCCAGCTGCAGACCCGCAAATACACCGACCAGCAGGGGGTCGAGCGCTATTCGACCGAGATCGTGCTGCAGCGCTATCGCGGTGAACTGACGATGCTCGACGGCCGCGGCGAAGGTGGCGGCGGCGGCGGTGACTTTGGCGGCGGCGGCGGCGATTATGGCGGTGGCCGGAGCGGTGGCGGTTCGGGCGGCGGCAGTTCCGGCGGCGGCGGCCGTGGCAGGGATATGGGATCGGATTTCGATTCGGGGCCGGCCGACCTGGACGACGAAATCCCGTTCTGACCTGAGTTCTCCGGACCGCAGGCGGGCCCGCCGGTGACGATGGCGGGCCCGCCGGGTCGCGACTGTCAGGCGGCGCGCACCCCGATCAGGAACTGCTCGACCGCCTCGCTGAGGCGCTGCGACTGGGCTGCCATGGCGCTTGCGGAAGCCTTCACCGTCTCCGCCGCGCCGCCTGCCTCGCCGGCAGCCTGGGTGACGCCGCCGATATTCGACGTGACCTCGCGGGTGCCGTGGGCCGCCTCCTGGACGTTGCGGGAGATCTCCTGCGTGGCGGCGCCCTGCTGCTCCACCGCGGCGGCAATCGAGGTTGCGATGTCGTTGACCTCGCCGATCGTGCGGCCAATCCCCTGGATCGCGGAAACCGCCTCTCCGGTCTCGGACTGGATGCCGGCGATCTGCTGACTGATCTGCTCCGTCGCCCTGGCGGTCTGGGTGGCGAGGTTCTTCACCTCCGACGCAACGACGGCGAAGCCCTTGCCGGCCTCGCCCGCGCGGGCCGCCTCGATGGTGGCGTTCAGCGCCAGCAGGTTGGTCTGCTCGGCGATGTCCTGGATCAGGCTGACCACCTCGCCGATCTTCTGCGCCGCCTGCGCCAGGCCGTCCACCTGGGCGTTGGTGCGCCGGGCATCCTCGCTGGCGCGGCCGGCGATGGTCGCGGACTGGTTCACCTGGCGGGCGATCTCCTCGATGGAGGAGGACAGTTCCTCCGCCGCCGCGGCGACCGTCTGCACATTGCCGGATGCCTGCTCCGACGCGGCAGCCACCATGTTCGCCTGCCGGCTTGTCTCTCCCGCCGTGTTTGACATCGAGGCAGCGGTGGCCTGCATCTCCTGGGTCGCGGCGCCCAGCTGCGCCAGGACATCGGCGACTGCACCGTCGAAATCCCGGGTCAGCGCCTCGATCGCCTGGGTACGCTGCTCGCGCTCCTCCTGTTCGCGGCGCTGGGTCGCGGCCATCTCCTCGTTGCGGATCATGTTGTCCTTGAAGATCTGCACCGCTTCCGCCATCTCGCCGATCTCGTCACCGCGGTCCTGGGCCGGGATCTGGGTCTCGGTATCGCCCTCGGCGAGGCGGCTCATCGCCCCGGTCATCGCACGGATCGGGCGCGCGATGCTCCGGCCGATACCGAAGGCGAGCAGAACGGAGAGGATCACGGCCAGCACGATGGCGCCGACCGTCAGCCACTGGATCCGGTCGGCTTCGGCCACCGTCGCATCGCCGACCTCGGCCAGGCGGCTGCTGTTGCGCTGCCGTGCCTCTTCCATCTGGGCGGCGAGGGCAGGGCCGATCGTCTCCACCTGCTCCGCGATGATCTGGTTGCGCTGCTGGATGGTGGCGACGACCTCCGAGAACAGGGCGGTGTAGCGCTCCAGCAGGCCGCCCATCGTGTCGACCAGTGCCTGGCCCTCCGGATCGCTGACAGTGCGGTCCAGCGTCTTCAGCGCCTTGGCGGTGTCGGCGAAGGCCTCCTGCGCACGCTCCGAAGCGTCGGTGGCGTCGGTGGCCAGGAACTCGCGGATGTTCAGGCCGGCGAGCAGCAGGTTCCGCATCACCATGCTGGCATTGTAGGTCGCCGTCGCGTTGGTCAGCTGGCGCTGCCGTTTCAGCAGGGCGAGGGCGGTGGCGTCCGCCTCGGCGCCCAGGGCGCCGAGATCGGCGACCTGGCGGTCGCGCCGCTCCTGCATCGGCACGACCTGGCGGAAGGCCTGGTCGTAGGCGCCGAGCTGCTCGCGGATGGCCGCCACCCGTGCGGCGAGCTCGGGGTCGTCGACGCCCTCGATCCGGACCGCGTCCTGTGCCGCCTGGATGTCGGCGGTGGCCCGTTCCTGGGACGCCGTGCTGCTGGTCAGCATGAAGTCCTTGATCGCGATGCCGGCGGACAGCAATGCGCTCTGCAGCTGCGAAGCGGCGGTGGTCCGTTCGGTGATCGCCCGGTAGCTGCCGAAGTTCCCCTGAACGGTGCCCAGCCCGATGACCGCGATTGCGCCGACCAGCATCAGCAGGACGAGCACGGAGCCGGCGCAGAGCGCGATCTTGGCGGCGACGGGCAGGTTGTCGATCCGTTTCATGACGTTCCTCATTCGGGGCGGGTCAGGGCGATAGGTCGAGCATGGCGACTGCGCAGTAATTGCGACTAACATGTTTATGAAAGGTAAACGTCGGAACGCAGCGGCCGGCCTGCCGGTCCGGCCGCTGTTGACAGGGCCGGTGTGGTGGGGTGCCTTTGCCGGGTCTGTGCCTCAGGCGGCCCGGACGCCGTTGAGGAATGCCTCGACGGCATCGCGGAGCCGGTCGGACTGGCCGGCCAGATTGCCGGCCGAGGTGTTCACCTGCTCGGCGGCGCTGCCGGTGTCGGCCGCGGCGCGGGTGACGCCGGCGATATTGCTGGAAACCTCCTGGGTGCCGCGGGCGGCCTCCTGCACGTTGCGGGAGATCTCCTGCGTCGCCGCGCCCTGCTCCTCCACGGCGGAGGCGATGGTGGTGGCGATCTCGTTGATCTCGCCGATGGTGCGGCCGATCCCCTGGATGGCGCCGACCGCCTCGTTGGTTTCCGACTGGATTCCGGTGATCTGGCGGCCGATCTGCTCCGTCGCCCTGGCGGTCTGGGTGGCGAGGTTCTTGACCTCCGATGCGACCACGGCGAAGCCCTTGCCGGCCTCGCCGGCACGGGCCGCCTCGATGGTGGCGTTCAGGGCCAGAAGGTTGGTCTGTTCGGCAATGTCCTGGATCAGGCCGATGACTTCGCCGATCTTCTGCGCCGCCTGGGCCAGCCCGTCCACCTGTGCGTTGGTGCGGATGGCGTCCTCGCTCGCCTGCGCGGCAATGGCCGCGGATTGTGCCACCTGGCGGCTGATCTCCCGGATCGAGGCCGCCAGCTCTTCCGCTGCGGTGGCGACGGTCTGCACGTTGGCCGAGGCCTCTTCCGAGGCGGACGCGACGGCGCCGGCCTGACGGTTGGTTTCCTCCGCCGTCGAAGACATGGAGGAGGCGGTCGACTGCATGTCTTCGGCGGCCGAGCCGAGCGCGCCCAGCATCGCCGCAACCGCCTGGTCGAAGGTTCCGGTCAGGCTCTCGATCCGTTGCGCCCGCGCCTCCCGGGCGGCGCGCTCGCGCGCCTGTTCGGCGGCCATCTCCTCGTTGCGGATCATGTTTTCCTTGAAGACCTGGACCGCCGATGCCATCGCGCCGACTTCGTCGCGGCGGTCCTGCGCCGGGATCTCCGTCGTCTTGTCGCCTTCCGCCAGTTGCCGCATCGCGCCGGTCATCGCCACCACCGGGCGGGAGATCGAGCGGCCGATCAGCAGGCCGCCGGCCAGCGCCAGCAGCAGGATCGCGGCAGACAGCGCCAGGACCAGGATCTCGATGCCGGCGCGGTCCTCGGCCAGGTCGCTCCTCGCCTGGCTGCGAATGGCCGCAGCGGCCTCGCTGATCGCCTCGAAGTCCGGCTGCATCCGCGCGAAGATGTCGCTCAGGGTGGAGGTCTCGGCGGTCATCTCGACGACGGTATCGGCCCAGGCGTGGAAGTCCTGCTGGTATCGGTCCATCAGGCGGGAGATTTCCTGCTTCTCCGTTGGCGGAATTGGGCTCTCGGCCAGCAGGGCGTCGAACTCCTGCCGGCGGGTGTCCAGGCGGTCGACATATGTCGGGTCGCCGCGCAGCATGAAGTCCTTCTCATGCCGGCGCATCATCAGCATCTTGACCGTCAGCGGTGGCGCGTCGGCGGCCTGCAGGCGTTCCTCGACCGCATGGACGGCGCTGCGCAGGCCGCCGGAAAGGCCCTCTGTCTCGTCCAGCCCCAGCCGGGTCTGCAGGTCGACGACCTTGCCGAACTGGGCACGGTGTTGCGGGATCTCCGAGGCAAGGCCGGCCGCCGCACGCCGCACCTGGGCCGAAACGGCCGTGGCCTGGAGGTCGTCCAGGATGGCGGCAACGGTTTCCGCCTCGCGCTCATAGGCCTGGTGGTATTTCAGTTCCCTGCGCAGCAGGAAGTCCTTCTCCCTGCGTCGCATCTGCAGGGCGCCGATCTCCAGCGCCGACGCGGCTTCTGCGGCGCCATTGGCGCGTTCCATCGTCGCGATCGACTCGTCCGTCTGCACGCCGCTGAAGAGGTTCAGTCCGGCGAGGATGACGATCGCCGTGGCCGTAAGCGCAACGAGCAGCCCGATCCGCCGACCGACGGAGAGATTCTGGAACAGGTTCATCGTCGAGGTTCCCCAGAGGTCGCCGGGGAAGGTCGACAGACAGGCCCCGTGCAGCTGCACCGGATGCCGCGCGGATGGCCCGGCATCGCATGCCGACCCACAGGCCAGGTCCGGGGAGTCGGCCCGGCACGACCGGCATCGGCATTTCGGGCCGCCCTGCGGCCCTGGCGGTACTGTCCGCGATCTGGATTAAGAAAACCTCAAGGTGACGCCGCCCGCAGGGGCGGGCGCCGGGACTGCCGTCCCGGCGCCCCTCTCTCGGTCCTTGCGATCAGGCGGCGCGGACACCGTTGAGGAAGGCCTCCACCGCACCGCGCAGGCGGTCGGACTGGCCCGCCAGGTTGCCGGCGGAACTGTTCACCTGCTCCGCGGCGCTGCCGGTGTCTGCGGCGGCCCGGGTGACGCCGGCGATGTTGCTCGACACCTCCTGGGTGCCGCGGGCGGCCTCCTGGACGTTGCGGGAGATCTCCTGCGTTGCAGCACCCTGTTCCTCGACGGCGGAGGCGATCGTGGTGGCGATCTCGTTGATCTCGCCGATCGTCTTGCCGATGCCCTGGATGGCGCCGACCGCCTCGTTGGTCTCCGACTGGATGCCGGTGATCTGGCGGCCGATCTGCTCGGTGGCCTTGGCGGTCTGGGTGGCGAGGTTCTTGACCTCCGAGGCGACGACGGCGAAACCCTTGCCGGCTTCGCCGGCACGGGCCGCCTCGATCGTCGCGTTCAGCGCCAGGAGGTTGGTCTGCTCGGCGATGTCCTGGATCAGGCTGACGACCTCGCCGATCTTCTGCGCCGCCTGCGCCAGGCCGTCGACCTGGGCATTGGTGCGCTCGGCATCGCTGCTGGCGCGGGCGGCGATGGTCGCCGACTGGGCAACCTGGCGACTGATCTCCTCGATGGAGGAGGAAAGTTCCTCTGCCGCGGATGCCACGGTCTGGACGTTGGTCGAGGCCTGCTCCGAGGCGGCCGCCACCGCCGTGGCCTGGCGGTTGGTCTCCTCGGCAGTTGTGGACATGGAGGCGGCCGTGGTCTGCATCTCCTGTGCGGCTGCGCCGACCTCGGCGAGGACGGCCGCGACAGCCTGGTCGAAGTCCTGGGTCAGGGCCTCGATCTTCCGGGCGCGCGCCTCCCGGGCGGCCCGTTCGCGCTCCTGCTCGGCGGCCATCTCGTCGTTGCGGATCATGTTGTCCTTGAAGATCTGGACCGCCGCGGCCATCTCGCCGACCTCGTCCTTGCGGTCCTGTGCCGGGATCTCCGCCGCCTTGTCCCCCTCCGCCAGGCGCTTCATCGCCGCCGTCATCGACTGGATCGGCCGCGCGATGCCGCGGCCCACCAGGACCGCCGACAGGATTCCCAGCAGCAGCGCCACGACGGCGGCTGCGATCCCGGTGATCAGGGCGATGTCGGTGGTTTCGGTGGTGGCGTTTCCAAGTTCGTCCTGTGCCGCCTGATTGTTGGCCTGGAAGGTGGCCATCTGCTCGCTGAGCCCGATGCCGGTCGGGCGCAGCCGTTCGGCAACCACCGCGTTACGCCCGTTGATCTCGTCGACCGCGCCGGCAAAGGCCTTGGCATAGATGGAGGCGAGGTTCTGCAGTTCGGCCAGGCGTGCCTTTTCTTCGTCGGCGAAGACCATTTCCTGGACATTGGCGACATGCTCCGCCATGTCCGCCAGCTCTGCATCGACGCGCTGTTTCAGGGCGGGGGTATTCTCGATCAGGAACCGGTTGGCATAGAGCTGGGCCAGGATGAAATGCTTGCCGGCCTCGCCGGCGGCGAACAGCCCCTCGATATTGCCCTTGTCGCGTTCGCCGACGGTGATGGCGTCGATCAGCGCCTCGGCCTGCGGTCCGGCAAAGTTCATGACCTCGACATGCTCGCTGACAGCGGCCTGCAGTCTGGCGACCTCATCGAATTCCGTTCCGTAGGAACGCACCACCTCCACCGTCTTCCGCACACTCTCCTGAACTTCGGGGTCGGGGAAGAGCGGGACCGAGTTCTCGGTGACCTCCGCTGCCTGTGCGGCATTCGCCCGGACCTCTTCGGCTGCCTCCTGCGTCCCTGAGATAAGGAAGTCGGCAACTCCCAGCCGGGCCCGCAGCAGTGCCTTTTCGACACCGGACGCCGCGGCCGTCTGGGCCGACATGGTGCGGTAGTCCGAAAGGCCGGATTGGGCGCTGGTCAGGCCGATGACGGCGATCACGCTGGAAATCACCATCAATCCCAGGATGATCCCGGTGGTGAAGGCAACCTTGCCGGATACCCTCATATTGTCGATCAGGCGCATTCTGGATCCCCCTCCATCACCTGCGTCGGCCGCCGCCGTCTCGGCGGGCGCGGCAATGCGCGTCGCGAAATGCCAGTCGATTGTCACCGGGCAGGATGCGCGCGGATGTTGAAGAACAGGTTAATGTTGCGCCGCAGCGCCGCACATTGCGCTGCAATATGCAACGCACGACCTGCCGCGGCCCGGCGTCAGGCTGCGCGCACCCTCTGAAGGAAGGACTCGACCGCCTGGCGCAGGCTCTCCGACTGCGCAGCCAGGTTCGACGCCGACGCCTTCACCTGCTCCGCCGCCGCGCCGGTGCCGGCAGCGGCGTCCGTCACCCCGCCGATATTGGCGGAGACTTCCTGCGTGCCCTGGGCCGCTTCCTGCACATTGCGGGAGATCTCCTGCGTCGCGGCACCCTGTTCCTCGACGGCCGAGGCTATCGTGGTCGCGATCTCGTTGATCTCGCCGATCGTTCCCACGATCCCCTGGATGGCGGTGACGGCCTCGTTGGTCTCTCCCTGGATGCCGCCGATCTGCCTGCCGATCTGTTCCGTCGCCTTGGCGGTCTGGGTGGCCAGGTTCTTCACCTCGGAAGCCACGACGGCGAAGCCCTTGCCGGCCTCGCCGGCACGGGCGGCCTCGATCGTCGCGTTCAGGGCCAGGAGGTTGGTCTGCTCGGCGATGTCCTGGATCAGGCTCACCACCTCGCCGATCTTCTGTGCCGACTGCTTCAGGCCGTCGACCCGCTCGTTCGTGCGCTGCGCATCCTCGCTGGCCTGGCCGGCGATCATGCTGGACTGGGTGACCTGGCGACCGATCTCCTCGATCGAGGATGACAGTTCCTCCGCCGCCGATGCCACGGTCTGGACATTGGCGGAGGCCTCTTCCGCCGCGGCCGCGACGGCGCCGGCCTGTCGGTTGGTCTCTTCCGCCGTCGCCGACATCGAGGCCGCGGTGTTCTGCATCTCCGCCGTCGCGGTGCCGACGGCATTCAGGACGGCGGCGACGGTCCGGTCGAATTCTCCGGTCAGCGCCTCGATCTGGCGGGCGCGCTCCTCGCGGGCGGCCCGCTCGCGTTCCTGCTCGGCGGCCATCTCTTCGTTGCGGATCATGTTGTCCTTGAAGACCTGCACCGCATTGGCCATGGCACCCACCTCGTCCCGGCGCTCCTGACCCACGACCTCGACCGACTTGTCGCCGTCGGCCAGGCGCTGCATCGCCGTCGTCATGGCGGCAATTGGCCTGGCGATGCCGCGGCCGACCAGGACCGAAAGCAGGATTGCCAGGATCAGGGCGATGGCGGCCGCGGCGATGCTCACCGTCTCCGATTGGACGATCGAGGCCTGGGCGCGCGGGCCGAGTTCGTCCTGGGCCGCGATGCTCCTGGCGCTGAACGCCTCCAGGTTGTCGGAAAGGGCCTGTCCGGCGGGATCGAGCCGCTCCGCGACGATAGCGTTGCGGGCGCCGATGGTCTGAACGACTTCCCCGAAGGCGGTACGGAAGGTTGCCGCCTGGGCGGCGAAGGCGTCGATCTGCTGCTGCCCCACATCGTCGTAGATCGCCACGCGCAGGACCTCGACATTCCTGTCCAGTTCGGCCAACGCGGTGGCGACCCGCTCCGCCTGCGCCGGCAGGTTCTCGACCAGGAAGCGGGCGGCCCAGAGCCGGGCCAGCAGCAGGTGCCGCAGGACCGCCGAGGCGTTTGTCACCGCCCGCATGTTGCTGAGGACCGCCTGCTCGTCCAGCAGGGTGCCCATCACCGACGCGGCCGCGTTGCCGGAAGTGTCCATCTGTTCCACCAGTTCCAGGCGTCGGGCGTGCATCGGAAGGATCGCGGCAAATGTCTCGCCATAGGCCGATATGTCGGCCGACATGGCCTGCAGCTCCGCCCTGATCGCGGGATCGGTGAACAGGTTTTCCGCGGCGCTCGCTGCCGACCCCGCGGCCGCCATGCGTCCTTCGGCAGTATCGGCAGCACCTGCGTCTCCGGAGAGGATGAAGTCCTTGACGCTGATGCGTGCCGCCAGCAGTTCGCCGCGGATAGCGTTGGCGGCATTGGCGCCGCGGGCCAGTTCGCGATAGCCGGAGAAATTCTCCGATGCGCCGATCAGCCCGAACAGGGCGACGCCGATGGCGATCACGAGCAGGACTAGGGTCACACCGGAACTTATGGCGACTTTGCCGCCGATCCGGATATTGTCGAGGAACCTCACGGTCGATGTCTCCCTGGCGTCCGTGGCTTCCCGTGGGCGGGAAGTCGTTTCCGTTTATTGATCTAACTGGGGCATGCCGATCGCAACAGGTTCGATTCTGGCGACAATGTCCCGTCGGTTGCAAACCTAATCGATCAGCCATGAAGCATTGGTGAATGCGGACCTGTCGGGTGGCATGCGAGGCAACAGATCCCGTTTTCACGACCGATGCGTAGCGGACTATCTTTCATGCATCGGTGATCGGTGACCGGTGCGCGGACCGGCGGGGATTGGCCTGGTGTCGAAGGCAGCAACAGATGGGGCAGGGCGGTTCAGCGGCGTGGACCAGGCGCCGCCCCGGCCGGCCGAAGAGCCGGCAAATAGGCGCCGGGATCGCCGCGGCCTGCCGCTGTCGCTGGTGGTGGTCGGCGGGGTGATCGGCCTTCTGGTGATCGCCATGGCGATCGTCACCGCGGTGACGTTCGCGGCGGGCCTGCGCAACACGAACGACCTTCTGATCCTCACCTCGCGGGTGGTGGCGCAGGCGCTGGAGAGCCGGCTGGAGCGGGAACTGGCGCCCGCGGAACGTCTGGCTGTGCATGCGGCGACCAATGCGGCGAACGACCCGGCCACTCTGGCGGCCGCGATGCCGGCGGAGGTGGCGATCGGCGCGATGGCCGTGCTGCCGCAGGTCGTGGCGGTGGTGATCGATGCGCGGCTGCTTTCGGCCCGGGCCGGCGAACGGGTGCTGGTGCTGGCCGATGGCAGCCGCCACGACCCGGGCAGCCGCCTGCAGGTCCTGCTGCGCGACCTGGCCGCCCGCAGCGCGCAGGTCGGCGGCGCCGTCTGGGGGCCGCCGACCTATGTCCCGCAGCTCGGGGCCACCCTGCTGCCGGTGGTCGCGCGCGCCACCCGTGCCGATGGCGCCCCGGCGGCGGCGCTGGCCCTGGTCACCCTGGATGCCGTGGTCGCCGACGTGGCCGAGATCGAGCTGCGCGGCGGGCGCGCCTTCCTGCTCTACGGCGACGACCACCTGATCGGCCCCCCGGACTGGATCGATCCGGCGACGGTCGACCCGCTCGCGGCAGTGCCGCTTGCCCGCCTGATGGACGCGACCGACCCGGTGATGCGGGCGATGGCGGCGGGTGCGGGCGCGCCGCTCTTCGGCGAGCTTCCCGTTGCCGGCTTCGACGGCCGCTTCATCGACCTGGGCGATGCGGACGAGGACGACAGGACCGGCGATGTCGGCGAGAACGGCGCAGCCGCGGACGGGGATGGCGATGCCGGGGAGCTGGGCGAGATGCTCGGCATGGGCGGGCGGGAATATGTCGTCCTGACCCGCGACGTCACCGACTATTCGCCGGAGCCGCTGACCGTCGGCATCTCCTTCCGGGCGGAGGATGTGAGCGGCGAGATCGAGCGGCTGTCCAGGGCAGGGATGGCGGCACTGGCCGTGGTGCTGGTCGCGGCATTGCTGGCCTACCTCCTGTCGATGCTGATCACCCGGCCGGTGCGCCTGTTCGCCGCCAATGCGCGGCGGGTCGCGGAACTGCGCCTCGACGAGGTCCGGATCGGCCGCGGCGATCCCACGATCCGGGAATTCCGGGAAGCCAATGACGCGTTCCGGCGGATGCTGCATGCGCTGCACTGGTTCGAGGCCTATGTGCCGAAGAGCCTGGTGCGCACCCTGCTGCAGCAGCCGGATCCGGCGGGCAGCCCGTCGGAGGAACGGGTGGTCACCGTCATGTTCACCGACATCCGCGGCTTCACCGCCCTGGCGGAAAAGATGTCCGCCCGCGAGGCCGCGGCCCTGCTGAACAGCCATTTCGAACTGGTCAGTGCCTGCGTCGAGGCGGAGGGCGGCACGATCGACAAGTATGTGGGCGACAGCGTCATGTGCTTCTGGGGCGCCCCTCAGCAGCAGGACGACCATGCCGCCCGCGCGCTGCGCACCGCGCGGCGCATCCGGCGCGCGCAGCAGGCGGCGAACAGGCAGCGGGAGGCCGAGGGCCTGCCGCCGATCGCGCTGCGCATCGGCCTGCATACCGGGCGGGCGATCGTGGGCAATATCGGCTCGCGCAGCCGGGTGAACTACACCTTGATCGGTGACATGGTGAACATCGCCAACAGGCTGGAAGCCCTGGGCAAGAAGCTGGCGCCGGACCTGACCTGCTGCATCCTTGCAAGCGACGCGGTCTTGAGGCATTGCGGGGCCGGCTTCGCGTTCCGGCCATGCGGGCGGCACGCCCTGCCGGGACGCGCCGGCATGGTGGAGGTCTTTGCCCTGCTGTGATGCGCTGCCGTGATGCGGGATGGGGGCATTGCCGGCTGTCGGTTCTCTGGAGGGGGATGAAGGTGGTATCGGGAAGCGAGTTCGAGGGCCCTGGACAGGGCCCGTCCGGCACCGTCGGAACGGGGCAGCCTGCGGCGCATGGCTCGATCTGGTCCGACGAACCGGACTGGACGCCGATGTCGCCGCAGGAAGCCAGCGAGGCCGCGCAGCGCGCGGCTGCTCCACCGCCCGGGCTGCAGCCCGCGCCGCGGCAGCCAGACCCGCAGCCGGCGCAGGCCCAGCCCCAGCCAGTTCCCGCCCAGCCAGTTCCGGTTCAGCCGACCGCGGTTCCGCAGCAGGCGCCGCCGGCATCCGCCGCGCCTTCCCCGGCCGCCGGCGCCTCGGCCCCGCCTGCCTCCGCGCCCGAGACGCCGCCGCCGATCGTCACCTTCGAGCAGCTGACCCGACCGCCCGAGCCGTCCCCCTATGCGCCGCCGCATCGCCCGGCGGAGCAGCCCCTGGCGGGACTGCCGCAGGCGCAGGCGGGCATGGCCGCCGGAAAGCCGGACTGGGCGACCCTGGCGCCCAGGACCCAACACGCCCAGCCGCAACAGGTCCAGACAAGCCAGGTCCAGACAGGCCAGGCTCAGACAAGCCAGGCCGAGGCACATCACCCGCAACCTTTCTTGCTACAGCCGTCCCAGTTGCAGGCGTCGCAGGCGCAGCCGGCGGAAGCGCCCGCCATGGGCCAGCCCCAGGGAAGGCCGGCCGGTGCCGACCGCGTCTCCGGCCTGGGCGCGGTCTCTGCGGCGGTCCAGCCGACCCTCACAGTGCTCCATGTCGGTTGCGGGCCGCCGAACCCGAATGCCCTGCCGGCGGCGCTGCGCACCCAGAACTGGCGCGAACTGCGGCTCGACGCCAATGCGGAGATGCAGCCGGACATCGTCGCCAGCATCACCGACATGCGGCAGGTGTCCGACGGGTCGATGGACGCGGTCTATTCGTCCCACAATCTGGAGCATGTCTTCCCGCATGAGGCGCCGCTGGCGCTGGCCGAGTTCTGCCGCGTGCTGAAGCCGGACGGTCTGTGCCTGCTGCTTTGCCCCGACCTGCAGACAATCGGCCAGATGATCGCCGAGGGCCGGCTGCTGGAACCGATCTATCATTCCGCCGCCGGTCCGATCTCGCCGATCGACATGCTGTACGGGCATCGGGCGTCGATGGCGGCCGGCAACCTGTACATGGCGCATCGCAACGGCTTCAGCGCGGCCTCCCTGACCCAGCTGATGCAGGAGGCGGGCTTCGCGAAGGTGGCGGTCACCCGCGATCCGGCGCGCTTTTCTCTGTGGGGGCTCGGCTTCCGGATCGATATCGGCGACGAACTGGTCGCCCGCTGCCAGGCCAATCTGGGCATCGGCCATCCGGCCTTGCCGCCGCCGCGGGGCTGAGCTTCCCTGGCGCAAAGGTCAGGGGAGAAGCGGGAGGATCGAGAGGACGGCCGCTTGTGGCGCGCCCGATTGCGCTGTAAGCCTCCGCCGTTCCAGCGACAGGTCCCGCATCGGACGGGATCCCCGGGGGAGTAGGCAGAATGGCACAGAACAGCAACGGCAAGATCCAGGTCGCCGTTCTCGGCGCATCCGGCTATAGCGGCGCGGAAGCCCTGCGCCTGCTTCTGTCGCACCCCCATGTCCGCATCCAGGCGCTGACCGCCGACCGCAAGGCGGGTGCCCCGATCGGCGAGGTCTTCCCGCAGCTCGACGGCTATGGGCTGCCCATGCTGCAGCGGATCGAAGAGCTGGACTGGGACCAGATCGATACCGTCTTCTGCGCCCTGCCGCACGGCACCACCCAGGACGTGGTGGCCGCGCTGCCGGACAAGGTGAAGGTGGTCGACCTGTCGGCCGACTTCCGGCTGCGCGATATCGACGCCTATGCCACCTGGTACGGCCATCCCCACCGGGCGCCGGACCTTCAGGAACAGGCGGTCTACGGCCTGACCGAGTTCGCGCGGACGGCGATCGCGAACACCCGGCTGGTCGCCTGCCCGGGCTGCTACCCGACCTCCGCACTGCTGCCGCTGTTGCCGGTGCTGGAGAAGAAGGTGATCCGCACCGACGACGTGATCATCGATTCCAAGTCCGGGGTCAGCGGCGCCGGTCGCGCGCTGAAGGAGGGCAGCCTCTATGCCGAGGTCGCGGAGGGCATTCATGCCTATGGCATCGCCAGCCACCGCCACGGCCCGGAGATCGAGCAGGAGCTGAGCGGCGCCGCGGGCCTGGCGATGACGGTGACCTTCACGCCGCACCTGATGCCGATGAACCGGGGCATTCTGTCGACGATCTACGTGAAGCTGGCCGACGGGGCCGATGTCGAGGATCTGCGTGCGGCCCTTGCGGAACGCTATGCCGACGAGCCCTTCGTGCGGCTGCTGCCGCAGGGACAGGCACCGCAGACCCGCCATGTGCGGGGCTCCAACAACGCATCGATCGGCATTTTCGCCGACCGGGCGCCGGGGCGGGCGATGCTGATCTGCGCGATCGACAACTTGGTGAAGGGGGCGGCCGGCCAGGCGGTGCAGAACTTCAACGTGCTGCACGGCCTGCCGGAGACGACCGGCCTGTCCCTCGCGCCCATGTTTCCGTGAGCGACACCGGGCGGGCAAAGGCAGACCGGGCCGGGGCAGGGCGCCTCGGCGCCGCACTCATCCATCCCTATCGCGGCACCTGGCCGCGCATCGACCCGGCGGCGTTCGTCGCACCGGGCGCGGTCGTCGCGGGGGACGTGGAGATCGGGCCCGGCTGCAGCATCTGGTACAACTGCACCCTGCGCGGCGACGTCAACGTGATCCGCATCGGCAGGGACAGCAACATCCAGGACGGCACGGTGATCCATGTCTCCCGTTTCGGCCAGGGCACCTATATCGGCGACAGTGTGACGGTCGGCCACATGGCGCTGCTGCATGCCTGTATGCTGCGGAACGGCTGTTTCATCGGCATGCAGGCCACGGTGATGGACGATTGCGTTGTGGAGGCCGGCGCAATGGTCGCCGCCGGGGCGCTGGTGACACCGGGCAAGACGGTCCCGCAGGGGACCGTCTGGGGCGGCCGGCCGGCGAAGTACATGCGCGACATCCGGCCCGACGAGGTGGCCTATTTCGCCGACACCGCCCGCCACTATGCCGCGATGGGCGCCGAATATGCGGCCGCCCTGAAGGCGGAAAGCGTCTGAACCGGCCGGGTCGTCAGGGCACCGGGTCGAAGACGATCCGCTTCTGGGAGACCGGAACGAAGCCGCATTTCTGGTAGAGCGGCAGGGCCCCGGGATGGTCCAGGTCGCAGGTGTTTAGGATCACCTTCGCCGGGCCGCGGCTCCAGGCGGCGTCGATCGACCATTCCAGGAAGTAGCGCCCCAGCCCGCCGCCCTGGAATTCCGGCACCAGGCCGAAATAGGCGATCGCCGTCTGCTCCGGCAGGCGCCGGTAGTCGATCTCCACGAAGCCCGCCGGCACGCCGGCGGACAGCAGCAGGTAGATATGCACCTCCGGGTGGCGGACGATCTCCGCCAGGGCCGTGTCGCTGAGCCGCTTGCGCTCGATCCAGTACCAGTCCCGGCCGACCGTGTCGTACAGATAGCGGTAGAAGTGCAGGGGCGGCTGCTCCGCCCGGATGAGGGTCAGCCTGCGGCCCTGCGGCGGGTGCGGCAGCGACCGTGATGGGCGCGCCGCCATTTCCAGGAAGGTGACCGTGACGTCGAACAGGCCGTCCGGACGCACCTTCGGCATCCGCAGCCTGTGCGCGCGGTCCGCTGCCCCGGACATCGCCTCAGCGCCGCCCGCGGAGCGGCATCCGGCGGGCGGCCGCCCCGGTGGCGGTCACCTGCCGGTGCCCTCGTCCTTGCCGGAGCCTGTCGCCAGCGGCAGCTCTTCCCGGCTGCCCCATTCCGCCCAGGAGCCGTCATAGACCGCCACCTGGGCGCGCCGGTTCACCCGCTGCGCGGCCAGCGCGACGATGCAGGCGGAAACGCCGGAGCCGCAGGTGGCGGCGATCGGCCGGGCCGGATCGACACCCTGGTCGCGGAACAGGTCCGCCAGCCGTTCCGGCGGCAGGAAGCAGCCGGTTTCCGGATCGGTGAAGGTGCTGAAGGGCATGTTGACCGCGCCCGGCATATGGCCGGCGCGCAGGCCGGGCCGGGGCTCCGGCTCGGCGCCGGCGAAGCGGGGCGCGGGGCGGGCATCCACTACCTGTTCCCGGCCACTGGACAGCCCGCGCTGCACCTGCACGAGGTCGCGCAGCAGGGTCTGGTCCATCCGGGCGGAGAAATGCCGCTCCTGAATCAGCGGCGGATGGTCGTCCACAGGCCGGCCTTCCGCGATCCACTTCTTCAGGCCGCCGTCCAGCACCGCGACATCGTGGTGCCCGAAGAAGCGGAACATGAACCAGACCCGGGCGGCCGCCAGCCCCCAGCGGTCGTAGACGATGATCCGGTTGCCGTCGCCCAGACCCAGCCGGCGCACCCGTGCGGAAAACTTCTCCGGGCTCGGCATGGTGTGGGGCAGGCCGGAGTCCAGGTCGGCGATCTCGTCGATGTCGAAATAGACCGCGCCCGGGATATGCTCCGCCTCGTACTCCGCGCGGGCATCGCCAGGCATCGTCGGCAGGTACCAGGTCGCGTCGACGACCCGGATGTCCGGGGCATCCAGGTGGTCGGCAAGCCAGTCCGTGGACACCAGGAGCTTCGGATCGGCGGGCGCGTCGGGGGCGGTTTCGGGCATGTCGGTCTCTGCTTTCCAATGCCGGGCCTGCCGGACGGACCGGCCGCCCGCGGCTCACTCGTCTGCGAAGGAGATGGTCACGCGCCGGTTCTGGCGTCCCTTGCTCTCCAGCTTGCGGACCTCGATCGGGCCGATCTCGCCCGTCCTCGCGACATGCGTGCCGCCGCAGGCCTGCAGGTCCAGATGCCGGCCATCCGGGCCACCGGCAACTTCGATCAGGCGCACCCGCCCCGCGCCGCGGGGCGGCTTCACGGCCATGGTCTTGACCAGGTCCGGATTGCCCTCCAGCTCCGCCTCCTCGATCCAGCGAGCCTGCAGCGGATAGTCGCCCTCGATCAACTCATTGATGCGCGTTGTCAGCTCGGCCTTGTCGGGCACGTCCGCGCCGGTGGCGTCGAAGTCCAGCCGGCCCTTGCCGTCACTGATCTGGCCGCCGGTCACCGGCAGCGGCAGCACAGCCGACAGCAGGTGCAGGCAGGAATGCATCCGCATCAGCCGGTGCCGCCGCGGCCAGTCAAGGCGCAGGGTCACATTGCTCCCGGCGGCCGGCAGGGTGGCGTCCCCGGCCGGGATATGCAGCACGTCCTCCGGCCCCTCCGGCCCCTTCCGGGTGTCGATGACCGCGACCTCCGTGCCGTCGGCACAGAGCAGGCTGCCGGTGTCGCCGGGCTGGCCGCCGCCCATCGGGTAGAAGATCGTCCGGTCCAGCCGGATCCCCTCAGGCGTCGCCGCCAGGACGGTAGCGGTGGTTTCGGCCAGGTAGGGGTCGTCGCGGAACAGCAGGGTCATCGCGCCAGCCATTCGGGCACCGGCAGGTCCTTGCTGCGCAGGAAGTCGGGGTTGAACATCTTGCTCTGGTAGCGGGCGCCGCCGTCGCACAGAACGGTGACAATGGTGTGCCCGGGTCCCATTTCCCGCGCCAGCCGGATCGCACCGGCGATGTTGATTCCGCTGGAGCCGCCGAGCACCAGCCCCTCCTCTCGGATCAGGTCGAAGCAGATCGGCAGCGCGACATCGTCGGCGATCTGGAAGGCGTGGTCCGGCGTGATCCCTTCCAGGTTGGCGGTGATCCGGCCCTGGCCGATGCCCTCGGTGATGGAGGAGCCCTCAGATCTCAGTTCGCCGTCGGTGTAGTAGTGGTAGAGCGCCGCGCCCATCGGGTCCGCGATCGCCGTGCGCACCGCCGGATTCTTCGCCTTCAGCGCCATATGCACGCCTGCAAAGGTGCCGCCGGAGCCGACGGCGCAGGCGAAGCCGTCCACCTTGCCGTCGGTCTGCTGCCAGATTTCCGGTCCGGTGGTGCGGAAATGGATGTCGCGGTTCGCGGTGTTGTCGAACTGGTTGGCCCAGATCGCGCCGTTCGGTTCGCTGGCGGCCAGCTCCTCGGCCAGCCGGCCGGAGAATTTCACGTAGTTGTTGGGGTCGCGGTACGGCACGGCCGGGACCAGGCGAAGGTCGGCGCCGCACAGGCGCAGCATGTCCTTCTTCTCCTGGCTCTGGGTCTCGGGCATCACGATGACGGTGCGGTAGCCCAGGGCATTGCCCACCAGGGCCAGGCCGATGCCGGTATTGCCGGCGGTGCCCTCCACGATCACGCCGCCGGGTTTCAGCAGGCCCCGGCTTTCGGCGTCGCGGACGATGCCCAGCGCCGCGCGGTCTTTCACGGAGCCGCCCGGGTTGAGGAACTCCGCCTTGCCCAGGATGGTGCAGCCGGTCTGCTCCGAGGCCCGTCGCAGCTTGATCAGCGGCGTGTTGCCGATGGCGTCGATGAATCCGTTGCGAATGTCCATGGGGGCCCATATTGCGCTGTGCCGGGCGGGAGCCAAGCAGTGACTGACCTATAGCGGTGCGGCGCGGGGCGTCAAGAACGGCGCCATGCAGCCTCTGCATAGGTGCCTGCTTGCGACCGGCTGCCGCGTTCTAGGTCCAGGTCGCGCGCAGGCGCGCGCGCTCCAGCCGCAGCCAGAGCAGGGAGATCAGGATCGGGCTGGAATTGGCGCGGCCGTCCAGCAGCATCGCGAAGGCGTCTTCGACCGCCAGGAGGTTCACGCGGATATCCTCGCCCTCCTCGGCCACGCCATGAACCTCGCCGCTGCCGCCCTCCAGTGTCGCTTCGGCGCACCAGATCTCCACCCGTTCGCTGCAGCCGCCCGGCGTCGGGTAGTACTCGCAGATCTTCTCCGCTCGCGCGCCCAGGATGACGCCTGCTTCCTCCACCGCCTCGCGGCGCGCGGATTCCAGCGCGCTCTCCCCGGGATCGATGAAGCCGGCCACGGTCTCGTGCAGCCAGGCATGGCCGCCATCGGCGAAGGCGCCGATCCGGAACTGTTCGATCAGCGCCACCCGGTCGCGCACCGGATCGTAGGGCAATACCGCGACCGCCGGACGCCGCAGAAGCACCTCGCGCTCCAGCGGCGCGGTCAGGCCCCCGTCGAACCGTTCGTGCCTGACCCGCATCCGCGCCAGCTGCATGAACCCGTCGAAGACCAGTTCGTTCTCCAGGATGTCGACCTGTTGCGGGTTCCGCCTCGGCTGCCCCGGCATGGCGCCTCCTCCGACTGATGGCCCGGTAGGTCGGGCCGGATTGGATATCGTCTTTCCTGAGTGATCCGCCCGCGGGTGGATCGCGTATAGTGGCGCGAATAGGTTCTATCCGATGTCCTGCCCGTCGATGAATGGTGTGTGGCGGGACGGCAGACAGTACGGACAAGCTGACGTGATGAAACCCAGTCATCATCCGGTGGAAGAGTTCCTGCTCGACTATGCCCTCGGTCATCTGCCCGAGGCATGGGCGCTGGCCGTGGCCACCCATCTGACCTTCTGCCCGGACTGCCGGAATCGGGTCGCCGGCTATGAGCGCATGGCGGGCCAGGCGGTGGCGGAGGCGGGGCCGGTCCCGATGGGGGAAGGCAGCCTGGCGGCGGTGCTGCAGCGGCTGGATGCGCCGCCGGCAATGGCGGAGTCTCCGCCGGCGGCCCGCCCTGACGCGCCGCTGTCGATCGACGGCGTGCCGCTGCCGGCCCCGCTGCGCCGCTACCTGGCGGCCGGCGAGGCTGGCAGGTCCTGGCGCCGGGTGATGTCCGGGCTCGACGAACTGCGCCTGCCGGTTGGCGAAGAGGGGCAGAAGGCGGTTCTGCTGCGGATCCAGCCGGGCAGGGCGATGCCCTGGCATACCCATCGCGGCGAGGAAATGACCGTCGTGCTGGACGGCGGCTTCGTCGACGCGTCCGGCGAGTTCAGGCGTGGCGATTGCGCGCTTCTCGATTCCCAGGTCGACCATCGGCCGGTGGCGATGGAGGACCGCGCCTGCCTGTGCCTGGCGGTGACCGACGCGCCGCTGAAGCTGACCGGTCCCGTGGGCCGCTGGCTGAATCCCCTGATCCGCTACTGAGCCGGTTCCGGATCCGGTCTTCCGGACCAGATCCGATCGCCTGATGCCTGCGTAAACGTCTGAAAGGCGGCGCAATGCGGCCCCGCCGATCCCCCCGCCTTTTCGGCGGGCGGGCATCGCACGGACCTGCGGCACGAGGGCAATAGTGAGCGAAACGACCGGCGAAAGTGTCTGGATTACCGGTGCCGGCTCCGGCATCGGCAGGGCCGTTGCACTGCGCTTCCTGCGCGCCGGCGCGACGGTACTGGCCAGCGGTCGAGATCCAGATCCGCTGCAGACCCTGGCGGCCGATGCCGGCGTTGCGCCGGAGTCGGTCGCCGTGCATGCGGTGGACGTGACAGACCGGGCGGCGGTCCATCAGGCCGTGGCCGACATGCAGGTGCGCGCAGGGCCGGTTGATCGTGTGATCCTGAACGCGGGCACCTACCAGCCGGTGGAAGCCGACAGCTTCGACGCCGCCGCCTTTGACCGCCAGTTCGCGGTGAATGTCGGCGGCGTCGTCAACTGCCTGGAGGCGATCGTTCCGGCGATGCGGGCGCGCGGCGCGGGCCAGATCGCCCTGGTGGGATCGCTTTCCGGATATCGCGGGCTGCGGCGTGCATCGGCGTACGGCGCCAGCAAGGCTGCGGTGATGCGGATCGCCGAATCGCTGCGCCAGGACCAGGCTGCAGCGGGCATTGACGTGCGGCTGGTTTCGCCCGGCTTCGTGCGAACGCCGCTGACCGATCGCAACGATTTCGAGATGCCGTTCCTGGTCGAGGCCGAGGATGCCGCGGAGCGGATCTATCGCGGCCTGGTGCATGGCCGTGGCTTCGAGATCGCCTTCCCGCGCCGCCTCGCATGGCCGGTGCGACTGGCTTCGATGCTGCCCTACGGGCTCTATTTCTCGATGATGCGGAGGGTGACGGGGTGACCGGGGATGCAGCGGAACTGCCGGCGTATGTCGCCCGCTATGCGGATTTCTTCGACAGGATGACGGCGGAGACGGTGCCCCACCTGGCCGACCTTGTCACGCCGGACGTCCACTTCCGGGATCCGTTCAACGACATTCGCGGCGCCGAAGGGATGCTGCGGGTCATGGCGCATATGTACGAGACCTGCGACCTGGCCCGGTTCCGGGTCGTCGATACGATGGCCAGCGACCGGCATGCCTTCCTGACATGGGAGTTCGACTTCCGGCCGAAGCGTCTGCGCGGTGCGCCCTGGCATGTCGACGGGGTGACCGAACTGCACTTTGCCCCCGACGGACGGGTGACCGCCCACCTGGACTACTGGGATTCCGGCAGCCAGTTCTACGGGCGGTTGCCGGTCCTGGGCTGGGTGATCCGCAAGCTGCGCGGCCGGCTGCAATACGCGCCGTCGTCGGGCGGCGGGATCTAGTCCTTCTGCAGGCGCAGATGGGCGACGTCGATCCGGCCGGAACGGAAGCCGCCCTCGCAATACGCCAGGTAGAATTCCCACATCCGCCGGAAGCCGGGGTCGAAGCCCTGACGCTCGATCACCGGCCAGGCATCGAGGAAGCGGTGGCGCCACAGCCGCAAAGTCTGGGCATAGTCCGCGCCGAACCGCTCGTCGGCGGTCAGCCGCAAGCCGGCCCGCGCGGTCTCCCGCTGCAGGGCTGACGGGCAGGGCAGCATGCCGCCTGGGAAGATGTAGCGCTGGATGAAATCCTGTCGGCGGCTGTAGGCGGGGTAGTGCCGGTCCTCGATCAGGATCGACTGCAGGGCGGCAACGCCACCCGGGACAAGCAGCGCATGCAGACGGCCGAAAAAGACCGGCCAGTAATCGGCGCCGACCGCCTCCAGCATCTCGATCGACACGATCCGTTCGTAGCTGCCGGTGACATCGCGATAGTCGCGCAGCGCCACCTCGACCCGGTCGCCGAGACCCTCCTCCCGCACCCGGGCGGCAGCGTAGTCGGCCTGTGCCGCGCTGATCGTCACGGTGGTGACGCGGGCGCCGAATTCGCGGGCGGCAAAGCAGGCGAAGCCGCCCCATCCGGTGCCGATCTCCAGGACCCGGTCGCCGGGCTGCAGGCCGGCCATCTCCGCGATGCGGCGATACTTGTTCAGCTGGGCGGTCTGCAGATCGTCCCGCGGACTGTCGAAGCAGGCCGCGGAATAGGTCATCGTCGGGTCCAGCCACTGCGCGTAGAATTCATTGCCCAGATCATAGTGGAAGGCGATGTTCCGCCGGCTGCCGCGCCGGCTGTTGCGGCGCAGCGCCTGCAGCGCCCGGCCGGCCAGGCGCAGCGGCGGCACCGCCTGCAGTGCGGAGCGGGCCAGATCCTCGTTGCTGACCGCCCACTCCACCAGGGCAGCCAGGTCTGGGCTCTGGAAATCGCCGTCGATATAGGCCGCGCCGACGCCGGTCGCGCCGCCCAGCAACAGGCGGCGTGCGAACCGCGTCCGTCGGATCGTCAGCTCCGCCTGTGGGCCGGCGCGCTCGCCGCTCACCTGCACTGTCTGGCCCCCGGGCAGGGTCAGACGGATCGCGCCGCAGCGTACATGGCGTGCCAGGCGCAGCAGCAGCCGGGTCCAGAGGTCCGTGCCGGCATGGTCCTGCGCCTTGCGGCTGGCGGATAGGTCGATGACTTCGGTCATTGCGGGATGTCGGCCTGTGGCGCTTGCGTTGCGGGGACAGGGGCGGGGACAGGGGCGGGGACAGGGGCGGGGGCAGCGGCGGTGGGCGAACGGAAGCGGGCGCCCTTGCGCCAGAGCTTCAGCGCCTCCCAGTGGATTCCGCCGATCACGCGCAGGGACTGCAACGGATAGGCCAGCAGCAGGCGAGCCAGGGCAAGGTCGCTGCAAGGCCGCCGGACCGCGGCATGCACCGCGGTCAGCCGGTTGCCCTCCTCATCGTCGAAGCGGATCGACAGGGCGTAGCGTTCGCCCGGCGGCTGCAGGCGGAAGCGGTAGCGTCCGGCGGTACCGAGGAAGGGGGAGACGAAGAATGCCTTCGGTCGGGTATGGCAATGGGCGCGCCCGCTGTCCCGGGCCGTCAGCGGCGCGGCATAGACATGCTGGCCGCCAAAGGTGTTCTTCACCTCGTAGAGGATCGCCCCGAGCCTGCCGGCCGCATCGTGGCAGAAATAGACGCTCAGCGGGTTGAAGACGTAGCCGAACAGGCGCGGAAAGCAGAGGAGCTGTAGACGTGCGGCGAACGCGGACAGGCCGTGCCGGGCGAGCTCCGCCTCGATCCACGGACGCAGGGGCGTGCCGTCCCGCGGGCCATGGTCGCGATCGTCGAAGGCCAGGGGCGCGAAGCGGTTGTAGCCGAACAGGCGCAGATCCCGACCGGCCTCCTCCAGCCGGTCGATGTCCAGCAGCAGGGAGAATACCGGCAGGCGGAAGCGATGGCGCTGCGGCCCGTCGCGGCGATGCATCACATGCCCGGCGTAAATCGCCAGGGCCGGCGCGCTGTCCTGCTCTGCGTACGTCATCGACATGCGTTCGGGGTCATCCCGCCCAGAGCCGTTCTTCCAATGGTGCACCGAACACCTGCCCGCCATCAGGCCATGCGGACAAGGCGGTCCGATGCCGCGGCTTCGCGGGGCGGCGCCATCCCGTCGTCGTTCCGGAGACCGCTCCCGTCGCGCCCGCCGGCCGGCGGGACTGCGGTGGGCCAGGGCGGCGCGGCGCCAAACGACCGGGCGACGGCGATCGCGGATGCCAGTCCGTCCTCATGGAAGCCATAGCCCAGCCAGGCCCCGCAATACCAAGTGCGACGCTGTCCCTGCAGCCGGCCCAGCCTGGCCTGTGCCTCGCAGGCCCGGCGGTCAAAGACCGGATGGTGGTAGACGAAGCGACCGATCTGCGCTTCCGCCGCCGGTGGACGTTGCGGGTTCAAGGTGACGAACAACGGAAACCGCCGATCGATCCCCTGCAGCCGGTTCATCCAGTAGGACACACTGACCCTGCCGTCCTGCGCGCCGGCGGACAGGTAGTTCCAGCTGGACCAGAGCCGGCGTCGCCGCGGCATCAGGGTGGGATCGGAATGCAGTACCGCCTCGTTCTCCTGAAAGCGGATCGCGCTCAGGCTGTAGGCTTCCTCCGGATCGGGGTCCGCCAGCAGCGCCAGGGCCTCGTCGGCATGGCAGGCGAAGACGACCTCGTCATAGCGCGCCCGATCACCGGCCCGGTCGGTCACCACCGCACCGTTCCGGTCGCGCGATACCCGTTGCGCGGCGCAGCCGGTGCGCAGCACTGCGGGTCCGAGATCGGCGGCGAGCCGGTCGACATAGCTGCGCGACCCGCCGGCGACGGTGCGCCAGCGCGGGCGGTCCGACATGTCCAGAAGCCCGTGATTGTCGAAGAAGCGCAGGAAGTTCTCGGCGGGGAACGCCGCCATGGCCGCCGTGGGCGCGGACCAGATCGCCGCGCCCATCGGCAGCAGGTAGTCGCGGGCAAGCTCCGGCGCGTAGCCCTGGGCGGCGAGGAAGCGCCCCAGGCTCATGCCTTCGAGATTGCCGTGCTGCAGCGCCAGACGGGCATCGCGGTTGAAGCGCAGGATGTCGCGCAGCATCCGGTGGAAAGCGGGACGCAGCAGGTTGCGCGGCTGCCCGAACAGCTTCAGCAGGTTGTCGCCCGCCCATTCGAGCCGGCCATCCTCGACGCTCACGCTGAACGACATGTCCGACGGGCGGGTCGGCACCTTCAGATGCGCGAACAGGGCACAGAGGTTGGGATAGTTCCGCTCGTTGTAGACGATGAAGCCGGTATCCACCGGGACCGTCCGACCGTCGCCGCCCGGCGCCTCGACCGTATGGGAATGGCCGCCGAGCCGCGGCTCGCGTTCGTAGAGGGTGACCTCGTGCCGCTGCTGCAGCAGCCATGCCGCCCCCAGGCCGGCAATCCCGCCGCCGATCACGGCGATGCGCCTGCCGGGGCGCCTCTCGGTCGGTGCGGATGTGGAGCGATTGTCGTTGGCACGCACACTCATTCCGCCGCATCCTTGATCGTTTCGAAGGCGGAAAGGGCGTGCCGGCGTGCCTCGGCATGGTCGACAACCGGACGGGGATAGGTCTCGCCCAGGTCAATGCCGGCGGATCGCAGCACCTCCGCCGGCGCCTCCCAGGGGGCATGGAGGAACCGGTCGGGCAGGGCGGCGATCTCCGGCACCCATTCACGGACATAGCCGCCTTCGGGGTCGAACTTCCGGCCCTGCAGCACGGGATTGAAGATGCGAAAGAACGGTGCCGCGTCGGCGCCGCATCCGGCGACCCACTGCCAGCTTGCCGAATTGTTGGCGAGATCGGCGTCGACAAGAGTGTCCAGGAACCAGCCGGCGCCGGTCCGCCAATGGATCCGCAGGTCCTTCACCAGGAAGCTCGCGACGACCATGCGGACCCGGTTATGCATCCAGCCGGTGGTCCAGAGCTCCCGCATGCCGGCATCCACGATCGGATAGCCGGTCCGTCCGCGGCACCAGGCCTGCAGCGCGTTGCGGGTGGCCGCATCGCCGTCCGGGGCGGACCAGGGAAAGGCGTCGAAGCGCCCGTTCAGGTTCTGTCGCGGCAGGCTCGGGAAGTGGTGGAGCAGGTAGTGGGAGAATTCCCGCCAGCCCAGCTCCGCCAGGTACTTCTCCGCCGCCTTCTCCGGCATGCCGCCTGCGGCGACGGTACGGCGCACCGCGTGCCACACCGTCTGCGGCGAGATCTCGCCCCAGTGCAGGTGCGGCGACAGCCGCGAGGTGCCCACCCGGTCCGGCAGATCGCGCGCCCTGTGATAGCTGGCGGCGGCGGCGTCGAGGAAGCCGTCGAGACGCGCCCCGGCGCCGGCTTCGCCGGGTGTCCAGGCGGCGCACAGGCCGCCGGCCCAGTCCGGTGCCGTCGGCGTCAGGCGCCAGTCGGCCAGGTCTTCCGATGCAAGCGGGTCGCCATCGCCCGACCCCGCTTCAGCCGACCCCGCTTCAGCCGGGCCCGCCGCCGCCGGCGGCATCGGCGGTTGCGGTCGCGGCGCAGGCGGCTCCTGTTCGCCAAGGCAGGCCCGCCAGTAGGGGGTAAAGACCTGATAAGGCTCGCCGGAGCGGTTCAGGGGCTTCGGCGGGTCGAACAGGAGCGGCGGGCCGGCGATGACAAGATCGATCCCGTCTTCGGCGAGCGATCGCTGCAGGCTGCGGTCTGCAGCGATCGACTGCGGTTCCGGTACCTGGTTGCAGAAGATGCGGGCGGCGCCACTGGCCTGGCAGATGTCGCGCAGCAGGTCGGCCGTTGGACCGCTGCGCAGCAGCAGCTCCAGGCCCTGCATACGCAGAGATTCGGACAGGGCCGAGAGGCTGTGGTGCAGCCACCACGCGGCGGCGCCGCCCAGTTCTGCCCATTCCGGCCGGTCCGGGTCGAACAGGAAGCAGGGGATCAACGGACCGCCCCGGTCCGCTGCCGCGATCAGTGACGGATTGTCGTGCAGCCGCAGGTCGCGGCGGAACCAGAGGATGGCGGGCTTGCTGTTCGGCACGTCCTGTCCTGCATCAATGAGGGGCGCTGATTGGCCTCTGCCGGCCAGTGCCGGCGTCGATGGTCGATACGCAGGATGCGCCGGGATGGATCACGCCGCCCGGGCACGGGGGCAGCCTCCGTCCTGGCATGAGGGATCGGACGCGGGACGTCGTGCGGGGGACGCCCGCTGGATGCGGGCCAGATGCAGCGAAGCCCGGCCGGGGCCGGGCTTCGGAGGGGAGGGGGGAGAGCGCTTGCCGTGCGGTCAGGCAGCGTGGGCCAGCGCGCCGTCCGGCATCCGCGGACGCTCCATCCTGTCGTAGCGGGCGGGCCTGTGCGTGGCTGCGCCGTCGCCGCCGGCCGCATGGCCGCCGTATATGTTCATCGCCAATGCCGTGGCCTGGGTACGGTTGGTGACGCCGAGCTTGCGGAAGACCTGGCGCAGATGCGCCTTGACGGTGACCTCCTGCAGGTCGAGCAGACGGGCGATTGCCTTGTTCGACATGCCGCTCATCAGATGATGCAGCACCTCCCGTTCCCGGTCGGTCAGGCGCATCAGTCGCGGATCGCGGCACTCATCTGCCTGTGCGGGCCCTTCCAGGCGGATGCCCAGCATGTCGCCAATCCCGGACAGAACATTGCGCGCCTCGTCGGACCCGGCGTCGTCGTCAAGCCTGTGGCAGGCGATCGTCGCGTTGCTGCCGGCAATGGTGACGCCATCGTCGAACATCGCGACCGGCACGCCGGGATAGGCCGCCTGCAGGCGGATCAGGTCGTGCAAGCCGCGATGCCTTACGCTGTCCAGGTCGATGCAGAGCAGGCCGACCATGTCGCCGCAATCGCTGAGCGATACGGCTTCGCCGAAATCCGGTGCCTCGCTGAAGACCAGGCCGCCGCCCAGACGATTCAGGAACTTGCGCATGCGCCCGTGGAACTGGGGCCGACTGCCGATCAGAAGCACCTTCATGAAACCCTCCTCTGCACCATCCGGCCGGCGCATTCGTCATCGATGCGGCCGATTTTGACGGATGCAACGCAAGCGGCGTACCAGAGCGGGCCAGAGCCTTTGCGGCTTTCACAAGATCAATGGAATCAAGCAACTAAGCCATGTGACTGAAAATCATTCCTGAAAAAGGATGGCGAGGCGAATCATTGTTACTGCGGATTGCCTCGCCTGCCTTGCAATTTGCAATGGATCGTCTCGCAGCCTGCAAGCGCGATGTGCCATTCGGGGCAGGTGGCGCCCTGTGGCAGCGGGAGAGTTCCGGGGGCATGAGAGACGGGCAGGTGCCGGAATCGCAGTTCGGCCGCGTTTGGCGTGGGGAGGCACCGGCACGGCGGTGCGGCTGATCTCGCGACCGATGCCGAAAACAGAACGGCCGGGACGGCAGCGCCGTCCCGGCCGTGTCTGGAATTGGCTCCCCGGGCCGGACTCGAACCAGCGACCCGGTGGTTAACAGCCACCTGCTCTACCAACTGAGCTACCGGGGATCAGACCGCGTCGGCGACGGCATCCGGCGGCCTCCTGGGGCAGGCCCGTGCGATGCCGGAAGGCGGCGCGGGCGAGACCCTGAGACCGGCCTTCGGCCAATCCCTGCGCGGGGCCGACTTCATATCAGAGGGTCAGCCGCGTTGCAAAGGCTCGATTTCGGAAAATCTTCGCTGCGGCTGTCGCCGTCCCGCCGGCCGGGAGAACTGCAGCGCAGGGCCCGCAGGCGGGCCGGCAAGCGGTCTGGGAGACGAAGCCGCGCCGCCCTTCTTTCGGGCAATGTCGCTGGGTTTTCGAACGTGACACGAAGAGGCCGGTACGGCGGGAAGACGGCCGACCGCTTCTGGCATGCAGCATGCTTGCGGATTGCCATGTCAGGGGCGATACAGGGCAGGCCCGCACCGCGTCCGGAATCAGGACAGTGATATTGGCTTGGGCCAGTGGGTCGTGGACCGCGCACCGGGTTCGGCGTTCGGCAAAGGGGGAGAGATGTCAGGCGATTGGCGGACGAGGGTTTCACGGCTGTATCCGGTCTTGCTGGCGGGTGGGGCCGGTGCCGGTCTCTGGCCGATGTCGCGGCTGCTTTATCCGAAGCAGTTCCAGCCGCTGGCCGGCGAACGCTCGCTGCTGCAGCAGGCCGCACTCCGCTTCGCCGGGCGCCGCGACTTCGCCCCGCCGGTGGTGGTGTGCCACCACGAGCACCGTTTCATCGTCGCCGAACAGCTCGGCGATGCCAATGTGCCTCCTTTCGGGATTCTGCTGGAGCCGGAGATCCGCGAGACCGGCATCGCGACCCTGGTGGCCGCGCTCATGCTGCGCAAGCGCGACCCGGATGCGGTGATGGTGCTGATGCCGACGGACCAGACCATCGCCGACCCGGCCTCGTTGGAAGCCGCGATCGACAATGCCGTGCCGGCGGTCCTGGACGGCCGCATCGTGCTGCTGGCCAGTCGTGGCGGCGCCGAGACGCCCAGGCATTTCGCGTTGGCCGTCGACAAGGTGCAGGACAAGAAGACCGGCCTCAGCAGCGTGTCGGCGGTCGGCGGACGGGCCAGCGACGGCGCCATCGGCAAGGAGGCCGACGGGCGGCTGCTGTTCAGCGATATCCTGCTGGTACAGGCGGCGCGTTTGATCGAGCTGATGGCAAAGGCACATCCGGAACTGTCGAAGGCCGCCAACGACGCGGTGGCCGCCGGCGGCCGCGACCTGATCTTCTACCGGCTGGGCGACGATGCCTACCAGGCGGCCCCCAGCGTGTCCGTCGAGGCGCTGCTTGCCGAACATCTGGCAAAGAAGGACCTGTCGCTGATCGAGGTCGACATGGGCTGGCGCGACTTCGACAGCTGGCAGACCCTGTGGGCCGCCGGGCCGCGCGACGAGGATGACAACGCCGTGTTCGGCGATGTCATCACCCACGATACAAGCAACAGCCTGATCCGCGCCGATCGTGCGCTGATCGCGACCCTCGGCGTGAAGGATCTCGTCGTGGTCGCCACCGATGACGTTGTGGTGGTGGCCGATCGCGGGCGCCTGGGCGAGATGCGCAAGATGGTCTCAGACCTGCGTGCCGCGGGCCGGCGGGAGGCCGATGCGCACAGCCGCTCGTACCGTCCCTGGGGGCATATCGACAGTATCGCCGTCGGCGAGAATTTCGAGATCAAGATGCTGTCGGTGCGCTCCCACGCCTCGCTGGCGCTGCAGCTGCATCACCACCGCGCGAAGCACTGGGTGGTGGTCAGCGGGACGGCGCGGGTGACCCGCGGCGATCGGATCCTGGTGCTGTCGGAGAACCAGTCGATCTTCATCCCCATCGGCATGCCCCACAAACTGGAGAATCCCGGGAAGCTGCCCCTCAAGATCGTGCAGGTCCAGTCGGGCACCTATTTCGGCTCCGACGACGTGATCCGGATCGACGAGCCCTATCGCCGGCCGGCCAGACCTACCCGCCGGCGCGCCGGCGAGGAGGAAGGGGCCGGCGAGTTTGCTCCTGCCGAAGCCAGGGCAGGCGAAGGCAAGGCCGGGGGGGAGGGCAGGGCCGGGGAAGGCAAAGCCTGGGAGGGCAAGCCGGGGACCGAGGGCCGGTGAAGATGCCGGCGCGGCCGCCGGCGCCCGCTCAGTACGAGGCGATCCAGCCCGGCGGATAGTAATGCAGGGCGATGCGGCAATTCGTGCCGCCGCCTCCGGCACCACCACCGCCTGCGCCACCGCCGGCGCCGCCTGCCGCCGCGCCGGCCTCCGGGCGGGTCGTCTCGACCGTGCCGCGGATCGAGGTCCGGTCACGGAAATCGTACTGCGCGGCATAGAGTGAAACGACATTGCCGCCCCTGACCTCGCGGACCACGTCGGGGACCACGGTCGGGATCCCGTAGCGGGCGTTCAGGCCGGCCAGGATGTAGTTGAACCTGGCGACGCAACTCCGCTCGTCCTCGCCGGAGGTATAGACGGCCTCCGCATCGATCGCCCGGTTGTCCTCGTCGAAATTCTGCGTGACCTGGAACCGCAGGCCGGCCAGCACCACCGGATAGGTGAAGACGGGCGCGCCCTGGGCCGGATAGTTCAGGTTGCCATTGCCGTTGTTCAGCGCCATCACCGCCTCGGCCTCGGTGCCGAACGGGATCGCGCCGAAGCCGATCGGGGGCTCCGCATCGCGGGTGGGCGGCTTGTAGGGTTCGGCTGCCTGCGCCGGCGGCGTGGCGGCAAGGACCGCCAGCAGCACCGCGGCGCCGGCCGTCAACGTGCCGCATCGGCGTCTGCCGACAATGGTTCGAAACTTGCTTAACATCTTCCGGGGCATTCTGCTCTTGCTCCCATCGTCGGACTGCCAGTCGCATGGCTGCCTGACAGATGACGATTCACGCCACGGTAACCACCGAAAGGCCAAATTGTCCCATGTTGGCGAAACACCTACAATTCACAACGGTGCGGTCGTCCGAATGCTGGGCATGGCGGTGCGGTGGAGTGCTCGGACGGCGGAATGGGGCGGATGCCCCTCAGGCCTCATAGCGGGCAGGCTTCAAGGCGGGCAGGCTTCACGGCGGGCCGGTTGCCAGGCGAACAGGTCGCTGCCCGCGCAGTCAGGGATGACGGAACGACCATGTGGTTGCGCCTAGCAGGAACAAGCCCCAGGGAAGAGGACGTCGCGGACCAGCCGCCGGAGGTCGCCGCCGACGCGGAGCGGACCGAACGGATCATGGCCAGCATGGCGATGGACACCTTTCAGGTCTTCGAGCATCTGAATCGGCGCCATGCGCGGGACCTGTCGCTGGAGAAGCTGACCGAGGATGCCACGCGCGACTGCATCATGCGGACCCTGGCGGAAGCGCGGGGCGATGCCTACGTGACGGCGGCAGAGCGGGCGCGGGCATTCGCGCAGGACTGCCTCCGCGCCTATGAGAGCCTGCCTGCCGGGCATCAGCGGGTCGTGGTCAAGTGCGTTGCCGAGCTGTTCGAGCAGTTCGCCGCACGGCTGGAGCGCGAGCAGGTCGGCACCCCGCGCTGACGGGCGCCGGACCGTCTTTGTCTCTGAGGGCCGTCTTTGTTTCTGAAGACTGTCCGGTCTCTGAAGGGGAAGGTGGAGGCCCGAGCCGGAATCGAACCGGCGTATACGGATTTGCAGTCCGCTGCGTCACCACTCCGCCATCGGGCCTCAATGTCCGTCCCGGCGGCCTGCGACCGATGCCGATCCGCTGGAGAACATCTCCGGGCGATCCGTCACCGGGGCAATCCGTCCCGGCTCGATCCGTCGCCGTGGGGAGGAGCTATTACGCGCAGCGGCCCGGAACGGTCAAGCGGAAGATGCAGCGGATGGATTGTACAGGTGCGCGGGCGCCGATATAAAGCGGGCAGTCAGGGTCCGGCCGCTGTCGCCCCGCGCCGGCGGCAGCCATGGCAGCGGCGGGGCGCCTGAGAGACAGTCAGCCGGACAGGAATTCAGTAAGCGGCGGAGCGGCATGTGATGACGGATCGCAGCAGGGGCCTTTCGGGGGGCGGTCGCCCATGACGGATCTCTTTGCCGTTGCACGGCGCCATATGGTCGAGAGCCAGATCCTCCCCAACAAGGTGAGCGAAGGGCCGGTGGTGGAAGCGATGGCCACCATCCCGCGGGAGCGCTTCGTGCCGAAGGCCTATCGCGGTGTCGCCTATGTCGATGACGATCTGCCGATCGGCGACGGCCGCTATCTGCTGGAACCCGTCGTGCTTGCGCGCATGGTCGAGGCGGCGGAGATTACGAAGGACGATCTGGTGCTCGATGTCGGGCCGGCCACCGGCTACTCGACGGCGGTGCTGGCGACCCTGGCGAACACCGTGGTCGGATTGGAAACGGCGCCCGATCTGGCGGCGAAAGCCACCGAACTGCTGGCCTCGCTCGGGGTCGACAATGCCGCGATCATCGAGGGTCCGCTGGAACAGGGATTGCCCGACCAGGGGCCGTTCGACGTGATCATTCTCCAGGGCGCGGTCGAGGTGGTGCCGCAGGCGCTGCTCGATCAGCTTGCCCCTGAAGGCCGGCTGCTGGCGGTGGTGATCGAGGACGGTGTCGGCAAGGCCAGCCGCTACCTGCGCATCGACGACCGGTTCGGCCGCAGGGTCCTGTTCGACGCAGGGGTGCCCCGCCTGCCGGGCTTCCGGCGCGAGCGGGAGTTTCAGTTCTGATCCGGCTGTCGCAACGCAGCGGACCGGACGTCGGAGGAAAGCCAGCAATCATGAACGGGCATCGCCGGGGACGTTCCGCCGGACGATAGGCGTGGGATACCGATGGGCGGTTGGTGCCGCCGCGAAGCGGTTGGGGAGTTTGTTATGGCGTTTCAGTTCAGCAGGACAGGCAAGTCCGCCACCCGGCGCGCGGTCCTGGCTTCCTTGATCGCATCCACCGCACTGGCCGCCGGGCTGGGTGCCGCTCCGGTCCGGGCGGAAACACTGACCGACGCGCTGGTGGAGACCTATCGCACCAATCCGAGCCTGGAGGCGCAGCGCGCGGCCCTGCGCGCCACTGACGAGAACGTGCCCCAGGCCCTGTCGGGCTGGCGGCCGTCGGTGAGCGTCAGCTCCAGCATCGGCAAATCCCGGGTCAGCACGGACAATGCGCTGATCGGCGGGCCGAACCGGACCCTGACGCCGATCTCCAACTCGCTGACGGTGTCCCAGCCGGTCTATTCGGGCGGCGTCACCTCCGCCTCCACCCGGGCGGCCGAGGCCCAGGTCGAGGCGGCGCGCGCCACCCTGACCTCTACCGAGCAGTCGGTTCTGCTGAACACCGTCACCGCCTATTTCGACGTCCTGCAGAACCAGGCCCTGGTGCGCCTGCAGCAGAACAACGTGCAGGTGCTGGAGCGGCAGCTGGAGGCGTCGGAGGATCGCTTCCGAGTCGGCGAGATCACCCGCACCGACGTGGCGCAGGCCGAGGCGCGGCTGAGCCTGGCGCGCTCGAACCTGATCACGGCGGAAGGCAATCTGGTGAACAGCCGCGCCACCTACGAACAGGCGGTGGGGCGTCTGCCGGGGGCGCTGGAGACGCCGGACCTGCCGCCGGACCTTCCCGGCACGGTGGAGTCGGCGATCGAGGAAAGCCTGAACATCAATCCGACCCTGCAGCAGGCCAAGTTCACGGAACTGCAGTCGCGCCATACCATCCGCGCGACCTCCGGCCAGCTGCTGCCCAGCGTCTCGGTCTCCGGCACCGCCCAGCAGGACCGCGACACCTCGCAGCAGGATCTGACCACCAACAACTTTTCGCTGATCGCCTCGGTTTCGGTGCCGCTCTACCAGTCCGGCTCGGTCTATTCCTCGGTACGGCAGGCGCGCCAGCTGAACAGCCAGGATCGAATCGAGATCGACCAGGCGCGCCGGAACGTCGTGCAGAGCGTCACCCAGGCCTGGGAGAACCTGCAGACGGCGCGGTCCACCATCGAGGCGCAGCGCGCCCAGATCGCCGCGAATCGGATCGCCCTGGACGGCGTCATCCAGGAAGCGCAGGTCGGTACCCGCACGACCTTGGACGTCCTGAACGCGGAGCAGGAACTGCTGCAGGCGCAGGTCAGCCTGGTCCAGGCGGAGCGCAACGAGTATGTCTCCGCCTATACGCTACTTTCCTCGATCGGGCGGCTGACCGCTCAAAGCCTTCAATTGCCTACGGATTATTACGATCCGACCGTCCACTACAACGAAGTTCGCGACAAATGGTGGGGCACCGACGGCGGTCTGGACTGAGCCGTCGATTGTGTGATTTCCATCCCGCAGCGACGGCGATTTCTGAACGTCAGCCGATAGCGGCTTGTAAATTCTGGTATTTCCGCGATTGATCGCGTACCTTTGGCTGGACCGGAAACCGGCCACGGGTCGTTTCCTGCTGACGAAAAGACGGATGGAACCCGTTCATGGGTGAGGCGACGGGAAATCAAGAACCGACAATGGAGGAAATTCTCGCCTCCATCCGTCGGATCATTTCCGAAGACGATGCCGAAGGCGAGGGGAAGGACAAGGTCGAGGCGCGGGAACCGGAAAAGCCTGCCCGCCGCCAGCCCGAACCGGAGCCTGAGCCTGAACCGGAAGACGAGCCCGAGCCGGATGTCGCTTTCGAGCCGGATCCGGAGCCGATGGCTGTCGCCTCCGCCGACGATGACGACGATTTCGGCTTCGACGACGAGGACGAGGATCCCTTCGAGGAACCGGTTGCCGCCTTCGCCGAGGATGACGACGAGTTCGCCCCGCCGGAGGACGACTACGAGGACGATTTCGAGGCCGTCGCGGCACCGGAGCCGGAACCCGAGGCCGAGCCGGACGTCCTTGAACTGACGGATGTCGTCGAGGAGCCGCCGGTCGAGGTCGATCTGGCCGACGAACCGGCGCCGCGGGGGCGGCGGGCCCGGGGCGAGGACGGGCTGGTATCGCCGCCCACCGCCGACGACGCCCTGGCCGCCTTCGGCAGCCTGGCGGCAGCGGTGTCGGGCCGCCGCGACATGCCGCTGGGAACCGGGGCCCGTACCCTGGAAGAGATGGTGAAGGAGCTTCTGCGGCCGATGCTGAAGGAATGGCTCGACGCCAACCTTGCAGCCATCGTACAGCGCGCCGTAGAACGGGAAGTCGCCCGGATCGCAAACCGGACCGACGACTTCCGGCGCTAGGCGGCAACGCCCGGCCGCCAGGTCACCGGCCGGTCGCGCCCTGCGGCCGGCATGCCGTGCGCACCACGCGTCCGGGCGCCGGCTGATCAAGCGGAACAAGCTGAGCAGACCCCAGGCTGAGCAGACGCCTGGCTGAACAGACAGCGTGCGGCGGCGACGGTATCTCCGCCCGCCGACGACATGAGGAACGTCATGCTGGACAAGACCTACAGCGCGCAGGATGTCGAGACGCGCGTCTACGAGGCATGGGAGCAGACCGGCGCCTTCGACAGCGGGCGCAGCGATGGGCGCCCCTTCACGATCGTGATCCCGCCGCCGAACGTGACGGGCAGCCTGCATATCGGCCATGCGCTGAACAACACGTTGCAGGACATCCTGTGCCGGTTCGAGCGGATGCGCGGCCGCGACGTGCTGTGGCAGCCGGGCACGGACCATGCCGGTATCGCAACCCAGATGGTGGTCGAGCGGCAGCTGGCAGAGCAGGGCATCGACCGCCGCGCCATCGGGCGCGAGGAGTTCGTGCGCCGGGTCTGGAACTGGAAGGAGCAGTCCGGCGGCACGATCATCAACCAGCTGCGGCACCTGGGGGCATCCTGCGACTGGCGGCGCGAACGCTTCACCATGGACGAGGGGCTCAGCCGCGCCGTCCTCAAGGTCTTCGTCCGGCTGTACAAGGAAGGCCTGATCTACCGCGACAAGCGGCTGGTGAATTGGGACCCCAAGCTGGGCACCGCGATCTCCGACCTGGAGGTCGAGAGCCGCGAGGTGGACGGCCAGCTCTGGTATTTCCGCTATCCGCTGGCGGACGACCCGTCCCGCCATGTCGTGGTCGCCACGACCCGGCCGGAAACGATGCTGGGCGACACTGCCGTCGCGGTCCATCCCGACGACGCGCGCTACCGCGACATCGTCGGCAGGGATGTGATGCTGCCTCTGGCGGACCGGCGCATCCCGGTCGTTGCCGACGAGCATTCCGACCCGGAAAAGGGATCCGGCGCGGTGAAGATCACGCCGGCGCATGACTTCAACGACTTCGAGGTCGGCCGTCGCCACGGCCTGCCGATGATCAACATCCTGGATGCCGGGGCCAACCTGAATGACGCGGTGCCGGAGGCCTATCGCGGGATGGAGCGCTATGCGGCGCGCAAGAAGGTTGTCGCCGACATGGAGGCGCTGGGCCTGCTGGAGAAGGTCGAGACCCAGCGCCATGCCGTTCCCTACGGCGATCGCGGCGGCGTGCCGATCGAGCCCTGGCTGACCGACCAGTGGTATGTCGATGCCGCAACCCTGGCCAGGCCGGCGATCGATGCCGTGGAACGCGGCGAGATCCGCTTCGTGCCGCGGAACTGGGAGAAGACCTATTTCGAGTGGATGCGCAACATCGAGCCTTGGTGCATCTCGCGCCAGCTCTGGTGGGGCCATCAGATCCCGGCCTGGTACGGCCCCGACGGCGAGGTCTTCGTCGAGGAGACGGAGGAGGCGGCCGCTGCGGCGGCGCAGGCGCATTACGGTCGCGCGGTCGCGCTGACCCGCGACGATGACGTCCTCGACACCTGGTTCTCGTCGGCGCTCTGGCCGTTCTCGACGATGGGCTGGCCGGACCAGACGCCGGAACTGGCGCGCTACTACAAGACCGACGTCCTGGTCACCGGCTTCGACATCATCTTCTTCTGGGTTGCCCGGATGGTGATGATGGGCATCCACTTCATGGGCGAGGTGCCTTTCCACACGGTCTATGTCCATGCCCTGGTGCGGGACGAGAAGGGCCAGAAGATGTCGAAGTCCAAGGGGAACGTCATGGACCCCCTGGACCTGGTCTCCGCCTATGGTGCCGACGCGGTGCGTTTCACCCTGGCGGCGATGGCCGCACAGGGCCGCGACATCAAGCTGTCGGAGCAGCGGATCGAGGGCTACCGCAACTTCGGCACCAAGCTGTGGAACGCCGCGCGCTTCACCGAGATGAACGGCTGCGTCGCGGTGCCGGGCTGGCAGCCCGACGCGGTCAGCACCACCCTGAACCGCTGGATCGTCGACCGGCTCGGTGTCACCGCGGCCACCGTCACGGAAGCGCTGGAAGCCTACCGTTTCAACGATGCCGCTGCCGCCGTCTATCAGTTCACCTGGGGCACCTTCTGCGACTGGTATCTGGAACTGGCCAAGCCGGTCCTGACCGGCGGGGACGGGCCGGAGAAGACGGAGACACAGGCCTGCTGCGCCTGGCTGCTGGGCCAGATCCTGCACCTCCTGCAGCCCTTCATGCCGTTCGTGGCGGAGGAACTGTGGGACCGCCTCTATCGCCCCGTGCTGCAGGCCGACGGCTGGCTGATGCACCGCCCCTGGCCGGATGCGGCCGCACTGCCGCGTGACCCGGAGGCGGCGGCGGAACTGGAATGGGTGATCGCCCTGATCGGCGAGGTGCGGGGCCTGCGCTCGGAGATGAATGTGCCCGCTTCGGCGCGGATCGAGATGATCGTCAATGGTGCCGATGATGCGCAGAAAGCCTGGCTCGACCGCCACGGCGAGGCGATCGGCCGTCTCGCCCGGCTGGAGACCTTGTCCATCGATGCAGCCGTGCCGGCGGGATCGGCGCAGCTGGTGCTGGGCGAGGTCACCGCGGTGCTGCCGCTGGCGAACGTGATCGACCTGGAGCAGGAGAAGCAGCGGCTCTCCAAGCAGATCGACAAGCTGGCTGGCGAGATCCGCAAGATCGAGGGCAAGCTGGGCAATGCCAGCTTCCTGGCGCGGGCGCCGGAGCATGTGGTCGAGGAACAGCGCGAACAGCACGAGCAGGCCCAGGCGACCGCCGCGCGGCTGCGCCAGGCGCTGGCGCGGCTGGGCTGAGCCGCGCCTCCGGACCGGGCGCGCCTCTGGCCAGTGCGCGCCTCCGGCCCTGCGGTGTCAGCCGCCGGCGAGGTTCGACCCCTCGACGTCGTTCAGGTAGGTGACGCAGGTATCGACGTTTTCGACATCGGCGAACTTGGCGTCGATGTCGAACAGGTTCCAGGCCACGGCGCCCGGGACCCGGTCGCCGATGCATTCGCGCACGGCGATGGTGCGGAAGCCCTCCGCCAGCCCGTCGCAGATCGTGGTGCGTACGCAGGCGGTGGCGGTTACGCCGGTCACCAGGATGGTATCGACGCCGGCTGATCGCAGATAGCCGGCCAGCGGCGTGCCGCTGAACGCGCTGGCGCGCTTTTTCAGCAGGACATACTCGCCCTTCACCGGAGCGATGCGGGAATCGATCGCCCAGAGTTTCTCGTCGGCGATGTCGACCGCCTCCACCGGGATCTTGTGATGCCACATGCCCATGTCGGTGGCGGGGTCGTCGCGGTCGGTGATCTGGTACGCGGTGGTGATATGCACCACCGGATGACCGTTGGCCCGGCAGGCCGCCAGCAGCCGCTGCATGCCGGGGATGATCTCCTCGTCGACCTTGTCGCAGGTAAAGGGATTGCCGGGGCGGGTCCAGGCATTGGCCAGGTCGACGCTGACCAGCGCCGGGCGCCGGCCGAAGCCGATGCGGCGCTGGAAGCCGCGTTCGCGGTAGATCCGGCTGCTCTCGTCGAACGCCTGCTGCAGCATGGCGTCGAGGTTCTCCAGGGACATGACGGCTTCCTTTTCCTGGCGGGGCGGGCGGGCCGTGCCGGATTGCCGGCGCCGGCGGTCGCTCCTATGGATGGACGCAGCCATGGATGGATCTCACGGCGGTGGAAAGGAATGGCCGTTTCGGCAGGACTTGATGCATGCCATGCAGCCGTCACATCACGGGGCCCGATGCTCGGAGGAGGGACAGGATGAAGCGTCTGCCGGAACTGGCCTCGATCACCGCCTTCCTGACGGTTGCCGAAGAGCTCAATTTCCGCCGGGCGGCGGAACGTCTGGCGGTCGACCAGACGGCGCTGTCCCGCCGGATCAAGGCGCTGGAGCACCAGCTCGGCTATCAGCTCCTGCACCGCACGACCCACGATGTGCGCCTGACCGCGGCAGGGGAGGCGTTCCACGACGCCAATCGCAGCCTGGTCGCCGGGCTGGCGGCGGCGGTGGAGCGTGGCGCCCGCATCGCCAGCGGGCAGAGCGGCCATCTCCGCATTGCCTACATGACCTTCGCGGCGGTCGAGCTGATGCCGGCCGCGGTGCGGGCGTTCGGCATCCGGCACCCGCATGTCGGCCTGTCGCTCGACTATCAGCCCACCCAGGCGCAAAAGCTGGCGCTTGCGCGTGGCGAGGTCGATATCGGCCTGATGCTGGGCCCGTTCGAGCACAGCGATTTCGAGACCCTGGTCCTGGCGGAAGAGGGGCTCGTGCTGATCGCGCCGGAAGGGCATCCCCTGGCCGGGGCGGAAGCACCGTCCCTGGCGGAGATCGGCCGGCAGCCCCTGGTCCTGGGCACGGACCGGCAATGGGACTTCTATCGCGCGCGCATCGACGAGGTTTTTGCGGCGCGCGGGATCTGCCCCCGGGTTGCGTTCCAGGCACCCAGCCTGTTCGGCATTCTGGGCCTGGTGCGCGCGGGCCTGGGGATCACCCTCGTCCCCGGATCCATGCTCGGCTTCTGTCCGCGGGGCCTCGCGGCGCGGCCGGTCGCCGATGCCGGCGCCCCGATGCAGAGCATCGCGGCCTGGCGGCGGCCGGCGGAAGGCCTGGTGCGGGAGTTCGTGGCCGATCTCCGACGCCTGGCGGTGCATCGCGCTGACCCCGGATGACCGCAGGCGGGGCGGCAGCCCCTGCTGAGGGGCAGGCGCGAACGGGAGCGCAGAAACAACCGGGAGCGCAGAAAAACGAACAGGGGGCGGTGGTGCCGCCCCCTGTCGTCATTCCCGTTCCTGTCCGGCCTGCCCCTCAGCGGGGGCCGGTCGATCGTTTCGGCCGCGCGTCAGTCCTGGCCGGTGCCGGCATTGCCGTCCTCGCCCGGGCGGGCGGACCGGCGCCACCAGCCACGGCGCGGGCCGTTGCTGGCGTCCGAACCGGCCGCAGCTGGATATTCCTCCGGCGTCAGGACGGCGCCGGTCGCGGGCTCCTCAGACCGCGCTGCAGGCTCCTCCGGTTGTGCGGAGGGCGCAGCAGTCCGATCGTCAGCCGTGCCGCTGTCCTCATCGGCCGCAGGGGCAGGCACCGCCGGCGCAGCTTCCTGGGAGACAGCAGCCTCCCGGGGCGCGTCGGGCTCTTCGTCCGGAGCCGCCGGATCACTTGAGACAGCTTCGGCCGCCGGCTCCTCTACCTCTGCTCCGGCTCCGGCATGGGCGGTTGCGGCCTCCGGTTCTCCGGTGTCGTCCGCGACGCTCACGGCTTCGCCGGCGCCAGAATCCTCCGCAGCGGCTGCTGGCCCGGCATCGGCTGCCGCGGCAGGTTCGGTTTCCTGACGATCGTCGGCCGCTGCCGGCGCGGCAACGTCCTGGCCGCCGGCGCCGTGCTCCGGCGATGGGGCGGGGGCCTGCTCGGCATCGTCGACGCGGGCTTCGTCGGCCTGGGCCTCGACGGGCTGGTCGTCGACGGCCTGGTCCTCGGTTCCGCCCTGGCCGGCGGCATCTCCTTCTGCGGGCTGGTCCTGATCGGTCCTGTCCGCGGCGAAGGAGGTCGCGGCTTCGGTCTCCTGCTGCTGGCGGTGAGCCGGGTCGGCGGAATCCTCTGCCGTGCCGTCGCTGTCGCCGTCATCGCCGGATGCGGCGACCTGGTCCGTCCCATCCTCCCGGTCCTGACGCCGCCGCCGGCGACGACCGCCGCGGCGCCCGCGCCGCCGGCCGCGGCGACCCGACTGTCCGTCATCGTCGCCCGCGGCTTCCTGGCCGCCGGAATCGCCGTCGCCGTCATCCTCGTCCTCGCGGCCGTCGGCATCGGACTCCTCGGCGCTGGCCGCCAGCGGCTGCTCGCCGTCTTCGCCTTCGCCGTCTCCGTCGCCAGCCGTGCGGGCTTCCTCGCCGGCCTCCTCGCCGTTGCGCCGGCGCCGGCGCCGGCGCCGCTTGCCGCCGCGCCGATCGCCCTTCTGCTGGCCGTCAT
>NZ_JBHRTR010000015.1:188761-267389 GCF_042646425.1 Marinibaculum pumilum
ACCGCGGCAGCTTCGGCTTCCGGCTCGCTGTCGGACTCGTCCTCGTCCTCGTCGTCATCCTCGCTGCGATAGGGCACGCTTTCGGCGGTGATCACCTTCTGCACCGGCGGCTCGCCGTCGCTGCGGGTCTTGCTGCGCTCCAGGCTGAAATCGGACGGGCCCAGCTCGTCGTCGTTCTTCACCAGGACGCGAATGCCGTAGCGGCCCTCGATCTCCTGCAGGACCTCGCGCTTGCTGTTCAGCAGGTAGATCGCGACGGTGGTGGGGACGATCAGCGTGACCTCGGCGCTGCGCTCGCGGATGCCCTCGTCCTCGGCGGCGCGGATCGCCCTGATCGCGGCCGATTCCACCGACCGCACATGGCCCTGGCCGTCGCAATGCGGGCAGACCACCATCGACTGCTCGACCAGGCTCGGCCGCAGCCGCTGGCGGGACATCTCCAGCAGCCCGAAGGAGGAGATCCGCCCCACCTGGATCCGGGCGCGGTCCAGCTTCAGGCATTCCTTCAGCTTGCGCTCGACATTGCGGGCGTTGCGGCCGTCGTCCATGTCGATGAAGTCGATGACGATCAGACCGGCCATGTCGCGCAGGCGCAGCTGGCGGGCGACCTCTTCGGCCGCCTCCATGTTGGTCTTGTAGGCCGTCCCCTCGATGTTGTGCTCCTTCGTGGAGCGGCCCGAATTGACGTCGATGGCGACCAGCGCCTCGGTGGCGTTGATGACGATATAGCCGCCGGACTTCAGCTGGACGGTCGGATAGAACATCTCGTCCAGCTGGTTCTCCACCTGATAGCGGTGGAACAGCGGGATCCGGTCCTTGTAGGGCTGCACCCGCTTCGAATGGCTGGGCATCAGCATCTTCATGAAGTCCTTGGCGTGGCGATAGCCGTTCTCGCCCTCCACCAGGACCTCGTCGACATCCTTGTTGTAGACGTCGCGGATCGCCCGCTTGATCAGGTTTGCCTCCTCATAGACCAGGCAGGGCGCCATGGAGGCCAGGGTCAGTTCGCGGATATTGTCCCAGGTGCGCAGCAGGAACTCGAAGTCGCGCTTGATCTCCGCGCGCGTGCGCTCCATCCCGGCGGTGCGCACGATCATGCCCATCCCCTCGGGCACGTCGAGCTCGCCGGTGATCCCTTTCAGCCGCTTGCGGTCGGTGGCGGAGACGATCTTGCGGCTGATGCCGCCGCCATTCGGCGAATTCGGCATCAGGACGCAGTAGCGGCCGGCCAGCGACATATAGGTGGTCAGCGCCGCGCCCTTGTTGCCGCGCTCTTCCTTCACGACCTGCACCAGCAGGATCTGGCGCCGCTTGATGACTTCCTGGATCTTGTAGCGACGGGTCAGGGGCCGGCGCTTGCTGCTGCGGCGGCGGACCTCGTCGACCGCATCGCCGCCGAAGGCCTCGACCTGGTCGTCCCGCTCTTCCGCCGGACGGTCCTCGTCATCGACCTCGGCCAGCATAAGGGCCTGCGGCTCCTGCGTGCCGTCGACATCCCCGGCTGCGTCCCCTGCGGCGGTCGGCTCATCCCGCTGCGGCCGGCCGTCGCTCCCCGCTTCGGTGTCCTGGTCGCCATGCGCCACGGCCGAGGTTTCCCGGTCGTCGTCATACCGGTCCTCGTCATACCGGTCGTCGTCGTCCTGGTCGCCGTCATGCCGGCTGTCCGTGTCGGCAGCGGCCGGCTGCCAAGCCCCGGCATTGCCCCCGGCATTACCCTGCGGGTCCTCGTCCGCGCCAAAGCCGAACAGGCGCGCCACCCGCCGCAGGCCGCTGCGCTCGGGCAGGGTCGCTGCGGGCAGGTCGGCAGGGGAGGCAGGCTGGGCCGAAGCCTCCGGCTCGGCGCGAGCATATTCGTCGTCGCCGGTCGGGGCATCCGCCGCCCCGGCAGGAAGCGCCGCGGCAACCTGGCCGGCGGGGGCTCCCTCCTCGGCCGTGGCATCGCCGCTGCTGCCGGCATCGCTACCCTGGGTCTCGCCGCCCTGGGTCTCGCTGCCCTGGGTCTCGCTGCCCTGGGCGTCGCGGCGTCCCCGGCCGGCGGCCGCCCCCTCCTTGCCGGAGGTCTCTTCCTCTTCTTCCTCGTCGTCGTCGTCATCCTCGTCGGCAGCGGCGGCTTCGGCCTCCTCCTGCTTCAGGCGCTCCCGGTCGGCGACGGGGATCTGGTAGTAGTCGGGATGGATTTCGTTGAAGGCGAGGAAGCCGTGCCGGTTGCCGCCGAAATCGACGAAGGCGGCCTGCAGCGACGGCTCGACCCGGGTGACGCGGGCCAGGTAGATATTGCCCTTGAGCGGACGCCGAGCGGCGGTCTCGAAGTCAAACTCCTCGACCCTGTTCCCCTTTACGACGACGACCCGCGTCTCTTCTTCGTGGGTCGCGTCGATCAGCATGCGTGTTGCCATGTGTAGACGTGCTCCGTAGCGGTCGGACCGCTGCCGCGCCGCCAGGGCGCAGCAAGATCGGACAGCCGCAAAGGCGGGCAATCCGGCCGCTTGTAGGTGGGGGCGAGCGGCGCGGGCGCGGTCGCGCGGGCATTGGGATGCGCGCGGCAGCGTGGCGTTCGGTCGCCGGGATGGTTGTGTCTGCGCGGTCGGTTCTCGGCCGTGGCGAACATGCCCGGCCCTGGGCCCCCGGCGTCCGCGCGGGGCGCCGTCCGGCGGCGATGGCGCCGGGCCGCGCAGGCCCTGCGGTATCGTCCGTCCTGGAAATGTGGGGCAGGTTCAGATGCATTCCTTGCCGACTCTGTCGGGTTTCTCCTTGCCGCCGCCGGCCGGGGACCCGGTTCGACGGCGGCCGATCCGCCTCCGTCCCTGGCCTTGCGGTCCGGAGCGAGGGCGTTTGCCGCTGTTCCCGGCGCTACTCCTGGCCGAAGCGACCTGACAGGGCAGGTCCGCTCGGGCGGCTGAGGGCGGCGGGAACCGCGGCAGCATCCGGCATATCCGGTTCGCCAGACATGTCACGCCAACGCTGGGATTCGGTCCGAGCTTCGCCTCTGTGCCAAGCCAGCGACGGGCCGCCTCCGAAGGGGGCGGCGGGCAACCAGCATAGCGGTTGATGCATGGCCGGCACCGGCCCGTCCCTCGGCTTCGAGCCTCGGCTGATCGGGCAATGGCCTGGCAGCAGCATCGGCAGAGGGCGACGGCAGGGCGATGTCTGGCCCTTCGATGCCCTGGATCCGTGTCAGGACCCTGAGATGCAGTGCAATTGTAAACCGCAGTGCGGCAATATGCCAGTGCTCCGCGCTGCATTGCGGCGGGCCGCTTCACAATCGCCGGATCGCGGCCGACGGAGGGACGGTTTCCTTGTGTCTGAAGCTCCGCATTGGCAAGATCTGGTAGAGTGATGCGCCCAAGGCCCAATATGTCTATGACCGGTCACATTCTGCCACGTGCCATGGCATGGTCGCGATCCGTCATGGCCCGACCTCGGGCTTCTCTCTGCCTGCCGGTCTGGGCCTGTCTTCTGGTCGCGGCCTGCCTGTTGCTGCCGCTTCGCGATGCCATGGCGTCGCCGGTCGTCCATGCGGCACGAATCGGCGAACATGGCGAAGTCACCCGCTTCGTACTGGAGACCGACCGTCCGCTGGACGGTCATCTGTTCTACCTGCAGAACCCGGACCGGATCGTGCTCGACCTGCCGGAGGCGGAGTGGGAACTGTCGGCAGCGGACGGCGATGCCATGGGCGGCTTTACCGGTCGCGGCGTGATCCGCGCCTTCCGCTATGGCCTGTTCCAACCCGGGACCTCGCGCCTGGTGCTGGACCTTGCCCGACCCGCGACGGTCGCGCGGCAGTTCCTGCTGCAGCCTGCCGGCGCCATGCCCCATTACCGGTTTGTCCTGGACCTGGAGCCGGCCGACAGAACCGCCTTCGGCCGGGCCGCGGGGAGCACGGCGCCCAAGGTGCAGCGGGCGGCGATTCCCGCGCCGGCGGTGAAGCCGCGCGGCGACACCGACAGGCAGGTGGTGGTGATCGATGCCGGCCATGGCGGCGTCGACCCGGGCGCGATCGGCATCAGCGGCCTGCACGAAAAGGACGTGACCCTGGCTGTCGCGATCAAGACCGCCAACCTGCTGCGGCGCAGCGGCCGGTATGACGTCTACCTGACCCGCGACCGCGACGTCTTCCTGAAGCTGCGGGAGCGGGTGGCGATCGCGCGTGCGCGCGGCGCCGACCTTTTCGTCTCCATCCATGCGGATTCGGTGGGAGATCCCTCGGTGCGGGGCGGTGCCGTCTATACCCTGTCGGAGACCGCCTCCGACAAGGAGGCGGCGGCCCTGGCCGCGCAGGAGAACAAGGCGGATCTGATCGCCGGTGTCGATCTGGGTGGCGAAAACGACGATGTTGCCTCGATCCTCATCGACCTGGTGCAGCGGGACACCAAGAACCGCTCGGCGGAGATGGCCAGCTTCACCGTCGACGAACTGCGACAGCAGGCGCGAGTGCGCACGCGCCCCCATCGCTTTGCCGGCTTCCGGGTGCTGAAGGCGCCGGACGTGCCCTCGGTGCTGGTGGAACTGGGCTTCATGTCGAACCGTGACGACGAAGCGATGCTCCGCGGCGATGCGGGCCAATTGCGACTTGCGCGCGCGATCGCGGCGGCCATCGACCGTTTCCTGGCGCGGCGGGAAGCGGCGGTCCGCCAATAGGCCCGCGCCGGACGAGGACGGGGGGCAGGCATGCGCCGGGAACGGCCGGCTGTGGCGCGGGCGCCACATCATCGCCATATTGAGCGCGCTAGGCTGCGCTCCGGGAACCGGTCCGCCGGTCCCGCGGTTCACCCCAGGGTCCCATGAGCATTCTCAGATTCTTCTCCTTCCTCGTCCTGCTCGGCGTCATCGGTGCGATCGCCGTCGCCGGGGTCGTGGTCTACGGGCTTTGGCACTACGGGCGCGACCTGCCGGAATATGCGCAGCTGGCGGAATACGAGCCGCCGGTGGCCAGTCGCGCCTATGCCGGCGACGGCCGCCTGCTGGCGGAATTCGCGCGCGAGAACCGGCTCTACGTGCCGATCGAGTCGATCCCGAAGCGGGTGAAGGACGCCTTCCTGGCGGCCGAGGACAAGTATTTCTACGACCATAAGGGCGTGAACTTCCTGTCGATCGGCCGGGCCGTGCTGCAGAACGTTCAGAACTACCTGGACAACCGGCGTCCGGTCGGCGCCTCCACCATCACCCAGCAGGTGGCGAAGAACTTCCTTCTGACCAACGAGGTCTCCGTCGACCGCAAGGTGCGCGAGGCGCTGCTCGCCATGCGGATCGAGAAGGCGCTGTCCAAGGACCGGATCCTCGAACTCTACCTGAACGAGATCTTCCTCGGCCACCGTTCCTACGGGGTCGCCGCCGCCGCGCTGAACTATTTCGACAAGACCCTGGAGGAGCTGACCATCGAGGAGGCGGCCTTCCTCGCCGCCCTGCCGAAGGGGCCGAGCAACTACGATCCCGAGCGTCACCCGGCGCGCGCCAAGCAGCGGCGCGACTGGGTGATCGGCGAGATGGCCGAAGCCGGCTTCATCGGCGCGGCAGAGGCGGTGGCGGCGAAGGCGGTACCCCTGACCCTGCGGCCCCGCCGCAAGGTCGAGACGGTGGATGCCGACTGGATCTCCGAGGAGGTGCGCCGCACCCTGCTCGACCGCATGGGCGAGGAGGCGGTCTATGGCGGCGGCCTGATGGTCAGCAGCACCGTCGATCCCGATCTGCAGGCCCTGGGCGAGCGGGTGCTGCGCGACGGCCTGGAAGCCTATGATCGCCGGCACGGCTGGCGCGGCCCGCTGGCCGAACTGTCGATGGATGCCCTCGCCAGCGATCGCGCGGCGGCGGCGGCCCTGGCCGAACTGCCGGACAGCAAGGGGCTGCGGCCGGGCTGGGAGCGGGCGGTGGTCACCGATATCGACGCCAAGGGGGTGGGTATCGTCTTTGCCGACGCCCGCAGCGGCCGCATTCCCTTCGCCGCGATGGAATGGGCGCGCCCCTGGCGGGAGGAGCAGCGGGTCGGCCGCGAGCCGCGCAAGCCGTCGGACGTGCTGAACCCCGGCGATGTGGTGGCCGTGTCGCCGCGCAGGAACAAGGAAGGCGCGGCCGTCGAGGGCGAATTCGCGCTGGAACAGGTGCCCGACGTGAACGGCGCCCTGGTCGCCATGGACCCGCATACAGGCCGGGTGCTGGCGATGGTTGGCGGCTGGGACTTCCAGTCCAACCAGTACAACCGCGCCACCCAGGCCAGGCGGCAGCCGGGCTCCGCCTTCAAGCCCTTCGTCTACGCCGCCGCGCTGGACAGCGGCTATACGCCGGCCACGATCGTCGTCGACGGGCCGATCTCGCTGCCGCAGGGACCGGGCCTGCCGGACTGGACGCCGACGAACTATTCCAACCGCTACTACGGCCCCTCGACCATGCGCCTGGGGCTGGAGAAGTCGCGCAACCTGATGACCGTGCGCATGGCCCATGACATCGGCATGGAGAAGATCGTCGACTATGCCAGGCGGTTCGGCGTGGACGAGAACATGCCGGCGCTGCTGGCGATGTCGCTGGGCTCCGGCGAGACGACCCTGATGGACATGTCCGCCGCCTATGCCGAGTTCGTCAATGGCGGCAAGAAGATCACGCCGACCCTGATCGACCGGGTGCAGGACCGCAACGGCCGCACGGTCTATCGTCACGACACGCGGCCCTGCGACGCATGCGAGCCCCTGGACTTCGCCACCGCCGAGGTGCCGCGGATTCCCGATACCCGCGAGCAGATCATCGATCCGCATACCGCCTATCAGGTCGTCTCGATGCTGGAAGGGGTGGTGCAGCGGGGCACCGGCGCCAGGATCAGCGCGATCGGCAAGCCGCTGGCAGGGAAGACCGGCACCACCAACGATTCCAAGGATGCCTGGTTCATGGGCTTCTCCCCCGACCTGGTGGTCGGTGTCTTCGTCGGCTTTGACGATCCGAAGACCCTGGGCCCGCGGGAGACCGGCAGTTCCGCGGCCGTCCCGATCTTCAAGGCGTTCATGGAAGAGGCGCTTGCCGACGATCCCGGTACGCCGTTCCGGGTGCCGCCGGGGATCCGCCTGGTCCGGGTCAATGCCGCGACCGGCGAGCCCGCCCGCTATGGCGACACCAAGACGATCCTGGAGGCGTTCAAGCCGGGCACCGAGCCCAATGCCCTCGACCGGCCGCGCGGTGCCGCCTGGGGAAGCGGTGGCTTCGATGACGGCGACGGGATCGACCGCGCGGGCCTGAGCGGGACCTCGGCCGCCCCGGACCGCCGTGAGGCCGTCACCACCGGCACCGGCGGCCTCTACTGACCCGGATGGCCGGGCCCGGCCGCGGATCTGGTCTTGCAGCCCGCGACGATGACCGCTATCTGACCGTTCCCGCCATCGGCCGGCCCTGGACCCGCTTCCAGCCGCCAGCCGGCGGCCACTATCGAATGGGTGTTTCAACATGCGAGCGGAAACGCAGACGCTTGTCGACCGGATCAAGCAGGGGCTGGCCCTGCTGAGGAGGCATCTTTGACTGGGATAATGCCCTTCTCCGGCTCGATGAGCTGAACGCCCTCTCGGAGAATCCCGAGCTCTGGAACGACCCCGCGCGCGCGCAGGACCTGATGCGCGAGCGCACCCACCTGCAGGATGCGATCGCAGCCCAGCAGCGGCTGGAGCAGGAACTGGACGACCAGGTCGGCCTGATCGAACTGGGCGACGAGGAAGGCGATGCCGATGTCGTCGCCGAGGCCGAGGCTGCGCTGGAGAGTCTGCTGCAGGATGTCGACCGGCGGCGCCTGGAAAGCCTGTTGTCCGGCGAGGCCGACGGCAACAACGCCTTCCTGGAGGTGCATGCCGGTGCCGGCGGCACCGAGAGCCAGGACTGGGCGGAGATGCTGCTGCGGATGTACACCCGCTGGGCGGAAGCCCATGGCTACGGCATCGAGTGGATCGAGGAGAGCGCCGGCGAAGAGGCCGGCATCAAGTCCGCCACGATCAAGGTCAAGGGCCGCAACGCCTATGGCTGGCTGAAGACCGAGAGCGGCGTGCACCGCCTGGTGCGGATCTCGCCCTTCGACTCGAATGCCCGCCGCCATACCAGCTTCGCGAGCGTCGGCGCCTATCCGGAGATCGACGATACGATCGAGGTGGAGATCGAGGACAAGGACCTGCGGATCGACACCTATCGTGCCTCCGGCGCCGGCGGCCAGCACGTCAACCGGACCGACAGCGCGGTGCGGATCACGCATGAACCGACCGGCATCGTGGTGCAGTGCCAGAACGATCGCAGCCAGCACAAGAACCGGGCCGCGGCGATGAACATGCTGCGGGCAAGGCTTTACGAGCTCGAACTGCAGAAGCGCGACGCCGAGCGCCAGGCGATGCACGAGTCCAAGTCGGATATCGGCTGGGGACACCAGATCCGGTCCTACGTGCTGCATCCCTATCAGATGGTGAAGGACCTGCGGACGAGCACCGAAACCTCCAATGCCCAGGGAGTGCTGGACGGCGACCTCGATGCCTTCATGGCGGCGGCGCTCAGCGACCGCCTCGGCGACAGCGACACGGACGAATAGGCCGCCGGCGGTCCCGACCGCGAACGAGGATCGTCAGGCGTGATGCTGTTCGTTCTGGCCTATCCCGAACTCGCTCCCGAAGCCGCGAGCGCGATCGAGGCGCTGCGGCGCCGGCATGAGCCGGACAGGGCGGCGCTGGTGGCGGTCCATGTCACCCTGGTCTTCGGCGTCGCGGGGATCCAGGTCGATGCGCTGGTCGCCCATGCGGCTGCGATCGCGGCGACGGAGCGTCCCTTCCCCTTCACCCTGGACTCCACCGAACCGTTCATCGGGGCGGGGGAAGCGAAGCTCTTCCTCAGGGTGGGGCAGGGCGACGACAGCTTCCGGCGGCTCCATGCAGGGCTCTATACCGGCATCCTGGCACCGCACCTGCGCAGCGACCTGCCATTCGAACCGCACATGACGATCGCGACGGTGCGTCAACCCGTCACCCTGGATTCCGCCCAGACCGATGCCGGCCGCCTCGACCTGCCGCTGGCGGGCAGGGTGCGGGCCCTGACGGTGGCCGCCCTGGACGGTCCGGTCCTGCGCGACCTGGAGCAGTTGTCCCTGGCCGGCTGACGCTCCGGCAACTCCGGGTCCTCAGGCGGTGGCCCAGAACGCAAGCAGCGTGGACGCAGGCTAGAGCATTCCCGGGTTTGCAGGAAAACCTGTCGTTCTCCGGCGTGACCCGTCCACGGGCTTCGCCCGTAAACCCCATTCCGCCAGCCGCTCAGAAGCCGCAAGACTGGTGGAATGGATCCCGGCTCAAGGCCGGGATGACGATCGAATTCGCGTCGCCGTTTCTACCCAAGTTGGGGACGCTCTAGGTCGTGCGGCGGCGAAGGACAGGGCCGCCGCACGCCGGTGATCAATCCTTGCGGAAGCCCCCGTCGGGCTTGGCGACCGCGACCGCGACATTGCTGCGGTCTTCTTCCTGCGCGCGCCGCCAGGGCGGCGTCGTGGCAGGTGCGTTGCCGAACTGCAGCGGTGCGCCATGTTCGGTGGCCAGCACGGGCTTGCCCGGCTCCATCGCCAGCGTGTCGCCGCTGCCGGCCTCCTCTGCCTTTGCCGGGCCGCGCTCGACCGCCTTGCCGGCGCTCTCGCGCGGGTTCTCGGTGTTCTGGCACAGGCCCTGGATGAAGGCGCCCGCCTCCACCGACATGGTGCGGTGGAACACGTCGCCGTGGATCTTGGCGCTGCGCTCGATCGCCACCGTGACCACCCGGAGGCAGCCGGTGACCTCGCCACGGATCAGGGCATCGTCGGCAACGACCTCGCCCAGGATCCGCGCGCCTTCGCCCAGGGTCAGGCGTTCCGCCTTCACATCACCGATGACGGTGCCGTCGACCTGGATCTCGCCGTCGCTGTCCAGGTTACCGGTTACCGTCAACCCGCTCGAGATCAGCGATGGCGGCCCGATCGACTTGCCACTGGCCGACTTTTTGCTGGTCTTTTTTGCTTGTCCGGAAAACATCTCGTCCTGCCCGAATGAAGTTCATGGGATTTAGTGCGTTTTCCTGGTAGCGGACCTCATAGTGCAGATGGGTCCCGGTGCTGCGTCCGGAACTGCCCATCGTGCCGATCTTGTCGCGGAAGTCGACAATGTCGCCTTCGGAGACCATCAGCCGGTCGAGATGCGCGTACCGTGTCGTGATGTCGAAGCCGTGGTCGATCTCCACGAAATTGCCGTAGCCGATCTTGCGGCCGGCGAAGATGACCTTGCCGGATGCGGTCGCCAGCACGGAGGTGCCGCGGTCGTCGGCGATATCAAGTCCGGAATGGAACGCCCTGCGGCCGGTATAGGGGTCCTTGCGGTAGCCGAAGCTGGAGGAGAAGCGGCCGGTATCGGTCGGCCGCACCAGCGGCAGATGGCGGAGCAGGGTGCGCATCGCGTCGAGCCGGGCGAAGCGGCTGTCCAGGGCCTCGACCCCGGCGCCGAAGGCACCCGAGGGTTCGACATCGGCGCGGGTCAACGCGGCCTGGACAAGGGATTCCTCTTCCTGCCACTGCCCCAGGGTTCCGTTCGCCCAGGCGGTCTTCAGGTCGACGGCCTTGGCGCCGATCCCGGCGCCCATCACGAACTTCGGCGGCCCGAACTCCGGCAACCCGAACTCCGGCAACCCGAATTCCGGCGGCCCGAATTCCGGCGGCATGGCACCGACTTCGGATGCGCTGCTGTGGAACGGTCCGCCGACGCCGTCGGCCCTGGCGGCGGCCTCGGGCAGGAGCCGGCCGAGCAGGCCGTCGATATCCAGGCCGGTCAGCTTCAGGCTGCCGTACAGGGTGTTGATTTCATCGTCGGTCTGGCGGCCGGCGCGGTTCAAGATCTCGGCCTGGCGGGCGACCAGGTCGGAGATCTCGCGCTCGATCTGCGCCTTGCGGCTTTCCGCGCCTTCGAACAGGTCCAGGCTCTGGCGGCGGGCGATCTCCGCCTCGACCAGGCTGGCATTCAGCCGGGCGATCTCGTAGCGCAGGTCCCTGTGTTCGGTGCGGGCCTGCAGCAGCTGCTGCTCGGTTTCCGCCAGGCCGTCGTTCAGTGAAGCGATCTGGTCCTGTGCGGAGGCGTAGCGCCGTGCAAGGGAATCGTTGCTGCGCAGCAGGGCTTCCGACCGCTCGCGCTCGGCAATCAGCCGGTCGTCCATCATCGCCAGCTCGATGCCGGAATAGCCCAGCCACCCGCACAGGGCCGTCACCGCGAGGGCGATCGCGGTCTGCGACTTCCAGCCAAAGTTGAAATAGCGGACTTCACCGCGGCTGCGGTAGATCAGCTGTCTGTCCGGGAATGCACGCCGGAAATTGCCGGTCCCGGAAAGGCTCTTGCCTCCCCTCATGACCCCCCTCGTCTCTCAGATCTGGTCCGAACCGGGATCCCGCCGCGCTGCCGCGACAATGGACCCGCCCCATCGAGCTGTTGCATCCATCGAGCTGTCGCATCCATGGACCTGCGCGACCGCCACACCGCGCAGCCTTTCCGGGATCCGCCGCCCTTCGGCGCCGGATCCCCGCCCGGCGGACTTCCCGGATCCGAACTCCGCCGCAGACTATGACAAAAAGCAGGGTGGCGGCGCAACCTTGCCACCGGCACCCGATACCTAAGGTCGCGCCTCAGCCGGCCTGGACCGCGGCAAGCACCTCGTCCGCATGGCCGGCCACCTTCACTTTCGGCCAGATCGCCTTGATCCGGCCGTCGGTGCCGATCAGGAAGGTCGACCGCTGGATCCCCATCGAGGTGCGGCCGTACATCGTCTTCTCGACCCAAACGCCATAGGCCTCGCAGACCTCGCCCTCGGTATCGGCGACCAGGCGGATCCCCAGCTCATGCTTGGCGATGAACCTGTCATGCTTGGCCACACTGTCCTTGGAACATCCAAGGATCGTCACCTTTGCCTTCCTGAAGGCGGGCAGGGCCTCGGTGAAGGCGATCGCCTCCTTGGTGCAGCCGGGCGTGTCGTCCTTCGGGTAGAAATAGAGGACCACCGGCCCCTGCTTCAGCGTCTCGGCGAGCGAGATCTCGCCACCGCCATCCGCCGGCAGGGTGAAACCGGGTGCCGTGTCGCCGACCGACAGACTGGTCATGATCTCGCCGCTCCCTTGTCGCTCATCGTTGCGCCGCGCGGCGGGTCCGTCCCGCGCCGGCGCTCCTGTCGACACATAGCCCGTTCGCTCGATCCGGCAAAGCGGCCCGTTCCGGTGCCGGCCGCCCGCCCGCATCGCCATGCCGCCGCCGGCTTCAGTGTCCGGCCTCCGCCGCCGGGAGGCCGCGCGGCCCTGCAGCGGGCGACCGGCGCCGGACCATGGTCGCCAGCCAGCCGAAGAACAGTCCCGTCGCCAGCGCCGACAGGTCGAAGCCGGCGAGGACCCAGTCGCCCGCAGGCAGGGTGATGCCCAGATGGCGGTCCGTGGTGAGTGCATTCACCACCGGCAGCAGCGCGAACCCGCCGGCGGCCAGCGCGCAAAGCTCCGGCCAGGCGCGCGGCAGCGGACGCCAGATCGCGTAGAGGAAGCAGAGGCCCCAGGCGATGAACATCGCATTGGCCTCCCAGGGGCCACGGTCCGGGATGCCGACGGGCAGCAGCCGGTTCGCCCAGAAATAGGCGGCGATGCCGACCGGCAGGCCGATGATGGTGCCGAGGTTCAGCACGTCCACCGCGCGGATGCCGGGATGCGGCCGCCCGGCCCGGCCGAACCCGGCGAGCTTCGCCTTCCGCTTGCTCGACCAGAGCAGCAGCCCGGTGGCGATCATCGCCGTTCCCGCCAGGCCGGCCAGCACGAAAAGCGCGCGCAGGACCGGACCGGCGAAATGCGCCTCGTGCAGGCCCAGCAGCAGGCCGGTAAAGAGGCCGGTACCGGTGCGGATGTCCTGGTCGACGGCCGTCAGGGCGCCGCTGGCGCCGTCGAAGCGCAGCATCCGGCGGGTCCGGCTGACGGTCATCTGCTCGTGGTAGAAGGAGACCCGGGCATTGTCGCGGCCGGGATTGTCGATCGTGATGAATGCCGTGCTGTGGGGGCCCCAGCGACGCTCGGCCTCCGCCAGCATCGGCGCCAGCGGCGCCAGCGCCGCGGCCGGGCGGTCGGCACCGCGCTCCGCCTCCTCGTAGCCATAGGCCTGCGCATAGACCCGGTCCCGGGCGGCGCTGTCGGGATAGAGCGCATCGACCGCCACCGGCATGTAGGAAAAGGTGAAGAAGACCAGCCCCGACCAGGTGATCATCAGATGGAAGGGCAGGGCGCTGACGCTCAGCAGGTTGTGGCCGTCCAGCCAGCTGCGCTGCCCCCGGCCGGGGCGAAAGGTGAAGAAGTCGGCGAAGATCTTCCGGTGCACCACGATGCCGCTGAGGATCGCCACGAACATGAACATCGTGGCGATGCCGACGATGCGGAAGGCCCAGTCGTAGGGCATGTAGTGCAGGGCGTGGTGCATCTGGTAGAGCAGGTCGCCGCCACCGGTCGCCCGCACGCTCTGTTCCGCCGGCAGGCCGGTGCGCGGGTCCAGATGCTCGTGGTGGAACCTGCCGCGCCCCTGGCTCGCCGCCGGCCGGTCCCGCCAGCCGATCGAGAAGTCCGCCGCCGCGCGGCCGGCGGGCATGCGCACCAGCCAGTATTCCTCCTCCCCGCCGCGGGCATGGTGGCGGGCCTCCGCCAGCGCCAGCATCTGCGCCGCGGCCGGCCCTTCGGCACTGCTGAGCGGCAGTTCCGGGCGCATCCAGCGGTCCACCTCGGCATTCACATAGCCGAAGGTGCCGGTCAGGAAGACGAAGAACAGCAGCCATCCCGTCAGCAGGCCGGCCCAGGTATGCAACCAGGCCATCGACTGGCGGAGCGTTTCCTTCATTTTTCCCTCGAGCGATGGGACTGGGGGCGATGGGACTGGGGGCGGTGGGCCTGGGGGCGGTGCGGAGCCGGCTATCGCCCGCGCCGTGGCGTGCGCAGGGTCACCATCATCGCGACAGCCAGTGCGGCGACGGTGATCAGGGCGAACCAGAGCACCGGGCCGATGGCCCAGCCGGCGCCGGCGATACTGGTGGCGAAGGCAAGTGCCAGCAGGCTCCATCCGGCGGTTCGAAGGCCCAGGGCGCGGCGCGGCGGTAGGGGCCGGCCCAGGATGTCGCGATGATGCTTGTGCATCGCCAGCGCCAGCAGGGCGAAACCCAGGAGCGCAAGCAGCAGGGCGAGAACCTCGGTCACGATCCGACCTCCACAAGGAGCAGCGCGACGGCGGCGGCCGGCGGGACGGCGGCAATGGCGAGCCAGAGCCAGGCGCGCCGTGCGCTGCGGGCATGAAACACGGCCATCACGATGCCGGCGAAGATCGGAAAGGCGGCGATCGTTGCCACGAGCAGCGCTTCCGGCCGGCCGATGCCGAGCAGCGGCAGGAGCGCGGCTGCGGCGAGCACCAGCAGCGTCGCATAGGCATAGCCGCCCACCACGGCGGCGAGAATCCGGGCTGCGAGCGACAGGCGGCGCGCCGCTGCGGCGGTCATCGGCCGGCCTGCACCGCCGGGGCGCCCTCATGCCTGCTGCCCAGCAGCACCGGCGCCTGTCGCCACGGCATGCGGGAGAGCCAGCCAAATGGCAGCCCGGCCCAGCTATGCAGCCAGGCCATCGACTGGCGGAGCGTCTCCTTCATGTCACCTCTGTCAGCGAGAGCGGTGCAGTCAGTCTGTGATGTGCTGGCGAATTCGCCGGATGATATCGTTTATGAAATGCATTCGCAATTGCAGTACGATGCCCAGCCCTGGATCGGGACCCCCGGGGCGGCAGTGTCGCCGGCGCGGCCGGAACGGCTGCCGTTCAGGCCGCACAAGGTCCAGCTGTACCGCTTCCGGTTTGCCGCTTCCTGGAGCATTCCCGGATTTTCGCCAGAACCTGTCGTTCTCAGGCGTGACCCGTCCACGGGCTTTGCCCGTGAACCTCAATCCGCCAGCCGGTCAGCTGGCGGAATGGACCTCCGATCAAGTCGGGGATGAAGAACGGGGTGGGTGACCGCTTCCAGCCCCGGAAGCTGCGTCTGGGTTACGATCGGATCGCGGGAGATGGCACCGCCGCGCGGGCGTTGGCCGTTGCCAGCAGGTCGCTTGCCACCCCGTACTGTCGCGGCTCACGCGTTCCCGGCGCGGCGCGGAAGCCTAAGGCGACCGGAGACGATCGTCAGTTGTGGAGCGCGGTGTTCCCGGCCTCATCACCTGCGGCAGCGGATGCGGCATGGGCTGCCTTCGCGTCGGAAGCCTCCCAGACCATCCGCTTGCCGCGTTCCCGGCCCAGCAGCTCGATCGGGTCGTGATTGTCGATATGCCCGAACTGGCCCTTGTAGACGCTGTAGCCGCAGAGCTCCTGCAGCCGGCGGGGGAAGGTGACCGCGACCTCGCGCGGGATGCCGAGCTGCAGGTTTTCCTGCTGGCGCATCCAGCCCCAGCAATAGGCGCAGGAGAAGGCATAGCGGCGCCGGTCGGAATTGTTGCTGCCGGCGCCGTGCCAGAGCGCGCTGTCGAACAGCATGATGCTGCCCGCCGGCATCGTCGCGGCCACGGTGTCGTAGTCGCGGCCATAGTCCGGCGCCCGGTCCAGGCGATGGCTGCCGGGCACGATCCGGGTGGCGCCGGTTTCCTCCGTGAAGTCCGACAGCGCCCAGATCGCGTTCAGGGTGATCGGCATATGCGGCCGCGGCAGCGGCAGCAGCTGGGTGTCGGCGTGCAGCGGCTGCGCCGCCTGGCCGGGGCCGACCACCAGGGAACAGTAGGAGGACAGCAGCAGCTCCGGGTCCAGGACCGCCTCCGCCACCGCCAGCACATCCGCATGCAGCGGCACCTGCCAGAACGCCGGGTCGTAGGTCAGCAGGTTGTTGATGCGGACCGTGTTCCGCCCCTCGAAGCCGGTCCGGGCCGGCCCCAGGCCGTGGTCGCGCTGGATGCGGTCCAGCGCGTCGATCAGCGCCGCGACGGCGTCCGGCGCAACCGCATCCCGCAGCACCGTGAAGCCATCCTCCCGCAGCCGCGCCAGATGGCCGTCGACAGCATCCTTCTTCATCATCGCCAGTTCCCGTCCCGGAGCCGCCAAGTGCGGCGCAACGATCCGCCATGGCGGACGGCAGGGTCAAGCGTCGCCCTGTGTCCGCACCGTCAGCTCTCGGTGCCTTCGCCCAATGTCCGAACGTAGAGGTCGATGACGGCGTCGCGCGCCGACCGCAGGTCGCTGCTCAGAGTCTCGAAGTCGGTCGCTCCGGCGGCCCGCGCCAGGGTGACCTGGAACTGCGGCGAGTCCATGTCGGTGGTGCCACCGCGCCCGGCGGCCAGGCGCTGGGCGATCATCACCGTATTGGCCAGGTCGCGGGCGCGCCGCAGGGCCGCGGCCTCGTCCGCGGTCAGGGCGCCGGCCGCGACCAGTGCTGACACAGCCGCGCCGGCTGCCGGCGTTCCGTCGCCCTGGGCCGGGGTGGTGGCCGCCGCGTGGATCAGTGCCAGCGACTGCCAGATGAAATCCATGTCCGCCAGACCGCCTGGGCCATGCTTCAGGTCCCACGGCGCCGAGCCGGGATGGGTTTCGCGCATGCGGCGCCGCATGGCCGCGGCATCGGCACGGACGCTGTCGGCATCGCGCTCCCTGGCGAACAAGTCGTGGATCTGCGCGGCGAGGTCGTCCGCCAGGCTCTCGTCGCCGCAGACCAGCCGCGCCTTGGTCAGCGCCATCAGCTCCCAGGTCTGGGCATCCTCGGCATAGTATTTCGCGAAGGCTGCGAGCCGGGTGGCGACTGGCCCCGACTTGCCGGAGGGGCGCAGCCGCATGTCCACTTCGTAGAGGCGTCCGTCCGGTGTCATCGCCGTGACCGCGGAGATCAGCCGCTGGCTGAGGCGCGCGAAATACGTCCCCGCGGCCAGCGGCTTGGGGCCGTCCGAGGCCTCCGCATCGGCCGCATGGTCGTAGACGAAGACCAGGTCCAGGTCGGATTCCGCCAGCATCTCCCGCGCGCCGAGCCGTCCCATCGCCAGCACGACGAAGCGGCCGCCCGGCAGCCGTCCGTGGCTGGCCTCATGCTGCGCCCGGGCATTGGCCAGGGCGGCGTCGAGGGCGCAGTCCGCCACATCGGTCAGCCAGCCCATCGCCTGGCCGATTTCCGCCATACCGTGCAGCGCCTGCACGCCGGTCTGCAGTTCGCGGTCGCGCACCCAGCGGCAGGCCGCGCGCAGCACATCCTCCTCGTGCCGGGCATGGGACAGGCGGGTCTGCAGCTCCGCCTGCAGCTCCCCCCGGTCCGGCAGCGGTGCGTAGAAGTCCGAATCCAGCATGGCGTCGAACAGGATCGGATAGCGGCTCAGATGCCGGGCGAGGTCCGGGAAGCCCCCCATGATCTCCGCCAGCAGGCCCAGCAGCGAGCGGTTCGCCAGCAGCAGCGCGAAAAGCTGGATGCCGGCCGGCATGCGGGACAGGAACTCGTCGAAGCCCTTGAAGGCCAGGTCCGGGTTCGGCGTGGCGGCAAAGGCGGCCAGCAGGTCCGGCATCAGCCCGGTCAGGCGTTCGCGCGCGGCCCGGGTCTTCAGTGCCGGATAGCGCGACCGGTGCCAGTCGCGGACGATCCGCGACACCGCCTCCGGGTCGCCGAACCCCATGCCGGCCAGGTTTTCCAGGGTGTCGGGATCGTGGTCGGTACCGGTGAAGACCAGGCTACCGCTCTGCCGTGCCTCCGGCTCGGGGTCGGCGAACAGTTCGTCGAAATGGCGCGACACCATGGTCAGCACCCGGGTCAGGGTGGCCTCCAGCGCGGCGCGGTCCGGAAAGCCCATGAAGGCCGCATAGCGGGACAGCGCCTCTGCCTCCGCCGGCACCTTCTGGGTCTGCTGGTCGTCGATCATCTGCAGCCGGTGCTCGGCGATGCGGAGGAAACGGTAGGCATCCTCCATCTCGCGACAGGTCTGGATGTCGATGCGGTCGATGTCGGCAAGGGCGTGCAGGGTTGCGACCGTGCCGCGCAGCCGCAGTGCCGGCTCCCGGCCGCCGGCGATCAGCTGCTGGGTCTGGGCGAAGAATTCGATCTCGCGGATGCCGCCGCGGCCGACCTTCAGGTCGTGGCCGGCCGCCGCGATCTGGCCATGCCCCTTGTGGCTGTGGATCTGGCGCTTCACCGCCATGATGTCGGCGATGGCCGCGAAATCCATGTTGCGCCGCCAGACGAAGGGCGTGATCTCGTCCAGGAAATGCCGGCCGAGATCCAGGTCGCCGGCACAGGGGCGCGCCTTGATCATCGCCGCCCGTTCCCAGTTCTGGCCATAGCTTTCGTAATACGAGATCGCGGCACCGACCGGCAGCGCAACCTGCGTCGCACCCGGATCCGGCCTCAGCCGCAGGTCGGTGCGGAAGACATAGCCGTCGCGGGTGCGGTCCTGCAGCAGCCGGGTCAGCGCCTGGGTGGCCCGCACGGCCGCCTGCTGCACCGCGTCGGCGGGCCGTCCGAGCCATTTGCCCAGACGCTCCGCGTCGTACAGGGCGATCACGTCGACATCGCTGGAATAGTTCAGTTCCCCGGCGCCGAGCTTGCCCATCGCCAGAAGCACGAAGCCGCAGCCGTTCAGGTCGGCGTCCTGCGGGGCCTCGGTCGTCGCCTGGGCGGCCAGTGCCGATTCCAGGGCCACACCGATTGCCGCGTCGGCGAACGCCGACAGCGCCGTCACGACCCGGTCCAGCGCCCAGGCGCCCGACAGGTCGGCCAGCCCGACGATCAGCGCCGCGCGGTTGCGCGCCTGCCGCAACAGCGGCGCCGCCTCTTGCGGGCGCAGCCGCGCCCCCGGCGCCGGCAGGCCGTCCAGCAGCACCTCCAGGCAGCGGTCGGGACCGTCCAGCATCAGGTCGGCCCATTGCTCCGGTGTCCGCAGCAGGCAGGCGGACAGGAAGGGGCTGTTGCCGAAGACGGCCGCCAGAAGGGCCTCCGCGTCCGGCTGCGCCTGTGCCTGCTGCAGGCGCGCGGCGGCATCGCCTTCCGCCGCGGCGACCAGCTGTTCCAGCCGCTCGCGCCCGCGCGCGACGGCATCCTCGTCGGCCGCGGCCGGCGGCAGCCGGCATTCGGCGGCGATCGTTCCGTTGCCTGCGACGGAACCCTGCACGGCGTTCTCCCTTTATCGTTCGGGGCCGGCCTGCGATCGGCGGCATGGATGCTCGCCGTTGCAGGATATTGTGGATATCCTGCAGCCAGTCCCACATTCCGGGGTGATTCTAGTTGCGGGCGGGCCTTGCTGCGACCTGTCTCCAAATGGCTGTACCGTGGCCTCGCGGCCGGACTGGCGGGCCTGACGGTTCTTCTGGCCATGCTGTTCTGGCGCCTGGCGACAGCGGGACTGAGCCTTTCCTTTGTGACGCCCTACGTCAACGCGGCGCTGCAGGATGCCGTGCCGGGCTACCAGGTGGCCGTCGGCGATACGGAACTGTTCTGGCAGGGGCTTGACGCGCCGGTCGGGGTGATCGCCTCCGATGTGCGGGTGGCGGCCACAGGCGCGGGCTCGGCGGTGACGATTCCCCGCCTGCACCTGGATTTCGCCGCCGCCGCGCTGCTGCGTGGCGAACTCAGCCTGACCCGTGTCGAAGCGGACGGCGCGCTGCTGAACCTCACCCGCAATGCCGACGGCGAACTGGGCCTGGCGGTGACGCCGAGCGATGCGACCGAGGGCGGGCCGCCCGGCGAGCCGTCGATGCAGCTGGAGGCGGAGGATCCCGGGCGCCTGGCGGCCGGCGCCGATCCGGAGCGGGCCTCGATGCTGGCGAATATTGCCGGCGAGCTGCTGCAGGCGCCCAGGGACCAGGCATCCAGGGACGGCGGCACCCTGGCCGGGCTGGACGCGGTGGGCGTGACCGGGTCGCGCCTGATCGTCGACGATGCCGTGACCGGGCGCTCCTGGCAGGCCGACAATGTCCGGATCGCCGCTGAACGCGGCGATACCGGCATCGTCCTGCGCGGCGCCATGGATCTGGATCTGGGCGACGGCCGGCGCCTGCCGATCAGCCTGACCGGATTTCACCGGCGCGGCAGCAACGCCATCGACGCCCGGGTCGCCGGCGGCCCGGTCTATCCGGCGGAACTGGCCACCGGCGGCCAGGACGACTGGTTGCAGACGGTGGATGCGCCATTGCTGTTCGAGGCGGGGTTCCGGTTCGACGGCTCCGGCCTGCCGGCGGTGATCGACGGCCGCATCACCGGGGCCGTCGGGCGCCTGCGCCTGCCGTCCACGATGGCGGAGGCGCTGCCGCTGTCCGACCTGGACCTGCGTTTCCGCCTGCACCCGCGGACGAAGCGGTTCGACGTCACCCGCCTGTCGGTCAACCTTGCCGGTGCGCCGCTGTCGGGGCAGGGGGCGCTGACCTGGTCCGGCACGGCGCTGGAGCCGCTGGTGCCGGAGGCGCTTGTCGCGGCGGTAGCGGCGCCGCGGCTGGAAAGCGTGGAGTGGCGCGGGCAGGTCGGACCGGTCCGCGGCGTCAGCCTGCGCGACGGCCGCCTTCACGTCGCGACCGACGGGGTCCCGGAACCGCCCAGCGGGCTGCCATCGGCCATGGTCGCGCTGGAGACCCCGCTGGACCTGAGCCTGGCCTACCAGGCCGCCGGCGCGCGGCCGGGCGTGCTGCGCGCCGAGGCCACAGTGGCAGGCGCCCGTCTCGACCTGCCGGCCTATTTCGACCATCCCCTGAGCCTGACCGACCTGGCTGTCGGCCTGCGCTTCGACGCGGCTGCCGGCCGGTTGGATGTCGGCCATGCTGCACTGCAGGCGGAGGGGGTCGCCGCGTCCTTCAACGGCAGCCTGGACCTGGCGGAGCAAGGCGCCGGGGAGCGCGGCGGCGACGGGACGGGGCAGCCGTGGCGGCACCTGACGCTGGAGGGCGATTTCGGCAGCATGACCCTGGCGCAGCTGCTCGCGCTCTGGCCGAAGCCGTTCGCTGCCATCACGCGCGACTGGTTCGAGGCCAATCTGGAGCAGGCGCTGCTCCAGGCGCCGCGGATCGAGGTGGACATGGCGGCGGCCGACCTGACGGCCGGCGACCTGCCGGAGGGCAGCATCGACCTGCGCTTCGGCCTGGCCGATGCCGTGCTTCACTACCTGCGGCCGATGTCGCCGATCCGGGGCATGTCGGCAGAGGGCCGCCTGACGCAGGATGCCTTCACCCTGACCGACGCGGCCGGGACCCTGGACGGCATGCGGATCAGCGACGGCTCGGTGACGATCGCGCGCCTGCAGGAGCCTTTGCCGCTGGCGGACATCCGCTACCGGATCGAGGGCGCCATCGCCGGCATGCTGGCCCTGCTGGGCCAGAAGCCGCTGGAACTGCCGCAGCGGACCGGCCTGGAGCCGGGGGCGGTCGGCGGCAATGCCGGCCTGGACGTGAGCCTTGCCTTTCCGCTCCGGGACGGGCTGGACATGACGGACATCGCCTTCGGGATCGCCGGCCCGCTCAGCGGCGTCGAGATGCGGGATGTGATCGGCGATATCGACCTCAGCCGCGGCGCCCTGCAGGTTAGCGCCGACCGCGACGGGCTGGACGCCAAGGGCGAGGGGCGGCTGGCCGGCGTGCCGGCGGGGATCGAGTGGCGGCAGCCCATCGATAGCGGCGACCCGGCCCGGTTCCGCATCCGCGCCAGGCTGGACGACCTGCAGCGTGCGCGCTGGGGCGTCGATCTGGAGCCGTTCGTCACCGGCCCGGTCGGCGCCGATCTCACCTTCCTGGAGCGGGGCGGCGGCAGCTGGGAGATGGGCGCCAGCCTGGACCTGGAGGCCGCGCGCCTGGCGGTGCCGGCGCTGCACCTCGACAAGCCCGCAGGCACGCCGGCGACGGCGGCCCTGCGCGGCGAGGTCGGGCCCGACGGGGTCAGCGCCCTGTCCGTCGACAACCTGGTCGGTCCCGACCTCGGCGTCACGGCGCAGGTGAGCCTGGCCGACGGTGCCGTCAACCGGGTCGACCTGTCCCGCCTGGAGATCGGCGCCTCGGACATGTCGGGCTGGGCGCAGGCCAATCCGAACGGCATCTGGTCGGTCTTCCTGCAGGGGGCGCAGGCCGACCTGAGGCCCTATCTCGACGGCATGGCCGACGGCGTCGATGCGGAAGGGGCGGCCGGCCGGCGCACGCCGCCGCCGACAGGCGTCAGCGCGGACCTGGTGCTGAATGTCAGCCGGGCGATCATCACCGACGACTTCGTCACCACCGACCTGGCGATGGAGGTGGGGTTGCGCGACGGCCTGATCGAACGGCTGCAGGGGCAGGCGGTGCTGCCGGCCGAGCCCGCGGGCGTCGGCGCTGCCGGGGCGGGACCCGGCACGATCCGGCTGCGCGCGGCCCGCGACGGGCAGAGCCTGCGCTTCGCCCTGAACAGCGACGATGCCGGTGGCTCCTTCCGCAGCATCGGCTTCGACAAGATGCGCGGCGGCAGCCTGGTGGCGGTCGGCACGGCACCGGTCAGCGATCCGGGGCGGATCTCCGCCCGCGCGGTGGTGCAGGACACCCGCATCGTCGAGGTGCCGGAGCTGGAGGCGCTGGTGTCGGATCCCTCGGAGCGTGACGCGGCGGGGGCGCCGGCGGGCCGCGGCGTGCCGGTGGAGGTGGCGGAGATGGAGGTGGCGCTGGAGGGGGCGACCCTTCTGGTGCGCGAACTGCGTGCCCGCGGCCCCGGCATCGGCATCACCCTGCAGGGCGAGATCGGCCTGGAGGTGGATCGCGCCGCCCTGACCGGCACGTTCGTGCCGGCCTATGCGCTGAACAATGCCTTCGGCGAGATCCCGATCATCGGCGACCTGCTGATCGGTCGCGAGGGGGAGGGGCTGATCGGCTTCACCTTCCGCGTCTCCGGCCCGCTGGATGCGCCGGATGTCGACGTCAATCCGCTGTCGGGCCTGGCGCCGGGCTTCCTGCGCCGGATCTTCGAGTTCACGCCGCCGAACCTGGGCGGCCCCGATGGCTGATCTGGCGGTTGATCTGGCGGCTGAAGCGCGACCGGCGGCAGGCTATTCCGCCGGACGCACCAGGATGTGCCGCTTGCGCCCCGCGCTCAGCTTTATCGAACCCTCGCCGCCCAGCGCGTCCAGCCCGATCGCCTCCATCTCGCCGGCCACCGCCCGGTCGTTGATGCGAGCGCCGCCGCCCTGGATCAGCTTGCGGGCGGCACTGTTGGAGGCGGCGAGGCCGGCACGGGCGAACAGCTGGAAGGCCGGGATGCCGGCGGCCAGGTCGGCACGAGCGACCTCGACCACCGGCAGGCCGGCGCTGGCGGTGCCGGCCTCGAAGGTTTCCGCCGCGGTCCTTGCCGCCTGCTCCGCCGCCGCGCGACCATGGCAGAGGGTCGTCGCCTCGTTGGCGAGGACCTTCTTCGCCTCGTTCAGCTCCGCGCCCTGCAGCGCCTCCAGGCGGGCGATCTCGTCCATCGGCAGTTCGGTGAACAGCTTCAGGAAGCGGCCGACATCGCCATCCTCGGTATTGCGCCAGAACTGCCAGTAGTCGTAGGGGCTCAGCGCGTCCTCGTTCAGCCAGACCGCGCCTTGCGCGGTCTTGCCCATCTTCGCGCCGGAGGCGGTGGTGATCAGCGGGCAGGTGACGCCGAACAGTTGCGCATCCTCGATCCGCCGGGTCAGCTCGATACCGTTGACGATATTGCCCCACTGGTCGGAGCCGCCCATCTGCAGGCGGCAGCCCAGGCGCCGGTACAGCTCCAGGAAGTCATAGGCCTGGAGGATCATGTAGTTGAATTCCAGGAAGGTCAGCGGCTGCTCGCGCTCAAGGCGCATGCGGACGCTGTCGAAGGTCAGCATGCGGTTGACGGAGAAATGCCGGCCCACATCGCGCAGCAGCTGGATATAGCCCAGCTCGTCCAGCCATTCCGCGTTGTTCGCCATCACCGCGTCGCCCGGCCGGTTGCCGAAGGTGACGAAGTTGGCGAACTTGGCCTTGATGCTGTCCATGTTGGCCCCGATCTGGGCCTCGGTCAGCAGCTGCCGCGTCTCGTCCTTGCCCGACGGGTCGCCCACCTTGGTGGTGCCGCCGCCCATCAGCACGATCGGCTTGTGGCCGGTGCGCTGGAACAGCCGCAGCATCATGATCGAGAGCAGATGCCCGACATGCAGGCTCGGCCCGGTGCAGTCATAGCCCACATAGGCCGTCAGCCGGCCGGCCAGGGCCGCCTCGTCCAGCCCCTCCATGTCGGTTGCCTGGTGCAGGTAGCCGCGTTCGGTCAGAACGTGCAGGAAGTCCGAGCGTGCCCCGGTCATGACGATATGCTTCCGGTCGGATGGATGATGCGGGTCAGGGTCGTGGTGGCTCGTTTAGCACAGACGTCACCAGCGGCAATAACTAATCGGCTGGCGCCGCCCCGGCGAGCAGCGAGTCAGGCAGCATCGCCTCCAGGCTTTCCAGCCGGTCGGCTTCCTCCGCCGGCTTTTCCCAGCGGATCCGCGAGATCCGGGGAAAGCGCATCGCCAGCCCCGACTTATGCCGGCGGGAACGCTGCACGCTGTCGAAGGCGACCTCCAGCACCAGGCCGGGCTCCACTTCGCGCACCGGGCCGAAGCGGTTGACGGTGTTCCGCCGCACCCAGCGGTCGAGCTCCACCAGTTCCGCATCGGTGAAGCCGAAATAGGCCTTGCCCACCGGGGTCAGCTCGCGCCCGGCCTCGCCGTCGCGCCAGGCGCCGAAGGTGAAGTCGGAATAGAACGACGACCGCTTGCCGTGGCCGCGCTGCGCATACATCAGGACGCAGTCCAGGGTCAGCGCGGTCCGCTTCCACTTGAACCAGGGTCCCTTCGGCCGGCCGGGCAGGTAGGGGCTGTCGCCCTGCTTCAGCATCAGCCCTTCCACCGAAGCGTCGCGCAATACGCTGCGCAGCTCCGCCAGCTCTTCCCAGTCCGCAAACGGCACCAGCGGCGACAGGTCCATGCGGTCGGGTTGCGTGCGCGCCTGCCAGGCCTCCAGCCGGGCGCGGCGGGCATCGAAGGGCAGCGGCCGCAGGTCCTCATCGCCTTCGAACAGGATGTCGTAGAGCCGCAGATGGGCCGGGTGCGTGCGCATCAGCGGGGCGGTCACCTTCTTGCGGTTCAGGCGCTGCTGCAGGTCGTTGAAAGGGCGGATCGCGACCCCGTCGGGCGCCGTCCCGGCATCCGCCACCAGCAGCTCGCCGTCCAGCACCGCATGCAGGCCCATCGCCGCATCGGCCAGGTCGGGGAAGGCGGCAGAGATCTCGTCGCCGGCGCGGGAATAGATCCGCACCCGGTTGTTTTCCGCCGCCAGCTGCACCCTGGCGCCGTCCCACTTGTACTCCGCCCGGTAGGCCGCCGGGTCCATGCCTGCCAGCGCCGCCTCGTCCAGCGGGTTGGACAGCATCAGCGGCCGGAAGCCCAGCCCGGTGGCCGGCACGGGGCGCGGCCCACGACCATCCAGCCATACGAACAATTCCTCATATGGTGGTTCAAAACCGTGCCATAACTCCTCTATTTCATTGATATCGACCTTACCCCACTCGGCCAGGGCAAGCTTTGCCAGGCGGGCCGAAACGCCGACCCGCATGCCGCCCGTGACCAGCTTCAGCAGGGCGAAGCGGCCGCTCTCGTCCAGGGCGGAGAGCCAGCCGTCGAGCAGTGCCGGGACCTCGCCCCGTCGGGCGGCCGCGAAGCGCTCGACGACCTGCGTCAGGGTCGGGGCCTGGCCCGCCGGCGCGGATGCCGGCCACATCAGGCTGACCGTCTCCGCCAGGTCGCCGACATAGTCGTAGGACCAGCCGAACAGCACCGGGTCGGTGCGCTCCGCGATCAGGGCGCGGATCGCTGCCGGCTTCACCTGGCGAAAGCTCAGGTCGCCGGTCAGGGCCGCCAGGCCATAGCCGCGGGCCGGGTCCGGCGTGCGGGCCAGATAGTCGGCGATCAGGCGCAGCTTGCCGTTGCGTCCCGGCGTGAAGGCCAGCCCTTCGATCAGCGCCGCGAAGTCACGCATCGGCGCTGTCCGTCGCGCCAGGGGCAGACAGGTCGGGCTCCTCGTCCTCGTCGCCACGACCCACCAGGGCCAGGGCGCGGGCGCGATGGCCTGCGGCCGTCGCGGCATGCATCAGCGCCTCCTCGCGGCCATGGGTGATCCAGACCTCGGGCGCGCCCATCTCCGCGATCGTCTGCAGGAGCTCGTCCCAGTCCGCATGGTCGGAGATCACCAGCGGCAGTTCCGCATTCCGCTGCCGGGCGCGGGCGCGCACCCGCATCCAGCCTGAGGCCATCGCGATGCGCGGATCCGGCAGCCGCCGCAGCCAGCGGTCGCCGGCGGCCGACGGCGGTGCCAGCACGATCTCGCCTCGCAAGGTGTCGCGGTCCGGCGCCTCTGCCACCGGCCGCAGCGGTCCGAGGGCGATGCCATGCGCCTCATACAGGTCGCAGAGTGCCTGCAGCGCACCGTGCAGCCAGATCGGGCGGTCATGGCCCGCCTCGCGCAGCAGGCGGATCAGCCGCTGGCACTTGCCCAGGGCATAGACGCCGACCAGATGGGTGCGCTCCGGGAACAGGCGCAGGGAGGCGAGCAGCTTGCCGATCTCCGCGGCATCGTCGGGATGGCGGAAGACCGGCAGGCCGAAGGTCGCCTCGGTGACGAAGACATCGCACCGCACCGGTTCGAATGGCGCGCAGGTCGGGTCGCGGCGGCGCTTGTAGTCGCCCGACACCGCCACCCGGCAGCCGCGATGCTCCACCACCGCCATGGCGCTGCCCAGGATATGACCGGCGGGATGCAGGGTCAGGCGGGTCTCGCCGATCGTCAGGGGCTCGCCGCAGGGCAGGGCCTGGAAGTGCCGGGCCGCGCCGTCGCCGTAGCGGCTGCGCATGATCGCGATGGTTTCCGGCGTGGCCAGCACATGGCCATGCCCGGCGCGTGCATGGTCGGCATGGCCGTGGGTGATCACGGCGCGGTCGACCGGGCGCGAGGGATCGATGTGATAGCCCCCCGGCGCGACCAGGAGGCCACCGCCGCCGCCCGGCGGGGCCGGTGCGATCCAGTCCTCGGGGCGCATCATGCCGGCCCCTGGCAGGGCCCGGCCGGATCGGCCATGCTGCCACCATGCGCTGGGCGATCGGAACGATGAGCGGGACCTCCCTGGACGGGATCGACGTGGCCGCGCTGCGCACCGACGGGCAGCGGGTCCTCGGCAGCGGCGCCTCCGCGACCTATCCCTACGACCCGGCGGTGCGGGAGGCGATCCGCGCGGTGCTGGGAGAAACCGATCCCGACCGCCTGGCCGCGGCGGAAGCGGCGGTGACGGTGGCGCATGCCCGGGCCGTCACCGCCTTCCTGGCGGAGCATGCCATCGCGCCGGCGGATGTCGCCGTCGTGGGCTTTCACGGCCATACCGTGCATCACGACCCGGATGCCGGCCAGACGGTGCAGATCGGCGATGGGGCGGCGCTGGCCGCGGCCCTGGGGATCGATGTGGTGTACGACTTCCGCACGGCGGACATGCGGGCGGGCGGGCAGGGCGCGCCGCTGGTGCCGGTCTTCCATGATGCCCTCGCAAGCGGACTGGAGCGCCCCCTCGCCATCCTGAACATCGGCGGGGTGGCCAATGTCACCTATCTGGGGCCGCAGGCGCATCCGGGCCAGTCCGGCGCGCCGGCGGAAGAGTTGCCCATGCTCGCCTTCGACACCGGCCCGGGCAATGCCCTGATCGACGACTGGATGCGCCGCCATACCGGTTCCTCGCTGGACGCGGGCGGTGCCATGGCAGCTGGCGGTTCGGTGGATGCGGCGCGGCTGGACGCCTTCCTTGCCCTGGACTGGTTCCGCCGGCCGCCGCCCAAGTCGCTGGACCGCAACAGTTTTCCGCTGTCGCTGGCGGACGGGCTGTCGCCGGCCGACGGGGCGGCGACCCTGACGGAAATGACCGCCGCCGCCATATCCGCCGCGGTGCGGCACATGGCGGTACCGCCGCGGCGGTGGCTGGTCTGCGGCGGCGGGCGCCACAACCGCAGCCTGATGGAGCGGTTGCGCCGGCGTTTGCAGGCACCGGTCGCGCCGGTGGAGGCGGTGGGCTGGGACGGGGATGCGCTGGAGGCCCAGGCCTTCGCCTTCCTGGCGGTGCGCCGGCTGCGCGGCCTGGCGATCACCACGCCCGGCACCACCGGTGCCGCCCGGCCGATGCCGGGCGGACGGATTGCGCCTGCCCCTGGCGGGACCGGCGGCCTTGCCCTCTAGCAGGGCCCTGCGGCCGTGTCAGGCTGGCTCGGTCTGGGCGGAGACCTTGTCGAGATACTGGTCCACCGCCGCCGACATCTCCTCGAGATTTTCCTCGAACAGGTGGTTGGCACCTTCGACCGACTGGTAGTCGATGGTGATGCCCCGCTGGTTGGACAGGCGGTTGACCAGCTTCTGGACCTCGTTTTCCGCGATGACGTCGTCCTTCGTGCCGTGCACGAACAGGCCCGACGAGGGGCAGGGGGCCAGGAAGCTGAAATCGTAGATCCCGGCCGGTGCGGCGACGGAGATGAAGCCGGTGATCTCCGGCCGGCGCATCAGCAGCTGCATGCCGATCCAGGCGCCGAACGAGAAGCCGGCGATCCAGCAGGCGCCGGCATTCGGGTTGTAGGCCTGCATCCAGTCCAGCGCGGACGCCGCGTCGGAGAGTTCGCCCTGGCCGTTGTCGAAGGTGCCCTGGCTTCGGCCGACACCGCGCGAGTTGAAGCGCAGCACCGAGAAGCCGCGGCGGGCGAACAGGTGGTACAGGGCATAGACCACCTTGTTGTTCATCGTCCCGCCATAGCGCGGATGCGGGTGAAGGATCAGGGCGATCGGCGCATTGTGCGCCTTGCCGTGCTGATAGCGTCCTTCCAGGCGGCCTTCCGGGCCGTTGAAGATGACGTCGGGCAATTGCTCCTCCAATCGGAACGGGGTTGGACCGGGCCGGCCTGTCGCCGGCGGTCCCGCCTGTGGCGGTTCCCCGCCGGCGGGCGGTCCGGACTGCGGACGCCTGCCGGTGCGGAACCACGTGCGCGGATCCTCTGCGAATCCCTGTCCTACCCGGTAGCCAAATCCAGATGCGGCCGGGCACCTCGCCGATGCGCCCGGCCCGCCGTGCCGGCAGCCGGTCGCTGCGCGGTCGACCGCCACCCTCGGCGGCGGCAGAGCGGGCGCGAAGTCCTGCTCCCGGTATTGGCTGGCAACCTACGACCCTCGGCCGCCGGATGCCAGAATTTCCTTTGTCGCGGGCCATCTTCGCATGAGGAAATGTCAGCGTGTCCTAATCTTGACTCATGGAGTCGAGAAATCGCTTGACCCGCATCCGCCAATGGCCATTTCCTTTCGAGGCCGTCGGCCCTGGCCGACGCTTTTGTATGTTGGCTCGCTGCGGTGTCCGATCAATGGCGCTGCCGGGCAGCCGGCGGATCATTGGCGGGGCGATGGCCAATGCCGGACGCCGGCGTCCCGGGCGGAATGAACCGCCATGGGGTCGAGATCGGGGGATGAGCGATGCTGCAGATGCTGGCGAGCGATATCGATGCCGTGATGCAGAGGGACCCGGCGGCCCGCAGCCGCCTGGAGGTGGTCCTCTGCTATCCCGGCTTCCATGCCATTGCCTCGCACCGCCTCTGCCACTGGCTGTGGCGGCGCAATATCCGCCTGCCGGCCCGCTGGCTGGCGCAGGTCGCCCGCTCCATCACCGGGATCGAGATCCATCCCGGTGCGGTAATCGGCCAGCGCTTCTTCATCGACCACGGCATGGGCGTCGTGATCGGCGAGACGGCGGAGATCGGCGACGATGTCACCCTGTACCAGGGGGTCACCCTGGGCGGCACCGCTCCGGCGGTGAATTCGCAGGCGCAGGCCAATACCAAGCGCCATCCCACCCTGAAGGACCGGGTCATCGTCGGCTGCGGCGCCCAGGTCCTGGGACCGATCACCGTGGGCGAGGGCGCCTCGGTTGGCGGCAATGCGGTGGTCACCCGCGATGTGGAACCGGCGACGACGGTTGTCGGTATTCCGGCCCGGGTGTCCGGCCGGGCCAAGCCGACGGAGGCGGAGCAGGTCTCGCCGTTCCCGAACTACGGCCTGCGCAACGGCGATGTGAACGACCCGGTGCTGCGGACCATCGACACCCTGGCGCAGGAGGTCGAGCGCCTGTCGAAGAAGGTCGAGGACCTGGAGAAGCAGCGCGAAGCGGACGCCGAAGCCCGGCGCTGCGCCTGAGGTATGGCGCGTTCGCTGGACACGACAGGGGGTCGCCGGCCCGCCGGCGGCGCCGGGCCGCAGGGCCGGGCGCATTACGCCGTCCTCGCCCTGACGGAGATCGCCCTGCGGGACTGTTCGGCGCCGGTGCCGCTGAGCGAAATCGCCGCCCGGCACGACCTTTCCCTGCGCTATCTGGAACAGATCTTCGTGCGGCTGCGCCGTGCCGGGCTGGTGCGCAGCGTGCGCGGCCCCGGCGGCGGCTATTGCCTGATGCCCGACGCCCGCACCGTCAGCATCGCAGCGATCATGGCGGCGGTGGAACCCGATTGCGATACAACCGGCGGCCGCGCGCCGGCCGGCGGTTCCGGTGACGGCAGCGGCAGCGACGAGTGCCCGGTCTGCCGTCTCTGGGACGCATTCCACAGCCACGCCCTGCGCTACCTGGAACAGGTCAGCCTGGCGGATGTGGTGGCGGGCCGGATCCCCGAGGGCATCCTCGCATCGCGGGAGAGGACCGGCCCGGCCGGGCCTGCGGGCCCTGCAGCGCCAGGTTCGGCCGTGACCGCGCCGGCGGCCGACGGCGCCATCTGATCGCGCACCCGTCGTCGCGCAGGTACCGGCAACATGAACGATTCCCCGCAGGTCTATTTCGACTACAACGCCACCGCACCGGCGCGGCCGGGGGTGGGAGCCGCGATGGCGGATTGTCTGTCGCGGCCCGGTAACCCGTCATCCGTGCATCGCAGCGGCCGGCGCGCCCGCCAGGCGCTGGAGGCCGTGCGGCGGCTTCTGGCAGGCACGGTGGCGGCACGGCCGGAAGAGATCGTCTTCACCTCCGGCGGCACGGAGGCGAACCATCTGGCCCTGCGCGGCGCAGGTGCCGCCGCGGTCGCGGTCTGCGCCGTGGAGCATGAATCGGTGCTGGAGCCTGCCCGCCGCCTGGGTCTGCCGCACCGCGTGGTGCCGGTCGCCGCCGACGGCCGGCTGGACCTGAATGCCCTGCAGGAGATCCTGCAGGAACTGCCGCAGCCTGCCCTGGCGGCGGTGATGCTGGCCAACAACGAGGTCGGTACCCTCCAGCCGGTGCCCGAGGCGGCGGAGATCGTCCACGCGGCCGGCGGGCTGCTGCTCTGCGATGCGGTGCAGGGTCTGGGAAAGACCGACCTGGACTTCGGCGCGCTGGGCGCCGACCTGATGACTCTTTCGGCGCACAAGATCGGCGGTCCGCAGGGGGTCGGCGCCCTGGTGGTGGCCGACGATGTGCGGCTGCAGGCGCAGATGCTGGGGGGCGGGCAGGAGCGCGGCCGCCGCGCCGGCACCGAGAATCTCCCCGGCATCGTCGGTTTCGGCGCGGCACTGGAAGCGAGCGCCGATCGCAGCTGGCTGCCCCGGGTCACCGCCCTGCGGCAGGACCTGGAGGCGCGCATCCAGGCGCTGGGCGGCGTCGTCCAGGGCAGGGACGCGCCGCGCCTGCCGAACACTGCGGCAATCACCATGCCCGGCATGGCGGCAGAGACCCAGGTGATGGCTTTCGACCTCGCCGGTTTCGCCGTCAGTGCCGGCGCGGCCTGCTCCTCGGGCAAGGTGGCGCCGAGCCATGTGCTGCGGGCGATGGGGCTGGCGCCCGAGGTGGCGCAGGAAACGATCCGCGTGAGCCTGGGCTGGGACAGCAGTGCCGACGAGGTGGTGCGATTCGCCGAGGCCTGGGCCGCCATCGCCCGCCGTGCCGGCGACCGGCAGCGTCGCTCGGCGGGAACGGAGCGGGCCGCGGCGCAGCGGCTGGCCGCGTCCTGAGCGGCGCTGCCCGACATCGGCGCCGTTCCGGCCCTTCGCCCCGACGGCAACCGCGCCGGCGGCCGATACAATCTTGCCGCCCTGCGGCGTGAACGGTATATCGCGCCGTAAAGGAGTTCCGGATGCCCAGAATGGTCTTCATCACGCCGGAAGGTGAGCGGCAGGACGTCGATGCACCGACCGGGCTGTCGGTGATGGAAATTGCACATCTGCACGGCGTCGACCTCGAAGGTGCCTGTGAGGGGTCGCTCGCCTGTTCCACCTGCCATGTCATCGTCGAGCCCGACTGGTACAAGAAGCTGAAGCCGGCGGAGGAGGATGAGCAGGACATGCTCGACCTGGCCTTCGGGCTCGAGCCGACCTCGCGCCTCGGCTGCCAGATCGAGATGACGGAGGCGCTGGACGGGCTCACCGTCAGGCTGCCGACCGCCACCCGCAACCTGATGGACAGCTGATCCGAGCGGGGGCCGTTTCGATGTCTGTCAGCATGGAGTTCGAGGCCTATGTCCAGGACCTCCTGGAGCCTATGGGCCCAATCGTCATCCGCCGCATGTTCGGCGGGGCCGGCGTCTATTGCCGGGGCGCGATGTTCGCACTGATTGCCGACGACACCCTCTACCTGAAGGCCGGGCCGGACAGCAGCGGCGCCTTCAGGGCCCTGGGCTGTGAGCCGTTCTGCTACGAGGATGGCAACGGCCGGGTGGCCTCGATGAGCTACTACGAACTGCCGCCGCACCTGCACGACGACCGGTCGGAGCTGATGGACTGGGCGCAGCAGTCGCTGGACATCGCGATCCATGCCCGGCTGAACCGCCCTGCGCCGCGCCGTCGGCGGCCGGCCCTGAGGCGCTGAAGTCCTGAGGCGCTGAAGTCCAGAGCCGCTGAAGCCCATAGGCGCGCGAGCGGCGATGGCTTGCTGTGGCCGGACCGGTGTCCGCGACCGGCGGCCGGTCAGACGGCCGGACTCTTGGCGGCGCCCGCCGTCTCCGGCAGTTCGCGTTCGCTGACCACCCGGTTGCGGCCGGCGCGCTTTGCGCCGTACAGGGCCTCGTCCGCGCGATGGACGAAGCCGGGCAGGGTCTCGCCCGGCGCATAGACTGCGGCGCCGATCGAGATCGTGATCCGGCCCATATCCTCGCCGGTGCTCTTCTTCACCAGCTTCTTGCCCTGCAGCGCGGTGCGGATCGTGTTGGCGACGATGACGGCGTCCGCCAGGGTGGTGCCCGGCAACAGGATGGCGAATTCCTCGCCGCCGTAGCGGGCGGGGAAGTCCTGTCCCTTGACGTTTTCGACCAGGGTGCGCGCCATCAGTTTCAGCACCTGGTCGCCGACCTGGTGGCCCCAAGTGTCGTTGAAGGTCTTGAAATGGTCGATGTCGACCAGCAGCAGCGACAGCGGCGTGCCGCTTTCCTCGGCGAGGTCGGCCAGCCGCATCAGCTGTTCGTCGAACGACTTGCGGTTGGCGACCCCGGTCAGGGCATCGGTCTCCGCCTCGTGCTTCAGCTCGTCGACGCTCTTGCGCAGTTCCTCGATCTCGCGGGTCGACTTGTGCAGTCGCTCCTCCAGGGTGCGGGTCTGGACCTGCATCTCCTTGGTATCGGTGATCAGATTGGTGATCAGCGAGGTCAGGCTGGTGCTGTCCTTCACGCTGACCGTCATCTGGCCGGTGAAGTTCTCCAGCGCCTGGCCATAGGCCTTTGTGTCGCCTTCCGCGGTGCCGACGAAGGCCTGCACCTTGGACATCGTGCTCTCCAGCCGGTCCGCGATCTCGGTCAGGGAGACCTGCTGGTCGTCGACGCCGAAAAACTGGTCATAGATGTCGGCGACGGTCTTTTCCGTGAACACCTGATGATTCGCGATCACGACATCGAGCGCCCGCCGCAGCCCGACGGGCCTGTCCGCGTGATAGTTGTACCACAGCCGGAAGTTCCTCGGTGATGGGGCCATTTCGTGCTCCACCATCGACTCCATGGCCTGCGCGGCGAGATCGGCGCTCCGTTCCGGCGGATCTGAGGCCTCGTCGTTGATCATATGCGGTCTGCAGTTCTCTCGGTGCCGGAACCCAATGGCGCAACAGGGCGGTGTCGAGGTCACGCGTCCGCCGGCCGCGACGGGGCCGGGCAGGCAGAGGGGGCAACGGCTACGCCTCTAGGGCAACCTTGCATCAAGCGGCCGCCGATGAATAGCCGCCAAAAGACGGTCCGATGCTTCCGCGCGCGCGACGGTCAGGGCTTCCAGGCGCCGACTTCCTGCTCCGACAGCTTGCCGTCGCCGTTTGTGTCGGCGCCGGAAAAGCCCTGCATCTGGTGGCCGACGAACTCCTCCTGCGAGAGCTTGCCATCGCCGTTGCGGTCGGCGGCTGCGTATTCCGATGGCGCCGCGCCGGGCAGCTCGGTGATCATCAGGACGCCGTCGACATCCTTGTCGGAGAAATAGAACACCTCCACCAGCCGGTTCCGGTATTCCTCCGCATCGACCATGCCGTCCTGGTTGCGGTCGGTCAGGGCGAAGGCGGCATCGGCCTCGTTGGTCTGGGCGAGCAACGGCGGGCCACCGACGGCCATTGCCAGCAGTGCCGCGCACAAGGCCAATGTCGCGCGGGACGACAGGATCGGGCGGCGGGCATCTCGGGCGTGCGGAACGCGCATCTGTCTTGCTTCCTCAGGCTTGGTTCGACAGGTCCGGTGCGGCTCGCGCCGACCCGGCCGGTACGTACGCCGGGCAGACGGCGCCTTCTGGGTAGCCAAGATTATGCGAAGCGCATCGGGACCGCGCAATACGGGCCCCGCCGGTACCCGTCCGAAGACCGGCCAGATGGTTGGGCAGATGGCCGGGCAGGCCGGGCTGGCGCTAACCGGCCTCCTGCTCCCGCAGCACGAAGCGCTGCACCTTGCCGGTCTGGGTGCGCGGCAGGTCGGTGACGAACTCGATCGCGCGCGGATACTTGTAGGGGGCGATCTCCGCCTTGGCGAAGTCCTGCAGTTCCCGGGCCAGTTCCGGCGACGGATCGACCCCTTCCCGCAGCACGACGAAGGCCTTCACGATCTGCCCGCGGGCCGCGTCGGGGGCACCAATCACGGCGCAGTCCCTGACCTTGTCGTGCAGCAGCAGGACCGCTTCCACTTCCGGGCCGCTGATGTTGTAGCCGGCGGAGATGATCATGTCGTCGGTTCGGGCCTGGTACCAGTAGTAGCCGTCCTCGTCCGCCATGTAGGAATCGCCGGTGAAGTTCCAGCCCTGCTGGACATAGCTCTGCTGCCGTTCGGCATTGTCCAGGTAGCGGCAGCCGGTGGGGCCGCGGATCGCCAGCCGGCCCACGGTGTTCGGCGGTGCCGGCCGGCCCTCCGCGTCGAAGATGCAGGCCTGGAAGCCCGGAATCGCGCGCCCCGTCGCCCCGGGCCGGATCTCGTCGCCGGCAGTGGCAATGAAGATGTGCAGCATCTCGGTGGAGCCGAGCCCGTCGATGATCCGGATGCCGGTGCTTTCGTACCAGGCATCCCAGGTCGGCTTCGGCAGCGTCTCGCCGGCCGACACGCACTGCTTCAGGCTGGACAGGTCGTAACCGCCCAGCAGGTCCAGCATGCTGCGATAGGCGGTCGGCGCGGTGAACAGCACCGTCACCCCGTGCCGCTGGATCATCTCCAGGGTCTTGGTGGGGTTGTACTGCTCCACCAGCAGGGTGGAGGCACCGGCATGCATCGGGAACAGCACCTGCGCGCCGAGGCCGAAGGTGAAGGCGATGGGCGGGCTGCCGGTGAATATGTCGTCCGGCCCGGGTCGCAGCACATAGCGGTTGAAGGTGTCGCAGACCGCCATGATGTCGCGGTGGAAATGCATGCAGCCTTTCGGCTGGCCGGTGGTGCCGGAGGTGAAGGCGATCAGGCAGACGTCCTCGGCGGCGGTGCGCACCGTCTGGAACCGGGGCGGCTTGGTCGCCATCAGCGCCTCCAGCCCGTCGGGCAGGTCGTCCGCCGCCGAACCGCCGCCGTTGAAGTAGACCACGCGCTTCAGATCGTCGCTGCGCTGCAGGGTCTGCTCCATCTCCTCGGCCAGGCGGGAATCGCACAGCGCGACATGGATCCTGGCCTTCTGCGCCATGAAGGTCAGCTCGCGCCAGCGCAGCAGCGGCATGGTCGCCACCGCGACGGCGCCGACTTTCATCACCGCGAACCAGCAGGCCACGTACATCGGGTTGTTGGGTGCCCGCAGCAGCACCCGGTTGCCCGGAACCACGCCCAGATCGTCGACCAGCACATGGGCGATGCGGTCGACCTTCTCCCGCAGCTCCCGGTAGGTCCAGACCATCGTCTCGGTACGGAAGGCCGGGCGGTCGCCATGTACCTCCGCCTGCCGGTCAAGCAGCTCGGACGCACAGTTCAGCCATTCCGGATAGGCGCCGAGTTCAGGCACGCCGGTCAGGTCGATCTCCGGCCATTGCTCGCGCGGCGGCAGGTTGTCGCGTGCGAAGCTGTCGACATGGGCGGTCGCCTTCAATATGGCGCTGTCGGGCAAGGTTGCGCTGTCGGGCATGGGTCCTGGAACCTCGCGGATCGATGGGGCTGGCGATCAGTCGACCTGCGACAATGCAGCTGTCCGCCCGGGGATGGGCACGAAGTCGGGCAGGGGCATGTCGACCTGAACCACGTTCGAGGGCGCGCTGGCGCGGCCGGCGGCATCGTAGGCACGCACGTAGTAGAGGTAGCTGAGCCCGCCCAGCACGTTGCGGTCGGCGAACTTCGTCGACTTCACCGCTTCGACGCAGGTGGCCTCGCCCGGGGCCTCCGCGCGATAGACGTCATAGCCCGTGACGTCGCCCCGCGCCTTGTTCCAGGACAGCCGCACCTGGCCATCGCGCAGCTCCGCGCGCAGGCCGGCACCGTCGCCCCAGTCGGGGCCGGAGGCATCGGGCCGGTCGGGTGGCGCCTGCCGCGCGCCCTTCGGCCAGAGGAAGCAGTGAACCTCCTTGAAGTTCTCGTCCAGCGCCTTGCAGACATTGCAGTAGATGCAGCGCAGGATCTGGTCGCTGCGTGCGTCCTCCACCTTTCGCACCCAGTCGGGATCGGCGAGCAGCTGGCGCGCCATTCCGACGATGTCCGCCTTCCCCTCCTGCAGCAGGGCCTCCGCGTCGGACGGGTCGCTGATCTTGCCGACCGAGATCACCGGAACCTTGTGTCCCTTGTCGTTGATATAGGCCTTGATCGCAGCCGCCAGGTGGGCGTGGGGCAGGGGCGGGTACAGGTCGCCCGGCATGCAGCGGTCGCCGGAATAGCCGGTATAGGGATAGAGCGGCTGGCCGTCGCGATGGACGGCATCCTCGAACTTGCCGCCGACCGACAGCGAGATGTAGTCGACGCCGCATTGCGCCATGCGCAGGGCGATGCGCTTGGCATCTTCCACCGTGTAGCCGTCCTTGATCGCCTCCTCCGCCAGGAAGCGGACGCCGACCGGAAAGCCACTGCCGACGGCGCCACGCACCGCCGCCATCACCCGGCCGAACATCGCCAGCCGGCCCTCCAGGGTGCGGCCGTCGAAGGCATCGCGGCGCGGGTTGTGGCGCGACAGGAAGGAAGACAGCGTATAGGCATGTGCCGAGTGCAGTTCGATGCCGTCATAGCCGGCCTCAGCCGCACGGTAGGCGGCGTCCGCGAACTGGCCGATGATGGTCTCGATATCCGCCTCGCTGAGGCTGTCGATGGTCTGCCGCCAGCCGGACCTGGCCACCTTCAGGAAATGGATGATCTGCGGCACCACCTTGGAGTCGGAGGTGTCGTGCACCTGCCGCGCCAGGTCGCGGTGGCCGGCGACGAACGCGTCCTCCGACAGCCGCAGCAGCGGCCCGGACTTGTTGGAATGGACGGCGGTCGCCTCCACCACGATCAGGCCGACATGGCCCTGCGCATAGCGGACATAGCGGTCGATGATGTCCTGGTTGACATGCCCGTCCTCGCCGGAAAGACGGGTCACCATCGCCGGCACCGCCACCCGGTTGGGCAGCACCATGCCGTTGATGTCGAGCGGCTGAAGCAGCTTCATCAGGCGCCTCCCGCGGATTTTCCTGCCGGACCGGCATTGCCCTGCCGGTACTGCTGGTAGGTCTGGCCGGAGATCACCAGCTTGTTGATCTCCGTCGTGCCCTCGTAGATGCGCAGCGCGCGGATCTCCCGGTACAGCCGCTCCACCATGTTGCCGGAGACGACGCCCATGCCGCCCCAGAGCTGCACCGCCTCGTCGATCACCTTCTGCGCCGCCTCGGTCGCGTACATCTTCGCCATGCTGGCCTCCCGCGTGACCCGGGCGGCGCCGGAATCCTTCGTCCAGGCGGCGCGGTAGACCAACAGGGCGGAGGCGTCGACCATCGTCGCCATCTCGCCGATCTTCGCCTGGGTCAGCTGGAAGTCCGACAGCCGCTGGCCGAACACCTTGCGATCGTCGGCGCGGGCCAGCGCCTCGTCCAGCGCGCGGCGCGCGAAGCCCAGGGCGGCGGCGCCGACGGTGGAGCGGAAAATGTCCAGGTTGGACATGGCGATCTTGAAGCCCTCGCCGGGCTTGCCCAGCAGGTTCGCCTTCGGGATCCGGCAGTCGGTGAAGCGCAGGGTGCCCAGCGGATGCGGCGCCATCACGTCGATCCGCTCCGCGACCTCGAAGCCGGGGCGGTCGGCCTCCACGATGAAGGCGGCCAGGCCCTTCGCGCCGGGCGCATCGCCCAGCCGTGCGATCACCGAATAGACATTGGCGATGCCGGCATTCGAGATCCAGGTCTTCTCCCCGTTCAGGACGTAGCTGTCGCCATCCTCCACTGCGGTGGTGGAGATGTTGGCGACGTCGGAGCCGGCATTGCGCTCCGACATCGCCAGGGCGGCGATGGCGCGGCCCTCGCCGATCGCCGGCAGGTGGCGGGCGCGCTGTTCCGGCGTGCCGAACAGGGTGATCGGGCCGCTGCCCAGGCCCTGCATCACGAATGAGAAGTCGGCGATGCCGTGGCGATAGCCCAGGATCTCCCGTGCCAGGCAGAGCGATCGCACGTCCAGCCGTTCGTGCGTCCCGCCGGCTTCCGCCGGCACGGTCAGCTTCAGGAAGCCGGCTTCGCCCAGCGCGGACACGCAGGACTTCGCGAAGTCGAACACGTCGCCTTCGTCGTCATGGTCGTCGAAATGCGCGGCGGCGAACGCTTCCAGCCGGCCGGCAAGGTCGCGATGGGCGTCCGTGAAGAACGGCCAGTCGAGGTATGACCTGTCAGGCATGTCCGGTAGTCCCCATCTGATTCTTTTTGTCAGTTGCCCTCGAAAACGGGCTTCTGCTTGTTCACGAAGGCGTAGTAGGCGCGGGCGAAGTCCTTCGTCTGCATGCAGATCGCCTGCGCCTGCGCCTCGGCCTCGATCGCCGCCTCGACATCCATGCTCCATTCCTGGTGGATGCATTTCTTCGTCATCGCATGGGCGAAGGTCGGTCCGTCGGCCAGGGCGGCGGCGGTCTTCTGTGCCTCCGCCAGCAGCGCCTCCGGCGCGCAGAGGCGGTTGAAGAAGCCCCAGCGCTCGGCCTCCTCGCCATCCATCGCGCGGCCGGTATAGAGCAGCTCCGCCGCACGGCCGGAACCGATGATGCGGGGCAGGATGTTGCAGGCGCCCATATCGGCGCCCGCCAGGCCGACCCGCACGAACAGGAAGGCGGTCTTGGACCGCGCCGTGCCCAGCCGCAGGTCGGAGGCCATGGCGACGATCGCGCCGGCGCCGGCGCAGATCCCGTCGACGGCGGCGACGACCGGTTGCGGGCAGAGGCGCATCGCCTTGACCAGGTCGCCTGTCATCCGGGTGAAGCGCAGCAGGCCGTCCATGTCGCCGGCATCCTGCATGCCGATCAGCGGGCCGATGATCTCGTGCACGTCGCCGCCGGAGCAGAAATTGTCGCCGGCGCCGGTCACCACCACCGTCTTCACGTCCTTCGCATAGGCCAGGCGGCGGAAGGTGTCGCGCAGCTCGGCATAGGACTCCAGGGTCAGCGGGTTCTTCCGTTCCGGCCGGTTCAGGGTGACCGTGGCGACCTTGCCCTCCACCGACCAGGCGAAGTGCTGCGGCTTCCAGTCGGCGGCCATCTCGCCGCCCAGCCGGCCCTCCGACAGCGGGCCGACCGGGATCTCGACTGGCTTCGGCGCCGCGGCGGCGTTCTCGTTCATTCGGTTGCTCCGTTCTCATAGGCTTCGGCCGACCGCTTGAGCCGGGCCAGAAGGTGCAGAAGCTGCTGCTTCTCGTCATTGTCCAGGCCGGCGACCATGCCGTCGATCCAGCCGGCATGGGCCGGCGTCATGGCGCCGAAGGCCTGTACCCCGGCAGGCGTCAGCGCGACGGTCTGCCGACGCCGGTCTTCCGCCGCAGGACGGCGCGCCACCAGGCCTTCCTGCTCCAGCCGTTCGGCCAGCCCGGTGACATTGCCGTTGGTGACCATCATCCGCGCCGACAGCTCGCCCATGCTCAGCCCCTCGGGGGCGCGATACAGCTGCGCCAGCATGTCGAAGCGGGGCAGGGTGGTGTCGAAGTCGCGGCGCAGGCCGCGCCGGACCTGGCGCTCGATGATGCTGGTGCAGGCCAGCAGCCGCAGCCACAGGCGCACGTCGAGCCGTGTCTCGTCATCCTCGGCGCTTCGGTCGGCGGCCGCGGCCGTGTCGCCGGCAGGGCCCTTGGCGGTCGCGCCCGGGTCCAGCATCGCGCTCACTTCAGCACTTCCCCGCCATCGACCGGCAGGCAGGTGCCGTTGACCGCCGCCGCTGCCGGCGACAGCAGGAAGGCCACCGCCTCCGCCACTTCCTCCGGCTGCACCGGCCGCCCCTGGGGATTGCCGGCGACCAGGCTCTTCAGCGCCTCCTCGCGGCTGCGCCCGGTCTTGGCGGTGATGTTGTCGAGGGTGGCATCCAGCATGTCGGTCGCTGTGTAGCCGGGGCAGACCGCGTTTACCGTAATGCCCTTGCCGGCCAGTTCCACCGCAAGGGCGCGGGTCAGGCCGACCAGGCCGTGCTTGGCGGCGCAGTAGGCGGCGACATAGGCATAGCCGGTCAGACCGGCGGTGCTGGCCACGTTGACGATGCGGCCTTGGCCTCGTTCCACCATGCCGGGCACCACGGCACGGGTGAGGGCAAAGGCAGAGGTCAGGTTCACCGCCAGCATTTCCTGCCAGTGCGCGTCGGTCATGCGCGCGAAGGGCGTGCTCTTGCCCGTGCCGGCATTGTTCACCAGCGCCGCCAGCGGGCCCGCCTTCGCCTCCAGCGCTGCCAGCGCCGGGCCGATCGCATCGATGTCGGTCAGGTCGACCGCGGCGGACTGCAGTTGCGCGCCGGTCTCCGCCCGGAGTTCGGCTTCCGCCTCCGCCAGGCGCACCGGGTCTCGCGCCAGCAGGCTGACGTGGGCGCCGGCCGCCGCCAGGCGCCGGGCAATCGACAGGCCGATGCCCCGGCTGGCCCCGGTCACCAGGACATGCTGCCCCGACAGGGCGGGGTGCGTGCCGGCCTCTTCAGCCCTCTGCTGCATGCGGGACCTCCGCTTTCAATTTATTTTAAGCTTAAACTAAACGCCCGCGCGGATGCCCGCAAGGCCCGCGCTCAGGCAAAGGCCTTGAAGGTGATCAGGGTGAAGGTGTCCTTCACGCCATCCAGGGTTTGCAGGTTGGATACGACGAAATGGCCGATGTCCTGGCCGTCCGGCAGGTAGCATTTCATCAGCAGGTCGTACTGGCCGGAGACGGAATGCACTTCCGAGACCTGCTCGACCGATTCGACGGCCTCCACGGCCACGTCATAGGCCCGGCCGAGCTCGCACTTCACCATGACGAAGATCGTTTGCATGTCGGTCTCTCCCGCAGTCCTGCCCGGCCGGGCGGCTGGCGCATCCAAAGGCCGGCCCGGGCCGCAAAGCTGCCGTGCCGGCGCTTGGCGTGCAAGGGGCGTCGGCGGGATGCGGCCCGGACGCCGCGCCTATTGCGCCGCGTCGCCAATGCCGGCGAAGCGGCGCACCTGCCGCGACACTGCCGCCAGCATGCCGCCGCGGTCGATCGGCTTGGCGACGAAATCGTCCATGCCGGCATCCAGCATCTTCTGCCGGTCATGGGCCATGACATTGGCGGTCAGCGCGATCACCGGCGTGTCGCAGAGCGGCGGCAGCATGGCGCGGATCTGGCGGGTCGCCGCGATGCCGTCCAGTTCGGGCATGTGGATGTCCATCAGGATGGCGTCGAACCGCTGTACCTGCAGCGCCTCGACCGCCTCGCGGCCATTGGTCACGGTTGTGACCCGGTAGCCGGCGCCCTCCAGCATCGTCTTGGCGAGGAACCGGTTCACCTCGGTATCCTCCGCCACCAGGAGATGCGACTCACCGGCGGCTTCCGGCGCGGCGGCGGACTCCTCGCCCAGCATCAGGCAGGGTTCCTCCGCCACGGTGGTGGCGATCGTGAACCAGAAGCGGCTGCCCTGCCCGGGCAGGCTGTCGAAGCCGATATCGCCGCCCAGCATCCGGGTCAGGCGGCGGCAGATCGCCAGGCCCAGACCTGTCCCGCCGTAGCGCCGCGCGGCCGAGCTGTCGGCCTGGGCGAAGGGATCGAACAGGCTGCGCGCCTGCTCTTCGGAGATACCGATGCCGGTATCCTCCACAAGGAAACGCAGCACCAGCGGCGTGCCCGGCGCGGCGCGCGCAGGCTCGCCATTGGCCGGCAGGCCGTCGACGGAGATCCGGACGCGGACATGGCCGGTATCGGTGAACTTTACCGCATTGCCGATCAGGTTCAGCAGGACCTGGCGCAGCCGGCCGGGATCGCCCTCCAGCCAGGGCGGGATGTGCAGCGCCTCGCCGACCTCGATGCGCAGGCCCTTTTCCGCCGCCCGCAATGCCAGCAGGTCGACCACGTCGCTGACCACATGGCCGATGTTGAAGACCTCGTTGTGCAGCTGGAAATTGCCGGATTCCAGTTTCGACAGGTCGAGGATGTCGTTGATGATGGTCAGCAATGCATCGCCGGTCCGCCGCATCGTGGACAGGTAGTCCCGCTGCAGCGCGTCCAGCCGCGTCCCCTCCATCAGGTCGATCATGCCCAGGATGCCGGTCATCGGCGTGCGGATCTCGTGGCTCATCATCGCCAGGAAGTCGGTCTTGGCGCGGCTGGCCTCCTCCGCCTTCTGGCGGGCCGCGGCATAATCCTCCGCCAGCTGGACCAGATGCGCGGACTGCTGTTCCATCATCTCCTGCGAGCGGGCGAGGTCCTCGACCGCATGGCGCAGGCGGGATTCGCTCTCGGTCAGGCGCAGCTCGCGTTCGCGCGTCTCGGTGACGTCGCGGACCGAGACCAGGATATCGCCGCCCGCCACCATCTGCAGCGCCACCAGCACCCGCCGGCCGTCGGCAAGCTGCCATTCCCAGCGCGACGGCGTGATGTTCTCCCCGGTGGGGAGGGCGCGGCGCAGCAGCCGCGGCGGGATCCAGCCCAGCCGCCGCGCCTGCCGGGCCAGGCTGCACATATGCCGACCGGGCTCCAGCAGCGACACGAACTCCGCATCGGTCAGGCGCGCCATCTGGGCGTTGTACAGGAGCAGCCTGGCCTCCCGGTCGAACACCATCATGCCCTCGCCCAGGGCATCCACCGCGGCGCTCAGCCGGGCCTCGGTCTGCTTCACATAGCTGATGTCGGTATAGACGCCGATCAGCTCCCCCCGCGGGTCGCGATGCTCGTTGACCAGCAGCCAGCGGCCGTCGCGATAGCGCTGCTCGAACTGGCCGCCCCCTTCGGCATGGATGCGCATCCGCCGTGCCAGCCAGGCATCCGCACCTTCCGGCGCATGCAGGTAGCCGCTGCGGACCGTCATTTCCGCCAGTTCGCGGAAGGTCGCATTGGGCTCCGCGACTCCCAACAGTTGAGGGAAGAAAGTCTCCATCGCCTCGTTCCAGTCCAACAGCCGGTCCTCGCTGTCGAAGCGAAGGACGCCGATGTTCACGGCATCGAGGGCGGCCATGACGCTGCCGGAGCCGGTCGCATGGGACGGCGCGTCGGGCCTGGCGGCGCGAGCCCGGTGGCCGAGCAGGAGATCGCCCCGCAGCAGCGCGATCAGGGCGAGGCCGCCCAGCGCCAACCCGGCCGGCGGCAGCCATCCGGACCAGGGGACGGTCCAGAACAGGGGGGCAAAGGCAGTGGCCGCCATGCCGCAGGCGATGGCGCCGACAAGAAGTCTGCGGCGATGGTGCCGCATCAGGGCCCGGATCGGCGAAATGGGCGGTGGCACGGATCCCTGTCCCGCATCGGTTCCGTGGTCTGCAGATTTAACCTGGACTGCAGGAGAACTGAGGCTACACCCGCCGAGGCTTGCTGGCCAAGCGGCACTGCGGCGGTTCAGGTCCTGAGTTCGGCGACCAGCAGATCAACGAACCGCCTGACCCGCGGTTCTACCAGCCGCCGGCCCGGGTACAGTACGACGATCCGGGCGGCCCCGAAGTCCAGGTCGGGCAGCACCTCCTGAAGATCGCCGGCGGCCAACTGCCCGGCGACCAGGAACTCCGGCAGGAAGGCGATGCCAAGGCCGGCGACGGCGGCATCGCGGAGTGCCTCGCCGCTGTCCAGGCGCAGCCGGCCGCTGGCCGGAATCCTCTGCCATGTCCCCGCGGCATCGCGATGACGCCAGCGCTGCGTCCCGCTGCGGCTGTGGAACAGCAGGCAGTCGTGGCGCGCCAGCGCGTCCGCATGGGCCGGCATGCCGCGCGCGGCAAGATAGGCAGGGGCAGCGCAGAGCATCGCGCGGTAGCCGGCAATCGTGCGACAGATCAGTCCGGCAGGTGCGTCCGCCCCACCGATGCGGACGGCCAGGTCGAAGCCCTCCTCGACGATATCGACCGGCCGGTCGGTGAGGCTGATCTCGATCCGGACCTCCGGCCAGCGCTGAAGGAACTGCCGGACCAGCGGCAGCACGACAATGCGGCCGAAGGCGTCAGGCAGGGTGAGTCGGAGCCTGCCCCGCGGCATGCCGTCGTCAGCGGCAAGGCCGGCTTCCGCCTGGTCGAGTGCCTCCAGCACCCGCAGACCGTGGTCGTAAAGGCGCCGGCCGTCGTCCGTCAGGGCGATCGCACGGGTGGTGCGGTGGAAGAGGCGGCGGCCCAGCCTACTTTCCAGCCGGGCGACAGCCTTGCCCGCTGCCGATCCGGTCAGCCCCAGGGTGCGGCCGCCGGCAACGAAACTGCCGCCGTCGGCGACGGCCATGAAGACGAGGATCTCGTTGAGGCTGTTGTGCCGGCTCACGACACAGGGGCCTGCCGTCCGTTGTGCGTCGCGGACCGGGGGGAGCCCGGTTCCGCACTGAGCGGAACCCTGTTCCGCAAGAGCCGGCCCAGATTCAGATCCGCCGGGTCGGGAAAGCGGGGACAGGCGAACATGCCTTCCCCGCCGCCGTCGTCATGCCCCGACCCCAGGCGCACAGGCAGCAACCGAAGGAGATCGGGATGACGATGGGCATTGCGCGCATCAATCCGCCGGCATTGTTCGATTCGACGCAAAACCACCATTCCCAGGTGACGGTGGTGGAGGCCGGGCGGCTGGCATTCTGCTCGGGCCAGGTCGCCTGGCGGCCGGGGGGACTGGATGTGCCCGCCCGTCTGGCGGACCAGGCGGAGGTCGTGGTCGGACACCTGCGGACATGCCTGGATGCGGTCGGCGCCGACACCCCGGATATCGTGATGCTCAGGGTCTATGTCGTGGACCTGACCCCGGAGCGGGTGGGGGAGGTGATGCCCCACCTGCGCAGCTTCCTGGGTGCGGCGCAGCCCAGCCTCACCGGCATCGGCGTCCAGGCGCTGGCGGGCCCGGACCTGCAGATCGAGATCGAGATGGTGGTGCAGGTACCGTCCTGAGCGAAAGGCGGGGGACAGGCCGATAAGCCTGTCCTCGCCGATTGCCGTCGGGCCGAATGCCGCAGTTCTGGTCTTCAGGCCCTCAGCCCTGCTGGCGCCGCGCGGGACGCATCAGGAAAGCGGGGACATGGTCGCCCATGCCGACCACCGGCTTGCCGCCGTCATTGCTGCGTTCGCCGCCAGAGCGGGTGTTGCGCCGGCGGCTCTCGCCGCGGCGACCGCGGGAGGGCGGCTCGTTCTTGCGGTGCTGGGGGGCACCGGCCTGCGGCTCCTTGCCGGTGTTCGATGCCGACTTCCGCTCCTGCCGGTCGTCCGCCCCTTCGGACGGAGCTTCGGCCGTTTCCGCGACCGCGGCAGCGGCCTTGCTGTCGGCCGGCTTGCTCTCGGCAGCCTTGTTCTCGGCAGCCTTGTTCTCGGCGGCCTTGCTCTCGGCCGCCTTCCGGCGGCGCGGGCGCTTCTCCTCGCGGGGCGTGGCGCTCTCCTCGCGGGATGCGGCGCTCTCCTCGGCTTCGGCCCGTACCTCATCGGCCGCCGGCTCGTCGGCGGTGCTGGCCTTGCGCGACCGGCTGCGATCGGAGGATTTGCCCTCGTCGCGCCGGCGCCGGCCGCCACGGGAGCGGCGCTCGCCGCGGTCGGCGTCATCGTCGGCATCGGCCGGTGAGGCCTCAAAACCCTCCAGGGTCTCCAGCGGGATCTCCTTCTTGATCAGCGAGCGGATGCCGGCCATGAACTTGTCGTCCGACGGCGTCACCAGCATGTAGGCGCGGCCGGTCTTGCCGGCGCGGCCGGTGCGGCCGATGCGGTGGACATAGTCCTCCGAATTCATCGGCACGTCGAAGTTGAAGACGTGGCTGAGGCCCTGGATGTCCAGGCCGCGCGCGGCGACGTCGGAGGCAACCAGCAGGCTGATCTTGCCTGTCTTGAAATTGTCCAGGGTCTCCATCCGCACCGCCTGCGACAGGTCGCCGTGGATCGCACCGGCATTGAAGCCGTGCTTTTTCAGCGACTTGAAGAGAATGTCCACATCCTTCTTGCGGTTGCAGAAGATGATCGCGTTCTTGACGTCGGCCTGGGCCAGCAGCTGCCGCAGGGCGGCGCGCTTGTCGCGGTTGGCGACCTCGATGCGGGTCTGGGTGACCGTTTCCGCCGGCGAGGCCGGCGGTGCGACGGACACTTCCTTCGGGTTGGTCAGGAAGGCATCGGCCAGGCGGCGCATCTCCGGCGACATGGTGGCGGAGAAGAAGAGCGACTGCCGCAGCGGCGGCATCAGCTTCACGATCCGCTCCACGTCCGGGATGAAGCCCATGTCCATCATCCGGTCGGCCTCGTCGATCACCAGGATCTTGACGCCGGAGAGCATCACCTTGCCGCGCTCGAAATGGTCGAGCAGGCGGCCCGGGGTGGCGATCAGCACGTCGACGCCGCGGTCCAGGAGCTTGTCCTGGTCGCCGAACGACATGCCGCCGATCAGCAGGGCGGTGGAGAGGCGGTGATACTTGCCGTACTTCTCGAAGCTGCTCTTGACCTGGTCGGCCAGCTCGCGGGTCGGCTCCAGGATCAGGGCCCGTGGCATCCGCGCCTTGGCCTGGCCGTCGGCCAGGATGTCGATCAGCGGCAGGGTGAAGCCGGCGGTCTTGCCGGTGCCGGTCTGCGCGACGCCGACGATGTCGCGTCCCATCAGGACGTAGGGGATCGCCTTGCTCTGGATCGGCGTCGGCGTCGAGTACCCGGCGTCCGTGACGGCACGCAGGGTTTCAGGACTTAGTCCAAGATCTTCAAACGACATGAAAAGGTGAATACGCTTTCTGTCTGGGGGCAGGCCTCGCGCGGTCCCTTTCGACCGCGGCGCGGGCCGCGCATTTCGGGCGCAATCGCCCCGCTCGCCGGAGCGCCTTCGGGTGGCGGACGGTACCAGAAACCCCTCGATGTCGACCTTGTCAGGCGGCGTGCCTGGAGGCGGTCATGCGGGTAGCCCGTGCTTTGCGGGCCCGTTGTGGTACCGGTCGTCGCCGTCCTTGTCGTCGCCGACAGGCACGGCTCGCAGTGCCACCGTCCCGCGCGCCAGATCCGGTTGCAATCTTCCCTGCATACCGGATGCGCCGATGGCCGCTATGTAGGCGCCGCCGCGCCTTCTGTCAATGTATCGTTTCGGCCGAATTGCCGCACTGCAGCAAGGCGGCTCGCCCATGCCGCAGGCTGCCTATCGCCGGTCGAACGGCGGCACGCCCCGGGGCCGGTTCGGATTGGCGTTGGGCAGAAGCGCCAGCATCACCTGTGCCAGCATCGACCGGAAGGCGGGATCCTGGGGGCCCGTGATGCCGCCCTGTTCCGCCACCAGGATCGACCCCATGCGCTCGCCGATGCAGAAGCCGGCCGCCAGCTTCACCCGACCGGCCCGCGGCGTGCCGGTGCCGATGCGCCCGGGGGCGGTGCAGGCCCGATCGGTCAGCGGGCCGTCGAAGCCCGGGCTGAAGACCAGGATCGCGCGGAAGTTCGTGTTCACGTCCGGCCCGGGCATGGTGGTGGCGTCGGTCGGACCGATCCATTGCGGCAGGCTGATGCGCTGCGCGATCGCCTGGTCGTCCATCCGTGCGGCGAACGGCTGGCCGTAGATCTCGACATAGAAGGCGCCGCTCTCCGCCGCCGTCTGCACGAAGGACGGGTCGTAGGGGCTGGTCTGGCTGTTGTAGGTGATCCACAGCCCGTCATCCAGGTCACCGCCGGCGCAGCCCGCCAGCAGCAGGGCCGCACCTGCCGCAGCGAGCCATCGTCGCAGGACTGTCAGGTTCGGGGCAGCGCAGGTCGTCCACATGGCGGTCGCATCCTGAAGCTTGACTTGCCGGCGGGGCCGCGGGCCCGGCGGTCGCATCGTGGCTCAGACGTCGATGGCGTCGAGGTCGACGAAGGCGGCATTGTCCTGGATGAAACGATAGCGCAGCTCCGGCTTGCGGCCCATCAGCTCCTCGACGATGCGCGCGGTATGGCCGTTGGCGTCGTTCGGCACCTCCACCTTCAGCAGGGTGCGCTTCGACGGGTCCATCGTCGTCTCCTTCAGCTGGCCGACCGGCATCTCGCCCAGGCCTTTGAAGCGGCTGATATCGACCTTCTGCTTGCCCTTGAACGTGGTCTTCAGATGCTCGTTGCGGTGCGCGTCGTCGCGGGCATAGACCACCGTGCCGCCGGCGCTGAGGCGGTAGAGCGGCGGCTGCGCCAGGTAGAGATGGCCGTCGCGGACAAGGCCGGGAATTTGGGTGAAGAAATAGGTCATCAGCAGCGAGGCGATATGCGCGCCGTCGACATCGGCGTCGGTCATGATGATCACCTTGTCGTAGCGCAGATCCTCTTCCCGGTAGGCGGCCCCGGTGCGGCAGCCCAGCGCCTGCATCAGGTCGGACAGCTCCTGGTTGGCGGAGAGCTTGCCGGCATTGGCGGAGGCGACGTTCAGGATCTTGCCGCGCAGCGGCAGCACCGCCTGGAAATTGCGGTTGCGCGCCTGCTTGGCACTGCCGCCGGCGCTGTCGCCCTCTACGATGAATAGCTCCGAGCCGTCGGCCGTGGTCTGCGAGCAGTCCGCCAGCTTGCCGGGCAGCCGGTGCTTGCGGGTCGCGGTGCGGCGGTTGACCTCGCGCTCCTGCTTGCGGCGCAGCCGTTCCTCGGCATTGGACAGGACGAAGCTCATCAGGTCCTGCGCCCGGTCCGGCGCGCCGCTCAGCCAATGCTCGAAATGGTCGCGGATCGCGTTCTCCACCAGCCGCGCCGCCTCGGCGCTGGCCAGCTTCTCCTTCGTCTGGCCCTGGAACTGCGGCTCGCGGATGAAGACGGACAGCAGGGCGACGGCGGAGCCCAGCACGTCCTCGGCGGTGATCTGCGCCGCCTTCTTCTGTCCCGTCATCTCGCCATAGGCCCGCAGGCCCTTCACCAGGGCGGCGCGTAGGCCGTTCTCGTGGGTGCCGCCTTCCGGCGTGGGCACGGTGTTGCAGTAGGACGAGAGCGAGCCTTCGCCTTCCGCCATCCAGCCGATGGCCCATTCGACCCGGCCCTCGCGCCCCTCCAGGGTGACCCGGTCGGCGAAGGGCTGCGGCAGCAGCTGCGGCCGGTCGGCCGTCGTCGCCGCCAGGAAGTCGGCGAGCCCGCCTGGAAAATGCAGCACCTCCTCCGCCGGGGTGTCGGCGGTGCGGGGCAGGCCTTCGTCGCAGGACCAGCGGATCTCCACCCCGGGGAACAGATAGGCCTTGGAGCGCGCCATACGGTACAGGCGGTCGGGGCGGAAGCGCGCGCTGGCGCCGAAGATCTCCGGGTCGGGGCGGAAGCGGACCAGAGTGCCGCGCCGGTTCGCCACGCTGCCGACCTTCACCGCCGGGCCCTGCGGCACGCCGCGGGAATAGTCCTGCCGCCACAGGGTGCGCTCGCGCGCGACCTCGACCGTCACATGCGACGACAGGGCGTTCACCACCGACACGCCGACGCCGTGCAGCCCGCCGGCGGTCGAATAGACCTTGTCGCTGAACTTTCCGCCGGCATGCAGGGTGGTCATGATGACCTCCAGCGCCGACTTGTCCGGGAACTTCGGATGCGGATCGACCGGGATGCCGCGGCCGTTGTCGGTGACCGTCAGCTCGCCGTCGGCGGCCAGCGATACCTCGATGCGGGAGGCATGGCCGGCTACAGCTTCGTCCATCGCATTGTCCAGCACCTCGGCGAACAGGTGGTGCAGGGCGCGGTCGTCGGTGCCGCCGATATACATCCCGGGGCGGCGGCGGACCGGTTCCAGCCCTTCGAGAACCTCGATATCCTGGGCGGAATAGCCTTGCAGCTTGGCCGCGGGGTCGTTGAAGAGATCGTTCATGAGCTATCGGCGCTTGCTATGGGGGGCGCTTGTACGGAGGCTCCCGCCGCCACGGGACGGTGCGGGCGGGAGGCTGCGGGACCGCTGAGCGCGCCGCCGCAGAATCGGCATTATACCAGTGAAGGGAGCCAGCCAAGGATGACAGATGCGCACGGTGCCGGCGCCGGGCAGGCCGAAGGGGGCGCGAACGCGTCGGGTCGGGGCGAGCCGGTGATCCGCACGGCGCCGATGCCGTCGGACTGCAACAACAATGGCGACATCTTCGGCGGCTGGGTGCTGTCGCAGATGGACGTGGCAGGCGGAATCGTGGCCTCGCGGCGGGCGCGCGGCCGGGTGGTCACCGTTGCGATCACGGCGATGCGATTCAACCAGCCGATCCGCGTGGGCGACGTGGTCAGCATCTACGGCCATGTCAGCAAGGTCGGCAAGACCTCGATCTCCGTGGAGCTGGAGACCATCGTCACCCGCAAGCTGGATCCCGACGAGATCAAGGTGACCGAAGGCACCTTCGTCTTCGTCGCCATCGATTCCGACGGCCAGCCGCGGCCGGTCGAGGCGCAGGGGCAGACGTGATGTCCGGGCAGGGCGGGCAGGGGCGCATTGCATCGCATCTGGCCATCGCGAGCCTGGTTCTGGCGGTCCTCCTGCTGGCCTGCGCCGGCGGCCGGCCGGCGCAGGCGGCGGAGGCCCTGCCGACCATGATGGCGGTGGACTGGCGGTTGATCTTCGACGGCGTGGTCGACGAGCAGGGCCGGGCGAGCGGCTTCTCGGCGCCCGGCGAGAACGGCTATCCGCGCGATTGCCGGGCGGGCGCCGAAAGCTGCCGCCAGGGCGCCTGCTGCAGCGGGCACTGCAACGCCTGGGCCGACGGGCTCGCCTCTGCGGACCAGCCCTGGCTGGCGACGGTGCGCCTGCGGCAGGATTGTCGCAGCCCGTGGATCAGGGCGGATTCCAGCCGCACGATGTTCCCGACGGGCTGGCCGGACAGCAAGGTGAAGGCGGTTGTCGTGTCCGCCTACGATGCCGGCCGGTCGCTGCCCGCGCGGGGCGACCTGTGGTGCGGCTGTGCCGGCGACATGACCATCTTCGGCCGCCAGACCCAGGGCGTCATCACCGCCGCCTGGCCGTCCCCGGACCAGGCCTGCGGCTGCGAACAGGTGCCGCTGCATAAGCGGTGAATGGCGGCCGGCACCGCCGGCACAAAAATATTGCCGTGCCGGGTCCTTGTGCGGCGGGGCGAGTCTGACGATTTGGAGGAACGGACCGGTCCGGGCGCCGCCAGGTCGCGGCGCTGCCGGTGCGTGGGGGTGGCATATCGATGCGCCAGTGGCGCTTCGTCGACGGATGGACCGCAGGACTGACGGCCGCGCTCGCGGCACTGCTCCTGCTGCTGCCCATTATGCTCCTGCCGGCCGCAGCGGCCGGCCCGGAGGACCTGCCGGCCTTGCAGGACAGCGCCGGGCTGACGCCGTTCGATTCCCCCCGCGACCAGGATGCCGTCCGCACCGCAGCGCATGTCGGGGCCCTGGGCCGTGCCGGTCAGGACAGGTCGCGGCCGGGCGGCCCTGGCGGCGACAGGGATCCGGAATCGGCGGCCGTGATGCCCGCCGTGCCGGGACCGGCCGCGCACGGTAGCTTCCTGGCGCAGCCCTGTGCCGGCGAACGCCCGGGCGGTCCGCTGCGGTCGACCCTCCGGCAGCGCAGCCCGCCGTTCGGGGCCTGACGGTCTGCGCCGTCGGCGGTGCCAGCCGGCGGCCCTCACGCACATCCCCGCATGTCCGCCGGCCCGGCGCTGCGCCGGGCCCGCATGGCCCGTCCGGATTCCATGAAGATCTCCTTCTGGCGGCTTGCCGCCTATGCCCTGCTCATCGTCTGCGGCCTGGCCGTGGGCGTTCCCGCCCTGCTCGGGCCCGCCGCCCTGCGCCACTGGCCCGACTGGCTGCCGCACCGTGCGCTCACCCTCGGTCTCGACCTTCGGGGCGGCTCCTACCTCCTGCTCCGCCTGGACGGCACGCAACTGCGCGCCGACCTGCGCGACGATGCCGTGCAGCAGGCACGGGACGCGCTGCGTGCGGCGGGGCTGCAGGCCCGGACCGTCACCGCCGGGACCGACGGCGCGACGATCGTCCTGACGGACGGAGCGGCCGCCGCTGCCGCCCGGACGGCCCTGGCGCGCCAGCTGGGAGCCGGCGTCGAGGTCGCGGTGGCGCGCGGCGGCACTGAGGGGACGGCTGTGCTGGAGCTGCGTCTCGCCACCGCCGCCGTGGCGGAGCGGCAGGCCGATGCACTGGCGCAGAGCATCGAGATCCTGCGCCGGCGCCTCGACGAGATCGGCGTCGCCGAACCGAGCCTGCAGCGGGTCGGCGGCGACCGCATCATGGTGCAGCTGCCCGGCGTCGAGGATCCGGGGACCCTCCGCAGCCTGCTGGGAAGCACCGCCCGGCTCGCCTTCCACCTGGGCACGCCGCTGGCCGCCGGCGCACCTGCACCTGCCGGGCTGAAGGTGCTGCCGGGCGTGGAGAGCGGCTCGCGCTACGCGGTGGTGCCGCGCCCTGCGCTGCTGGGCGAGCGGCTGCGCAACGCCACGGCGGGATTCGACCAGCAGATGGGCCAGCCCGTCGTCTCCTTCCAGCTCGACAGGGCGGGGGCGCAGCAGTTCGCCAGGCTGACGCAGCAGCATCTCGGCCGGCCCCTGGTGGTGGTGCTGGACGACAGGGTGCTCAGCGCGCCGGTGATCCGGGAACCGATCCTGGACGGCAGCGGGCAGATCAGCGGCGGTTTCAGCTTCCGTGAGAGCAGCCAGCTGGCAGCGCTGCTGCGGGCCGGCGCGCTGCCGGTGCCGCTTGAAGTGGAGGAGGCCCGCACCGTCGGTGCCGAGCTGGGGGAGGATTCCATCGCCCTCGGCGCCTGGAACGGGGCGGCCGGCTTCCTGCTGGTCTGCGGCGCAATGGCCTGGCTCTACGGGCGCTGGGGGCTGGCAGCCAGTGCCGCACTCGCCGTCAACGCCGTCCTGACCATCGCCGCCATGACCCTGCTCGGTGCCACCCTGACCCTGCCGGGGATCGCCGGCATGATCCTGGGACTGGGACTGGCCGTGGACGCCAATGTCCTGATCAACGAGCGGGTGCGCGAGGAGAGCCGCCGCGGCAGCGGCGCCGCGACGGCCTTGCAGGCCGGCTTCTCGCGGGCCTACCGGACGGTGGTGGATTCCAACGTCACCACATTGCTGGCGATGCTGATGCTGTTCTGGTTCGGCAGCGGCCCGGTCCGGGGCTTTGCGGTCACCATGGCGATGAGCATCGGCATCTCGATGTTCACGGCGGTGACGGTCGTGATGGCGGCGATGTCGGCCAGCCTCCGGTTGTGGCCGCGGCGCCGGTTCGAGATCCGCCCCTTCCTGTCCCGCCGGCTGATCCCGCTGGAACCGCGCATCAGGTTCATGCGGGCCCGCTATCTGGGCCTGGCGGTGTCGCTGGTCCTGTCCCTGGCATCGCTTGCCCTGGTCGCGGCGCCGGGCCTGAACTACGGCATCGATTTCCGGGGCGGCACCCTGATCGAGGCGACGGCACCCCGGCCGCTGCCGCTGCCGGAGCTGCGGACCGGGCTGTCGGCCCTCGGCCTCGGCGATGTCGGCCTGCAGCAGTTCGGCGACGGCCGCACCGTTCAGGTCCGCTTCGAGGATCGACCCGGCGGGCCGGCAGCGCAGGAAGCCATGATCGCCCAGGCCCGGCAGGCGCTGGCTGCCATTGCGCCGGACAGCCGGGTCGACCGGGTGGAGGTGGTCGGGCCCCGGGTCAGTGCGGAACTCGTCCAGTCCGGCCTGCTGGCGGTGCTGTTCGCCGCAGCCGCGATCTTCGCCTATATCTGGCTGCGCTTTGAATGGCCGTTCGCCGTCGGCGCGGTGGTTACCTTGTGCCTCGACGTCACGAAGGTCCTGGGGCTGTTCGCGCTGACCGGTCTGGACTTCGGCCTGACGGCCGTTGTCGCGCTGCTCACCCTGATCGGCTACTCGATCAACGACAAGGTCGTCGTCTACGACCGGATGCGGGAGAACCTGCGTCTCTGCAAGGCGATGACCCTGCGCGAGGTGATCGACCTCTCGATCAACCAGACCCTGGCGCGCTCCCTCTACACCTCCGTCACCGCGCTGCTGGCAATCCTGCCGCTTGCGGTCTGGGGCGGCCATGCGGTTCAGAGCTTCGCGATCCCCATGGCCTTCGGGATCGTGGTCGCCGCCAGCTCTTCGGTCTTCATCGCCGCGCCGATCCTGCTCTTCCTCGGCGACTGGCGCCGCCGCCGGCGGCCGGCTGCCGCCGCCCCGCTTGCCGCGGGCGCGTCCTGAACCGATCGGGCGGGCGACGAAAAAGGCGGCCCGGCTGGTGCCGGGCCGCCTCTGTCGCGCAGGCGATGCGCCGCCCCTGGGAACGCAGGGGGCGGCGCCGCGCCGCCCCTGGGAACGCAGGGGGCGGCGCCGCGCCGGTCAGACGCTGTAGTACATCTGGAACTCGATCGGGTGCGGGGTGTGCTCGAAGTTGTACACCTCCTCCCACTTCAGCTCGAGATAGCCGTTGATGAAGTCGTCGGTGAAGACGTCGCCCTTCTTCAGGAAGTCGCGGTCCGCATCCAGCGCCTCCAGCGCGTCGCGCAGCGAGCCGCAGACCTGCGGCACGTTGGCCAGTTCCTCCGGCGGCAGGTCGTAGAGGTTCTTGTCCATCGGGTCGCCGGGATGGATCTTGTTCTCGATCCCGTCCAGGCCGGCCATCAGCATCGCCGAATAGGCGAGGTAGGGGTTGGCGGCCGGGTCGGGGAAGCGCACCTCGACCCGCTTGCCCTTCGGCGAGGCGGAGAAGGGAATGCGGCAGGAGGCGGAGCGGTTGCGGGCGGAATAGGCCAGCAGCACCGGCGCCTCGAAGCCCGGGATCAGGCGCTTGTAGGAGTTGGTCGACGGGTTGGTGAAGGCGTTCAGCGCGCGCGCATGCTTGATGATGCCGCCGATATAGTACAGCGCCGTCTCCGAGAGGTCGTTGTAGCCGGAACCCGCGAAGGTCGGCTTGCCGTCCTTCCAGATCGACTGGTGGACATGCATGCCGGAGCCGTTGTCGCCCTTGACCGGCTTCGGCATGAAGGTCGCCGTCTTGCCGTAGGAATGGGCGACGTTGTGGACGCAGTACTTGTAGATCTGCATCGCGTCGCCGCAGCTCAGCAGGGTGCCGAACATGATGCCCAGCTCATGCTGGCTCGGCGCCACCTCATGGTGATGCTTCTCGGTCTTCACGCCCATCTCGCGGATGGTGGTGAGCATCTCCGAGCGCAGGTCCTGGCCGTGGTCGACCGGCGCGACCGGGAAATAGCCGCCTTTCACCGCTGGCCGGTGGGCCGGGTTGCCGCCCTCGTAGGACTTGTTGGAATTGTACGGTCCTTCCATGTCGTCGAGCACCACCGAGGTCTCGTTCATCGCGACCTTGAAGCGGACATCGTCGAACACGAAGAACTCGGCTTCCGGGCCGAAATAGGCGGTGTCGCCGATCCCGGTATAGCCCAGATAGGCCTGCGCCTTCTTCGCGATGCCGCGCGGGCAGCGCTCATAGGGCTCGTTGGTCAGGGGCTCCAGCACGTCGCAGAACAGCACCAGGGTGGTCTGCGCCATGAAGGGGTCCAGGACGGCGGTGGTCAGGTCCGGCATCAGGGTCATGTCGGACTCGTTGATCACCTTCCAGCCGGCGATCGACGAGCCGTCGAACATGATGCCCTCGACCAGGTGCTCCTCTTCCAGGTAGGTCGCGTCCAGGGCGACGTGCTGCCACTTGCCCCGCGGATCGGTGAAGCGGAAGTCGATGAACTTCACCTCCTTGTCCTTGATCATCTTCAGCACGCTGCTGGCATCGGACATGCTCTTCTCTCCCAAGTAGTGCCGTTACAGTGCATGAACGGGGAAACTGTTGCGGTTGCGCTCCGGCCCCGGCGGGCCGGCGTCCAGTGGCGTGCGGTCTTCGGCGCATGGCCTTCGGACGCGGTGGCCCCGGGGCGGGTCGCAAACCTGGCTGCCGCGCCGTCCCCACTTCGGCGGCAGCTGACCGGGACCTGCCCGGTCGCAATAGCATCTGACGTCAGATCGCGCTCGCGCCCTTTTCGCCGGTGCGGATGCGGATCGCCTCGTCGACGGTGGACACGAAGATCTTGCCGTCGCCGATCCGGCCGGTGCGGGCGGCTTCCATGATCGCCTCGATCGCCCGGTCGACCAGATCGTCCTCCAGCACGATCTCTACCTTCACCTTCGGCAGGAAATCTACAACGTACTCCGCACCCCGATAGAGTTCCGTATGCCCCTTCTGGCGGCCGAACCCCTTGGCCTCCATGACAGTGATGCCCTGGAGGCCGATCTCGTGGAGCGCTTCCTTCACTTCGTCCAGCTTGAACGGTTTGATAATCGCTTCGATTTTTTTCATCTGTCCGGTCTGTCTCGTGTGCGTGGCCGACGTCGCATTCGGGAAGGCGGCGTAACTGCGCGGCCGGTCCGCGGCCAGCCGCCGAAACAGCCGTGTCGCCTGGGCCGGTACCGCAGCTTCGCTGGGAAGGCGCGGCAGCGCTCCACCGCGGGTACGCACAGGGCGTGCCAAGACGGCGGCCCGCCATCGGCGGCGCGGGATCCCGCGCCTTTTCCGCATGACGTCCCGGCGGCACCCGTGCCCCCGGCCCGACAGGGGTGACATCTGCACAGCAATTGGGCAAGCCGCTGATCGGAAATGCATCGCCGGTGCCGGCGGCAGCCGCCCATTTCCTGGGCACGGCCTGCAGGGCGCAGGGCATGCCCGGACCACTTGACCGGTCGGGGTGGCGGCATTACAACCCCGGCCTCTTTGGTGGCCGCGGCGCACGCATGCGGTCCCGATGGCGAGGGTAGCTCAGCTGGTTAGAGCGCCTGACTGTGACTCAGGAGGTCGCGGGTTCGAGCCCCGTTCCTCGCCCCATCTTCCTTCCCAGCACTTCCGTATGCCAGGGCCTTGCCGCCGGCAGGCCGTGCGGCCGTTCAGGTCGCCAGGATCGGCTCGAGCGCGCGGCGCAGTTTTTCCGGAACCGGGACCGGGCGCCGGCTCTCGCGGTCCACATAGACGTGGACGAAATAGCCGAACGCCGCCGGCTCGGTATCGTCGCCGCGGAACAGGCCGATCTCGTAGGTGACCGAACTGCGGCCCATGCGGCGCACCCGAAGGCCCGCCGCCACGATGTCGGGAAAGGTCAGCGGCTTGCGATAGGTGCACTTCGTCTCCACGACGAGGCCGATGACCGGATCCGCCTGGATATCCAATCCGCCCTTCTCGATCAGGAAGGCATTCGCGACGGTATCGAAATAGCTGTAGTACACGACATTGTTCACATGGCCGTAGGTGTCGTTGTCCATCCAGCGGGTCGGGATTTCACGGACATGCGGAAAGCTGGCACGGTCCTGCAGCGGCGCGTCGGCTTCTGCCGGTGAGGTGCAGGGCTTTGGGGCGCGGTCGGGGGCGGCGTTCATTCGGCGATCCTCGTCACGCAACTGCGATGCTGCGCCGCAATATGGCGGGGAAAGCGGCTGGATAGCCGAGCCCGGTCAGAGGTTCAAGGCGCTGCAAGGCCCGGTTTGCCGCGTGGAACCGCATTGCACGACTGGTCAACCGGGCGGAATTGAGGGGGAACCGACATGACGGAACTGTTTTCGCTGGACGGCCGCGTGGCTCTCGTGACCGGCGCCAGCCGCGGCCTGGGTCTGGCCATGGCGGCCGCGCTTCACCAGGCGGGTGCCACGGTGGTACTGAACGGGCGGGATGCGGAGAGTCTGCGCCGGGCGGCCGCCACGATCGCCGCCGACGGCGAGCGGACGGACGTGGCCGCCTTCGATGTGGCCGACGAGACGGCAGCCAAGGCGGCGGTGGCGGATATCGTCGCCCGGCATGGCCGGCTCGACATCCTGATCAACAATGCCGGCATCAATTCGCGCCAGCCTTTCCTGGAGCAGCCGACGGAAGACTGGCGGCGGATCCTGGAGGTGAACCTGCACAGCGTGTACCTGCTGGCGAAGCTCTGCGCCGCGCCGATGGTGGACGCCGGCTGGGGCCGGATCGTCAATATCGGCTCGGTCATGTCGGTACTCGGCCGGCCGGGCATCCACGCCTATTCGGCGGCCAAGCACGGCCTGGTGGGGCTGACGAAGTCGGTGGCATCGGAGCTGGGGCCGCGCGGGGTGACCTGCAATGCCATCGGCCCGGGCTATTTCCGGACCGAACTGACGCAGGCGCTGCAGGACGACAAGGCCTTCCACGACCTGGTCTGCCGGGTCACGCCGGTCGGCCGCTGGGGCAATCCGGAGGAACTCGGCGCGGCCGCGGTCTTCCTCTGCTCGCCCGGGGCCGCCTATGTGAACGGCCATCTCCTGATGATCGACGGTGGCATGACCACCTCCTTCCTGTAGACCGGTCATGACCGCGCCCTTCGACCTGGGCGGGCGGGTGGCGCTGGTCACCGGCGCCGCAGGCGGGCTGGGCAGGGCGATGGCGGGCGCGCTGCACGGCGCGGGCGCCGCTCTGGTGCTGACGGATATCGACGAGCGCGGCCTTGCGAACGCCGCTTCGGCCTTCGGCGGCCGGGCAGAGACCGCGCTCCTGGACATCACCGACGCTGCGGCGATCCAGCACCTGGTCGACGGGATCATGGCCCGCCACGGCCGGCTCGACATCCTGCTGAACAATGCCGGCATGGGCGCTGCGGCGGCCTTCCTGAACGAAGAGACGGCACAGTGGCGCCGGATCCATGCGGTCAACCTGGATGCCGTCTATCTGATGGCGAAGGCGGCCGCCGCGCCGATGGCGGCGCAGGGCTGGGGACGCATCGTCAACATCGCCTCTATCTATGGAATGGTCGGCAGCCCCCGGGTACAGGCCTATGCGGCAAGCAAGCATGCGGTGGTGGGCCTGACCCGGGCGATCGCCGCCGAACTCGGCCCCTGCGGCGTGACCTGCAATGCGATCGGGCCGGGCTATGTCCGAACCGCGATGACCGCGCCGCTGCAGGGCGATGACGGGTTCGGCCGCCGGCTCGTCGCGGCGGTGCCGGTGGGCCGCTGGGCGGAGCCTGCGGACCTTGCCGGGCCGGCCCTGTTTCTCTGCAGTCCGGGCGCATCCTACGTGAACGGGCATCTGCTGCTGGTCGACGGCGGGATGACGACGAGCTTCCTGTAGGGTGCCAGAGAGAGGCAGCGGGGCAGGGCGGTTCCGCTCGCCGGATGCGACCGTCGGGGAGCCTGCGGCTTTCTTCCGGCGCGCGGTTCGATTAGATATCGGCGGAACGCCGGACGCAGACGACCGGCGAAGCGTCGGGCCGGTGGTGCCGGTCCGGCCGTCTCTCGGGGCGCGGGGCGTAGCGCAGGCTGGTAGCGCGGCTGTTTTGGGAACAGCAGGTCGCTGGTTCGAATCCAGTCGCCCCGACCAGAGAGCGGCGCCCGGCTGCGGATTGCAGGCGTGGATCAATGCAGTTGCGGATCGTTGGGGGACAGTCGATGCGGGCCAGGATCTATCAGCCGACCAAGACGGCGATGCAGTCCGGACGGGCGCGGACCCGGCAATGGCTGCTGGAATATTACCCGACCACCCAGTTCGTGGAGCCGCTGATGGGCTGGACGGGGGTGGAAGGCACCCAGGGGCAGGTGCGCCTGCGCTTCCCCAGCAAGGAAGCGGCGATCGCCTACGCCAAGAAGCACGGCATCCCCTACGACATCGAGGCGGCGCACCAGCGCCGCTTCCATATCAAGGCCTATGCCGACAACTTCGCCTACGACCGGGCGGAGTGACGGCGGAGCGGCCGATCTTCGCCGGGTTTGCGGCCCCGTAGCTCAGTCGGATAGAGCAAGTGCCTTCTAAGCACTAGGTCGCTGGTTCGAATCCAGCCGGGGTCGCCATCCCCGCGGCTCGCCGCGGGGATGGGACTGCAGGGACGGTTCAGGGGGACGGTTCAGGGGGGCGGCGGCTCAGTCGGAGGTGGCGTCCTTCACCGCTTCCTTGGAACCGTCATAGGCTTTCTCCGCCTTGTCCGCGGTCCAGTTGCCGGCATCCTTGGCGCCCTCCACCGTCTCCGCGGCGGCCTGGCCGCTCTTGTCGCGGACCCAGTTGCCGGCGTCGTTGGCCGATTCCAGACCGGACTTGGCCGCCTCGCCGACCGCGTTGCCAGCCGAATCCAGCGCATTGCCGGCCGCATTCGCCGCGTCCTTCAGGGCGTCGGTGACCGGCTTCATTGTCTCCGACTCCACCGGCTTGGTGGTCCCGGTATCATCGGCCAGCGCCGGTGCGGCCGCCGGGGCGGCCGCCAGCATGGCGGACAGGGCGATGACGGACATGCGGGTCGTCGGGCTTCGGAACTGCATCACTTCCTCCTTCTGTCGGTGCGGCTCGATCGCCGGCCCAGCTGCGCGGTGCCGCGCCGGGCGCAGGCAGTAACGGCGCCGCCGCTCTTCGGTTCCAGCCGGCATGGCCGACTTCAGGTGCCGTTGCGTTCCAGGAACTGCAGTCGCTGGAACGAGGCGGTCGGATCGCTAACGGTCGTCTTGCAAGCCGTCAGGCCCAGGCTCAGGCCGAGGGCCAGCAGAAAGACGGTCAGCAAGGCGGGCATGGGCGGAAACTCCGTTTGGTCAGGTCGGGCATGCCGCATCAGATGTAAGGGCTGCCGGCCCTCGATGCGAGCGTCCGCGCTCGCCGCCAGGCGGGAATGCCACCCGGAAAGTTTTCACGGAAGTGTCACTTGAAAAGAGTTGGCACGGCATCGATATTTTTAGTGCGTGTCGTGATGAGACTAAGGTAGCGGCACGGAAACAGGCAGGCCTCCCTGGGGTTCTGCCTGTTTTAGTTTCCGGGTTGCTTGACGGAACTATCCGGTCTCGGCCGCCAGCCGTTCCGCGATACCCATCCGGCTCGCGGACCACGGTCCTGGCGCCGGCTCAGACCCTCCCGCCTGCCATCATTGGCGACGATTCGGCTGCGACGCCGCGATGCCGACTCCCAATGCCTCCTTCATGCGGTTAGAATCGCTCCAAGCGGGCGGGAATGACTGTCATCGGGGGATGCCTGCTGTTGGGGGCTGCGGTGGGACAGGGTGCTGAGCAGGCTCCGGGCGAACAGCCGGGGCGCCAGAAGCAGAAGGGCCAGGCGATACCCACGGATTCCGCGGCCGCGGCGGAACGCCTGCGGTCGATCGACGTCCTGCGGGACGTCGCGGAGGATGTGCTGCGCCAGATGGCGATGTCCTGCGCCTGGCAGAGCTATCGCGCCGGTGTGCAGATTTTCGACCGCGACAGCGCCAGCCGCGACGTGCTGTTCGTGGTCGAAGGCGCCGTGCAGGTCGTCAACTATTCGGCTACCGGGCGGGAAATTGCCTATGCCGAAGTGGCGGCCGGCGGTTTTCTGGGAGAGATCTCCGCGATCGACGGCGAACCGCGGTCCGCCACCGTGGTGGCCGCGCGGCCGACCCTGATCGCGGCCCTGCCGCCGGACCGCTTTGCCGAACTGCTGGATCGTCACCCACCGGTTGCCCGGCAGGTGATGCGCCGGCTTGCCCGGATCATCCGCACCTGCGACGAGCGGATCATGGATCTGTCCACCCTGGGGGCCGTCGCCCGGGTGCAGCGGGAGGTGCTGCGCCTGGCGCGGCCGGATCCGAACACGCCGGGCGCCGCCGTCATCCATCCGATCCCGACCCAGCAGCAGATCGCCGGCCATGCCTCGACCACCCGCGAGACGGTGGCCCGCACCCTCAGCAATCTGCAGTCCGCCGGCTTCCTGGTGCGCAAAGGCCGGACGGTGACGATCCTGGACGTAGGCCGGCTCACCCGCCTGACGGAGGACCTGACCACCGCCGGCGGCGAAAGCGCACGCTAGGCCGCCATCCGCCCGCCGGCGATGCCATCCTCCTGCCGCTTCGCGGCCCGTTTCAGCTCTGCGAGCCGCAGCATCATGACATCGCTGCCCAGGACGGGCCGGCCGGCCGGCAGTTCCAACAGGCCCGCGGAGCATCGCAGCAGGGGATAGCGGCGCGGCAGGCCGTCGCGCCCGGAGCCGTCGAGGAATCCGGCCCGCCGGGTGTCGGGGTCGTAGAAGCTCTCCACCTCGTGGCGGAACCGGGCGAGCAGGGCGTCGACCTCCGGCCGCACCGCCGCCGGCGCGGCGTTCCTGAAGCCGCCGAAGAAATCGTCGCCGCCGACATGCCCCAGCCAGACATCCTCCCGACCGAGCTGCTTCTGCATCAGGTCGGCAAACAGCTGCAGTGCCCGGTCGCCCTGTCGGAAACCGTAGCTGTCGTTGAACGGCTTGAAATGATCGAAGTCGAAATAGGCCAGGACATAGGCCCGGCCGCTGTCGAGTGCGGCATCCCGCACATAGTCGGCCACCGCCCGGTTGCCGGGCAGCCGGGTCAGCGGATTCTGGTCGCGGGCGGCCGCCAGGTTCTTCTCGTGCAGGGCCCGCAGAAGGGCGGTCGAGGTCAGGAAGCCGATATAGCGGCCGCGCTCCGCGATCAGCACGCCCGGCGCCTCCGCATGATGGGCAAACAGCTCCAGGATCTTCTCCAGCGGCGTTTCCACCGCGGCGGTGGGGCAGGGGCGGGTCAGGTCGCGCAGGGTCTTGCCGTAGGTCTTGTTGGCCAGGAGGTCGCGGCCATAGGGAGAGTAGACGTAGGACTTCAGGTCGACGTCGCGGATCACCCCCAGCGGCACGCCGCCGCTGTCCACCACCGGGAACAGGGTGAGGTCGCGATGCCGGCGAAAGGCGTCGAACACCTCCATCATGCCCAGGCCGGCGTCCAGCGCCGGCAGCGGTTCGGCCTGTTCCCGGAGCAGGCCGGTATCGCCGGACCGGTTGCGGCGCTCGCGGCGGTTCAGCTCCTCCAGCCGGTCGTAGCGGACCAGGCAGGTCTGCGGGTCGGTGGAGGGGCGGTGGATCAGGTAGCCCTGCGCCAGGTCGAAACCCAGTTCGCGGCAGGCGCGGAATTCCGCCTCCGTCTCCATTCCCTCGGCGATCATCTGGATGCCCAGGACATGCATCACGTCGACCAGGCGGGCCAGGAACAGAAGCTTCTTCGGTGCCTGCGCCAGGCCGGAGATGAAATAGCGGTCGATCTTCACATAGTCCGGCTGCTGTTCCAGAAGCAGCTTCAGGCGCGAATAGCCCTGGCCGAAATCGTCCAGTGCCAGGCGGCCGCCCGCCTGCCTCAGGCGACGGCAGGCCTCCACTGTCCGGTCCCCGGCCATCGCCTCCTGCCGCTCGGAGATCTCGAGGCAGAAGCGGTCGCGCGCCAGGCCGGCCGTGTCGATTTCCGACAGGATCTCGTCCACCAGGTCCGGCTGTTCGGCGACAAGGCGGGCGTCGACGTTCAGGAACAGCAGGGTGTTGCCGCCGGGCAGGGCGGCGAAGGCGCGCAGGGCCTGCCGCCGCAGCAGCCGCTCCAGATCCGGCAGCCAGCCATGCCCGTGGGCCAGGTCGAACAGCGCCTGGATGGAGGGAAGGCCCAGCCGGTCGACGCCGCGCAGCAGCGCCTCGAAGCCGTGCGCGATGCCGGTGTCGACACGTGCCACCGCCTGGAAGGCGTAGGCGGTGTCCTGGGCCACCCGGTTCAGGAAGTGGTCGCGGTCCGCGAAGCGCGGCGCGGCCGCCGCGACAGGTGACAGACGCAGGGAGGGCGCTTGTCCGTACCGCATCTCGCTCGGGCCTCTTCGCTGTCAGCTGATGCGGCGAGATTCGGCAGGGCCTGCTTAATGGCTGATGAAGCCAATATTATAGTTTGATGAAAATTCGCACTGGCATGGAGCCGCCCGTATGGCTTCCGGCGGCCCAAGGCGCCTGTGGCAAAGCGGCGCCTTGGCCGCCATAATGCCGGCCTGACCGCGCTCTGCGCCGGCGCTGCCGCCCCGGCCTGCCGGTCGATGAGATTTGGGAGGAGAGAATGCGTTTCCGGAACCCCCTGACGGCCCTGTCGGTCGCCGGTGCGGCGCTGCTGGGCCTCGCGGTCCTGGCGCCCGGAGCCGGCCTGACGCCCGCGGCGCAGGCCCAGGACAAGGACCCGATCAAGATCGCCCTGGTGCAGGGCACCAGCGGCTCGCCGCTGGAGGTCTTCTCCCGGCAGAGCCAGGACGGCTTCAGGCTCGGCGTCGAATATGCCACCGGTGGGTCGAACATGGTGCTGGACCGGCCGATCGAGATCATCACCAAGGACACCCAGTTCAAGCCCGACGTGGCGCGCGCCGTGCTGGCGGAGGCCTATGGCGAGGACGAGGTCGTGCTTGCGGTCGGCGGCACCTCGTCCGGCGTGACCATGGCGATGCTGCCGGTCGCGGCGGAATACGAGAAAATCCTTCTGGTGGAACCGGCCGTGGCGGACAGCCTGACCGGGCCCGATGCCAGTGAGTACATCTTCAAGACCTCGCGCAACTCGTCCATGGACATGCAGGCGCAGGCGCTGGCGCTGAAGCCGGACGAGAACCTCTATGTCGCCACCCTGGCGGAGGACTATGCCTTCGGCCGGGACGGCATCGCCGCCTTCAAGCGGGCGCTGGAAGGCACCGGCGCGCATGTGGTGCACGAGGAATACGTGCCGCTGAAGACCACCGACTATACCGCCCCGGGCCAGCGCCTGCTGGATGCGCTGAAGGACCAGCCCGGCCGCAAGGTGATCCTGATCTATGTCGCCGGTTCCGGCGACCCGATGGGCAAGCTGAAGGGCATGGCGCCGGAGCGCTATGACATTGAGCTGTCGACCGGCGGCCATATCCTCCCCGTCCTGCCGACCTACAAGCGGGTGCCCGGCATGGAAGGCGCCATCTACTACTATTACGAGGCGCCGAAGAACCCGGTGAACGACTGGCTGGTCAAGACCCACCAGGAGCGCTTCAACTCGCCGCCGGACTTCTTCACCGCCGGCGGCATGGCCGCCGGCATCGCCGTGGTCGAGGCCCTGAAGAAGGCCGGCTCGACGGAGACGGCGGACCTGATCAAGGCGATGGAGGGCATGTCCTTCGAATCCCCGAAGGGCACGATGACCTTCCGCCCGGAGGACCATCAGGCGCTGCAGTCGATGTACCACTTCAAGATCAAGGTGGACCCGGACGTCGACTGGGCGATCCCGGAACTGGTCCGCGAGATCAAGCCGGAGGAGATGGACATCCCGGTCAACAAGTAGCGGCCGGAGGCCTGGCTGCCGGCCCCCGGCGCCCTTCACGGGCGCCGGGGGCGGTCGGGGCCCGGACAAGATGACAGAGGCGCATCCAGACAGCATCCCGGCGGTGCATCCGGTCCTGGAGACCCGGGACCTGACGATCCGCTTCGGCGGCCATGTCGCCGTTTCGCAGGTCAGCTGCGCCTTCCAGGCCGGCAGCCTGACCGCCATCGTCGGCCCGAACGGCGCCGGCAAGACCACCTATTTCAACCTCATTTCCGGCCAGCTGCGGCAGAGCGCCGGGCGGGTCTTCCTGTTCGGCGAGGACATTTCCGGCCTGCCGGCGTCGAAGCGGGCGCTGCGCGGCATCGGCCGCGCCTTCCAGCTGACCAACCTGTTTCCCAACCTGTTCGTGCTGGAGAATGTCCGGCTGGCGGTGCAGGCGCGGGCCCGCGCCGGCTTCGACCTGTTCAGCGTCGCCAACCGCCACCGGGAGCTGATCGAGCGGGCGGAACTGCTGCTCGACCAGGTGGCGCTGCTGGGGCAGGCCTACAACCGGGTGTCCGCCCTCAGCCATGGCGACCAGCGCAAGCTGGAAGTGGCGCTGCTGATGGCGCTGGAGCCGGAGGTGTTCATGTTCGACGAGCCGACTGCCGGCATGAGCGCCGACGACGCGCCGGTGATCCTGGACCTGATCCACGGCATCAAGGCGCGCGGCGACAAGACGATCCTGCTGGTGGAGCACAAGATGAACGTGGTCCGCGCCCTGGCCGACCGCATCGTCGTGCTGCACAACGGCCAAAAGGTGGCGGACGGCGAGCCGGACGCGGTGATGGGCCTGCCGGTGGTGCAGGAGGCCTATCTGGGCGTCGCGCCCGGCAGCGGACAGGCGGCCGGGTCATGACGGAAGGGCCGCTGCTCAGCCTGGCCGGCGTGCATACCCATATCGGCCAGTACCACATCCTGCAGGGCATCGACCTGGAAGTGCCGCGCGGTGGCATGACCGTCCTGCTGGGCCGCAACGGCGCCGGCAAGACCACCACCCTGAAGACGATCATGGGCCTGCTGGCGCCGTCGCAGGGCGAGGTCCGCTTCCGCGGGCAGCCGATCGGCGGGCGGCGGCCGCATGCCAATGCGCGCGACGGCATCGCTTATGTGCCGGAGGACATGGGCATCTTCGCCGGCCTGACGGTGAAGGAGAACATGACCCTGGCCGCGCGGGAAGGCGCTTTTTCGGCGGACCGGCTGGACTGGCTGCTGACCCTGTTTCCGGCGCTGCGCAAGTTCTGGGAATCGCCCGCCGGCGTGCTGTCCGGCGGGCAGAAGCAGATGCTGTCGATCGCCCGCGCGATGATCGAGCCGCGCGATCTGCTGCTGATCGACGAGCCGACGAAGGGGCTGGCACCGGCGATCATCACCGCCATGATCGATGCCTTCCGCGAACTGAAGCGGTCGGAGACGACGGTCCTGCTGGTGGAGCAGAACTTCCTGTTCGCCAGCTCGCTGGGCGACACCGTCGCGGTGGTGGACGATGGCCGCACCGTGCATCGCGGCACCATGGCGGAGCTGACCGCCGATGCCGAGCTGCAGGAGCGACTGCTGGGCCTGAGCCTGGAGGGGCATAGCTGATGTCTGGGACGTGCGGAGAGCGGGCATGAGCGAGGCGCAAGATGCAGCGGCCGGGGAGGCCGCAGCCGGCCTGCCGCCGAAGCGGCTGCGCGACATCGTCGAGGCCTGGCTGCCGCCGCTGCTGGTGCCGCTGATCGTTCTGGTCGGCCTGCCGCTGATCGGCGGCCTGCCGCAATGGCTGACCCTGACCCTGGCCGGCCTGTCGATGGGCATGATGATCTTCCTGATGGCCGCCGGGCTGAGCCTGGTGTTCGGCCTGATGGACGTGCTGAATTTCGGGCACGGCGCCTTCATCACCTTCGGTGCCTTCATCGCCGCCTCGGTCCTGGTGCCCCTCAACGCCTGGGTGACCGCGGAGTCGCTGCCGCTCAACCTGCTGGCGGTGCTGATCGCCGTGGCGGCGGCGGTGCTGTTCGGCCTCGCCATGGGCTTCCTGTTCGAGCGGATCGTGATCCGGCCGGTCTATGGCCAGCACCTGAAGCAGATCCTGATCACCATGGGCGCGCTGATCGTGGCGGAACAGCTGGTGCCGGTGATCTGGGGCGCGCTGCCGGTCAGCGTGCCGATGCCGAACGCCTTCGCCGGCACGGTGATCGTGGGCGAGGCGACCCTGGAGCGCTACCGGCTGCTGGCGGTGGCATTCGGCGTGCTGGTCTACATCGCCACCTATCTGACCCTGACCCGCACCCGCATCGGCCTGATCATCCGGGCCGGGGTGGAGAACCGCGACATGGTGGAGGCGCTGGGCTACCGGGTCACCGCGGTCTTCATCGGCGTCTTCGTCGCCGGCTCCGCCCTGGCCGCGGTCGGCGGCGTGATGTGGGGCCTGTACCGGGAGATCATCACCGCCCATGTCGGCAACGAGGTGATGATCCTGGTCTTCATCGTGGTGATCATCGGCGGGCTGGGCAGCCTGCGCGGCTCCCTGGTCGGCGCGCTGCTGGTCGGCCTGGTGACCAACTATACCGGCTTCCTGGCGCCCAAGCTGGCGCTGGGCTCCACCCTGTTGCTGATGGTGCTGATCCTGCTCTGGCGCCCCACCGGCCTCTACCCGGCGACGAAGACATGAGGGCGACAGGTTCAGAAATGGGCGCCGCCGGAGCCGCGCCATGCTGATGGACGGGCTGCTCTCCGGCGACCGCTTCCGCAGCCCTGTGCTGGCAGGCGTCATCGCGCTGATCACGGTGGCGCTGGTGGTCTTGCCCTTCGCCGATGACGGGCCGCGGGCGCTGGCGATGGGCGCGCGGATCTGCATCTTCGTGGTGCTGGTGGCCAGCTACGACGTGCTGCTGGGCTATACCGGCATCGTCTCCTTCGCGCATACCATGTTCTTCGGCTTCGGCGCCTATGGCGCGGCGATCGCGCTGGACAATATGGGCGCCAGCTGGGGGGCGATCGGCCTGGGGACCCTGGCGGCGCTGGGGGTCAGCATCGTCGTCGCGGTGGCGATCGGGCTTTTGTCCCTGCGGGTGCGGGCGATCTTCTTCGCCATGATCACCCTGGCGGCGGCCAGCTTCGTGCTGATCCTGGCCAGCCAGCTGCACGAATTCACCGGCGGCGAGGACGGCATCACCTATTCGGTGCCGCGGATGCTGAAACCGGCCTTCAAGCTGTTCGACGGTGAGATCCTCGGCCTGCGCTTCAGCGGCAAGATCGTCTCCTACTACCTGGTCTTCCTGGTCAGCGCGGTGCTGTTCCTGGTGATGCTGCGGGTGGTGAACTCGCCCTTCGGCCGGGTGCTGCTGGCGATCCGCGAGAACGAGTTCCGCGCCGAGGCGCTGGGCTACCGGGTGGTGGCCTACCGCACCGCCTCCTTCGTCTTCGCCGCCTGCATGGCGACCCTCGCCGGCGTGCTGTCGGCGGTCTGGCTGCGCTATACCGGGCCGGACACCAGCATGTCCTTTGCGATCATGATCGACGTCCTGCTGATGCTGGTGATCGGCGGCATGGCGTCGATGTACGGCGCGATCATCGGCGTGGTGATCATGAACCTGGCGCAGTTCTACCTGCAGGACCTGATGGAGGTCGGCATGGAGGCGACGATCTCCCTGCCGCTGATCCCGGAGCTGATCGCGCCGGAGCGCTGGCTGCTCTGGCTCGGCGTGCTGTTCATCCTCTGCGTCTACCACTTCCCGGCGGGGATCGTCGGCCGGCTGCGCGGCCTGAAATAGAACAACGAAGGGGGAGGAAGGCGATGACGGCAAGGCCACCGTTCCGTGCCGAGCAGGTGGGCAGCCTGCTGCGGCCGCCGGTGTTGAAGGCGGCGCATGGCCGGCTGCGCCGCGGCGAGATCGACCAGGCGGGCTACGACGCGGTGCTGCAGGCGGCGATCGCCGATGCGGTCCGGATGCAGGAGGCGGCCGGCCTGCAGTCGATCTCCGACGGCGAGTTCGGCCGCTCGTCCTGGTTCGGCTTCTTCTTCGAGCGGATGAGCGGCTTCGAACTTGAACCTTCCGCCTTCCGCTTCAAGGACGGCAGCGGCGAGACCTTCGAATGGCCGACCTGCCATGCCTGCGAGACGATCCGCCGCCACCGCCCGATCTGCGTGGACGAGTATCGGCGCCTGCGAAGCCTGACCGCCCGCACCCCGAAGGTGACCATGCCGTCGCCCAGCGCCTTCCACTTCTTCCGCCTGGACGCCCCCGCCGACCCGGCCGCCTATCCGGATGTCGAACGCTACTGGGACGACCTGGTGGCGGTCTACCGCGCGGAGGTCGGCGACCTGATCGCGGCGGGCTGCAGCTACATCCAGTTCGACGAGGTGCCGCTGGCGATGCTCTGCGACCCGTCGATCCGGGAACAGGTGCAGGGCCTGGGCGGCGATCCGGAGGCCCTGGCCGGCCGCTATGTCGATGCCATCGCCCGGATCCTGGCGGGGTTCGAGGGGCAGGCCACCTTCGGCATGCATCTCTGCCGCGGCAATTTCCGCAGCCGCTGGATGGCAGCGGGCGGCTACGAGCCGGTGGCGGAGCGGCTGTTCAACGGCGCGCCGGTCGACGTCTTCTTCCTGGAATACGACACCGAGCGCGCCGGCGGCTTCGAGCCGCTGCGCTTCCTGCCGGCGGGCAGGCATGCGGTGCTGGGCCTGGTCTCCACCAAGACGCCGGAGCTGGAGCCGGCGGCCGAGCTGCGCCGGCGGATCGACGCGGCGGCGAAGCTGGCGCCGCTGGACCGGCTGTCGCTCAGCCCGCAATGCGGCTTCGCCTCGGTCGCCGGCGGCAATTCCATCGGGCCCGAGGCGGAGGCGGCAAAGCTGAAGCTGGTCGCCGATGTCGCGGCCGAGGTCTGGCACTGACGGCCCGGTTCGCCATTGGCATGCCCTGATGCGGCGAGAGGCCATGCCGGCTTTGGAATCCTTCGACTATGTCATCGTCGGCGCCGGCTCCGCTGGCTGCGTGCTGGCCAACCGGCTGAGCGCGGATCCGGGCATCTCCGTGCTGCTGCTGGAGGCCGGCGGCTGGGACCGCGACCCGCTGGTCCACCTGCCGCTGGGCTGGGGGAGGATCCTGCTGCAGCGCCGCCATGACTGGATGTATTTCTGCGAGCCGGAGGACAATGTCGGCGGCCGCGCGGTCGAATGCGCCCGCGGCAGGCTGGTCGGCGGCTGTTCCTCCACCAATGCGATGGCCTTCGTCCGCGGCCATCGCTGCGACTATGACCGCTGGGCCGCCGACGGACTGCCCGACTGGTCGTTCGAGAGGGTGCTTCCCTATTTCCGCGGGCTGGAGGACTGGGAGGGCGGCGACAGCGACCTGCGCGGCGGTGGCGGGCCGCTGCGCACCCAGTATTGCCGCTACGCCGACCCGCTGGTCGATGCCTTCGCGGAAGCGGGGGGCCAGGCCGGCTATCTCTGGACCGACGACTACAATGCCGCGCAGCAGGAGGGCTTCGCCCGGCTGCAGATGACGATCCGGAACGGACGCCGGGCCTCCGCCGCCACCGCCTATCTGCACCCCGTGCGCCGCCGGCGGAACCTGGCGGTCGTCACGGGTGCGACGGTGACCCGGCTGCGGATCGCCGAGGGGCGCTGTACCGGCCTGGACTATCGCCGGGACGGCAGCCTGCACCAGGTGCGGGCGGCGCGGGAGGTGATCCTGTCGGCTGGCACGATCAACAGCCCGCAGCTGCTGATGCTGTCGGGCATCGGCCCGCCGGAGCAGCTGGCAGCGCAGGGCATCGAAACGGTTCTGCCGTTGCCCGGGGTGGGCCGCAACCTGCAGGACCATGCCTCCGCGATGCTGGCCTGGCGGCGCAGCGCGCCGGGGCCGCTGGCCCGCAGGATGCGCGCCGACCGGATCGGCCTGGACCTGCTGCGCACCTGGATGACCGGTCGTGGCATTGCCGGCGACGTGCCCGGCGGCATTGTGGCCTTCCTGCGCAGTGGGGTGGGCGACGGAACGGAGGGGGCGCCGCTGCCCGATCTCCAGCTGCTGTTCACCGCCGCGCCGATCACTGCCGGGCCCTGGCTGCCGCCGTTCCGGTGGCCCTACGACGACGGCTTTGCGATCCGCGCGGTGGCGATCCGGCCGCGGAGCCGGGGCGAGGTCGCCCTGCGGTCGGCGGACCCGCACGAGGCGCCCCGCATTCGCCAGAACTTCCTGTCGGACGAACGCGATCGCGCGGTGCTGCGCGCCGGTGTCCGGATCGCCCGCCAGCTGGCCGCCCAGCCGGCGATGCGGCCCTTCATCGCGGCGGAAACCCTGCCGGGCCCGGACTGCGAGAGCGATGCGCAGATCGATGCCCATATCCGGCAGACCCTGATCACCGTCCATCACCCGGCGGGGACCTGCCGGATGGGGCATGACGACAGCGCGGTGGTCGACGGCGCGCTGCGGGTGCGGGGCATCGCCGGGCTGCGGGTGGTGGATGCCTCGGTCATGCCGACGATTCCGGGCGGCAATATCAACGCCGCGGTCACGATGATCGCGGAGAAGGCGTCGGACCTGATCCTGGGGCGCGCCGGATGAGCCTGCTGCACAGGTGGGTGCGGGGCCTGCTCGGCATCGTGCTGCTGGCGATGGTGCTGCTGAACGTCGCCAACGCGGCCGGGCGCTACCTGTTCGCCGCTTCGATCACCGGCGCCGACGAGATCCTGGTCTTCGCCATGATCTTCCTGGTCATCCTGGGCGCCGTGCTGGCGCTGGCCCTGCGCAGCCATATCGCGCTGGAACTGCTGCCGTCGCACCTGAAGGGACGCAGCGCGTCCGCCCTGTTCGTCCTGCACGACCTGGCGACACTGTGCATCGCCGGCTTCGCCGCCGACGCGTCCTGGCAGTTCGTGCAGCGCATCGCGGCGATCAATCCGCGCAGCATGGCGCTGGGCCTGCCGATGGCGATCCCGCATGCCGCATTGCTCGCCGGGCTGGCCGGCCTGGCGGCATTGGCCTTGTTCCTCCTGGTGCGTGACCTGCGGGCGCTGCTGCGTGCAGGTGCGGAGGCGGCGGACGGGGGAGGGGGCGCATGACCTTGACCCTCCTCGCCCTCCCGGTCGTCCTTCTGCTGTTGGGCCTGCCGGTCTTCCTGGTCCTGCTCGGGGCTGCGGTCGCGACCCTGTTCCTTGTCCTGCCGATCCCGGTGCCGGCCCTGCATCAGGTGTTCTTCGGGGGTCTCGACAACTACGCGCTGCTGGCCGTCCCGTTCTTCGTGCTGGCCGGCGAACTGATGGGCCGCGGCGGTATCGCGCAGCGCCTGATCGACTGGGTGCTGGCCCTGTCGGGGCGGGTGCCCGGCAGCCTCGGCGTGGCAACCGTCGGCGCCTCCGCCATGCTGGGTGCGATCTCGGGCTCCAGCGTCGCGGCGGTGGCCAGCCTGAGCCGCACCCTGTTCCCCAGGCTGGAGGCCGCCGGCTATGGCCGCGGCCGGTCGGCGGGGCTGATCGCCGCTTCCGGCGCGATCGACATCGTGATCCCGCCCAGCATCGCGCTGATCCTCTATGGCCTGGCGGCCGAGCAGTCGATCCCGCGGCTGTTCCTCGCCGGGCTGCTGCCCGGCCTGCTGCTGGCGCTGCTGATGGCCGGCGCGGTGGTGCTGATCGCGCTGCGGGCCGGCATCCCGCGCAGCGGCGGCTTCGATGCCGCGACCGTCTGGCGCACGACCCGGGCGGCATTCTGGGGGCTGCTTATGCCGGTCGTCGTGCTGGGCGGCATCTATCTGGGCTGGTTCTCGCCGACGGAGGCGGGCGGCGTGGCGAGCCTCTACGCGATGCTGGTCGCGCGCTACGTCTACCGGTCGATGGGTTGGGGCGCGATCCTGCAGGCGGCAGCAGACGCGGCGATCCTGTCGGCGAAGATCCTGGTGATCGTCGCCGCGGCCGGGCTGGTGACCTGGATCCTGACCACCCAGGGGGTGCCGCAGGCGATCAGCGCCTGGATGCAGTCCCTGGCCCTGGCGCCATGGGCGTTCCTGGTCGGCGTCAACCTGGTGCTGCTGCTGGTCGGCTGCATCCTCGACCCGACCTCGGCGATCCTGGTGCTGGCGCCGTTGCTGGTGCCGGTGGCGGTTGCCCTGGGGATCGATCCGATCCATTTCGGCGTGGTGATGACGGTCAACCTGGCGATCGGCATGTTCACGCCGCCCTTCGGGTTGAACCTGTTCGTCGCGCAGACTGCGACCGGCGTGGCCGCGCACCGGCTCTATCTCGGCGTCCTGCCGTTCGTCGCGGTCCAGGTGACCGCGCTTCTGCTGGTAACCTATCTGCCGGCGCTCTCGCTGCTGCTGGGGCGCGCCATCTGACCCGGGGGGAGGGGCCCGCCATGTCGAAGATCGTGATCCGTGCGCTGCTGGCCGCCGTCGTTCTCGCCGCGGCCCTGCCGGCCGCCAGCGGCGCAGCGGCACCGATGAAGCTCGCCTCCGCCACCATCAACGATGTCCAGCACCAATGGCAGAAGCTCTTCGCCGCCGAACTGACGGCCCGGGTCGGCGACCGGCTCGATCCGCAGATCTTTCCCTCCAGCCAGCTGGGCTCGATCCCGCGCATGGCCGAGGGGGTGCTGCTTGGCACCATCGAGGCCTTCACCACGCCGACCGCCTTCGTCACCACCATCGACCCGCGCTTCCAGGCCTTCGACGTGCCCGGCCTGTTCCAGGACCCGCAGGAGGTGGCGCGGGCGCTGCAGGATCCCGCCTATCGCGACCGTCTGGAAACCCTGTTCCTGGACAAGGGCCTGCGGGTGATCGGCGCCTTCTACAACAGCCCCACCGTGGTCTTCACCACCCGGCCGGTGACCGCGCTGGCCGACTTCAAGGGACTGAAGATCCGCACCTTCGCCTCGCCGATGCAGGTGAAGCCGATGGAGCTGCTGGGCGCCGCGCCGCTGCCGCTGGCGCTGAGCGAGGTGGTGCCGCAGCTGCAGAACGGCGGCATCGACGGCATGCTGGTCGGCATGCCGATCCTGACCGCCTTCAAGTTCTACGACATCGGTCGCGACGTGACCGACCTGCGCTTTGCGGAAATCGTCTCGGTCACCCTGGTCAATGAGGCCTGGTTCCAGGCGCAGCCGCCGGAGGTGCGCGCCGCGATCGTCGATGCCGGCCGTGCGGCGGACCAGGCCGCCTTCCCCTGGGGGGTGGAGAATGTCGCCAGGAGCTATGCCGCCTGGCGCGACCATGGCGGGCTGGTCCACGAACTGCCACCGGGCCAGCAGGCGCGGCTGGAGAACGAGTTCGCCGCCCTGGCCGCGGAGCTGGTGGCGGCGAACCCCGCGGTCCAGCAGGAGTATGAGCGGCTGAAGGCGCTGGTCGAAGGCGGGGCGCAGTGATGGCCGCGCCCGTGACCGCTGCTGCGACGATCCGTGGCACGGATGCTGCTGGGCGCGTCCCGTTCCGCAACAGGTTCCGATGGAGGGATGAATGATCGGAAAGGTGAAAGTCTTCGGCGGCGCGGCGATCCTGGCCTGCCTGGTGGCGGGCCCGGCGATGGCGGATGCCTATGCGGCCCTGTCCTTCGATCCGGCGGCCGGTGCCGTCGGCATGAGTTCTCATGCGACAAAGGCGGAGGCCGAGGCCGGTGCCACGAAGGAATGCCGCAAGGAGGGCGGCGGCCAGAAATGCGACGAGCATGTCTGGTCCCACAACGGCTGCATCTCGCTGATCGTCGCGACGAAGACCGCCTACGGGATCGGACTGGCGGGAAGCGAGGACGCCGCGAAGAAGATCGCCACGGAGAAGTGCGTCCAGACCGGCGGCAGCGAGAGCAGCTGCAAGGACCATTTCACCGCCTGCGCGAACTGATCGTCGCCGGCAGGCAGGAGGGGGAGGGACCGGCTATTCCGCCGTCTCCAGCGCCTCCTGCGCTTCCAGCCAGCGCTCTTCGGCCTCTTCCAGCGCCTTCTTCAGGCGGCCTTCCTGGCCGGCCAGGTCGGCGACCTTGCCGCCATCGCCCTCGTAGATGCCGGGGTCGGCGAGCTGCGCCTGCACCGCCTGCAGGTCGCGGGTCAGGCGCTCCACCTGGCGTTCCGCCTTTTCCGCCGCCTTGCGCAGCGGCGCCAGCTGGGCGCGGCGTTCGGCGGCGGCGCGCCGCTCCTCCTTGCGGTTCGCGGAGGGCTGCGCATCGGCGCCGGCCGCACGCGAGGCCGGGCCTGGGCGGTCGTCGGACAGGCTGGCGGCATAATCGTCCAGGTCGCCGTCGAACGGGCGGATCGTGCCGCCGCGGGTGATCCACAGCGCGTCGGCGCAATGCTCGATGATGTGCCGGTCGTGGCTGATCAGCACCAGCGCGCCGGCATAGTCGGTCAGCGCGGTGACCAGGGCGCCGCGGGCGTCCAGGTCCAGGTGGTTGGTCGGCTCGTCCAGCACCAGGATATGCGGCTCCTCCGCGCAGACCAGGGTGAGAGCCAGGCGCGCACGCTCGCCGCCGGACAGCCGCTCCACCTGCGTCTCCGCCTGCGCAGCCCCCAGGCCGAAGCGGGCCAGCCGGCTGCGGGCGGCCGGCGGCGCCAGGTCCGGCAACGCCCGCTGGATATGGCCCAGCGGGGTGTCGGCAGGGCGCAGCGCGTCCAGCTGGTGCTGCGCGAAATAGCCGACCCGAAGCTTGCGGGCCCGCGTCTCCTCGCCGTCGCGGGGCTTCAGCTCGCCGGCCAGGTAGCGGGCGAAGGTCGACTTGCCGTTGCCGTTGGCGCCCAGCAGCGCGATCCGGTCCTCCGGGTCGATGCGGAAGTCCAGCCCGGCCAGGACCGGCGGGCCCTCGCCATAGCCCAGCTGGATGCCCTTGCCGGTCAGCAGCGGCGGCGGCAGCGGATCCTTGATCTCCGGCAGGGCGAACTGCGCGGTGTCGGTCTCGATCACCGGCATGGTCGCGGTCAGCTTCTCCAGCCGCTTCATCTTCGACTGCGCCTGGCGCGCCTTCGTCGCCTTGGCGCGGAAGCGGGTGATGAAGGCGGTCAGCTTCTCGCGCTCCGCCTGCTCCCGCCGCACCAGGGCCGCGTCCTGCGCCAGCCGTTCCATGCGCGTCTTCTGGAAGGTGGGGAAGGCGCCGCGATAGAGGGTCAGGCGCTTCGCCTCCAGGTGCAGGATATGGTCGACATGGTCCAGCAGCGCCCGGTCGTGGCTGACCAGCAGGACGGTGTGCGGATAGCGCCGCAGGAAGCCGTCCAGCCAGACCGTGCTCTCGAAATCCAGATGGTTCGACGGCTCGTCCAGCAGCAGCAGGTCGGGGGCGGAGAACAGCAGGCGGGCCAGCGCCACCCGCATCCGCCAGCCGCCGGAAAAGGCGCTGAGCGGGCGCTGCTGCGCCGCCTCGTCGAAGCCCAGGCCGTGCAGGATGCCGGCGGCGCGGGCCGGCGCGGCATGGGCGCCGATCGCATCCAGGCGGGCATGCAGTTCCGCCATCTCCTCCGGCGCCGGGCCGGCCTCCAGCGCGGCCAGGATCGCGGTGCGTTCCTCGTCCCCGGCGAGGACATGGGCGCGGACCTCCTCCGCGCCGCCGGGCGCCTCCTGCCGCAGCATGCCCATCCGCGCGCGCGGCGGCATCCGGATCGTGCCCGCATCGGGGGACAGCGCACCGGAGATCGCCGCCAGCAGGGTCGACTTGCCGGCGCCGTTGCGCCCCACAAGGCCGGTCCGCTGGCCGGGCGGCAGGGCGACGCTCGCCTCCTCGATCAGGGGGCGGCCGGCGATGCGCAGGGTGATGCCGTCGAGGTTGAGCATGATGGGGCGGACGTCCGGCGGGAAGGCGGGGAGGGCGGAGAGGTATCGCTATTGCGGGGCTGCGGCAACGCCTTTATACAGCCGCGCGTCGGCGGGCCCCGCCGGTCCGCGCCGCCGGATGGCTTCACCCGGGGCGCTGCGGACTGCGTCCTGCGGCGGCTGCGCTCCCCCGACATCCACTATCTTTGAACCGAGATCGGAGATCACCATGGCGATCGAGCGCACCCTTTCCATCATCAAGCCGGACGCGACCCGCCGCAACATCACCGGCAAGATCATCGACCGCCTGGAGAGCGCCGGCCTGCGCATCGTGGCGCAGAAGCGCCTGCATCTGAGCCAGGCCCAGGCGGAGGCGTTCTACGCCGTACACAAGGAGCGGCCGTTCTTCGGCGACCTGGTCAGCTTCATGATCTCCGGCCCGGTGGTCGTGCAGGTCCTGGAGGGCGAGGACGCCGTGCAGAAGAACCGCGACGTGATGGGTGCCACCAATCCGGCCAATGCCGCCGAGGGCACGATCCGCAAGGATTTCGCGGAGAGCATCGAGGCGAATTCCGTGCACGGCTCCGACGCGACGGACACCGCCGCTCAGGAGATCGCCTTCTTCTTCGCCGGCACCGAGATCGTCGGCTGAGCTTCGCCGCAATCTCGCGACAGCGTCATTCCAGGTCTTGAGCCTGGAATCCATTCCGCGATGGTGCCGCCTGGCTGGCGGAATGGGTCACCGGGTCAAGCCCTACGCGATTCACATATCTCTTCTCTTCGACATGCCTCCCTGCTGCCGTCGCCCTCGGGCTTGACCCGAGGGGCATGACGGGACAGGGAGGCCGCACAGCTTCGCCGCCTTGCCACGATCCTCGGCTCGGGGGCCGAGGATGACGGCAAAAAGGGAGGACCGCAGGGCTGATCTGGCTCCGCTGACGAGATGTGTGAATGCCGTAGGGTCAAGATCCTATGCAGGCGCGACGGGCGAGGCGTTACCGTATCGGTTTCCCACACCCAACAGCTGCATAGGAGGCACTG
>NZ_JBHRTR010000016.1:0-10259 GCF_042646425.1 Marinibaculum pumilum
CGAACATTCCGCCAGAACGCTCGTTTCCAAGTAGAATCAATGCCATGCACCCCGTCATCCGAAATCGTGCCGGACAGCACTGCCTCAAGGGCGAGGATGACGAACGCGGTCGCCGTACATACACCATCCTCTCCGCCGCCGCCCTATCGCAGGAACAGCACGAAGGGCTGGCAGGGGGTCAGCGCGGTGGCGCCCGGCGCGTTGATGTTGTTCTGCAGGGTCGGCTTGAAGCTGTTGCGGGCCGGCAGGAAGTTGATGTTGATGCCGACGCAGCCCATCAGCGAGCGGCAGGGCTGCGAGATGCCGCCGCAGGCCACCGCGCCGCCGCCGGAAACGCCGGCCTGGTCGCCGTTGGTCACCGGCTCCGAACTCATCATCGTGTGGGCGGGCGCCACCGCCAGCAGGACATTGGCGGAGGCCGGCGTGGCCGTCGTCGCGGTCGCCATGTTCGGATAGGGCAGCGGCACGGTGGCCGGGCCGACCACCGTGTTGCAGGTGTCGGGGAAGGCCAGGCTCATCCCCGGCAGGGCATTGCAGGCGAAGACCATCTTCCTCTTTCTCCCCCCGGCCGGCGGCTTCAGTCCCCGTTATCGTCGCTGTCGCCGCCGCTGCCGCCGCCCGACTGCGATTGCGGCTGCCCGCTGCCGCTGCCGTTCGCGAGCTGCGGCTTGTCGACCGACCCGTCCTTGATCGTCGTATAGATGCCCTGGTTGCTGCGTACGAAGGCGCCGTCATACATCTCCACGGTCACCGTGCCGCCGACGGTGATGTTGAAGTTGCCCATCACCTTGAGATTCAGGTCGCCGCCGACCCGCAGGTTGCGGCTGCCGTAGGTGACATCCTCGTAGTCGCCGCCGGTGAAATCGCCGCGCCGCTTCTTGGCGCTGACCACCACCAGCTCGTCGCCGGGCTTGTCGTAGTGCAGGAAGCCGCTGCCGCCGCGGTCGGTGACGCCGGACATGAGGCGGTTCTGCACCGCCGTGGCCAGCAGGTTGTGGGTCTCCGTCGCCGGCGGATAGGCGGGCTTCGCGCGGCTGTTGTACAGCGAGCCGGTGATGCAGGGCCGGTCGGGATCGTTGTCGATGAACTCCACCAGCACCTCGTCGCCGCTGCGCGGCCAGTGCATGGTGCCCCAGCGCGGCCCGGCCCAGGTCTGCAGCAGCCGCGCCCGGACCGGTGTCGGGTTCGCCTGGTCGTCCCACTTGAAGACGATCATCGGGCAGGTGTCCTGGTTGACGTCCGCGACCTCGGCCTGGGAGGCGGTGACGACATTGGCGATCTGCGGCGCCTCCACCTGCGGGCGCTTGGGGATCGGCGTCGGGCTGTAGGGCACGTCGGTGCGCAGCCCCTCGAAGACATTGCGGAAGATGCCGGCGCCGTCGGGCCGGCGCCGGCGCAGCTCGTGGCGCACCAGGCAGACCATGTAGCGCTCCCCCGGCGCCAGGCCGGGCATCCGCTCGGTCGCCTCCAGCGGCAGGGTCATCACCGCACCCGGCATGATGTCCGGGCACATGCTTTCCACCCGCAGGAACCATTTCTGGTAGGCGAAGGCGTTCATCCGCCGCTTCGCCACCACGTCGACCCCGGCGGTCAGCTTCCGGAAATGCCCCGGATAGTCGTAGATCGTGTGCGCGCCGGTATCGGCCGGGTACTGCGCCACCAGCCGCGCGGAGGCATTGTCGGGATTGTAGTCGCGCATCCGGTACTGGTCCGGCACCAGGCGCGAGCGCATGCCCACGTCGGTGACGACATCGTCCATCAGCTCGACCATGTCCTCCAGCCGCTGGGAGATCCGGAAACTGCGCCCGTCGAGCGCATCGAGCTGCGCATCCTCGTTGGTCTGGCACAGCAGGATGCTGGTGCCCTGCGCGTCATGTTCGAAGTTGAGGAAGATGTTGTCGCGTTCCAGCACCCGGGTCACGAAGTCCAGGTCGGATTCATCCATCTGGATCGTGAAGTCGCGCTCCGCCAGGCCGGAGACATTGCCCTTGGTCACAGGCGCGCCGCCATAGACCTTGGCATATTCGCCGATCAGCTTGTTCAGGATGTCGACCGAGGTGCCCTTCCAGATCCGCCGGCGGCGGGAATAGTTGAACAGGGCGGTCCAGGGGCCGATCAGCACCTCCAGGGTGCGGCGGTCGCCGATGCATTCGTCGCGATAGGCGGCGAACAGCACGATGCCGTGCACCAGCCGGTCGCCCATCTTCAGGGTGGCCGGCGCATTTGTCAGGCCGCCGGTGGTGCTCTGCCCCATGATCAGCGGAAAGCGATAGGCTTCCATGCCGACCTGCGCCCAGATGTAGTAGGGTTCCGGCACCTCGGTCGGAAAGGGCAGGCTGTGCGGCCAGGCCAGGTGGGTCAGCGGCCCCGGGTCCGGGTCGGTCATGTCCAGCCGCGGCTGGTCGACGAAATCCTCCGGCTGCTGGAAGGCGCCGTCCAGGCTGATCGGCTGGCCGGAGAGGCCCTCCACGAAAGTCATCGACCGCAGCCGGTCGCCGTGGAAGACCAGCTCGCCGCCGGCGACGTTCTTCCGCGGCCGCAGCACGAGTTGCAGGCCTTCCATGGCATGCCTCCTTTCGACATCGCCCGTCCCCGCCGGAACCGACCGGGCGGCCGTGCAGCAAGCCAACCGAGCGCATTAGAACGTCATGCTGAGGAGCCTGTTTTGATACGGAGGCCAACTCGGGCACAAAGCCTAGCTCACCTAGCCACACTCACATGCGAACGCCAATTCCTACGCGTCAGTTTCCCAGATGAAAGTCCGCTCAATAACCAACTTCTGTAAATCGTCACTGGGTGAGACCCGCGATGGCGAGTTTTGAGATTCCCCCAGGGTACTCGGCCGCCAAAAAATCTTATGATCAGGATCGCATTGGTGGCAACCACCTATTGCGACAACTCAATCTTTGGCTCTACGCTTTCTTCGAACAGCCAATCCGTCCGAAGGGACCAAGAATGAGACACAAAATATCAAAAATTGCCATTTTGAACTATCGTAGTATAAATCAAGCAATTTTGGAAAATTGCTCTAATTTAAATATCATCGTTGGCCGTAACAATTCTGGAAAATCAAATATTTTGTCTGCTATTGATTTGTTTTTTCAACATTCTAGAAATAGACATATAAGTTCTGTCTGGGCAGGTCGCGGCCGCCCGAAGGACGAATTTTTTGGCCGTAATTTGGAAAATCCGATCTCTATTGCTGTGGAATTAGATATAGACGAAGCATTTTCTAATTCGATATGCGATGCAATTATAAATGAATACGAAGGAGTAGAAAAAGCGATTGCCAATCTTAGAAAGGAAAACGCTCTATCTATTTTCCTTAAAGGGATATATATAGATGGAAGGATTTCGATTTATGTTCATGATATATCTTTCGGAAATGTTTCGGTCGACAATAACGAGATTGTCTTAACGGGAACAAGCCTCATGAGCGTATCATTCGAGGCGGCCTTGCATATTATTAAAAATGAAAGAGAGTTAGAAAATTTACAATTTCAGTTAGAAAAGTTTATTGAGGCTTTCGACCGGCTTGAAACCCGCGCTGTTTGGGAAGACGATGAAGATGACTATCCCAGATACATAATTGGCAATATTTTTGGAAAAGCTAGGGAAACTAATACAGCTAAGAGACTGCAAAAAATTGCCGCGGAGTCTGAAAGTTCTGAGGAATTCTTACAGAAATCTAATGACATTCGCGCAGATTTGGAATCTCAAATCGACGCCCTCGGAATGAAGCCTCTGCCTGAAAATATCGTCACATATTCGGGATCGGTAAGTAAACCCCCTCAATTTTGCGTTCATATACTGGAGAATATTTCGGAATGTGCGCCGCTTCATTTCACTGAAAACAGAGAGCCAATAGGAAATGCTGAGGCCCTTAAACTTTTGAGATTGAAGACAACACGAGGCGGTCCAGCCCGCTTAACCGCGCTACAAAGTACTGTCCAGTCGCTTCTAGGTGTTTCAGTCGATGCATTCGAAGCTGAGGATGACGATAATTTGGCATTTATGCCACGCAGGCGCGCCTCGAGAAATGCTGAAATGGATATAGATGATTTTCTTGTCGACGCCAATGGAGCAGGAATTCGAGAAGCTCTTCGAATTGTTTTGGATGTAGAGTTACTTTCCCCAAAAATAGTACTAGTAGAAGAACCAGAAGTTCATTTACACCCTGGTCTTGAGAATGTTATGCATAGATATCTTTCAGAAAAATCAAATATATCGCAAATATTCGTCGCGACACATTCAACAAATTTCATAGATACCACGGAAACGCAAAATGTCTACGTTGTCTCCAAAGACGAAAATGGCACATTTGTAAAAAATACCGTGCAACAAGATGATATTGTGAAAATCCCATCAGAAATAGGTCTGCGGCCCAGTTCAGTTTTAATGTTTGACAGACTAGTTTTTGTAGAAGGCCCCTCCGATGAATCAATAATACGAGAATTTGCAAAAACATTGGAGGTAAATATTTCTTCAAGAAACATCGGATTTGTATACTTAGGGGTTAGCAGCAACATATCGGCATTTTATTCGACTGACTTGATAGAAATAATGAAAAAAAGAAACGTTCCGGCTTGTTTTATAATTGATAGAGATGAAAAAGAAGAGCAAGAATTACAAAAAATACAAAATAACTTTGGGAATAATGCAAAAATTTTTACACTGAATTGCAGAGAAATTGAAAATTACTTGCTTGACTCAAACGCAATCATGCAACTCATAAACCATAAATCGTCAACAACAAACCAAAAAAATAGAATTGAAGATGTTCTGGAAATTGAGAAACTTTTGGAAAAAGAATCTATGGAGATGAAAGATAAAGTAATTGACATGCTAATTCATAAAAAACTCCTAGCACCGATGTATCCAAACAGAATGCAAGGTGCAAACTATGTTGAGAAAATCGATGATTCTATAAAGTACCTAGAGCAGATAAAAAGCTCTATAACGGAAATCTCTGGAAAAATTTCTTCTGATTTGGACAAAGTCTGGCCTGAATCATGCAAACAACGCGCTCCCGGCTCTCTGATTCTAGATCGTTTGATGAAGAATTTTTCTTTAAACTATAATAAAGATAGAGATGCAAAATTTTTAGCTTCGAAAATTCCTCAAAATAGTATTGGCGAAGATATCAAAAAAATTATCAGTTATCTTTCGACATACTAAATTCTATATTCCGATCTCACCTCCATACTCAAATGAATCCCGTCTCAGCACAACCTAGTGGATTGACTCCAACGCTTGGAACCCTCGTGCCCGCGCAGCGATGATTTCGGTCGGATCGGCGCGCCAGACGAAGGGCTTCGGGGCTTGGTTGTGCTCGTCGACGAAGCGATTGATGGCAGCCTGGAGGTCGAGCACCGAATGGAACACGCCATGTTTCAGCCGCCTGCGGGTGAGTTTGGCGAAGAAGCCTTCGACGGCGTTCAGCCACGAACTGGATGTGGGTGTGAAGTGGAAGGTCCAGCGCGGGTGGCGCGCCAGCCAGCTGCGGACTTCCGGCGTCTTGTGGGCTGCGTAGTTGTCCATGATGGCATGGATGACCTTGCCGGCCGGGATGTCGCGCTCGATCGCATTGAGGAAGCGGATGAACTCCTGATGCCGGTGGCGCTGCATGTTTCGGCCGGTGACGGTGCCCTCCAGCACGTTCAGCGCAGCAAACAGCGTGGTGGTCCCATTGCGCTTATAGTCGTGGGTCATGGTCGCACCGCGCCCTTTCTTGAGCGGCAGCCCGGGCTGGGTGCGGTCGAGAGCCTGGATCTGGGACTTTTCGTCGATGCTGAGGACCACGGCGTGAACTGGAGGCGCAACGTACAGGCCGACGATGTCATGAAGTTTCTCGACGAAGGCTGGATCGTTGGACAGCTTGAAGCTGCGCCACCGATGGGGAGCCAGGCCGTGAGCCTTCCAGATCTTCTGGACCGTCGACACCGCGAGCCCCACCGCATTGGACATCGCTTGCGCTGTCCAGTGGGTGGCCTCGTGCGGAGGAGCCTCCAGGGTCAGCCGTACAACCTCGGCCACACGATCATCGGCGACCGGCGGCGTGCCGGGCGGGCGGGTCTTGTCGCGCAGAAGACCTTCGACACCGGCTTCCATGAACCGCGCCTGCCACCGCCAGACTGTGGTCTTGGAGGTGCCGGTCGCCGCCATGACGGCATTCGTCCCGACGCCATCGGCGCTCAGCAGCACGATCCGGGCACGCCAGACATGCTTCTGCGGCGAGTTGCGGTCCGCGACGACGGCTTCGAGCCGCCGACGGTCGGCATCGTTGAGGCTGATCGATATTCCTGTGCGCATGCCCCAGACTCGCATGCCGGACGCCTTCTGGGAATCCCAAAAGGGATTCCTCTGTCTCGGCTAATCCACTAGCTGTATAGCCGCGGCCGGTTCACCAGCCAGATGCCCAGCGCCACCAGGGCGAGCGCGGCGACGACCGCCGGGGTCAGCGGCTCGCCCAGCAAGAGGATGCCCGCCAGGACGGCGAAGACCGGGGTCAGGAATGTGAAGGCGGAGAGGTGCGCCGCCGGATAGCTGCGCATCAGCCAGAACCAGGCCAGGTAGCTGGCGAAGGCAACCACGACGATCTGGAAGGCCAGCGCGCCCAGCACCAGCGGGGTCGCCGCGACGATGCCGGGCTCCCCCATCGCCAGCGACAGGGGCGGCAGCGCCAGGGCGGAGACGGCCAGCTGGTAGAACAGGATCTTCTCCGCCCGCGCCCGCACCAGGGGGCTGCCCTTGATCAGCACGGTGGTGGCGCCCCAGGCGATTGCGCCGCCCAGGCACATCAGGTCGCCGATCCATTCCTCCCCCTCCGCCAGGCGCAGGCCGTCGGCGAAGGCCAGGGCGATGCCACAGAAGGCGGCGGCCAGGCCGGCGGCCTTGGCGACATTCATCCGCTCGCCCGGGATCAGCCAGTGGGCGCCCAGCGCCACCACGAACGGCGCCATGTAGACGAACAGCACGGAGCGGGAGGCGTAGGTGTAGCTCAGCCCCCAGTAGATCAGCATGAATTCCAGGGCGAACAGCAGGCCCGCGCCCAGCCCCCACCACAGGCTGCCGTCGCGGTCGAACAGGGGGATGCGCCGGGCCCGCGCCCAGAGCATCAGCAGGGCGCAGCTCCCGGCGGAGCGCAGGCCGGCCTGCAGCACCGGCGAAATCCCCTCCACCGCCACCTTCACCGAGACCTGGTAGAAGCCCCAGGTGGCGCAGAGCAGCACCACCAGAAGGACTGCCGACCGGTCCAGATGGTCATGCGCCCCCACCGCGCCCGCGGCATCGCCCGCCATTCCGTTCCCCCCATTGCCGATGCGGCGGGAGCCTAGCCCGGCCCGCCGGCCGGGACGAGCCGCTGATCACGGCAGGGCCATCCCGGCGCCCATCTCAGGCCCAGATTGCGGGATCATATCGCACCGGTCCGGTGCCGCGGCCGGTGCCCTTCGGCCGGCCTGCGTGTATGTACCTTGCCCGCCGGGGCACGGCGCGGCCGCCGGACGATTCGATTGCAGCCAGGGGAACGGAAAGACATGCCGATCGTGAACTTCGCCGTCGCGGTGGAGAAGGGGAAGGCCCATCTGGATGCCGGCCGGCCGGACCTGGCGGCGTTCCTGTTCGGGCAGGTGCTGGAGGCCCACCCGACCCACCCCGACGCGGTGAACGGCATGGTCAGCGTGCTGATGCAGATGGGCCGCGCGGACGAGGCGATGGCCCTGCTGCGCCGCGGCCTGGAGGCGAACCCCAACCATCCCGACATGCGGGTCAACCGCGGCGCGCTGTACCTGATGACCAACGACTACGAGTCGGCGATCCGCACCTACGAGGGCCTGCTGGCGGAGGAACCGGACGATCCCGTGCAGCTGGTCAACCTGGGCGGCGCCTATATGGGCATCGGCCGCATCGAGGACGCCCTGGACTGCTTCCGCCGCGCGACGGAGGTCGCGCCGGACTATGGCGGCGGCCATCTGAATCTCGGCATGCTGCGGATGGTGCTGGACACCGAGGGCAGCGCCGCGGCGGCGGAGGCGGATTTCCGCCGGGCACTGGACTGCGATCCCAACCTGCACGGCGCCTGGCTGAACATCTGCACCCTGCGCCGCCGTGCCGGCGACCCGGAAGGCGCCCGCGACGCGGCGGAGATGGCGCTGATCCTGGCGCCGCACCTGCTGGACTATCACCAGAATTTCGCCGAATGCCTGCTGGCCCTGGGCCGGCGCGGCGATGCGCGCAAGGTGCTGGAGAGCCTGCTGCAGGTGAATGCCAGCTTCCTGCCGGCGGAACTGGCCCTGGCGCAGATCGCGGTCGACGAGGACCGCCCGGCCGCCGCCATCGCCCACCTGCATCGGGGCACCGAGCTGCGGCCGCAGGACCCGCTGATCTGGGCCAACCTGGCCGCCCTGCTGCACCGTCAGGGCCGGATCGAGCAGGCCGACACCGCGCTGGACCGCGCCCTGACCCTGGACCCCGGCAATGCCGCGGCGCGCATGCACAAGGGGCGGATCCAGCTGGCCGGCGGCCGCCTGGCCGACGGGCTGGCCAACCTGGCGGCGATGTACGACCTGCCGGAGGTGGCCGCGCAATCGCCCTTCGGCCGTCTGGAAGGCGCGGAGCCCGCCTGGGACGGCGGCCCCCTGGCGGCCGACCTGCCGCAGGGCGGGCATCTGGTCCTGGCGCCGGAACCGGACGAATCCCTGACCTTCCTGATGTTCCGCTTCGTCGCGGCGGCGCGGGAGAAGGTCGCGCGCATCACCTTCCTCGACTTCCGCGGTCTGGGGCCGCTGGCCGGCCAGGTGCCGGGCATCGACGCGGTCGCCGCCGTCGGCGACGGCGCGGACATTCCCTGCGACGCGATCCAGCGCCTGGGCGCCCTGCCCGGCCTGCTGCCGGGCGCGCTGGCCGATCCCGGCGCGACGGTGCCCTACCTGACCCCGCCGCCGGCCGCCGCAAAGGCATGGAAGGACCGGCTGTCCGCGCTGGCCGGCATCGCCAACCTGCCGACGATCGGCCTGCTCTGGTGCCCGGAGGGCCGCCGCGATCCCGGCGACGAGCGCGCGCTGCCGCTGCAGCAGGCGGAGCGCCTGCTGCAGGTGCCGAACGTGCGCTTCGTCAGCCTGCAGTTCGGGCCGGCGCAGAACGAGCTCGACGAGCTGGCGCAGGGCGGCCTGGTCACCCGTCTCGGCCAGCATGTCGACAGCCCGTCGGCCCTGGCGGGCGCACTGGCCGCCGTCGACCTGGTGATCGCGGTCGACGGCCCGGCCGCCGACCTGGCCGGCGCGATGGGCCTGCGTGCCTGGGTGCTGCTGCCGCACATGCCGGAATGGCGCTGGGCGCAGAAGGACGGCGCGCCGATCTGGTACCCGACGGTCACCGCCTTCCGGCAGGCCCGCGCCGGCGACTGGGAAAGCGCCGTCGCCGCGGCGGCGCGGTCGCTGGAGCGGATGCTGGGGGATTGAGTCCGCTGAGGAACTGAGGCCGCCGGCCGGGTTGACTCAGCTTTGGGCCCGTCGGCAACGAAGTGTGACGGGCGGCCGCGACCCGTCCCCCGCCTCAGCCGATATTGATCCGCTTGGCGTTGACCCGGACATCCTCGCCGGCGTTCAGGCTGGCGGAAGTCTCGCCATAGATGCTGACCCCCTTGTGGCCGCGGATCTCCACCAGCGGCGCGTCGGTCTTGTCCAGGGTCTCCGCGGAGCGGATGCTGACCTTGGCGCGGGTCAGCAGCTGGCCGGCCTGGGTGACCAGGCTGTCGGCGGCGGTCATCAGGCGGCCGACCAGGGCATAGGCGGTCTGCGCCCGCCAGACCGCGGTGCCCAGGCTGGCGAAGGCGCGGGCGGCGCGGACGTCGACGCTCTCCCCCGCCAGCGCGATCATCCTGTCGCTGGCCAGCACGGCGCCGGCCTCGGCATCCAGGTGCAGGCTGGTGGCGCCGACGGTCAGGGTCAGCCCTTCCGCCGTGGTCACCGTCAGCGGGCCGCCGCCCGGGCGGCGCAGGATCGCCTGCACGATCGGCCGGCCAGCGCCGTCGACCAGGGCGGAGACCTCGTCCCCCGGCTCCGGCCGCACCAGGCAGCTCACCGCCACATCGGCCTCCCGCGGGCCGTCCGGCGTGTCCAGGACGACCGGGCCGGTCGCATCCGCGCCCTCGGCCACCCGCAGGATGTAGACCGCGCCCGCCAGGGTCAGGTCCGTCCGTGCCTTGCGTTCCATGCTCTTTCTCCCGCTCTGGCCGGCGGCGTCAGCCGCCGGCCGGG
>NZ_JBHRTR010000016.1:10379-41873 GCF_042646425.1 Marinibaculum pumilum
TGCAGCCGGTCCTTGTCGGTGCCGCGCACGCCCTTCGTGGCGCTGCCGTCCGTACGCGCGCCTTCGGTCTTGATCCGGTGATGATCGGCCCAGCCGAAATCCGCGTCCCGCAGGTCGGTGTCGGTCAGGTCGGCATTGGCCATCAGCGCATGGCGGAAGTCGGCCTTCGCGAAGCTGGCGCCGCGCGCCTGGACGCCTTCCATGAAGGCGGTCTGCAGCCTGGCCCCCTTCACCTGGGCGCCCGCCAGGTCGGCCTTCGCGAAGGAAGCCGTCGGCGCAACGATGCCGTCCAGGTTCGCCCCCGACATCTTGGCGCCGGCAAAGTTGCAGCCCTCGGCTATCGCCTTGCCCAGATTGCCGCCCTCCAGGTCGGCGCCGGCGAAGCCGCAATGGGCCATGCTGGCGCCCGACAGGTCGATGCGCTTCATGCTGCAGTCCAGGAACTGCAGCTGCTCCAGCTTCCAGCCGGCGAAGTCCATGTCGTCCAGGGTGCATTTCTGGAAGGCGACGGTCTTCATGCCGGTGGCCGACAGCTTCAGCGGCCGGATATCGGCCTCCTGGACGATGCAGCGCTCCAGCTGCGCGCGGCTCAGGTCGAGCCCGGCGATGTTGCCCTTCGACAGGATCGTGCAGTACAGGCTGGCGCCGGCCCAGGACTGGTCCTGCAGGTCGCAGTCCTGCCAGACGGTGCACCATTGGTCGGCGCCGTCGAAGCGGCAGCCGGCGAAGGCGGAGCCGGTCACGGCGTCGGTCCGGAAGCGGGTGCCGCGGAAGTCGCAGCCGGCGAAGCGGCAATCGACGATGGTGAAGACATCCAGCAGCACGCCCTGGAAGTCGCAATCGGCGAACTCGCATTCGTTGAAGGCAATGCTCAGCAGCTGCGCACCGGAGAACCGGCAGCCGGCGAAGCGGCACTTGCTGAACGCCACCGCCGTCAGCTCCGCGCCGGCGAAGTCGACCCGCTCCAGCACCACCTCGCTGAAGACACCGGTCTGCATTGCGATGCCAGCCAGCGCCGTATCGCGGATCGCCACCTCCGAGAACATCGGCGCGACGGCGAGCTGGCTCTCGATCTCCGCCCGGCCGAAAAGCTGCGGCGGGTTCAGGAAGTCGAAGGGGCGGGCGGCCGCGCCGGCCGCCGCGCTGTCGCTGCGCTCGGTCATGACCGTCCCATCCCGGTGAGGGTCGAGCGCGCGGTGTTCGTGCCCTTGAAGCCGTTGTCGGTCATCGCCGCGTTCAGGAAGTTGCCGCCGTACAGCACCGCACCGGCGAAATCGGTCCTGTCGATGCGGGCCTCCAGCCAGATGGCATTGCTGAAATTGCCGCGCGCGAAGCTGGACTGCACGATCTCCGCCTTGGTGAAGATGGCGCCGCGCGCCACCGCCTCCTCGAAGCGGGTGGCGCGGATCCGGGTCTCTGAGAAGTCGACGCCATCGGCCACGGCACCGGTGAAGTCGGCGCCGGTCAGGTCCGCCAGCCGCAGCGAGCAGGTGGCGATCCGCGCGCCGACGAAGCTGGCCTTGCGCAGGGTCGCCGGTTCCCCCTGCACGCCGAACTGGTCCAGTACGGCGCCGTCGAAGCGCGCGCCCTCGGTGCTGCCGTTCTGCACAAGGACGGTCGCCAGGGTCGCGCGGCTGAAATCCGCCCCCGGCAGCGGCGTGCCGGAGAAGATCACCTTCGTCAGCGCCGCCTCGACGAAGCCGGCGCTGCTCAGGTCGCCCTCCTCGAACACCAGGTCCTGCAGGACCGCGCCGGTGAAGCTGGCACCCGGCAGCAGCGCCTGGCCGAAGCCGGTTCCGTTCAGCCGTGCGGTGTCGAAGGCCGCCCGGGCGCCGTTCATCGCGCCGCAATTGGCTTTGGTCAGGTCGGCGCCGGTGAAGCGGGTCCCGGTCGCACTTGTCTTTGCCAGGTTCGCCTCCGTCAGGTCGGCACCGGTGAAGTCGGCGCCCGCGATATCGGCCTGCGCGAAGCTCGCCCGCGCCAGCTTCGCCTTGCGGAAATCCGCACCGCGCAGGTTCGCGCCGCGGAAATCCATCTCCTCCAGGTCGCGGCCGGAGAAGTCCATGCCGGCCAGGTCCACGCCGACCAGGCTGGCGGGCGGCTTCTCGCCACGGGTCAGGGCCTCGTCCAGGGCAGCGCGGGCGAAGGCCGCCTTCTCCATCGACGGGGCGGCGGGCAGCGGCAGCATATGGCCGACCGCACGATCGGCGGCCCGGATATCGGCATCCATCGACGCCATCTGGGCATCGACCTTGTCGGCCTCCTCGCGCAGCTCCGCGAACAGCTTGCGCAGCTCCTCGTCATGCTCCTCGAAGCGCTTGTTGGCGGCGAAGTACTTCTCCTTGCCGTCCGCCCAGATCTCCGCCAGAGGGCGCTGCGCGTCCTCCAGCTGCTTCTTCTCGAAGGCATCGTAGTCGAAGCCGTGCAGCGCGGCGCGGTCGCGCAGCTGCGACCGCATCGCGTCATGCGCCGGCACATGTTCGGCGACCAGGCCCTGCGCCTGCTGCTTCAGCGCCTCCGACGCCGCCTCAATCTTCTGGGTGAGCGCAGTACCGTCCAGGCTTTCCGGCCGGTTGAAGTCCAGCACCATGTCCTGCAGGGCCGCCACTTCGGGCGGCAGGGCGACCTTCGCCGCCATCTCGTCCTGGGCGGCGCGGATGCCGGCCTGCACCGCCTCCGGCATCTCCGCCAGGATGCCGTCCTGCGCGGCCAGCAGGGCCGCGAGGGCCGGCGCCGGATCCTTCGCGAAGTCCTTCATCCGCACCACCAGCCGCGGGTCCGGCGGGGGGTCGCCCTCGTCCTCCGGCTTCAGGCCGGTGTCGTAGGTCAGGATCGCCGCGCTCGCCTTCGGGTCCACCCGGCGCCGCAGTTCCGCCGCGTAATGCTCCAGCGGTCGCGGCGCCGTGCCCATGCGCTCATAGGCGAACAGCATGTGCGCGATCTCGTCTCCCAGCGGGGTCGCCAGCTCCTTCGCGCCGCGATAGACCAGGATGCCCCGCAGGTCGCCGGGGAACAGCCAGACCGTGTCCAGGTTCTGCGGCACTTCCGCCAGGCGCAGGCCGCCCTTGCCGTCGGCAATGTCCAGGAAGCAGCGGGCACGGATCTCCGGCAGGCGTCCCTCGATCCTCGGCCGCCCGGGATGCATGCCCAGGACCGCGTAGCGCTCGTCGCCGGCGAACCAGTCCTTCTGCCACTGGTCGGCGGAGGCGCGGTTGAAGGCCTTGAAGTCGGTGTCCGCCGCCAGGCCGGGGAAATGCCCGCCCTGCAGATAGGCCGCGCCGTAATCGCCGTAGCGCGCGGTGCGCTGCGGCCAGTCGGCGGCGATCGGCGCGAAGCTCGCCGGCTTCGGCCGGCTGTCGGGATCGGTGACCGGCTGGCCCGGATACTCCACCTGCGGCAGCCGCACATTCTCCGCCGACAGCGCCTCCGCCACGAAGCCGCGGCCCAGCGGGTTGGCGGCAAAGCCATTGCCGCCGAACGCGGACTGCCAGGACAGGGGCACCGAAGTGAACGGCTCCGGCGCGCTGGCCTGATACAGATTGTCCCATTTGTGGCGCCAGATCCGGCGGCCGGTGACCTTCAGCCGCTTCTCCACGGCGCCGAGGCGGATGCCGACCTCCGCCTCGCGGAGGGTGGTGCCTTCCGGCGCGTGGCAATCGCCGATCGCGAGGACCTCCGCCGCCCCCTTCGGCAGCGATTCCTCCAGCGGAAGCTGGCCCAGCTTGCCGGCGGCAAAGGGCCACATCTCCTGCTCGGTCTCCAGGTCGCGGGGGCTGTCGAAGGGAAAGAAGAACAGCGAGCAGACGCAGATATAGGGCCGCTTGCGGTGCGCGAAGAAGCGATAGGATATCGCCTGCTTTGTCGGCTTCCGGATCAGCATCCCCGCAACGCTCCCCTGCCCCGCACCTTTTCAATCCGCCGCCGGGCCGATGGTCAAAATTCCACCCCAATCCTGGCGGACTATGATGACCGTCCGGCGACGACACGGTGCATCATAGTACCGGGCAATATGGCCGAAACAGGGCTTTCGCGGGGTCATCCCGGGCAACGGCCGGCAGGACGGCGGGAGGAACGGGGCATGGCGGAGAAAGAGAGCAACGGCCTGCTGGGCTACGAGGAGGCCTCGCTTGGCTACAACTACATCAAGCTCAGCCTGAACCTGCTGAAGGGCAGCGCCAAGATGTCGGCCGAGACCTCGGTGGAGGCGGGCTTCCAGTTCTCTGTCACCCTGTCGGGCGATTATTCGACCAAGATCGGGCCGGCGATCTCTGCGGAGGTCTGGGCCCTGACCATCGGTTCGGTCGAGTATTCCGCCGCCGGCAGCGAGAAGGTGAAGATCGACGGCAACCCGATCACCCTGAAGACGGCGCTGGTGGAGCACGACAATGTCGCCTCCACCGTCAACGCGATCGGCGCCAAGGTGATCGCCGCGGCAGCCCGCACGGCCACCCGCGGCAACCGAACCCGCGCCCGCGCGATGCGCAACGTGACCTCGGGCAACCGCAATCAGCTGGGCGGCCGGGTCTCCACCGGCAACACCGTCTGAGCACCACGCCGGGAGAACCGCACATGGTCCAGGTCAACACCAGCAGCGCGCTGGCCGCCGCCGACAAGCCGGAGGAGGATCCCGGCGAAGTGGAGTTCTTCACCTTCGAGGGTCCGAAGATCAGTTTCGGCGCCTCGATCGGCACCAGCCACACCATGTCGGTTTACGGCTTCAAGGCGGTTACCTCCATCAATCACAAGAACTCCATCTCCTGGGGGCCGGCCTCCGCCGGCCTGCAGGGCCCGGCCAAGCTGGACATCGCCATCAAGGGCGCCCGCAAGACGGTGAAGATGGACCTGTCCAGCTCCATCGAGCTCAACCCCGCCGCCCTCTACCACAAGGCGAAGGAGCGGCTGGCCGCCCGCGGCGTGAAGGCGGAGCAGGACGCCAAGGAGGACAAGGAAGATGTCTCGGAAATCTCGACGACCGTCGTCGACACGGACAGCAACGGCGACCAGAACGAGAACAATGTCGAAGTGACGGTCAATGGCGGCGGGGCGGAAGGCTAGAGCGGCCTGCGTCCGTTCGGACCAGACAACAAGCCGATCCAGGCCCCGGCAGGCGGAAAGGTCCGGAAATGGTCAAGGCACTCGGTAGCGGCTCGCCCTGGTTCAGGGTGTCCGACAAGACCAAGATGGCGCATAACGGCGTCTTCAAGTTCGACAAGAAGACAGGATTCCGCTTCCCGACCAAGGTCACGGACGAAAAGGGCAAGTTCGCCGCCAGCGCCGGTCCCTTCTCGTTCAAGGCCGAGGAATCGAAGGAAAGCAGCTTCACCTGGACGCCGCTGGCGGCGGAGCTGGAGGTGGGCGCGAATTTCGGCCTGAAGGTCGCCGCCAGCGCGGAGGCCGTGCCCGGGGTCGTGCAGATCGCCTGGAATCCCGCGCTGCTGGGGGCCGATGGCAAGAAGATTGCCGCAGTGATCGCCGCCCTGACCGGCACGATCGCCGGGGTGACCGCCGTGACGTCGCTCAAGAGCGACACCAAGACCGGCGATACCGCCGTGGAGATCAGCTCCTATGCGGCCCTGATCGCGGCGGCCGCGGCGCTGCTGGCGCTGCAGCAGAACATGTCGTTCAAGCTGAACCTGAACCCGACCCTGGGGATCACGGTCCATCCGGTGCTGGTCGCCGAGAAGACCGAGGGCAAGGAGTGGGAGACAGGCGCGATGGACAACAAGACCACCGCCTACAAGAAGTCGATCAACAAGACCGACCTTCTGGTCGCCGTCGGCCTGATGAAGGCCAGCGGCTCCGACAACGACAGCAGCGCGTCCAGCGTCAATGCCGTCGCCAACAGCAACGGGGTGGCGCTCAACCGCAACAAGACCTGACGCGCGCCCGATGCCGGAACGACAACGGCCGCCCCATTCACGAGGGCGGCCGCTTCTGTTTCAACGATCTGCGTTGTCAGCGCAGGAACAGCACGAAGGGCTGGCAGGGCACCGCGCCGGTGACGCCGGGCGCGTTGATGTTGTTCTGCATCGTCGGCTTCAGGCTGTTGCGCGCCGGCAGGAAGTTCACGTTGATCCCGACGCAGCCCATCACCGACCGGCTGGGCAGCGAGACGCCGCCGCCCGCCACCGCCCCGCCGCCGGACACGCCGGGCTGGTCGCCGTTGGTCACCGGTTCGGAACTGGCGATGGTATGCGCCGGCGCCACCGCGATCACCACGTTCGGCGAAGGCGGCACAGCCAGGGTCGCGGTCCCCAGATTCGGGTAGGGCAAGGGCACCGTGGCCGGCCCGACGACGGTGTTGCAGGTATCGGGAAAGGCCGTGTGCTGGCCGGGCAGCGAATTGCAGGCGAATACCATCTTCGTCTCCGATCCCTGGTGACCTGATCCCTGGTGACCTAGCCCCTATCACCCTGGTCGTGGCCGCCATCGTCCTGGCCGCCATCGCCCTGTCCGGCCGGGGCGGCGCCGTTCCCCTGCCCGTCGGGCATATCCAGCAGGCTCGGCTTGTCGACGGTACCGTCCTTGATCGTCGTATGCACGCCCTTGTTGGCACGCACGAAGGCGCCGTCGAACATCTCGATGGTGACGGTGCCGCCGACGGTGATGTTGAAATTGCCCATCACCTTGAGGTCCAGGTCGCCGCCGACCCGCAGCGACCGGTCGCCGAAGGTGATGTCCTCGAAATCGCCGCCGGTGAAGTCGCCGCGGCGCTCCTTCGCGCTGACCAGCAGCAGTTCCTCGTCCCGCTTGTCGTACATCAGCATGCCGTTGCCGCCACGATCGGTGAGCCCGGTCATCAGGCGGTTCTGCACCGGCTGCGGCAGCATGTTGTGGGTCTGTGCCGGCGGCGGATAGGCGGGCTTCGCCCGGCTGTTGTACAGCGAACAGATGATGCAGGGCCGGTCGGGATCGCCGTCGATGAACTCCACCAGCACCTCGTCGCCGTTGCGCGGCCAGTTCATGGTGCCCCAGCGCGCGCCCGCCCAGGGCTGGCCGATGCGCGCCCGCACCGGCGACGGCTTCGCCTGGTCGTCCCACTTGAAGACGATCAGGGCATGGACATCCTTGTCGATGTCGACCAGCTCGCTCTCCGGCTCGGCGACGACATTGGCGATCTGCGGCACCTGCAGCGGCGGCCGGTCCGGCAGTGGCGACGGGCTGAAGGGCACGTCGGTGCGCAGCGCCTCGAACACATTGCGGAAGATGCCGGCGCCGTCGGGACGGCGGCGGCGCAGTTCGTGCCGTACCAGGCAGACCATGAAGCGGTCGCCCGGCCCGATCCCGGGCAGGCGCTCCGCCCCTTCCAGCGGCAGGCTGAGCACCGCGCCCGGCATCATGTCGGGGCAGATGCTCTCCACCCGCAGGAACCATTTCTGGTGGGCGAAGGCGTTCATCCGCCGCTTCGCCATGGTGTCGACGCCGCTGGTCAGCTTCTGGAAGCCGCCAGGATAGTCGTAGACCTGGTGCACGCCCTTGTCCGCCGGATACTGCGCCACCAGCCGGGCGGCCGCGTTCTGGGGGTTGTAGTCGCGCATCATGTACTGGTTGGGCACCAGGCGGGAGCGCATGCCGACATCGGTGACGACATCGTCCATCAGCTCCACGATGTCGTCGCGGTTGTAGGACAGCCGCATCGGCCGGCCGTCCAGCACGTCCAGTTTGGCGTCGTCATTGTCCTGGCACAGCGTGATATGCGTGCCCTGGGAATCGTGCCGGAAGTTCAGGAAGATGTTGTCGCGTTCCAGCACCCGCATCAGGAAAACCAGGTCGGATTCGTCCATCTGAACGCTGAAGTCGCGCCGGCTCAGGTCCTTCAGGTTGCAGTGGGTGGTGGGCGCGCCGCCATAGGCATTGCCATATTCCTGCACCATGGTCTCCAGGATGTCCGCGGCGGTGCCCTTCCAGACCCGGCGCCGCCGGGAATAGCCGAACAGCGCGATCCAGGGGCCGATCAGCACCTCCAGGGTGCGGCGGTCGCCGACGCATTCGTCCTTGTAGGCGGCGAACAGCACGATGCCATGCACCAGGCGGCCACCCATCTGCAGGGTCGCCGGCGCGTCGGTCAGCCCGCCCGTCGTCTCGTTCCCCATCAGCAGCGGGAACTTGTAGGCCTCCATGCCGACCTGCGCCCAGATGTAATAGGGCTGCGGCGTGTCCAGCACGAAGGGCAGGCCGTGCGGCCAGGCCAGGTCGCGCAGCGGCCCGGGCTGCGGGTCGGTCATGTCCATCCGCGCCTGGTCGACGAAATCCTCAGCCTCCTGGAAGGCGCCGTCGATCCGGATCGGCTGCCCGGACAGGCCCTCTACGAAGGTCATCGAGTGCAGCTTGTCGCCGGCGAAGACCATCTCGCCCCCGGCGACCCCGCCACGCGGCCGAAGCGTCAGTTTCAGACCATCCATCGCACCATCCTCTGCGATCGCCGCAGGCCCCAGGGGTGGCGGCGCGTTCGGGTCTATCCCTGCAGGAGAATATTGGCTGCATTGCGGCCATGCCGGGGCCGGATCAGGCCCGGCCGCTGCCCCTCGCGCTGCAGCCGGGACAGGACGGTACACCGCTGCGCTCGGCCGACAAACAGGAATAAGGCGGCTGTTGCGTCACGCGGAAAAGGGTGCGGTCGATGCCCAGGGAACAGATTGTGGGGGGGATGGATCGCGGGGGGAAAGGAGTTGGAGCCTGCCGGGTCCGCCCCCAGAGTTTGTTTCTCTGGCCGGTTCCGGTTGGCTTGCCGAGACGAAGCTCGCGGAAGCTGCGCCCGCCTTCGCCCTACGGGCTGCGGCGCGGCATCCTTCGCACGCTCCGCGAGCGAAAGGTGGTGGGCGGTACTGGGATTGAACCAGTGACCTTCGCGATGTCAACGCGACGCTCTCCCGCTGAGCTAACCGCCCGTCCGGACGGGACCCTTTTCCGGGTCCCTCGCGAGAAGCGGCGGGGCATGGTTGCGCCCGCCGGCAAGGCTGGATCTACTATCGCCCCGCGGCGTGCAATGCAAGAGTGGATGTTGCCCGCTGCCGCTTCTATATCGCCTGCATGAGTTCCAGCATGATCCACCCCGCCCTGCGCGACCGCCCGGCCCGTCCGGGTGCCGGTTCCCGATGACGAAACGGCGGCCCCCGCCCGACACGCCGCCCGACGCGCCGTTCGCGGACCCGGGCCGGGCGATCCGGGTCGATCCCGGCGTCGCGCCGGTGCTGCCGGTCGTCGTCTCCAGCCCGCATAGCGGCCGCGACTATCCGGCGGAGTTCGTCGCCCTGTCGCGGCTGGACCGCGACACCCTGCGGCGGTCGGAGGACAGTTTCGTGGAGGAGCTGTTCGGCGATGCGCCGGTGGCCGGCGCGCCGCTGCTGCAGGCGCTGTTCCCCAGGGCCTATTGCGACCCGAACCGGGAAGCCTATGAGCTGGACCCGACGATGTTTGCCGACGCCCTGCCCGATTATGTGAACACCCGCAGCCCGCGGGTGGCCGGCGGGCTGGGCACGATCGCGCGGGTGGTCAGCGTCGGGCACGAGATCCACAGCCGAAAGCTGACCTTCGCCGAGGCGCTGGAGCGGATCGAGAGCTGCTGGCGCCCCTATCACGAAGCGCTGTCGGCGCTGCTGAGCGGCACTCTGGACCGGTTCGGCCACGCGATCCTGCTGGACTGCCATTCGATGCCGTCGGTCGGCGGCTGGGGCGACCGCGACCGCGGCCGCCACCGCCCGGACGTGGTGCTGGGCAACCGCCACGGCACCGCCTGTGCGGAGACCGTGATCGACACCGCCGCCACGATCCTGGATGCCGCCGGCCTGCGGGTGGTCCGCAACGTGCCCTATGCCGGCGGCTTCAACACCCAGCACTACGGCCGTCCCGCGCAAGGCGTGCATGCCCTGCAGGTGGAGATCAACCGCGCCCTCTACATGGACGAGCTGCGCTTCGAGCGGACGGCGGACTTCGCCCGCCTGCGCGCCGTGATGGACCGCCTGGTGCGCGAACTCGGCGCGCTGGACCTGGGCGGCGCCATCGAGAACGAGATCCTGCCCAACGCCGCCGAGTAGCGACAGCGGCCTAAAGCGTTCCCAATCTAGGTAGACACTTGTCGTTCTCGGGCTAGACCCGAGAACCCATTCCGCAAGCCATGACATCCCGCGGAGTTCGCGGAATGGATCCTAGGCTCAAGGCCTAGGATTACGGCTTGGTGTCGCAGCATCGTTTCCGCCATTTCTTGTAGTGCTCTAAGGCGTCAGCACGGCGCGGCCGCGGATGCGGCCGGCCCGCAGGTCGTCCAGCGTGGCCTGCGCCGCGTCCAGCGGCCGGGTCTCCAGCGGCACCGGCTGGATATGGCCGGCCCGCGCCAGATCGACCAGCTCCCGCAATTCCTCCAGGGAACCGACATAGGAGCCGTTCAGCGCGATCGCGCGCAGCGGCAGGGTCGGCACCGGCACCTCGATGGCACCGCCGAACAGGCCGACGACGATCAGCTTGCCGCCCTTGCGCAGCAGCGCCATGCCCAGCTCCGCCGTCGACTGCGCGCCGACGAAGTCGATGGCGGAGGCAAAGCCCTCCTTCGCCTGCAGCAGGCGCTTGCGGATCCCCTCCTCGTTCGGGTCGACGGCCTCCGAGGCGCCGGCGTCCAGCGCCGCCTGGCGCTTTGCCGGGTCGATCTCCGCCACCACCGGACCGACACCATAGACGGCGCGGGCCAGGCCGACGGCTGCCAGGCCCAGTCCGCCGGCGCCGATGATCAGCAGCGGATGGTCCGCATCCACCGGCGCCGCCTTGCGGATCGCGCCGAAGGCGGTCAGCCCGGAACAGGCCAGGGTGGCCGCGAAGGCGTCGGGCAGCGGGTCGTAGGCGACCAGGTAGCGCGGATGGTCGGCCAGCAGGTAGGTGCTGAAGCCGCCGTCCAGGGTGGTGCCGTGGCTGCGCGGCCGGGCGCAGATATGCTCGTTGCCCTGCCGGCACAGCAGGCACTGGCCGCAGCCGCCCCAGGGAAAGACGATGCGCCGGTCGCCGGGCGCGACGCCTTCCGCCTCCGGCCCCGCGGCGACCACCTCGCCGACGACCTCGTGGCCCAGCACCCGCGGCAGCTTGATGCCGCGGCCCAGGTCCATCTTCTGCCCATGGCCCAGGTCGAAATAGCCGTCGGCGATGTGGATGTCGCTGTGGCAGACGCCGCAGGCCCGCACCTTCAGCAGGACCTGGCTGCCCTCCGGCTGCGGCGGCGCCTCGGTCACCTCCTGCAGCGGCCCGCCGAATTCCACCAGCTTGAAGCTGCGCCGCGTCTGCGCGTCCGTCATCGACTTCTCCTCCCCCTGAAGGCACCGCGCCCTGTCCCGACCGGGCGATGCGCCTTGTCATTCCGATCTCATGGTGCCGGCGATCTCATGCTGCCGGGGGAGGCGACTGTAGCCGCGGCGAACGGCCGGTCAATGCGGCGACCGATCCGGCAGCCGGCAGGCCGGCATCGGCCGGTCCCGCTCGCGGCGCTCGGTGATGAGGAACGGGGTCGATCTAGGCTGCGTGAACCGGCCAGTCCGCCGCCTTGCCGGTGGCGCCGGTGGGCAGGACAGGCCCGAAGCTCAGGGCACGCGGGCGCTCCGCGACCGGCAGATTGCCTTGTATCCATGCCGTCAGGCTGCGCCGCAGTTCCACCTCCGGGGCCGCACCGGTCGCCGGCACGATGAACGCCTTCAGCCGCTGCCCCTCCTCCGGGCGCATCAGCCGCACCGCGCAGTCGGCGATATCCGGATGGGCCAGCAGCCGTTCGCGGACCCGCGCCGGGGAGACGTTGATGCCGCCGACCTGAACGACATGGTCGCGGCGTCCCTGCGGCAGGAAACGGCCGTCATGCCAGGCAAGCCGGTCGGGGAGGTCGTGGCGGCACGGGCCGGCCGCGCCCGCGCGCTCGGCGATGCCGTCCTCGAAACGCCACCAGGGAAAGGGGGCGAAGCCGTCGTCCGGATCGTCCCGCCAGCCCAGGCCGGAGGTCTCCGAACTGCCGAACACCTCAACCAGGCGTTCGAGCCCCAGCGCCTGCAGCCCGATCGCCAGCTCCGGCGGACAGGGAGCGGTGGAGCTCGTCCCCGCAACCCCGGCCGGCAGGCCCGGCGCCACCTGGAGCACGACCGACCACCAGGCCGGGTGCGCGACCACCAGGTCGCCCGGCTGGAGTACCGCCCCCAGCGCCGCCGGCGAGCGGCCGCGCAGATCCACGACCGGCACCTCGATGCCGAGATGGCGGGGCAGCAGGACGGTGAATATGAAGCCGTAGATATGGTGCGCGGGCACCGCGGTCAGCAACCGCCGGCGGCCGCCCAGCAGGGTCGCCAGGAAAGCGGCCTCCGCCTCAAGTGCCGCCAGATCGTGACTGCAGGACGTCCCGGCCCCGGTGCTGCCGGAGGTTCGGAAGGTGACGACGGAATCGAAACGCTCCAGTGCGGCCGCCGCGATCTGCTGCCAGTCGCCAAACCTGCGGTGCATCAGGAGATAATCCTCGATGCCGCTTCGCCGCATCTCCAGCAGTTCGGCCAGGGCGGAGGCAAGGCCCAGCAGGTCGAGGGAATCCGCACCGAGCCCGTCTTCCCCGATCGCCAGCTCCGGCGTCCAGGGATGCGGCGGCAGCTGTGGCGCCGACCCGGGCCGCAGGCGGGCGAACTCGCCTGCGACAAGGTCGCCGACCACCCGCGTCAGGGCCGCCGGGCCCCGCCACCAGGATGGTGGCGGGGCGGCATCGGAACGAACGGTCACGGCTTGCAGGATCAGAGGCGCTTCACGAAGACCCAAAACGTGTTGTCGACCAGGGCCTTCTTCATATGCACCTTCACCTTCGTCGGCTTCATCTTGTAGTCGAAGGTGTACTCGAACATCGTATTCAGGTCGCCGCTCTTGACACCCTGGTCGAACACGCCCTTGAACTTCGGCGAGTTGGTGCAGGGTGCAACATCGGTGAAGAAGTTCTTGCCGATGACTGCCTTCGGGTCGCGGCCGGTGATCGCGCCCTCGGCGGCGTTGTACTGCAGCACCTTGCCGGCGCCATCGAGCTGGATGGCGCCGAACGCCAGCTTGTCCAGCTGGCCGGAATCCATCTTGGCCATGACGTTGTCGATATCGGCCTTGCCGAATTCGACGAACTTCATCGTGTCTGCCATTTTTCAACAATGTCCTGTGTGAGCCCGGAGACATTCCGGTCGCGGCGCGGAAGAGACTGGCAGGCCGGAATGAAGGATCGGTGAACGCCGCCCGGTTCGTGCCTCGCGGTTGACCGCGACCCTGCCTCGCAGGAGATACGCGGTCGGCGGCGACCCGGATCTGAGACCGATGGAATAATTCCGCGCCCCGGCGGCAAGGGCCGTGCGCCCCGAGATTCGGGCACGGCAGCGCCATGAAGGTCCGTTGGCCGCGGACAAAAAAATGGGCCGCGACAAGCGCGGCCCAAGTTTAGGGAGGAAACGCCCAAGAAGGGCAAGCGACCCAGGCAAGCCCGTGTCGCACTGCACAATCTGCCACCGAAAAAGCCCTTTGCCAAGGGTGCAATGCAAAAAATTTTGCGGCACCGCCGAACGGACGAGATTAAAATTAATTAATTTCAACGCGTTACGCCGAAAACGCGACTCTTTCGCATTTTTGCATTGCCGCATTGCACTGCACGCAGGCCCGCTGCGCTTCGCTGTGGGCGGATATTTCAGCCTGCAGGCCGTTACCCCGCGGGAACGGGCGCGCTGAGGGTCACCGGCAGGCGCCGCCGGCCCCAATTGCCCGGCGGGCCATCGAAACGGCCGGCGCAGCCGGTACCGCAGGCGCGGCAATGCCCGGTATCGTCCAGGCCCCAATGGGTCAGCCGGTACCAGTCGCGGCCGATCAGCTTCGCCCCGCACTGGTGGCACCAGGTGCTGTCCGCCTCCTCATGGTGGACATTGCCGATATAGGCGTAGCGGATGCCCGCTTCATGGGCGATGCGCCGCGCGGTCAGCAGGGTCTCCACCGGGGTCGCCGGCACGTCCATCATCTTGAAGTCCGGGTGGAAGGCGGAGAAATGCACCGGCACGTCGGGGCCCAGGGCGCCCATGATCCATTCCGCCATGGCGGTCAGCTCCGCCTCGGAATCGTTGTGGCCGGGGATCACCAGGTTGGTGATCTCCACCCAGACGTCGGTGTCGTGCACCAGGTATTGCAGGGTCTCCTTCACCGTCTCCAGCCGGGAACCGGTGAGCTTGTGGTAGAATTCCTCGGTGAAGGCCTTCAGGTCGATATTGACCGCGTCCATCACCGAGTAGAATTCCGCCCGCGGCGCCGGGCAGACATAGCCGGCGGAGACGGCGACGTTGCGGATCCCCTTCTCGCGGCAGGCGATGGCGGTGTCGACCGCATATTCCAGGAAGATCGTCGGGTCGTTGTAGGTATAGGCGACCGAACGGCAGCCCAGGCGCTGCGCCGCCTCCGCCAGCATCAGCGGACTGGCGGAGCCGGACAGGGTGTCCATCTGCCGCGACTTCGACATGTCGTGGTTCTGGCAGAACTTGCAGGTCAGGTTGCAGCCCGCGGTGCCGAAGGACAGGACCGGGGTGCCGGGCAGGAAATGCGCCAGCGGCTTCTTCTCGATCGGGTCGACGCAGAAGCCGGAGGACCGGCCGTAGGTCGTCAGGACGATGCCGTCATTCTCCCGCGCCCGCACGAAGCAGAGGCCGCGCTGGCCCTCGTGCAGCTTGCACAGCCGCGGGCAGACCTCGCACTGCACCCTGCCATCCTCCAGCATGCGCCAGTGGCGACCGGGCACGGTGGCTTCGCGGAACTGCGGCGGCACCAGGGGGGGGGCCGCCATGACGGGACCTTTCTCCGATGGCTCTTGCATGGCGAACATATGTGGACCATCTGTCGCCGTTCAACGGGCTCATTCAGCGGGCCCGGTCGACGGACACTGATGGACCCGCGACCTTTCTGTATACTTGCAAAGGGGAATCGCACCGCCATTCCCGGCTGCATCACGGACCGACCGCCATGACCCAGAGCGCAACCGCACCGCACCTTCCTGGCGCGCAGGAGATCCGCGAACCGGCGGTGGCCGGCGCCTTCTACCCGGCCGCGCCGGCCGCCCTGCGCAAGCAGGTGGACGAGCTGCTGGCCGCCGCGCCGGACCTGGACCTGCCGGCGCCGAAGGCGATCGTCGCGCCGCATGCCGGCTATATCTATTCCGGTGCGCTGGCGGCGCAGGCCTATGCCCGGCTGCGCCCGGCGCGCGACCGGATCCGCCGGGTGATCCTGCTGGGCCCGGCGCACCGGGTCGCCTTCCAGGGCATCGCGGTGCCGACGGTCGCCGCCTTCCAGACACCGCTGGGGCCGGTACGGGTGGACCGCGAGGCTGCCGCCGCGATCGCCGACATGCCGCAGGTGCACCAGCTGGATGCCGCCCATGCGCTGGAACACAGCCTGGAGGTGCACCTGCCCTTCCTGCAGCGGGTTCTGGACGATGTCGCCGTGCTGCCGTTGGTGGTCGGGCCGACCGAGCCGCTGGCCGTGGCACAGGTGCTGGAACGGCTCTGGGGCGGGCCGGAGACCGCGATCGTGATCTCCTCCGACCTCAGCCATTATCACGGCTATGACGATGCGCGGGGCCGCGATTCCGCCACCGCCAGCCGGATCGAGGCGCTGGATTTCGGCAAGATCGACGGCCATGGCGCCTGCGGCGCCTATCCGCTGAACGGCCTTCTGCTGATGGCGCGCCATCGCGGCCTCTGCGCCACCCGGATCGGGCTGTGCAATTCCGGCGACACCGCCGGCGACCGCAGCCGGGTGGTCGGCTACGGCGCCTGGGCGTTCAGCCCCTGCGGCACCCGGGAATTCGCGGTCGGCCAGCGCCACGCCATGCTCGACCTGGCGGTGCGCGCGATCCGCTCCGGCCTGCGCAGCGGCAAGCGGCCGGAGGTGCGGATCGAGACCTTCTCCCCGCCGCTGCAGACCCTGCGCGCCTGCTTCGTGACCCTGAAGAAGGAGGGGCGGCTGCGCGGCTGCATCGGCTCGCTGGCCGCGACCCGGCCGCTGGCCGCCGACATCGCCTGGAACGCCTGGTCGGCTGCCTTCGCCGATCCGCGCTTCCCGAAGCTGACCCCGCAGGAACTGCCGGGCCTGAACGTCGGCATCTCCGTCCTGTCGCCGCCGCATCCGCTGCATGTGGCGGACGAGGCCGACCTGAAGGCGAAGCTGCGCCCCGGGGTCGACGGCCTGATCATCGCCGACGGCGACAGGCGCGCGACCTTCCTGCCCCAGGTCTGGGAGGACCTGCAGGATGTCGACACCTTCCTCGCCCATCTGAAGCGCAAGGCCGGCATGGCGCCCGACCACTGGTCGGACAGCATGCAGGTCAGCCGCTACACGGCCGAGAGCTTCGCCGCGCCGGTGCCGGGCTGAGAGTTGGATCCGGCAGCTTCCACCGCGAAGCCATGTGCGGACGACGATTTCTTAGCATCTGGTAACCATTTCTTGCGACTTCCGGGATTACACCGGGCCTTCACAAGCGACGCGAATGTCGACCCAGCGGTGAGCGGCACGCCCCTCCGACGTCGGAGTGCCAGGCGACCGCCACAAGAGCGAGCCGGGCGTTCGGAAGCGGCCAGAAAAGCGAGACCGACGTCGTGAAAGCAAAAAGAACCAGGCCCGTCATCCTGCTCGCCGATGACGATCCCGACGACCGCGAGATGGTGCGCGAGGCCCTGCAGGAGGCAGGGGTCGCATGCGACATCCGCGAGGTCGCGGACGGAGAGGAACTGATCGACTACCTGATGCAACAGGGTCGGTATGCCGAAGCTGCCACGGCGCCTGCGCCGGACCTGATCTTCCTCGACCTCAACATGCCGAAGGTGAACGGCTTCGAGGCGCTCGCTAGGATCAGGGCGGAACCCAGGATCGCATCGATCCCGGTGCTGGTTCTCTCCACCGCCGACGCGCCGGAGCAGGTGCGCAAAGTCTATGCAGAGGGCGGGCAGACCTATCTGGTCAAGCCAGCCTCTTTCGACAGGCTGGTGGAGACCATGCAGCGCACCGAACAGTACTGGTGCGACACCGCCGTCCTCCCGCCGCACTGACCGGGCGCGACCGCCCGCCTCACACGTGCATGCCGCCATCGACGGTGAAGACGCCGCCGGTGGAAAAGCTGGACTGGTCGGAGGCCAGGAACAGCACCACCTTCGCCACCTCGTCGGCGCTGCCGTGGCGGCCCATCGGGATCCGTTCGTTCAGGAAGGCGGTGGCGTCCATCCCCAGAACCTTGGTCAGCCGTTCCTCCAGCTCGCCCTGGAAGTCGTTGTCGATCGGCCCGGGGCAGATCGCGTTCACCCGGATGCGCCGCGCCGCCATCTCCTTCGCCGCGGTGCGGACCAGGCCGATCACCGCATGTTTCGAGGTGGCATAGGCGCTGATCCCCGGATCGGCGGTCAGGCCGGCGACGCTGGAGGTGACGATCACGCTGCCGCCGTCCTTCATCGCCGGGAAGCCGTACTTCATCGCCAGGAACGGCCCGCGCACGTTGACCGCCATCACCTGGTCGAAGACCTCCTCCGGATAGTCGGTGATCGGCACCATCGCCCCGTTGATGCCGGCATTGGCGAAGATCGCGTCGATCGGCCCGAACCGGTCCACGCTTGCGGCAATCATGGCCTGCACCGCCGCCGGCACCGACACGTCGGCCGCGTGCAGCCCGATCCGCGGCGCCCATTCGCCCAGGCGGCCGCGGGCCTCCTTCAGCTCCGCCTCGTCCCGGTCGACCAGCATCACCTGCGCGCCCTCGCCAAGCAGCCGGCGTGCCGCGGCAAGGCCCAGGCTGCCGGCGCCGCCGGTCACGATGCAATGCCTGCCGTCCATGAAGCCCATTGGTCCGCTCCCGTTTGCTTGAAGCCGCGTCAGCGATAGCGGCGGAAGAAGCTGCGCAGGTCGGCGACGAAGGCCGGCCCGTTGTCCATCGCCACGAAATGCCCGCCATCGGCGGCGTCGGTGCGATGGGTGACGTTGAAGACCCGCTCCACCAGGCTCTGCGGCGGCAGCGGAAACAGGTCCTTCGGCGGCAGGAAGAAGCCGGTCGGCACCTCGCAGCGCATGCCGGCGGGCAGCGCGATGCCGCCGCCCGGCGCCTCCGCATTGTTGACCGCCCAGTAGGTCCAGTTCGCGGTCGAGATCGAATTGGTGATCCAGTAGGTGAGGAGATTGTCGATCAGGTCGTCCATGGCGAAGGGCGGCTCGACCGAAGCCGGCGCGCCGGGTGCGCCCTGGAACTTTTCCACCAGCCAGCCGGCGAGCCCGATCGGGCTGTCGCTGAGGGCATAGCCGATGCTGGTCGGCTTTGTGCCCTGGATCTGCCAGTAGGCGCCCTGGCGGGCCAGCCGCTTCTCCACCCGGGCGAACCAGGCCAGCTCTTCCGCGCTGAGGGTCGCGCGCAGCGCATCGTCCAGCAGCGGCCGGAAGGCCAGCATGTTCAGGTGGATCGCCGCGACCCGGTCCGGATGGTCGGTGGCCAGCCAGGCGGTGACGACCGAGCCCCAGTCGCCGGCGGCGGCGAAGACACGCTCCAGCCCCAGTTCGTCGCGCAGCAGCCGCGCCCAGAGGGCGGCAATCTCGCGCGGGTGGATCGGCCGTTTCAGGCCGGTGGAAAAGCCGTAGCCCGGCAGGGTCGGGCAGATCACGGTGAATGCATCGGCCGGGTCGCCGCCATGCGCCGCCGGGTCGGCCAGGGCATCGACGATGTCGCTGAATTCCAGCACCGATCCCGGCCAGCCATGGGTCAGCACCAGCGGCAGCGGGTCCGGCCCCCGCCCCTCGCGCAGGACATAGTGAATCTGCAGGTCGCCATGCGCGCCGGCATCCATCTGCGCCAGGAACTGCGGGTGCCGGTTCAGCCGCGCCTCCGCAGCCGCCCAGTCATAGCCGTCGCGCCAATGGGCGGCGAAGCGCTTCATGTAGGCCAGGTTGGCGCCGTACAGCCAGCCGGGCTCGTCATCCGGTTCCGCCGGCCAGCGGATGCGCTCGAGTCGCCCCTTCAGGTCGGCGATCATGTCGGGGTCGAGCCGCACGGTGAACGGGCGGTGGCGGGGATTTCCGGGCATGCGTGCGGGCTGGTCCAGGTGGCGGGCGGTTCCCGGCTGGCCTCCTGCCGGCCGGGCGGTCATGCTGCACAGCCTAGCCGCCGCGGCGGGCGCGGGACAACGCCGCCCGCCGAGCGGCGCTGTGCAAAGGGGGAGGGTGGCGCGCGCATGGTCCGCAATCTGGTGCTGATCCTGCTGGCAGGGCTCAATTTCAGTTTCCTGTTCCCGGTCAACGTACTGGCCTTCCGCGCCGGCATCCCGGCCACCGCCTATGTCTTCTGGTATGCCCTGGGCGCCGGCGCGATCGTGCTGGCCATCGCCCTGGCCAAGGGCCAGGTGCCGCGCCTGGCCTGGCCGCACCTGAAGTCGAACCTGATCTCCGGCCTGCTGGGCTTCGCCTTTCCCTTTGCGCTGCTGGCCTTCGTCTCCGGCAAGCTGCCGACCGGGATCGCGGCGCTGCTGATCGTGCTGACCCCCGCCTTCACCTACCTGGTCTCGCTGGCCGCACGGGCCAGCCGCTTCCACCCGATGCCGGCCGCCGGCCTGGTCCTGGCCGTTATCGGCGTGCTGGTGATGGTGGTGCCGGCCGGCGCCCTGCCGACGCCGGACATGGCCGGCTGGTTCCTGCTGGCCCTGCTGGTGCCGTTCTGCTTCGCGGTGCTGAACGTCTATGTCCAGCTGTACCGGCCGCCGGCGGCGCCCGACTTCGCGCTGGCCAGCGGCCTGCTGTTCGCCGGGGTGGCCGGCCTGGCGGTGCTGGTCGTGGCGACCGGGCAATACTATCTGCCGTTCCAGAACGGCGACCCGCAGGAATGGGCGCTGCCGGCGGCGATGGCGATCAACGCCATCGTCTGGCCGTTCTTCTTCTACCTGATCAACCGCACCGGGGCGGTTCTGTTCTCGATGATGAACGTGGTGGGCCTGGTGTTCGGCACCTTCTGGGGGATCCTGATCTTTGCCGACAGCCATTCGCCGCTGGTCTGGGTCGCCGGCCTGCTGATGCTGGTCGGCTTCTTCCTGGTGGTCCTGGCGCCGCAGGCGGCGCCCGCCGCCGCTGCCGGGCGCGAAGCGGCCTGAGGCGTGATGGCGTTCCGCTTCCTGCACACTGCCGACATCCACCTGGACAGCCCGCTGCGCGGCCTTGCCGGGCAGCAGGGCGCGGCGGCCGACCGGATCCGCACGGCCACCCGCGCCGCCTTCGACGCGCTGGTCGGCCGCGCGGTGGAGGAAGCGGTGGATTTCGTCGTGATCGCCGGCGACCTCTATGACGGCGACTGGCGCGACTACCAGACCGGCCTGTTCTTCGTCGCCCAGATGGGCCGGCTGGCGCAGGCCCGCATCCCGGTCTTCCTGGCGCTGGGCAACCATGACGCCCAGAACCGCATCACCCGCAGCCTGACCCTGCCCGACAACGTCACCGTCTTTCCGGCCAAGGCGGCGGCCAGCGCCGAACTGCCCGAGATCGGCGCGGTCCTGCACGGCCGGTCGTTCCGGCAGCGCGACGAGACGGAGGATTTCGTCCCCGGCTATCCGGAGCCGGTGGCCGGCGCCTTCAACATCGGCGTGCTGCACACCGGCCTGGGCGGCCGCGGCGGTCATGCCGACTATGCCCCCTGCTCCCTGCCAGAGCTGGTGGCGAAGGGCTACGACTATTGGGCGCTGGGCCATGTCCACCAGGCGGAGGTGCTGCACGAGGCGCCGCACGTGGTCTTCCCCGGCAACCTGCAGGGCCGCCATGTGCGTGAGACGGGGCCGAAGGGCGCCACCCTGGTGACGGTCGCCGACGGCGCGGTGACCGGCCTGACCCGCTGGGAGGTTGACGTCGTGCGCTGGGCTTTGCTGCCGGTCGATGCCGCCGGCTGCGACCGCATGACCGAGGTGGAGGCGCGCATCCGCGACGCGATCGAGGCGGCGGCCGGCCGCGATGCCGGTACCAACGGCGACCGCCTGCTGGCAATCCGCATCGAGCTGCAGGGCGCCACCGCCCTGCATGCCGCCCTGGCCGGCGCGGCGGAGCGGCTGCTGGCGGAGGCGCGCGCCGCCGCCGCCGGCCTGGGCGACGGCATCGCCTGGGTGGAGAAGGTGAAGCCGGCCACGGCGCCGCCGCCCGATGCCGCAGCCCAGGCCGCCCGGCAGGACGCCCTGGGCGACCTGCAGCGGATGCTGGATGCGGCCGCCGCCGACCCCGACCTGGCCGCCCGGCTGGACGCGGAGGTGGGCGAGATGGCGCGCCGCCTGCCGGCGGAGCTGCGCGCAGAGGCGGAGGATCCGGCACTGCAGGCCGCCCTGGAGGGCGATACCGCCGCCCTGGTCGCGGAGGCGCGCCGCCTGCTGGATGCCAGCCTGGCCGACGACCTGCCCGAAAGCCTGCCCGACACCCTGTCCGGCAGCGGGAGCTGAGATGCGCCTGCGCCGGCTGGACCTGATCCGCTACGGCCGCTTCACCGACCGGGCGCTGGACCTGCCGCCACCCGCGGCCGGCGGCATCGACCTGCAGATCCTGTTCGGCCCGAACGAGGCCGGCAAGTCGACCGCACTGTCGGCGCTGGAGGACCTGCTGTTCGGCATCCCGGCGCGGTCGCCGCTGAACTTCCTGCACGACTATCCGGCGATGCGCCTGGGCGCTGTGCTGGAGGCAGAGGGCGAGCGGCTGGAACTGCGTCGGCGCAAGGGCAACCGCGACACGCTGCTGACGGTGGAGGAGTCGCCCCTGCCCGGCGGCGAGGCGGCGCTGGCGCCGTTCCTGGGCGGCGCCGACCGCGCCTTCTTCGAGCGCATGTTCAGCCTGGATCATGGCCGCCTGCGCAGCGGCGGCCGGGAAATCCTGGAGGCGCAGGGCGAGGTCGGCCGCATGCTGTTCGCCGCCGGCGCCGGCCTGGGCGGCCTGCGGGAGCGGCTGGCGGCGCTGCAGCAGGATGCGGATGCCCTGTGGGGCCCACGCAAGGCGGCGCGGCGCGCCTATGCGCAGGCGGAGGACAGGCTGAAGTCGGCGGAACAGGCACTGCGCGAACAGACGGTGACCGCCGCCCGCTGGCAGGAGCTGCGCCGCGACCGGGATGCGGCCGATACCGCCTATGCCGAAGCCGAGGCGCGGATCCAGGAACGGGCGGCGGAGCGCAGCCGGCTCGCCCGCATCCGCCGGGTGCATGGCGATGTCCACCGCATGGCGGAGCTGGACGGTACGATCGCGGGCCTGGACGGGGTGCCGGACCTGCCCGCCGATGCCGGGCAGCGGCTGGATACGGCACTGCGCGCGGCGGAAAGGGCCGATGCGCGGCTGGAGCCGGCACGGGCACAGCTGGCGGAGCTGCAGGCCGCCCATGACGCGCTGCAGCCCGATCCGGCGCTGCTGGCGCGGCGCGACGATATCCGGCAGTTGGACGAACGGCGCAGCGAGGTGCGCCCCGAACGGGCCAGCCTGCCGAAGCGGCGTCAGGAACTGGCCGCGGCGGAGGCGAAGCTGCAGCGCCTGGCGGAAGGACTGGACTGGCCGTCGCTGTCGCCGGCCGATCTGCTGGCCCGCATCCCGGCGCGGCCGAAGCTGGAGGCGCTGACCGCCCAGCTGACCCGCCGCGGCGCCGTCGCTGCCGCCCTGGACGCGGCCCGCACCGCGCTGAAGGAGGCGCAGGCGAAACGGGAGGAGGCCGCCCGCGCCCTGGCGGCGGCACCGGACGCGGCCGATACCGCCCGCCTGGCGGCGGAGCTGCGCGCCCGGCAGGAGGCCGGCGACCCGGCGCCACGGATCGAGGCGGCGGCGCGCCGCCTGGCAGAAGCGGAGACGGCGCTGCGCCAGGGGCTGGACGGGCTGCGGCCGGCGCTGCCGGACATCGCCGCGCTGGCGGCACTGGCGGTGCCGCCGCGCGCCACCGTGCAGGACTGGCGGGATGCCGGCCGGGACCTGGCGCAGCGCCGCCGCACCTGCGCCGAGCAGCGCCAGGCGGCGGAGGCGGAGCGCGACCGCCACCGCGCCGCGGCGGACCGCATCCGCAGCAGCGGCGATGCCGTCGGGCCGGAGGAAATGCAGGCGGCACGGGACGCGCGCGACCGCGGCTGGCAGGATCTGCGCCGCCGGCTCGCCGCGGCGGAACCGCCGGCGGACGGCGCGCTCGACGGCCATGAGGCGGCGGTACAGGCCGCGGATGCCCTGGCCGACCGCCGCTTCGAGACCGCAGAGGCGGCGGGGCAGCTGGCCGCCAGGGAGCGGCAGCTGGGGGAGCAGGAGGACCTGCTGGCCGGGCTGCAGCGCCGCGCGGAGATGCTGGCGACAGAGACCGACCGCATGGCGGCGGACTGGCGCGCGCTTTGGGCCGGCCTGCCGGAGGCGCCCGGCACCGCCGATGCGATGCTGGACTGGCTGGATGCAAGGGCCGACCTGCTGCGCCGGGAGGCGGACCGCGCGGCCGCGGAGCGGGAACTGACGGCCCTGCGGGCGGCCGAGGCCGAGGGTCGCAGCGCGTTGCTTGCGGCCATGGCCGGCCTCGGAGACGACGAAGCGGCCCGGGCGGCGCCCCTGCACGATCGCCCGCTGGCAGTGGTGCAGCAGGCCGCCGCCGCCTGCCTGCAGCGCCACGAGCGATTGGCCGAGGCGCGGACCCGGGCAGCAGATGCCCTGCGCATGGCGGAGGCGGAGGCGGCGCGCCGGCAGGACGCGCTGGCCGATGCCGAACGGGACTGGGCGCAATGGCGCGACGCCTGGCGGGACCGCGCCGCATCCGCCGGCCTGTCGGGGGAGGAAGGGCCGGAGGAAGCGGCGGCCAAGGTCAACGCCCTGGCGGAAATGCAGGCGATCGCCGGACCGGCCGAAGCGCTGCGGCTGGACCGGATCGAGAAGATCGAGCGCGACATCGCCGCCTTCGAGGCGGAGGCGGCGGCCCTGGCCGCCGCCGTGGCACCGGACCTGGCGGAACAGGACGGCGATCCGCTGGTCCTGGAACTGGAGCGCCGCCTGGAAGCGGCGGAACGGACGGCAGCGGAGCGGGCCGGCAAGGCGCGGGAGATCACGGCGGCGGCGGAGGGCCTGGCCGCGTTGGAGGCCGAGGGCCGGGCCGCCCAGGAGGCGGTGGCGGAGCTGCAGCGCATGGCCGGAGCTGCCGACGAAGAGGCCCTGAAGGCCGCGATCGCGCAGGCGGAACGGCTGCGGGCCACCCGCGGCGAGCGCGACAGCCTGCTGCAGCGCCTGGCAGCGGCCGGCGACGGCCTGGACCCGGCGGCGCTGGCGGCGGAATGCGCGGGCGCCGATATCGACGAGGTCATGGCGCGCGAGGGGGCGCTGGAAGCGGAGCTGGCGGAGCTGAACGACCGCCTGCTGGAACTGCGCGACACGCGGCGCGACGCCCGCGCGGCGTTCGACGCGGTGGGCGGCACGGATGCGGCGGCCCGGGCGGCCGCCGACCGCCAGGCGGCGCTGGCGGAGATGCAGGAGGTGGCGGAGCGCTATGTCCGCGCGCGGTCCGCCGCATTGCTGCTGGACTGGGCGATCGACCGCTACCGGCAGGAGAAGCAGGCGCCGCTGCTGGCGCAGGCCAGCCGCCATTTCGCGATGCTGACCGGCGGCTCGTTCAGCGAGCTCGCGCTGGAATTCGGCGCCGACGACACCTTGCAACTGACCGGCCGCCGCCCCGACGGTGCCCGGGTCGGCATCGACGGCATGTCCGACGGCACCGCCGACCAGCTCTACCTCGCCCTGCGGGTCGCGGCGGTGGAGGATTATCTCGACCGCGCCCCGGCCCTGCCCTTCGTCGCCGACGACCTGTTCGTGCATTTCGACGACGACCGCGCGGAGGCCGGCTTCCGGGTACTGGCTGCCCTGGCCCGGCGCACCCAGGTGCTGGTCTTCACCCACCACCGCCACCTGGTCGACGTCGCCCGCGCCGCCCTGGGTCCCGACCTGTCCTGCCTGTCCCTGGCGGACGGCGCGGCAATCTGAGTGGCGGCCGGGCGGGCGGGCTCAGTCGGGCGCGTCCAGGGTGGACAGGAGGGCCGCGACAGCCTCGCGGAGCGCCGGCAGTTCCGTCTCCCTTATGCGCCAGACGCGTGTGTGATCGACAGCTGCGTATCCGTGGATCAGTACGTTCCGGAAACGGACGATCTCACGCAGATGCCGCACCTGAGCGGCCAACTCGGGGTCGGTCTTCGCCAGGCGGTTCAGCGCTTCGCCGATGATCTCGAACTGTCGCTCAACACCCTGGCGCTCGCCGGCCTGGCGATCCTGCTGTTCCGCGGCATCGACCCGCCGGAAGCGGCGACCCTGCCCAGGCTCAGGGTCGGACCGGGGGCATTGCTGCTGCGCGCCGGGGTGGCAACCGCCCTGGTCCTGGTGATCACCACCCTGGCCGGCCATATCGGCGAAACCTGGGCCGGCTTCCTGTCGGGCTTTCCGGTCACCCTCTACCCGGTGCTGCTGATCGCCCATCTCAGCTATTCGGAGCGGGCGGCGCACGGCATCATCAAGGGCTTCCCGCTCGGCATCGGCAGCCTGGTGGTCTGTGCCTTCGCCGCCAGCTTCCTGCTGGTGCCGATGGGCGTCTACTGGGGCATGCTCGCGGCGATCCTGGTCGCCGGCCTCTACCTCGCCGCCGTGGCCCTGGTCGTGCTGCGCAGGGCCCGCCCCGCCGTGACGGCGGACCCCGCGTAAGCCAACGGTCAGGCGACCCGCGACATCGCCTCGCCCTCGCTCAGCCGCAGCTTCGCCCACTCGGCGAAGGCGCCCATCACCTCCGTCGTTTCCGGCAGGAACGGGAACAGGGTGAAGACATGGACCGAGTCCGGGACGATCCGCAGGGTGACGTCGACCCCGGCGGCCTCCGCCCGTTCCGCCAGGCGCTCGGTATCGCTGAGCAGCACCTCGCCCTCGCTGGCCGCCAGGAACAGCGGCGGCAGGCCGGAGAAATCGCCGAACAGCGGCGAGACCATCGGGTCGGTCGGCTCGTGCCCCTGGAAGTAGGAGGCGCCGAGGAAGGTCAGCATCTCCCGCCCCGCCGCCGGGTCGTCGCCGGAGAAGGCGCGCACCGACGGCCCGCTGAGGGTCAGGTCTGCGAGCGCGCCGACCGCCAGCACACCGGCCGGCAGCGGATCGCCGGCGCGGACCAGCGCCTGCGCCAGGGCGAGCGCCAGCCCGCCGCCGGAGGATTCGCCGCTGAGGATCACCTGCCCCGCCGGCACACCGTGGCGCAGCAGCGAGCGGTAGGCGTCGATCGCGTCGTCGATCGCCGCCGGATAGGGATGCTCCGGCGCCAGCCGGTAGTCGACGGAGATGCAGGCGCCGCCCACCGCCTGCGCCAGCCGGCCGGCATAGTTCACCGAACCGGCAGCGGAACCGATGACATAGCCGCCGCCGTGGAAGTGTAGCACCGTCGGGGCATCGACCGGCATGCCCAGAGCAGTGCCTGGGGCCGCGACCCGCAGGGCCGGGACACGCTCCAGCTCGAACGGTGCGGCTTCCATGTCGGGCAGCGGCGGGAAATGGCGCGCCAGCATCCGCTCATAGCCGTCGCGCAGGCCGTCATGGCCGCGCGCGACGTCTTCCGGGGTGAAGGCGTGCTTCCAGATATCGAAGGCGCGCTGCGCCTCCGGCCGCTGCAGGGTCTTGCCCTCGCGCAGGGCGGTATGCCCCATCACATTGCCGACCGGCTCCGCCGCCGCGGCGATCACGTCATGGTCCCAGACCCAGCCCCAGGTCGTCTCCGCCAGCGGGTCGATCCGCGCGGTGCCGCGCCAGCGGCCGTTGCGGGCGGCGATGCGGTCGGGGTCGCTCTCATGCACCAGCTTCACCATCGCCCGCGCGCCCGCCTGCATGCGGGTGGTGCGCGGCCGCCGCCGCTGCTCGTACTCCGCCAGCGCCGCCGGCACCCCGGCGGCATCGGCCTGCGACAGGACGGTCGCCAGGGTCCAGGCATCCTCGATCGACTGGCAGGCGCCCTGCGCCAGGAACGGCACCATCGGATGGGCGGCATCGCCCAGCAGGCTGATCCGGCGGTCGGTCCAGCCGTCGACCGGGTCGCGATAGAACATGCCGGTGATGAAGGTGCTGTCGATCTGCTCCAGCATCTTCCGGGCGCGCGGGTCGATCCCCTCGAAGGAGGCGAGCATCTCCGCCACGTCGCCGCTGGCGGTCCAGCTTTCCCGCTGCACCTCGGTCGCGGGGACGGAGGCCAGGATGCTGTACAGGTTCTTCGGCCGCACCCAGTAGGTGACCAGGGTGCGGCCCGGGCCGACCCAGTAATTGCCGCGTTCCTCCAGGTTCAGCCCGTCCAGCCGGTCCGCCGGGATCAGCGCACGCCACATCAGGATGTTGGCGAAATGGGTCTCCTCCTCGCCGCGCAGGTGGTGGCGCACCGCGGAATGGATCCCATCGGCGCCGATCACCGCATCGCCGCGCAGCACCGTGCCGTCGGCCAGGGTGACCTGCACCCCCGCATCGTCCTGGTCGAAGGCCGTGGCCCGGGCGCCCAGCCGCACCGATTCCGCCGGCAGGGCGCCGGCCAGGATGTCGATCAGGTCGGCGCGGTGCACGTTGTAGAGCGGCGCGCCATAGCGGTCCTCCACCGCCGGGCCCAGCGGCGCGACATAGAGCATGCGCCCCGTCGCCAGGTCGCGGAAATCATAGGATTGCGGCCGCACGCCGGCGCGGTCGACCGCCGCCTCCAGCCCCAGGCGGCGCAGCACCAGGGCGCCGTTGGCGGCGATCTGGATGCCGGCGCCGATCTCGGAGAAGGCGCGCGCCTGCTCCACCACCGTGACCTCGATGCCGTGGTGGCGCAGCGCCAGCGCCGCCGCCAGGCCGCCGATCCCGCCGCCGGCGATGATGATGTGCATGGCGCACCCTCCCGTGCTATCGCTTGTTAAGCGATTTGATTAAGTGATTTCGCTTAATAACGCTATTCAGATGCGCCCCGGGGGTCAAGACGGCGATGGAGAAGGCGGCAGCGACGCAGACGGCAATGCCGGGCGGCAGCGCGCGCAGGAGCCGCGGTAGCGGCCGCGCCAACGGGGCGGAGACCAAGCGGCAGCTGAAGATCGCGGCGCAGCGGCTGTTTGCGGAGCGCGGCTTCGACGGGGTCACCGTGCAGCAGATCACCGCCGCCGCCGGCCAGCGCAACAATGCCTCCCTGCACTACCATTTCGGCAGCAAGGAGGAGCTGGCCCGGCAGCTCGTCGTCGACGGGGCGCAGCTGATCGACGGCCGCCGGCAGGCGATGCTCGACGCGCTGGAAGCGGCGCCCGGCACGATGGACCGCCGCGCCGTCATCCTGGCCCTGGTGATGCCGGTCGCCAGCCTGGGCGATGCGCCGGAGGAGCGCAGCTATCTTCGCTTCATCGCCAACCTGCAGTTCAGCCGCCGGCAGCTGCTGCGCGAGGCGCTGGGCGAGCGCTGGAACGCCGGCTACCGCCGCTGCCTGGCGCATCTGCGCCGGCTGACCCCTGAAGTGCCGCCGGCCCTGCTGGAGCAGCGCCTGTCGCTGACCGGCATCTACGGCAATGCGATCCTGGCGGCGCGCGAGGAGTTCATGGAAAGCCGCCGCGGCCGCGCCGACCGCTTCTGGGGCCATGCCCATACCCTGGAGAACATCGTCGACACCCTGCTGGCGGCGATCACCTGCCCGCCCTCGCCGGAGACCCTGGCGGCGCTGGCAGAGGACGGCGCCGACGAGGACTGAACCGGAACGACGTCGCTGGTCGGCCGCGCGGCTGGAAATCGGGACCTGCGGTATTACTTATATTGTAATACCAAGGAGGCTGAATCATGCGTGTCACGAGCAAGGGACAGGTCACGATCCCGCAGCACATCCGCGAGCACGCCGGACTGCGGCCCGGATGCGAGGTCGAGTTCACGATCGACGATGAAGGCCACGTCCGTGTCGGCTTGAAGCGGGAGCAGCCGGACAACAAGCCGCTGGCCGAAGCGATCGAGCGGCTGAAGGGCAGTGCGGATGCCGGGATGAGCACGGAGGAGATCATGGCCCTCACCCGCGACTGGCCATGAGCCGCAGGTCATGGCGGGCCTTCTGGTGGATTCCAATATCCTGATCGACATTGCCACCGGCGATCCGGCATGGCGGGACTGGTCAGCCTCCGCCCTTGCCGAAGCCGGCCGCAGCATGCGTCCTGTCATCAATCCCGTAATCTATGCGGAAGTCTCCGTCGCGTTCACCCGGATCGAAGCCTTGGAGCGCCTCCTTCCGGCAACGATGTTTCACCGCGAGGATATCCCCTGGGAGGCGGCATTCCTCGCCGGCAAGGTCTTTCGCGCCTACCGGCAGAAGGGCGGTATCCGCACATCGCCATTGCCGGACTTTTTCATCGGCGCGCATGCTGCGATCCGCGGATACGTCCTCCTGACCCACGACCGGGGCCGCTTCCGGAGCTACTTCCCTGACCTGCGTCTGATTTCGCCCCCTGTCCGAATGACCAGGACCTGCTGAATGACCAGGACCTGACACCGCCCTGCAACGACGTGTGCCGCTCTCAGGTCCGGTAGGCCAGCCGCATGCCGCCCCAGTGGCGGCCGCGCACCGTGATCGGCGCGGAAACGTCCTTCATCAGCACGAAATTGCCGCCGCCCATGTCGCGGCGATAGGTCTGCAGCAGGAAGGGTTCGCGGCTGCGGCCGGCCTTCAGCCCGACCCGGTCGTCGAACTTCCGCCGGTTGCGGGCGTTCGCGGCGTTCCAGACCGGGTCGGCGCCCTGCTTCCGGCTGAACTTCGCATTGTGGGTGGGCAGATAGCCGTTCTCGTCCACCGCGGCGCAGAACACGATGCCGGGCGCGAACTGCAGCACCGGTTCCTGGATCGGCGGCAGCAGCCGGTCGGTGACCTTCAGGCAGCCGGCGCTGAACTGCTGCGGGTCGCTGCCCGCGATGGGCCGGTAGGCACGGTCGAACAGCTCCGCCATCGAGATCTCGCCGCGGTCGACGGCCGCGGACAGCGCCTCCGACGCGGCCCGTGCCACCTGCTGCACCTTCTCGATATAGGGCCGGTCGACGCTGTCGCCGCCGGAGCGGGCGCAAAGCGCGGTCAGGCGCTCCGCGGAATCGATCAGCCGGTTCACCCGGTCGCGGGCCTGGCCCAGGGTGGTGCTGGAGCGGTCGACCTCGCCGCTGAGCCCGTCGATCGAGCTGCCGAAGCCCTTCGAGGAGTCCGCGATGCGCGCCGCATCGCCGGCGATGCCGACCGCATGGCTCCGCCGCGCCGGCAAGCTTGCGGAATTCCCCCGCCTGCCCCGCCACCCGTCCGGCGACATCGTCGATATTGCCCGCCACGTCGACGATCTCGATCGACAGCTGGCCGGCCTCCCTGGCCAGATGATCGACGACCTGGCGGTCGACCGCCTTGCGATCCAGCGCCCCCTGTCCGGCGGCCTCTGTCGCCGGTGCCGCCGCATCGCCTGCCATGGCTTCCTCCCCCCGCCAGGTGACTGATCGGCAAAAGTCTACAGAATTATGGCGGAATTGCCCGCGCCGCCCGGCACGGGGCGGCGGCGCTTGCCGATGGCTGCTGGCCCGTGCTAGCGCCCACGACAGCCCCATTTGGCAGCCCCATCCGATGGAGACGATCGACGCATGCCCACCTGGTCGAGCAATCCCGGCAGCACGCCGCCGCCCGAAATGCAGCCCCGGCCCGCCGCCGCCGCGCCGGCGGAGCGCGAGGCGCTGGTCCATACGCGCAGCCTGGACATCCGGGTGTTCCGGCGCAACGACGGCCTGTGGGATGTCGAGGGGCGGATGGTCGACATCAAGCCGGTCGCCTATCACATGAAGGATTCCTCGCGCGCTGCCGGCGAGCCGCTGCACGACATGGTGCTGTGCCTGACCATCGACGCCGACCTGACGGTCACCAGCGCCTGGGCGCATATGCACCGCGGGGCGCACGACCTCTGCCCGGCCATCACACCGGACTATTCCAAGCTGGCGGGCCTGCGCATCGGCCCGGGCTGGAATCGCAAGGTGCGCGAGCGGGTCGGCGCGATCCAGGGCTGCACCCACCTGACGGAGATGCTGGGACAGATGGCGACGGCTGCCATGCAGGGCATGTGGCAGGAACTGGCGGAGACCGGCGCGACATCCGTGCCGATCAACACCTGCCATGCCTATGCCAGCGACAGTGCCTACGTGAAGGAATTCTTCCCGGAGCATTTCGCGCCGCTGAACCGCAAGGCGGGCGGCTGACGGGGCAGGACGAGGGCCCGTCCGGGCAAACCGAACCAACACCATCCACACCGTCGTCCTCGGGCTCGACCCTACGGCATTCACACATCTCGTCAGGGAGCCAAATCAGCCCTGCGGTCCTCCCTTTTTGCCGTCATCCTCGGCCCCCGAGCCGAGGATCGTGGCAAGGCGGCGAAGCTGCGCGGCCTCCCTGTCCCGTCAGGCCACTCGGGTCAAGATCCTATGCAGGCGCGACGGGCGAGGCGTTACCGTATCGGTTTCCCACACCCAACAGCTGCATAGGAGGCA
>NZ_JBHRTR010000017.1:0-37710 GCF_042646425.1 Marinibaculum pumilum
TCACCTCCAGACAGCCAACAGATGGCACTCCAATGGACATGACCACTAAACCGGACACCAGTGGGTCAAGCCATGGAATGACGGCTCTGCGGGCAGCCAGGTCTCAATCCCGCCTGCCGCCGCCCGCCAGCACCGCCGTATCGGCACCGAGCTCCGGCACCGCCACGGGCTCCGGCGCTTCCTCGCCCTCCGCCCAGCGGAAGGCGGGACCGAAGGCCAGCGGCTCGCCCGCGACGCCGATGCCCGGCGTGGCCGGATAGACCTCGCGCAGATAGTCGCCCAGGTCGCGCACCTTCGCGGCCGGCACGCCGGCTGCGTTCAGCGCCGCTTCCAGGGCGGCGGCGTCGGCGGCGGCAAAGGCCGCGGCCAATGCCGCGCGCAGCCCGTCGGAGGCGAGGTTGCCCAGGAACGCCTCCGCCGGCAGCCCGGCCGGGAGATGCGGCGGGCCCGCCAGTTCCGGCCGGCCGAGCAGCCGGCACAGGGTGGCGAACTGGCCCATGGTGTTGGCAGCGACGGAGAGATGGCCGTCGGCGGTGGCGAAGGTCTCCGCCCCCGGGCTGCCGACGAAGCCGCGATTGCCGACCCGGTCCGGCGCCCGGCCGGTGGCCAGGGTCACCGCCGCCGGACCCGCCATCAGAGCCAGGGCGGAATCCACCATCGAAACGTCCAGGGTGATCGGGCCGTCGTCGCCGCGCAGGCGGCGGATCAGGGCGGCCAGAATCGCCTCCGCCGCGCTGATCCCGGTAGCGATGTCGACCACCGGGAAGCCGACCTTGACCGGCGCCGCATCGGCGCCGCTGCCCTGCAGCGCCATCATGCCGGTGGCCGCCTGGATGACATGGTCGTAGGCGCCGCGGGGCGCGTTGTCGCCTGCCTGGCCCCAGCCGGAGATCGAGCAGTAGACGATGCCGGGCCGGACGGCGCGCACCGCCTCCGCCCCCAGGCCGAGGCGGCGCGCGACGCCGGGCCGGAAGTTCTCGACGAAGACGTCGGCGCTTTCCGCCAGCCGCAGCACCAGGTCGCGTCCCTCCGCCGTGCCCAGATCGGCGGTGACGGACTTTTTGCCGGCATTCAGCGCGCGGAAGGTCGGCGGCAGGTCGCCCTGCTCCGGCAGGCGACCCAGGGCCCGCATCGGGTCGCCGCCGCCCGGGCGCTCCACCTTGATCACCTCCGCGCCCAGGCAGCGCAGGTGATGGGTGGCGAAGGGGCCGGCCAGGACATGGGTCAGGTCCAGCACCCGGAAGCCTTCGAGCGGTCGCATGACGGTACCTCTCAGCTTTCTGAACGGGGGGCGCGTGCCGTCACGCGGCCGGCGGCCGGATGCGGTAGACCCGGCGGGCGGTGCCGGCCAGCAGCGCGGCCTGTGCCGCCGGGCCATAGTCCAGGGCGATCCGCTTGTAGGCGTTCCAGAGCACCGCATAGCCGATCGACACGCTGTCCACCGGCCAGTTGCTCTCGAACATGCAGCGCTCCGGCCCCAGGCAGCGGATCGCGTGGTGGAAATAGGCGCCCCGCTCGGCGACGAAGGTCTCCGAGCCTGGCGGGCGCTGCCGCCGGCCGCCGTCATAGCCGGTCACCACGGAGGCGAGGCCGCCGAGCTTCATGATGATGTTAGGCAGCCGCGCCAGGTCCTCGATGCCGGTGCGCCAGGCGGTGAAGACGGGGTCCGCCTCCGTCGGCGGGCCGGCATAGCCGACCGGCGTACCCAGGTGGTTCACGACGAAGGTGGTGCCGGGGACGGCCTGCGCCAGCGCCACCAGCTGTTCCGCCTGGAAGTGGAACTGGAAGGCGTCGAAGACCAGGCCGCGCTCCCCCAGCCGCGCGACGCCGCGGCGGAAGGCCGGATCGGCATAGAGCCCCCGCGGCGCCGCACCGGCGATCAGGCGCGCCGCCGGATCCTCCAGCCGCGCGCCGGCATGGCGGATGCCGCGCACCAGGCCGCCGCCCGCCGCCGCGTGGGCATCCAGGACCAGGTCCAGGTCCGGATCGCGCAGGTCGGCATGAGCCACCATCGCGGCGATCTGCGGCGCCCCGCCCTGCCGGGCCAGGTCCGCGACGAACGCCGTTTCGCCGACCGGGCGCAGGTTCTCCGGTCCCTCCGTGCGGTAGGCCGTCCCGCATTCGACATAGACGCATTGCACGACCCGATGGCCGCCGCCCGTGTCGCGCCGGAATTCGTCCAGCAGGTAGCGGCTGGTCTGCAGGCTGCGCCCGCTGTCCTGCGGGTCCGGCAGGGTGCGGGCCTGCCAGAGGTGGAAATGCGCGTCCACCAGTTCGGCCTCCGGCGCGACGACCGGTTCGCGGCCCAGCAGCCACCAGTCGGTGCGTGCGCCCATGGCACGCACCCAGTCCGCCCGCTCCTCCGGCGTCATCGCCCGTCCTGCGCCTGCGGTGCCATGCCCTCTCCCGTTCTCCGATGGCCGCTGGCGCCGAGCATAGGGAGCCGTCTGATATCATCGGTAGTTAAATTTCCTTATCTCAGTATCATGCATCTCTAATATCAGGAGATCTCCCGGCCATGGACTTCAGGCAGATCCAGTACTTCGTCGCGGCCTGTGAGGAGGGCTCGCTCAGTGCCGCTGCCGGCCGGCTGAACTGCACCGCCTCCGGGGTCAGCCAGCAGATGAGCGCGCTGGAGGCGCGGCTTGGCACCGGGCTTCTGGAGCGGACCCGGCGCGGCGTCACCCCTACTCCGGCAGGCCGCCGCTTCTACGACCGCTGCTTGGCGATCCTGAAGGCGGTGTCGGAGGCGGAGGTCGAACTTGAGGATTTCGCCGCCGGGCTGAACGGCGCCGTCTCCGCCGGCTTCGCGCCGGGCCTGGCGAAGGCGGTCCTGCCGCAGGCGCTGGCCCGCTATGTGCGCGAATATCCCGGGGTCGATGTCGACATCGCCAGCGGGCCGGCGGATTCCCTGCTGGCGGCGACGGCGGGCGGCGCCCTGCACTTCTATGTCGGCCAGTTCGCGACGCCGCAGATCGGCCTGACGGCGCAGCCGATCGGCCGCTTTCCGGTGGCCCTGGTCTCCGGCGCCCGCCGCGGCCTGATGCCGATGAAGCCGGTGCGGCTGGACGCCATCGGCCCGCTGCGCCTGTCGATGCCGTCCGCCGCCAACAGCCTGCGGCCGAAGATCGAGGAGGCGATCCGCAACGGCGAGATCGCGGTCGAGCGCACGATGGCGAATGCCAGCCTGTCGGCCGGCCTGGAATTCCTGGCCCTGACCGACTGGTCGACCATCCTGCCCTGCTGGATCTGCCTGAAGGAACTCGGCAACGAGCGGGTGACGGTGAACCCGATCGTGGCGCCGGCCCTGTCGGTGGAGGTGGCGCTGATCCATCCCACCCGGCAGCCCTTGTCGCGCCCCGCCCGGCAGCTCTATGCCTGTTTCGAGCAGGAGCTGCGGCGGGCGGCGGAGGAATGGCGCCGCATCATGGCGGATGTCTTAAGCCCAGATTAAATAAAGCATTAGCAGAAATAAGTACGCGTGATACCTCAGCGCTTCTAGAGTCGCGGCGGGCGGCCACCGCCCGCATGACATCGGACCCACCGTTGCAGGGGCAGGTCCGGGGAACGGGAGGACGATCATGAAGCCTACAATGCTGATCCTGGCCGCCGTGGCGGCGCTCGGCCTGACCGGCCTGCTCTCGCCCGCGGCGGCGGAGCCGATCGAGCTGAAGATGCAGTTCGCCTCCCCCGACGGCACGCCGTGGAACGACATGGACCGCCGCTTCGCCGCGGAACTGGAGGCGGTGACCGGCGGCCGCGCCAAGGTCACCTTCTTCCCGCCCGGCTCGGTCACCCCGTTCAAGGACTGGCTGCAGGCCACCGGTTCCGGCCTCTTGGACATCGGCTTCGTCTGGCACCCGATCCTGCCGGGCAAGTTCCTGCCGATGGAGCTGTTCGCCCTGCCCGGCCTGGCGAAGAACCAGACGATCGACAGCATGGTCTACTGGCGCCTGCGCGAGGACTTCCCCGCGATGGGCGAGCTGTTCGGCCCGGCCGACAATGTCGTCGACCTGGCGACCTTCGTCGCCATGGGCGCCCACCTGCACAGCCGCGAACCGGTGCGCACCCTGGAGGATTTCAAGGGCAAGGTCTTCGCCGCCCAGGATTCCGCCGGGGTGAAGGTGCTGGAGCGGCTGGGCGCCAGCGCCAGCGTGATGGTCGGCCCCGACGCCTATCTGGCGCTGCAGCGCGGCGCCATCGACGGCGTGCTCTGCGCCTGGGGCTGGGTGAACAATTTCAAGCTGAACGAGGTCACCACCTACCACACCCTGCTGAACCTGAACCCCGGCAGCTACAGCACGGTGATGAACCGGGACACCTGGAACCGGCTGACCGAACAGGAGCAGCGGCATATCGCCGACCTGCTGCCGGTCTATTTCTTCTACAACACCACCAACAGCGCCGCGGCGGCGATGTCGAAGATCCCGGCGGAGAACCTGTTCGCCCTGTCGGCGGAGGACCGGGCCGCCCTGGTCGCGCAGATGCAGCCGCTGTGGGCGGAATGGGTGCAGAAGGCGGATTCCGCCGGCCTGCCGGGGCAGAAGATCCTGGACGAGGCGCAGCGCCTGCTGACCCTCTACGACCAGAACTGAGGATATGGGTCTGCACTGAATCCGCCGCGGACCCTGGATGCCGCCGCATTTCCCGACACTGTTCCCGAAGCGCATGGCAGCGGCGCCGCATCCTCGATCGTCATCCCGGGCTTGATCCGGGATCCATTCCGCCAGCTCGGTATCCGGGCGGCCGGCGGAATGGATTCTCGGGTCAGGCCCGAGAATGACGTATCTGTGCCTCTATCGGAGATGCCCCAGCTGTGACGAAAAGCGGAAGAGCTTCATGGCAACCGCCTCTCTGACTGGCCGCATGGCGCAGCCGGCCGCCGCCGGCCGGGACCAACGGGCGGTGGCATGACGGCCGACACTGCCCCGGCGCTCCGGGACGGCCCGGCCGCCGCCCTGCTGGAGTCCGCCGCCAGCGCCGTCCGCCGCGTCATCCGCTGGCCGAACCGGCTGTCGCTCTACCTCGGCGGCCTGGCGCTGGTGGCGATTGTCGCCCTGACCGTCGCCGACGTGGCGCTGCGCAACCTGTTCGCCATGGTGGTGCCCGGCGGCATGGAGCTGACCGGCCTGCTGACCATCCTGGTGGCGCTCTCCACCCTGGCCGTGGTGGAGGTGGAGCGCGGCCATATCCGGGTGGACCTGCTGCTGCAGGCATTCGCCGGGCGGGTCCGCGACGCCCTGCATGCCGGCGGCCTGCTGCTTGCCGCTGCGATGATGGCGGTCACCGCGCTGCAGATCTGGCGGCAGGCGCTGTACCTGAAGCAGAACGGCATCGTCACCGGCCTGCTCGGCGTGCCGGAATGGCCCTTCGTGGTGGCCGCATCCCTGTTCGTCCTGCTGTTCGCCCTGGCCCTGTCCGCCAACATGCTGCAGGCCCTCGCCGCGGTGGCACGCCGCCGCGACCCGGCCGGTATCGCGCTCGCCCTGCTCTGTATCGCGGCGGTGGCGGCGATCCTGTGGTTCTGCTTCGACCCGTCGGCATTGCCGTTCGAGCTGTCGCGGCAGATGCGGGGGATCTTCGCGATCGGCCTCTGCTTCGTGCTGATCTTCCTGGGCGTCCATGTCGCGGCGGCGATGGCGGTCACCGCGCTGCTGGGCATCAGCCTGCTGATCGCGCCGGCGGCGAGCCTGACCAGCCTGGGCAGCACCGCCATCGACGTGGTCAGCGACCAGACCTGGAGCGTGGTGCCGCTGTTCGTCTGGATGGGTCTGGTGGTGGTCGCCTCCGGCTTCGCGGGCGAGCTTTACCGCGCCGCCTATCGCTGGATCGGCCATCTGCCCGGTGGCCTCGCGTCGGCCAGCACGGTGGCCTGCGCCGGGCTGTCGTCGATCGTCGGCGACACCCTGTCCGGGGTCTATTCCATGGGCTCCATCGCCCTGCCCCAGATGCGCCGCTACGGCTACGACATGAAGCTGGCCACGGCCTCCATCGCCTGCGCTGCCACCATCGGCGTGATGGTGCCGCCCAGCATCGCCTTCATCGTCTACGGCATGATCACCGAGGTCTCGATCGGCAAGCTGTTCATGGCCGGCATCCTGCCCGGGATCCTGTTCGCGGCGATCCTGGTCGCGCTGATCACCCTGCGCGCCGCGCTGAACCCTGCGCTGGCGCCACGCGGCGAGGTCAGCAGCTGGAAGCAGCGCTTCACAGACAGCGCCGGCGTCTGGCCGATCCTGGTGCTGATGCTGCTGGTGCTGGGCGGCATCTATGCCGGCGCGGTGACCGCGAACGAGGCCGGCGGGCTGGGCGTGTTCGGCGCGCTGGCGATCGCGCTGGCGATGCGACGGCTGCGCTGGCCCGCCTTCCGCCAGTCGCTGGGCCAGACCCTGCGGCTGTCGGCCGGCATCATCGTGATCTTCATGTTCGCCACCGCGTTCAGCCGCTTCATCGCGATCTCCGGCCTGACCGGTCAGCTGGCGCAGCTGGCGATCGGCCTGGACCTGGGCCGCTACGAGCTGATCGGCGCGATCCTGCTGTTCTACGTGGTGATCGGCATGTTCATGAACGCGCTGCCGGCGCTGGTCCTGACCGTGCCGCTGTTCTTCCCGATCGCCATGGGCGCGGGCTTCGACCCGGTCTGGTTCGGCGTGCTGGTGGTGATCATGGTCGAACTGGGCGTGGTCACGCCGCCGATCGGGGTCAATGTCTTCGCGATCTCCACGATGGCGAAGGAGGTGCCGATGCTCGACATTTTCAAGGGCGTCTTCCCGTTCTGGATCGCCTTCGTCGTGCTGATCGGCCTGATCGTCGCCTTCCCGGAGATCGCCCTGTTCCTGCCGTCGCTGATGTAGCCCTGCGGTCAGGCCGGCCGCGCCTCCGCCGGGTCGAGGATCGCGCCCTGGCGGCGCAGCTCGCCACGCACCGCCTGCACGTCCGCAACGCCGCGATCCGCCACTGCGGCAGCGGCGACACCGGCCGCCTGGCCGGTGGCGAAGGCGGTGCCCATCACCCGGATCGCCGCGCCCGCCAGCCGGTCGCCGTCGGCGGTGCGGCCGGCGGCGAACATGTTCGGCGTGTCGCGGCTGGCGAGGCAGCCGAGCGGAATGTCGTAGGCGCCGCGTTCCGGCGGATAGTCGAAGCTGGAGGAGAAGTCGGACCGGTCGTGCCATTCCGCGCCCCAGGCGCCCAGCGCGATGCAGTCGTCAAAGCGGCGCCGCGCCTGCACATCGTCCCAGGTCAGGCGGGTCGCGCAGTCCAGGTGGCGGCTTTCCCGGGTGCCGAACTGCGGTCCGGTGGCGGCCAGCCAGGCCCCCTCGCAGCCCGGGATGCGACGGATCGCGGCCAGATAGGCCTGTGCCTGGCGGCGCCCCGACCGTTCCGCAGCCGACAGGTCGGCACCGTCGCGCGGGTCGTAGTCGGCGCTGGCGACATAGACGCAGAGATCGCCGCTCTGCGGTAGCCGGGTGACGACGGAGCGGTCCTTGGCGAAGGGGCCGATGCCGTCCGCCTTCGCCGCCGCGACGGCCGCCGCCACCTGGTCGGCGGTGACGGCGACTGATTTCGGGATACCGCCGAAGCGGGTGCCGAGCGAGCCCAGGTTGACCGCGCCGGCATTGCCGTAGCGGGTCGCCGCGCCGGCCAGCCAGGCCAGGTTCGCCTCCCCCGTCGCGTCGACGAAGGCGCGGGCGGTCACCTCCGTCCAGCCGCCATGGCCGAACAGGTGCAGGCCCGACACCCTGTCGCCGGTGCGTTCGGCCCGTGCCAGGGTCGCATGCAGCAGGACCTCGACCCCCGCTTCCTCGCAGACCTCGTCCAGCGCCAGCTTCACCGCTTCCGGCTCGAACACGGCGTAGACGCCGCGATGCCGCAGCGGCGGGGTGATCGCGCCGGCCGCGCGCAGCTTCGCCAGCACCTGTTCCGCCACCCCGGCGACGACCTGCAGGGGCGGGTCGCCCAGGGTATAGAGGCCGCAATAGGTGACCACGTTGCGCAGGGTGGAGGCCCCGCCCAGGCAGCCGCCGGCCTCCACCAGCAGGGTGCGAGCGCCGGCCGCTGCCGCACCGACCGCCGCGCCGACCCCGGCACTGCCGCCGCCGGCGACGATCACGTCGTAGGGCTCCGCAGCTACCGCCACCGCAGCACCGCCTTTTCCAGCCGGCCCAGGCCCCAGCTGACCGTCAGGCCGATGACCGAGAGGATCGCGGCGCCGGCGATCAGCTGGTCGGTCGCCATCAGGTTGCCGGCCAGCAGGATATAGGCGCCGACCCCGTATTCGGCGCCGATCATCTCCGCCGCCACCAGAAGGATGATGCCGATCGAGGCGGAGATCCGGAAGCCGGACAGGATCGCCGGCATCGCGCCGGGCAGCACCACCTTGCGGACGATCGACCACCAGGACAGGCCGAAGCTCTGCGCCATGCGGACCAGGTTGCGGTCGACATTGTCGACCCCGCCATAGACCGCGATCACGGTGGGGAAGAAGACGCCGAACAGGATGGTGGCGACCTTGCTTTCCTCGCCGATGCCGAACCAGATCACGAACAGCGGCAGCAGCGCGATCTTCGGGATCGGGAAGATCGCCGCGGTGAACGGCACCACCGCCGCACGGGCGAGAGAGAACAGGCCCGCCGACAGCCCGACCGCCAGGCCCAGCAGGGTGCCGCCGGTCCAGCCCAGGACCAGCCGCTGCAGGGAGGCGGAGAGATGCCGCCACAACTCGCCCGAGCGCGCCAGGTCGGCCAGCGCGGCCAGCGCCTCCGACGGCGCGGGCAGCACCAGCGGGCCGATCCAGCCCAGCCGGCAGCCGGCCTCCCATCCCAGCAGCAGCGCGGCGAAGAAGACCGGGCCGGCGACCAGCACCGGCCGCGGCCGGAAGCCGCCGCCGCGGAACGGCACCTCCCGTTCCGGCGCGGGTTCCGGGCGGGCGGCTGGGCCGGCCTGTTCCGCGATTTCCGTCATGGCTCCCTCCCCGTCTCCGACAGTTCCTGGTCGGCGGCCATCGCCTCCTCCCGCATCAGCTCCCACAGGTGGCGTCGGTGCCGGTCGAGCGCCTGCGGATCCGCCATCCGCGCCTCCAGCGGGGTGTCGATCGCCACGATCTCGCGAATCCGGCCGGGCCGGCGCGACAGCACCACGATGCGGTGGCCCAGCCGCACCGCCTCCTCCAGGTTGTGCGTGACGTAGATCGCGGTGAACCGCTCCCGCAGCCAGAGCGACAGCAGGTCTTCCAGCAGCAGTTCCCGGGTCTGGCTGTCCAGCGCCGACAAAGGCTCGTCCATCAGCAGGCAGGCGGGCCGCACCGCCAGCGCGCGGGCGATCGCCACCCGCTGGCGCATGCCGCCGGACAGCTGCCTGGGCAGGGCGTCGCGGAAGTCGCTCAGCCGGGTGCGGGCCAGCACGTCCTCGACGATTTCCGCCCGCGCCGCCCGGTCCAGGCGATGATCCTCCAGCACCAGGGCGACATTGCCGGCGACGCTGCGCCAGGGCAGCAGGGCGAAGTCCTGGAAGATGTAGGTCAGGGGGTTCAGGCTGTCGGGCGGCGCGTCACCGACCTGCATCACCGCGCCGCCGGTGGGCCGCTCCAGCCCGCCGATCAGGCGCAGCAGGGTGGACTTGCCGCAGCCCGACGGGCCGATGATGCAGACGATCTGCCCGTCGGCGATGGTGACGTCGACATCGTGCAGCACCTCGGTGCCGCCATAGCGGTGCGACAGATGCCTGACATGAAGGTCCATGAACGGGCACGGCCGGGCAGCGGCACCGCCGCCCGGCCGCAATCTCCCTGGTCCGGCCGGCGCTACATGTCGAAGCCGGGGGCGACCATCTTCTCGATGGTCAGGCCCTCGGGCGCCAGGCCCTGCTTCTTCGCCCAGTCCAGCTGCACGGCGACGCTGTCCATGTCCAGCTTGGCGCCGGGCGACAGGTAGACCGCGCCGGCCTTGATCGACGGCGCCGCCTTGTCGCGCGGCCGGTCGGTGTAGACATATTTGTGCAGGATATCGACCACCGCGTCGGTGGCGGCGGGGTCCTTCTCCTGGTCCATCATCGCCGCCTCGTAGTCCGCGATGCCGCGGGTATAGGCGCGCATGAAGCGCTTCACCAGGTCGGGCCGCTGCTCCACGTTCTCGGTGGAGGTGAAGATCGTGGTGACCTGCCAGTCGCCCAGGTCGCGCACCCAGCCGATGATCTTCGCCGCGCCCGCCTTGTCCAGCGGCACCGCGACATGCGGCACCATCGCCATCGCATCGACCTGGCCCGACTTCACCGCGGCGATCATCGAGCCGACCTTCTGCAGCGGCACCAGCTTCATCTCCGACAGGGGCACGCCGTACTTGTCGCTGATCATGCCGGCGACATAGTGGAAGGAGGAGCCCTGCTGGGTCATCGCCCAGGAATGGCCCGCCAGGTCGGCCGGCGATTTCAGCCCCGCCTCATATGCCTGGTTGGAGGCCATGATCGCCATGCCGGGATGGTCGGGATGCTCGGTATAGAGGCCGCCGACCACCTTTACCGCGCCCTTGTCGGCCAGGCTGAAGAAGCCGCCGGTCAGCGCGGTGATGCCGAAGTCGATATCGCCGGAGGCGATCGCCACCGCGATCGGTTGCGCCGCCTGGAAGAATGTCAGCTCCGGCTCGATGCCTTCCTCGGCGAAATAGCCGCGCTCATAGGCGATGAAGGTCGGCGCATGGGAGGTGAAGCGCAGCGCGCCGATGGTCACCTTGTCGGCGGCGGCGGCATCCTGCACCGCCGCTGCAGTCATCGCGGCCAGCGCCACGGCGCCCAGCGCCAGGCAGCGGCCGAGCCGCCGCAGCGGGCGATCCGCCCAAATGGTTTCCCAGCTCATCCTTCTCACCCTCCTCGACGGCAGTTCCATCCCCGGCGCGCCTCTTGGCAGTGGGCGCGGTCCCGCTGGCGTCTTGCAACGCGGGCGCGGAGTGTATAGCCGATGGCGGCCCCCGTCGCGCCCGATGCGGCGCGGCCGGGCACTCCCGGCAGAAGGAGGTCCGCCTTGGCCTGGCTCAGACGCGCGCTCGCCGGCGCGGCAATCGCCATCCTGGTTTTCGCCGCCGTGGTAGCCGGCCTGGTCGCCTTCGGTGGCGGCAGCCCGCCGCCCCGGATGGCGGCGATCAGCGATCCCTTCGCGGATATCGACTATGGCGACCTGCCGGCCAGGCAGGCCCTGGAAGCGGCAGACGGCACCGACCTCGCCTATCGCCGCTACCCCGCCGCCGGCGGTACCGGCGCGCCGGCGGGGGCGGTGCTGGCGCTGCATGGCTCCTCCACCGACGGGCAGAGCCTGCATGTCCTGGCCCGCGACCTGGCCGCCGCCGGCCAGGCTGTCTATGTCCCCGACATCCGCGGCCATGGCGACAGCGGCCCGCGCGGCGACGTGCCCCGCACCGGCATCCTGGAGGAAGACATCGCCGCCTTCCTGGCGCTGATCCGCGACCGCCATCCGGACCTGCCCGTCACCCTGCTCGGCTTCTCCTCCGGCGGCGGGCTGGCACTGCGCTACGCCGGGCGGCCGGACCTGCCTTCCCCCGACCGCCTGCTCCTCCTGGCGCCAATGCTGGGCATCGGCGCCCCCACCTATACCGAGCACAACCCGCATGCCGGCGATGCACGCTGGTCGAACCCCTATGTGCCGCGGATCATCGGCCTGTCGATCCTGAACGGCCTGGGCATCCATGCCTTCGACGATCTGCCGGTGATCGGCTTTGCCGTCGATCCTGCCAACGACCGCGCAACATCCAGCTATTCCCACCGCCTGCTGCAATCGATGAACCCGCAGGACTATCGTGCCCTGTTGCGCGACACGGCGGCGCCGGTGACGGTACTGGCCGGCACGAACGACCAGGTCTTCGCGGCCGATCAGTTCGCGCCGACGGTGCACGCGGTACGGCCGGAGGCGGATGTGCGGCTGGTCGACGGGGTCGACCATGTCGGCATGACCCTGGACCCGGCGGCCCTGGCCGCGGTACGGGCGATGCTGGCGGCGGAGCTGCGGTGAGTCGCAGCGGAACCGCCGGCTTGCAGGCCGAACGGGTTGGAATATATCTTGGTATATACCTTCTGACGGAGGTTTGCCGTGACGCAGGTCGCCAAGCTCTTCATGAACGGCCGCAGCCAGGCCGTGCGCCTGCCCGCCGCCATGCGGTTCGAAGGCTGTGACGAGGTCTATGTGCGGCAGGATCCGGAGACGGGCGACGTGATCCTGTCCCGCCGGCCCGGCAGCTGGGACGACTTCCTCGCAGCCCTGGAGCGGGCAGAGGTCCCACACGATTTCCTCGATCCCGAAGCGCGTCGCAGCGAACGCGACGACCGAGACCCGTTCGAAGGCTGGTCAGAGGACAAGTGACCCGCTTCATGCTCGACACCAACACGGTCAGTCATCTGATCCGCCAGCACCCCCGGGTGACAGGCCGGGTCACGGCGCTGTCGCCGCAGGCGATGTGCATTTCTGCGATCACGGAAGCGGAGCTGCACTTCGGGCTGGCAAGACATGGTGGCGCCCGAATGCTGCGCGACCTTGTCACCGCGTTTCTGCGCACCGTGGAGAGCCTGGTTTGGAACAGCAGTGCAGCGCAGGTCTACGGCAGCCTCCGCGCCCGCCTGCAACGCTCGGGCGAACCACTCGCCTCCCTCGACATGCTGATCGCGGCCCATGCTTCGGCAACGGGATGCGTCCTGGTCACAAACGACAAGGCGTTTCGGCGCGTGCCGGACCTGCAGGTGGAAGACTGGACCCTGCCCGCCTGACCCTTTCAGCGGGTGATCCGCCCGCCGGCCCCCATCGTAGGGAGTGGACGTAGCCGGTGCACCGGACGCGCCGGCATCGACGCAAGGGAGACCGAGATGACCGAGCTGGACACGACGAGCGCACGCCAGGGCACCACCGGCGTGAAACTGCGCTATGTGCTGACGATCTCGACCGTCCTGGCGGCTGTGGCGCTGAGCGCCGTGGCCGTCGTCTGGGCCTGATCCCGCCGCAGGCGCGCTACGCCGCACCCCGCAGGATATTGTCGACCGCCCGCTCCAGCTGGCGCAGGCTGCCGCAGCTTTCCACCCGGGTGCAGTGGGCGGCGTAGCGCAGCATCGCGCTGTCGCCGGTGCCCCACTGGCCGTGGCTTTCCGGGTTCAGCCAGATCACCCGGCGGGCGCGGCGGTGCAGGAGTTCCAGGGTCTCGATCCGCGGATTGACGTTGTTGGTGCGGGCATCGCCCAGGATGATGACGGTCGAGCGGTGGTCGACATCGTCCATGCACAGGCCGGCGAACTGGTCCAGCGCCATGCCGTAGTCCGACGAGCCGAAGCCGAATGTGTTGATCACCTCCGTCACCGCGCGTTCCACGTCGTGGCGCTGGAACTGGTCGGTGACCTCCGCCAGCGGGCCGGTGAAGGCGAAGGCGCGGACCTTCGGCAGCACCTCCCCCAGGCTGTACAGGAACATTAGCAGGAAGCGGGCATAGGCCGAGACGGAGCCGGAAACGTCGCAGAGCGCGAAGATCTCCGGCCGGTCGATCTTCTTCTGCTTCCAGTGCAGGTCCATCAGCACGCCGTCATGGGCGACGTTGCGGCGCAGGGTGCGGCGCAGGTCCAGATGGCCGCGGTCGGTCACCTTGCGCCGGCGCGAATGCAGGGTGATCAGCTTCTTCGCCATCTTGCGGATCAGCTCCGCCATCATGCGGTAGTCGCGCCGGTCGACGGCCGACAGCCGCACCCGGGACATCACGTCCTCGCGGATGGCCCGCGACTCCCCCTCCGCCTTCAGGGCGAGCTGGCGGTCCACCCGCTCCCCCACCCGGCGGAACAGGCGCTGCCGGCCGATGCGCAGCGCCCGGGCCATGCCGCCGCCGACGGCATCGTCGCGCGCCTCCTGCGCGGCGATCTCCGCGTCCAGCCCGTCCAGGCCGATTTCCTCCATGATCTGGCGGGTGAAGCGGCCGGTCTGGGTGAACAGCCGGATCTGGTCCAGGCCGACGGCCTCCGCCGCCTGCTCCACCGCCTGGGTCATGGCGGCGCGGTCATTTTCCATCAGCATGCGGGCCAGCTGGCTCTCGGTGCGCAGTTCGGACGTGCCGCTGCCGCCACCGCCGCCGAAGGGTTGGCCGCCGGTCGGCGCGAAACCATTGTCCGGGCTGTCGTCCTCTTCCTCGTCCTGCTTCCTGTCCCCCCGGCGGGGACGGCCGCCCTCCACCGGCGCCTTGTCCGGGGGCGCGAAGAAGCGGTCGAAGCAGGTCTCGAAGATCGCCTGCTCCTCCTCGCTCTTGGCGAGGACCGCACCCCAGGCATGTTTCAGGGTGGCCGGGTCCTGATAGCCGACCAGGTCCAGGGCGCGATGCGCCTCCAGGGTCTCGGGGATGGAGACCGGCAGGCCGGCGGTGCGCAGCACCTCGATGAAACTGCCGACCGTGCGCTGCATCGTTCCGCTTCCCCTAGGGCCTTACCGACTGCGCCGACAGCGCGTCGTTCTTGTGCGTGACCCGATTGCATTCCCGCATTTCGTCGACGCCACTTTCCCTGCCGCCGTCGTCCTCGGCCCCCGAGCCGAGGACCGCGACGGACAGAGGAGGTTGAGCAGCTTCGCCGCACTGCCACGACCCTCGGCTCGGGGGCCGAGGGCGACGGCAACCGAGTAGGGCGGCAGCGCCCTTTTGGGTCGGGCCCGGGATGACGATCGCGGTCACGATACCGGTCCCACCCTGTCCGGATAGTCCTAGACCGCCTGCTTCGCCGCCCGGGTCAGGGCGTGCAGCTCCGGATCCACCGTCTCCGCATCCTCCTGGAACTTCAGGAGGACGTTGAGGGTGGAGCGGACCAGGTCGGCGTCCAGCTCGGTGGCGTTCAGCAGCACCAGGGTGCGCGCCCAGTCCACCGTCTCGCTGATCGCCGGCAGCTTCTTCAGGTCGGCCTCCCGCAGGGCATGGACGAAGGCGACCAGCTGCTTGCGCAGGCTTTCGGACAGGCCCGGCACCTGCGCCTCGACGATGCGGGATTCGATCTTCGCGTCCGGGAAGGGGATGTAGAGGTGCAGGCAGCGCCGCTTCAGCGCATCGCCCAGTTCGCGCGTGTTGTTGGAGGTCAGGAAGACGATCGGCGGCACGCCGGCCCGGATCGTGCCGATCTCCGGGATGGTGATCTGGTAGGCGGACAGGATTTCCAGCAGATAGGCCTCGAACTCGTAGTCCGACTTGTCGACCTCGTCGATCAGCAGCACCGCGCCGGTCGGTTCCTTCAGCGCCTGCAGCAGCGGCCGGGCCTCCAGGAACTCCTCGGAGAAGAAGACGTCGGCGAAGTCGTGCAGCCGCGCCATGCCGGCCTTCAGGTCCTTCGCGCCGTCCAGGATCTCCGACAGCTTCTCCCGCAGCATCTGGGTATAGAGCAGCTGCTTGCCGTACTTCCATTCGTACAGCGCCTTGGACTCGTCCAGCCCCTCGTAGCATTGCAGCCGCACCAGCGGCAGCTCCAGCAGCCGCGCGGTGGCCAGCGCCAGCTCCGTCTTGCCGACCCCTGGCGGCCCCTCCACCAGCACCGGCTTCTGCAGGTGGTGCGCCAGGTAGACGGTGGTGGCGATGCGGTCGTTGCAGATGTAGCGGTGCTGCTCGAAACCCGACTTCACCGTCGGGATATCGGCCATGCGCGGATCCGCCGCCGCCTGCGGCGGTGTCGTCGGGGACATTCAGCTTTCCTGTGTTTTCTGCACCAGCCCCCGGCCGAGGGCACGGTAGCGCAGCGCATCGATGGAGCGCGCGACGCGGCCCAGTTGAAGCATATCGCGATCGAGCGCGTCTAGCGGCGCGCCGCCGGTCAGCTGCTGGCGCAGGCTGTCGAAGCCGTCATGCAGGTCGTGCGCCACGGCGCGGTAGCCGAACAGGGCGGCATCGTCGCCGCCGGCCTCGACATGGGCCAGCAGGTGCGGCGCCGCCAGCGCCAGAAGCCGCTGCTCGCTCGCCATCCGGCCGAGCGCGCTCGCCGTCTCGTCATCGGCACCGCCTGCATTTCGGAGATGCGCCGCCGCCGCCGCGATGCGCCGGCCCACCGCCTCGGTCAGGGCGGGCGCCATCAGGCTGTCCTCGACGATCCGCACCCGGCGCAGGATCTCCGCATCGCCGGCGCCCTCCGCGCCGACCCGGTAGCGGTCCGGCACCCGGACCTCGCGCAGCTCCAGCCCGCAATGGCCCAGCGCGCCGGGGAAGTCGACGCCGGAATCGGTGGCGCGTGTGACGCCGGGCCAGTCGCGGTTCACCAGGAAGCCGGTGAAGGCCTTCCGCCCGCCTTCCTCCGAACTGACCGCCAGCACCACGTACCAGTCCGCGCGCGGCCCGTTGGAGATATAGGCCTTCGAGCCGGTGATCTGCCAGGCATCGCCGTCCCTCACGGCCCGGGTCGACAGCCGCTTCGGATGCGCGCCGACCCCGGGTTCCGACAGGGCCATGGCGGCGGAGCTTTCGCCGAGGGCGATGGCCGGCAGCAGCTCCGCCTTCGCCTCCTCCCCCGCCAGCCGCTGCAGCAGCTGCCGTGCGGCGGTGGTATGCACCGCCCAGGCCGCGGCGGCCGGAACATTGCCACCCGCGCGCACCAGGGCGCCGGCGGTCCGGGCCAGGTCCTCCGGCCCCAGGCCGGCACCGCCATATTGCGGCGCGATGCCATAGCCGAACAGGCCGGCCGCAGCCATTGCCGTCCAGAGGTCGTCCGGGAAGCCGTCGACATCGGCAAGGTCGGTGCGCGGCGCGATCTTCTCCGCCGCGAAGCGGGCTGCCGCCTGGACAGCTGGTGAGTCGTCCACGCTCATCGGCGGTTGAACACGGGGGTGCGCTTCTCCATGAACGCCTTCGCCGCCTCCTTGTGGTCCTGCGTCTCGCCGCAGCGCATGTGGTGCATCGCCTCCATGTCCAGCGCCTGGGCCAGCGGCAGGGTCAGCGCCGCGTTCAGGTTCTTCTTCATGTAGCCGAGCGCGATGCCCGGCCCGTCCGCCAGCCGGCGCGCCAGCGCCAGGGTCTCGTCGCGCAGGGCGTCCGCGGCCACCACCCGGTTGTAGATGCCCAGGTCCAGCGCCTCCTGCGCCGACAGCTTGTCGGCGGTGAAATACAGCTCCCGCGCCTTCGCGGTGCCGACGATCTGGGTGAGGAAATAGCTGCCGCCGAAATCGCCGGAAAAGCCGACATTGGCGAAGGCGGTCACGAAGCGCGCCTCCTCCGCCGCGATGCGGATGTCGCAGGCCAGGCCCAGCGACATGCCGGCACCGGCGATCGGGCCATTGACCATGGCGATGGTCGGCTTCGGCATTTCCCGCAGCCAGCGCGAGGTCTCCATCGAGCGGCGCAGCCAGGCGGTGCCCTGCTCAAGGGTCCGGTCGGAGCTGTCGGAGGCCATGCCGCCGATATCGCCGCCGGCGCAGAAGCCGCGGCCGGCGCCGGTCAGCACCACGCAGCCGACCTCGTCGTCATGGGCGAGCCGCGGCAGCGCCTCCAGCAGCCCTTCCAGCATGTCGCGCGACAGCGCGTTCAGCCGGTCGGGCCGGTTCATCGTCAGGATCGCAACCCTGCCGTCGCGCATCTCTTCCAGGTCCGCCATCTCCGTGCCTTCCTCCCCTTTTGTCTTCAGCAGCCGAGCTGGTCGGCCAGGTCGTGGAAATCCCGGGCCACCAGGTCGTAGCGGCCCTCCGGCATGTCGTCGAAGCCGTCGCCGTCGCGGCGGCCCCATTCGTGCGGCCGGCAGACATAGGCGGTCTTCAGACCGCATTCCGCCGCCGCCTTCAGGTCGTTCTCGTGGGTGGCGACCATCATGCAGTCGCCCGTCTCCAGCCGCATCCAGGACGCAGCGGTGCGGTAGACCCGCGGATGCGGCTTGTACTGCTGCGCCGGTTCCGAACCTAGGATCAGGTCCCATTCCAGGCCGGCATGACGGGCCATCGCCGCCATCAGCGCGGCATGGCCGTTCGACACGGTGCAGCAGGGAAAGCGGGCGCGCAGCCGGCGCAGGCCGCCAACCGCATCCGGCCAGGGGTCCAGCCGGTGCCAGATATGCACCAGCTCCGCCACCAGGGGCGCGTCCTGCGGCGGCAGGCCCTCCGCCGCCAGCACCCGCAGCAGGTTTTCCCGGTGCAGCACGTCCAGGTCGGCATAGCTGCGTTCGCCCTTCACGATCGGCATGAAGGACGGCGCATATTCGTTCCGCCACGCCTTGGCGAAGGCGAACCAGTCCAGGGTGACGCCGGCCGGTTCCAGCAGCAGCGCCGCTTCCCGTGCGACGGTGCCATGCCAGTCGACAACGGTGCCGAAGACGTCGAAGAACAGTGCCGATGGCGGCATTGCGGCTTTTCCTCCCGGTTCTGCCCGTTCATGGGCCCGGCGGATCGACCGAAGCCCGGGCCGGCTGCAGAATGCCCATTGCGGCGGCCCAGGTACAGGCCGCCGTCTGCCGGTACTGCCGGCCCGCGCAAGGAGGGGATATGCATCGACCGAATCGCCGCACGCCGCATGGATGGCGGCTGTTGCGGCGCCTGGCCCTGGCCGCTCTTGCCACCCTGCCGGCCATCCCATCCGGTGCCGGCGAGATGCCCGCCTACATCGCGGCAGAGGTGGCGGCCCTTGGGCCGGCGATCGAGCCGGTGGCTACGGCGCGGATCTATGCGCCGATCCACGTGATGCAACCGCCACCGCCGGCGAAGGTCGCCCGCGACATCGCCTATGGCGACGATCCGCGGCAGGTGCTGGACCTGTTCGCACCCGAAGGCGGCGGCACGGCGCCGAAGCCGGTGCTGGTCTTCGTGCATGGCGGCGCCTTCGTGCGCGGCAACAAGACGGCACCCGGCAGCCCGTTCTACGACAATGTCATGAACTGGGCGGTGGCGACCAACATGATCGGCGTGAACATTACCTACCGGCTTGCGCCCGACCATCCCTGGCCGGCGGGGGCGGAGGATGTGGCTGCCGCGCTCGCCTGGGTGCGTGACAATGTCGCCGCGCATGGCGGCGATCCGGCGCGGATCTTCCTGATGGGCCATTCCGCCGGCGCGGTCCATGTCGCGTCCTACGCCGCGCAGCCGCAGTTCCATGTCGCGCCGGGCGGCGGGCTTGCGGGCGCGATCCTCGTCTCCGGCGTCTACGACCTGGCCGGGGTCCCGGCCCGGCCGCCGATGAGCCTCTATTTCGGCGACGACCCGGCACGGTTCGCCGAACGCGGCGCCCTCGACGGTCTGGTCGCCGGCGCGGTGCCGGTAATGGTGGTGGATGCGGAATTGGAACCGCCGGTTTTCCACCGGCAGGCCGACAGGCTGGAGCAGGCGCTCTGCGCGGCCGGCCGCTGCCCGGCGCGGCTGCACATGACCGGCCATAACCACATGTCGGAGATCTATGCGATCGGCACCGGGGATACCCTGTTTACAGATGCGATCCGCACATTCGTCGCTGGAAGTCGCCAGAAACCGGGCGGCTGAAAGCCGTCCCCCCTAACCTCCGGTGACGCCCTTCCCACGAGGCCGCCCACCCTTGCGGCCATTCGCACGAGAGGCCGCGGCCTTGGCTGGGCTCCGGGACCGGCCGCCAGCAGAGCCAAGCTGGCTCGCCATCCAACTCTCAGAACCCAGAACCCCCTGCAGCAGGCTTGGGACGTAGACGTCGGCGTCCAGCCGCGGCCAATGGAGGCCGAGACCGGCAGGACTGACCTCGATCTGTGCCAGGTCTTCCACGGTCGCGCCGGCCAGCCCTTCCAGGAGCGATGGCGCGACGCAAATCTCCACGCCGGTCGCCAGGACCACGACAATACGCTTGCGCTCTTCGTCGTAGCAGGCGGAAACGGCGTACCCGGACTCGCGCTGCGCCTGCATGCGCGCCTTCGAGGTCTCGAACTCTGTCTCTTCAAAGCCCATGAATGTTGTCCCATCCGTCGCACAGGACCGCCAGGCGATCTGCAAGGAATGTCCTGACCGGGCCCAGCGACCGGCGGCTGAGTCCATAGGTCTCCCGCAGTTCCGGTGGCCCCTCCGGGCAGTTCAGGAAGAAGACCGCTTCGCCGTCCGCGCCGATCACATGGACATGTGCCGGCCGATGATCGTTCGGATAGATGACAATTCTGAATCCATCGAACCGGTCCAACGTCGGCATCGGAATGCCAACCTAAAACCTAACCGTTTGGGATAGTCCCTGCAAGGGGTACAAGGCCTCAGCAGCGCAGGGTCAGACCGCCGTCGACCACCAGGCCGTGGCCGGTGACGAAGGCGGCATCGTCGGAGGCCAGGAACAGTGCCCCACGGGCGATATCCTCCGGCCGGCCGAGGCGGCGCAGCGCCGCCTTCTTCGCCCAGATTGCGGCGATTTCCTCGTTGGCGAAGCTTTCCGCCGTCATGCCGGTCTGGATCGCGCCGGGCTCGATATAGTTCGCGGTGATGCCGAACTTGCCCAGTTCCAGCGCCAGGGTCCGTGTCAGCCCCGCCACCCCGGCCTTCGACGCGCAATAGGCCGGCAGGCCGTAATCGGTGAAGCGGGCCATGACGGATGCGGTATTGACGATGCGGGGCGCGTCGCTCTTCTGCAGCTCCGGCACCGCGGCCTGGCAGAGCCGGAACACCGCGGTCAGGTTGACCGCGATGGTGGTGTCCCACTGTTCGGCCGTCATCGCGGTGGTCAGCGCGTTGATCCCCACGCCGGCATTGTTGAAGACGATGTCCAGCCTGCCGAACGCCTCGACCGCTGCGGCCACGATCGCGGTGCCGGCATCCGCGTCGCGCACGCTCTTCTCCAGGCAGCGAACGCCGTCGACACCGTCATGCGCCACCGGCAGCCCGCGATCGGGCAGGTCCACCGCCAGCACCTGCGCGCCCTCGGCCGCGAACAGCTGCGCGGAGGCGCGGCCGATCCCCGATGCCGCGCCGGTCACGATCGCCGCACGGCCGGCCAGCCGGCCGGTCTTTCCATTCGTCATCAGATGCTCCCGAAATCGCCGCCGCGGCCCTTGCCGCCGGCGAACCGCGTCGCGCCGGCGCGCGCCTCCTGCCGCAGCGGCACCTCGCCGCGCAGCCCCTCGTTCTCCAGCGCCGCCGCCAGGGGATAGTCCCATTGCGTATAGGCGGAATTCCGGTCGGCGCGCATGCAGACCTGCGGGAAACGCGCGATCTCCGCCGCCAGGGCCTGCGCCGCCGCGCGCGCCTGCCCCACAGGCACCACCCGGTTGGCCAGGCCGAAGGACAGGGCCTCCTCCGCCCCCACCGGGCGGCCGGTCAGGATCATGTCCAGCGCCCGGCTCATGCCGATCAGCCGCGGCAGGCGCACCGTGCCGCCGTCGATCAGCGGCACGCCCCAGCGGCGGCAGAACACCCCGAACTGCGCCGTTTCCGACGCCACCCGCAGGTCGCACCACAGGGCGAGTTCGATGCCGCCGGCGACGGCATAGCCCTCCACCGCGGCGATCACCGGCTTGTCCAGCAGCATGCGGCTGGGGCCCATCGGCCCGCGGCCTGCGGGGTCGCGGCCCTCCTCTCGCTCCTGCCCGGTGCCATGCTCGCTGACATGCTTCAGGTCGTAGCCGGCGCAGAAATTGCCGTCCGCGCCCGTCAGCACTGCCACCGACGCATCCGGGTCGGTGTTGAAGGCGGCGAAGGCCTGCTCCAGCAGGTCCGCCGTCTCCGGGTCGACCGCGTTGCGGCGCTCCGGCCGGTTGATGACGATGGTGGTGACCGGCCCGTCGCGTTCGACAAGGACCTTGGGCCCGGCAGGCGCCGCCGTTGCGCTCTCGCTCATCCGTCCCTCTCCCTCAGATCTGCCGGCCGGCTTCCGCCCAATAGGGCGCGCGCAGCTTGCGCTTGAAGATCTTGCCGGAATCCTCGCGCGGCAGCGCGGCGCGGAACTCCACCACCTTCGGCACCTTGTAGCCGGCGATCCGTTCCCGCAGCCAGGCGCGCACCCCGGCGGCGTCGAGGCCCGCCTCCGGCTGCGGCTGGATATAGGCGCAGAGCGCCTCGCCGAACTCGTCGTCGGGAATCCCGAAGACAGCGCAGTCGGCGACCCCGGGCATGTGGATCAGCACCGCCTCGATCTCCGCCGGATAGATGTTCACCCCGCCGGAGATCACCATGTCCTTCTTGCGGTCGCTGATGAACAGGAAGCCGTCCTCGTCCAGCCAGCCGACATCGCCGCAGGTGATCAGGCCGTCGCGCTCGCATTCGCGCCGCATCTCGTCCTTCTTGTGATAGGTGAAGTCCGGCCAGCGGCCGATCCGGAGGTAGATCTCCCCCACTTCCCCCGCCGGCAGCACCTGGCCGTCATCGCCATAGATGCGGACCTCCGCACCCGGGATCGGCCGGCCCACCGTGCCGGGCTTGCGCAGCGCCTCTTCCGCGGTGTGGAAGATCGCCCCGCCGGTCTCGGTGCCGCCGTAATACTCGTTGATCACCGGGCCCCACCATTCGATCATCTGGCGCTTCGTCTCCGGCGCGCAGGGGGCTGCGGCATGGACGACGAACTTCAGCGAGGAGAGGTCGTATTTCCGGCGCACCTCCTCCGGCAGCTTCAGCAGCCGCACGAACATCGTGGGCACCATGTGCAGGTGGGTGATCCGGTGCTGCTCGATCATCTGCAGCAGCTCTTCCGGATCAAAGCGCGGCTGCAGCACCGTCAGCCCGCCGTCGCGGACATTCATCAGGGCATAGAGGTTGGGTGCGGAATGGTAGACCGGGCCGGTCACCACGGTGCGCCGTTCCTCCCCGGGCCGGACGTCGAAGATCACCGACACCATCTCGTCGATCTTTGCCGCCATTTCCGGCGTCGCCGGCTCGCGGCGAACACCCTTCGGCCGGCCGGTGGTGCCGGAGGTGTAGATGATGTTGGTGCGCATCGCCGGCGGCGGCCGGTCCCAGACCGGCTGCTGCGCCACCCATTCGTCCCAGTCAGTGGCGCCCGCCGGCACGGCACAGGCTTCCGCCGGGATGCCGTAGGCGTCGCGGATCTCCGGCGGCGTCTTCACCACCAGCACATGCACGCCGTCGGGTATGCCCTCGGCGATCTGCGGCAGCAGGTCGGCATGGACGACCAGCACCCTGGCGTCGCAATCGTCGATGATGTAGCCGGCCTCGTCGGCCTTGTAGTGCCAGTTGATCGGCGTCGCATAGGCGCCGATCAGCCCGGCGCCGAAGGCCGCCTCGAAGAAGGCGAAGTCGTTGCGCAGCATCATCGCCACGGTATCGTCCGCGCCCAGCCCCAGCCGGTCGAATCCGCCCGCGGCCCGCGCCGCATTGCCCATCAGGGCCGCCTGGCTGATCGAACGATCGCCGGACACGACCTTCCCTTCCATCGCATTCCTCCCACGCGATCGGCGCCGCCCCTTGCATGGCGGCCGGTTTGGCCGGACGGTATCGCAGAGCCGGCGCCAGGAAAAGCAGCGACAGGGCAGGCCGCCCATGGATCGCAGCGGCCGGCGATCGCAGGATCCAGCAACGGCGATACAGCGATGAGCAGACCCCCACGAAGATCCGCGGACAGCGTCGACCTCGCCCGGGCCGTGCGCCGGCTGACCGATGTGGAACTGACCGACGGCGATGCCGTGCGGGACGCGGTGAATGCCCTGGTCGCCCGGCATGTCACCGGCAACATGCCGCCGGCCGCCCTGGCGGTGGCGCCGGAGGCGTTCGACCACCTGCTTGCCGCGCTGCCCGCGCAGCCCGGGCAGCCGGACCCGGTCCTGCGCACCGTGACCCTGACCGGCGGCGCGCTGGCGGTCGACCTGGAGGCCGCGCTGGGCAGCCTGGAGAAGGGCGCGGACGAGGTGCAGCTGGACCTGGAGGCGGAGGCCTTCCTGCCGGATGAACGCGACCAGGACCCGGCCTTCACCCTGCTGCGCGACCTGAAGCTCGCCTGCGGCCCGCATGTGCCGCTGAAGGTGATGCTGCGCGACCGGGCATTCGCCGACGATCGCGCCCTGGCGGAAGCGGTGGAGATCGCCCTGAGCGGCGGCGCCGACATGATCGGCCTGGACCTGGCCGCGCTGGGCATCCGGGGGGCGGACGCGGCACTGGACGCGACCCTGCGGCTGACCGGCCTGCTGCGGGATGCCGACCGCCCGGTCGGGATCAAGCTGCGCGGCGGCACGGATATCCTGGCCGGCCTGGCGGAGGCTGACACCGTGCTGCGCCTGGCGCGCCGCTTCCAGGACCGGGAGGCGGTCGGCCCGGACCGGCTGCGGCTGTGCGGGGCGGCGCTGGACGATGCCGTCCTGACCTGCCTGCGCGCGGCAGGAGACGGCCCGCACTGAGCGGCGGCGCGGTTGACCGCTGCGGCGGTTTGGCCTTTGTTTCCTGGCCGGGTCCGCCGCCGCGGCGGCCCCCACGACCACAAGAAGACCATCACCAGGGCAGGATCCAGCCAACGTGAGCAGCACTTTCGACCCGCGCCTGTTCCGCCAGGCCCTCGGCCGCTTTCCCACCGGCGTCACCATCGTCACGGCGACCGCCGGCCCGGACCCGGCGCAGTGGGTGGGGGTGACGGCGAACAGCTTCAACTCCGTCTCGCTGGAGCCGCCGATGGTGCTGTGGAGCCTGGGGCGCAACGCCCGCAGCTTCGAGACTTTCGTGGAGGCGAGCCACTTCGCGGTGCATATCCTGGCGGAGAACCAGCAGGGCCTGTCGAACCGATTCGCCCGTACGGTCGACGACAAGTTCGACGGCCTGACCTGTGCCACCGGTGCGGGCGGGGTGCCGCTGCTGGACGATTGCGTCGCCTGCCTGGAATGCCGCACCGCCCATGTCTATGAGGGCGGCGACCACCTGATCTTCGTCGGCGAGGTGCTGAAGTACAGCCACAGCGACCGGGTGCCGCTGGTCTTCCACGAGGGCCGCTATGCGGCGCTGGAGGAACATCCGGAACTGGCCTGGTCGGGCCGCAGCGGTCGCAATGCCGCCGATCGCCCCTTTGCGCAGGACCATCTGCATGCCCTGGTGACGCAGGCCAGCCAGCGCCTGGCCGGCGCCTTCCACCGCGCGGTGCGCGAGGCCGGGCTGGAAGTGATGGAGTGGCGCATCCTGGCGGCCCTGGCCGGCGGCAGCGGCCTGTCGCTGGAGGCGCTGGCGGACGAAACGGTGATGAAGCGCAGCGATGTCGCGGACCTGGTGGACCGGATGGTCGGCCGGGGCATCCTGCAGCGTACCCCCGACGGGCCGGACCAGGTCCATCGGGTCGCCATAGCGCCCGCCGGCCAGGCACAGCTCGACGACCTGTCCGCCCGTGCGCAGGCTCAGGAGGAGGCGCTGCTGCAGGACTGCGCGCCGGCCGAGCGGCAGGCGCTGCTGTCCGCGCTGCGGCGGCTGGCCGGGCGCGAGGCGGGATCGTCCGCCTGACAGACGACACGCGCCTCGCCCGTCCGGGCAATGCGCATCGCAGCGAACATTGAAGCGATCCGTGCGGCGGAAATGACCCGCGCGGGGATATACCGGGAGAACGGCCGATGAGCGGCGAGACGAACAGACAGTGGCGGCTGGCCCGCCGGCCGGTGGGCGATATCGGCGAAGGCGATCTGGAGTTCGCGCAGAGCCCGGCGCCGCAGGCGGGGCCCGGGCAGGTGCGGGTGCGCACCCTGATCCTGTCGATGGACCCGACGAACCGGATCTGGATGTCGGACGCGAAACAGTACATGCCGCCGGTGAAGGTGGGCGACGTGATGCGCGGCGTCACCCTGGGGGTCGTGGACCAGAGCAATGCCGACGGCTATGCGCCGGGCGACCTGGTGAGCGGCATGTGGGGCTGGCAGGACTATGCCACCGTCGACGTCGCGAAGATGCCGCTGGCGAAGCTCCCGGCCGACCGCACCCTGCCCCTGCCCGGCTATGTCGCGCTGGTCGGCGGTGTGGGCATGACCGCCTATTTCGGCCTGCTGGACATCGGCCGGCCGCAGCCGGGGGAGACCCTGGTCGTGTCCGCGGCCGCCGGCGCGGTCGGCTCGCTGGTCGGCCAGATCGGCAAGATCAAGGGCTGCCGGGTGATCGGCATTGCCGGCTCGGCGGAGAAATGCCGCTGGATCACCGAGGAGCTGGGCTTCGACGGTGCCATCAACTATCGCGACGAGGATGTCGGCGCAGCGCTGGACCGGCTGGCGCCCGACGGGATCGACATCGACTTCGAGAATGTCGGCGGCCCGATCATGGGCGAGATCTTCGCCCGCCTGCGGCTGAACGCGCGGATCGCGCTCTGCGGCCTGATCTCGCAGTACAACGCGGAAGGCCCGGTGCAGGGCCCGGCGAATTTCGAGCAGGTGCTGATGCAGCGCGCCACCATCAAGGGCTTCATCATCCTGGACTATGCCGCCCGCTTCCCCGAGGCGATGCACGACCTGATCGCCTGGCACGCCGCCGGCAAGATCAAGTACCAGACCGACATCGTCCAGGGCCTGGAGAATGCCGCAGCGACGGTGAAGAAGCTGTTCGAGGGCGGCAACACCGGCAAGCTGATGGTGCAGGTCGCCGACCTGCCGGATTAACATGGGTTATGTTTCACGGAGAAAATACTCGTGAAACATTATTTTTGAACCACAAGAACAAGCGCAGCGGACCGGCTGGCTTTTAGATAGTTTTTGGAACAATCCCCTCCCCCTCTTGTTGGCAGGACATCGTCCAAGCCAATCAACACAGAGAGGGGAGAGGATGATGAGGACCCGCACCACCGTTATGGCCATGCTTGCCGCGACGGCGCTGACCGTGCCCGGCCTGGCTGCCGCGCAGCAGAACGACACCACGCAGGGTCGCGACATGTCCGGCATGTCGGAGATCTCCTGCAGCGAAGCCACGTCCTGGATGAAGCGCGCGGTCGCGCAGAGCGAGGGGCTGACGGCCGCGGAGCGCCGGCAGGCGCGCCAGAGCCTGAAGGCCGCCCGCGACACCGACAGCCGCCGCGAATGCATGCAGCATGTCCGCGCGGCGCATGACGTCTTTGCCGAGGTCGAGGCGGCACTGATCCTGTTCGACACCGACGGCAAGGCATTCGCCCGGACCCGCGACAGCGGCCGGACCGTGACCGCGGCCGCCGGCGGCGGGCAGATCGTGGTGAAGCAGCCGGAGCCGCAGGTTTCCGTCGAGACGCCGGATCCGCAGGTGACGGTGGACCAGAAGCGCCCACAGGTGACAGTGCGCCAGCCGAAGCCGGAAGTGGTGGTCCGCCAGCAGAAGCCGACCATCAACGTCCAGCAGCCGGCGCCGATCGTCACCGTGCAGCAGGCGCAGCCCGACGTCACGGTCAACATCCCCAAGCCGGTCGTCGAGATCGAGATGCCGGAGCCGGATGTCGACGTGGCCTCCGTCGAGCCGCAGGTGCGTGTTCGCCAGCCGAAGCCGACGATCCGCTTCGTCCGTCCCGAGCCGGAGGTGGTCGTGCAGGAATCCGAGGCCCAGGTCGAGGTCGATGCGGCGCGGCCGCAGGTCAAGGTTTCCGAGGCGTCCAATGTCGGCGCCGACGTCACCGTCGACCAGGCGAAGCCCGAGGTTCGCTTCGAATCGGGTGGCGACCCGAATGTCGATGTCGAGCAGGGCGAGGCCAAGGTGCGCGTGACCGGCGCGGACGAGGCCGATGTCCAGGTGCAGCAGGAGAAGGCCGAGGTCCGGATCCAGAAGACCGCGGACAGCGACCGCAACATGCAGCGGCAGCAGCAGTCGGCCGATGCCGGCGAGCGCGACCGGCAGCAGGCCGAGATGCGCACCGAGCGCGAGCGCGTCATCCTGGTGATGCAGCAGCATCCGATGTACGGCGCGCGGGTCGACGAGATCGTGGGCGACGACGTCTACAGCGCCGAGGGCGAGGATGTCGGCGATGTCGAACGGATGGCGATCTCCGGCGACCGCATCTACGCGATCGTCGGCGTGGGCGGCATCCTGGGCCTGGGCGACCGCGAGGTGGCCCTGCCGATCAACCGGCTGGCCTTTGCCGACGACCGGGTAACCCTGCCGCGGCTGACCGAGCAGGACCTGGAATCGATGCCCGACATCGACATGGAGCGCTATCGGGAAATCCCGATGCAGCGCACCCTGCGCCAGGCCTACGAAGCCCGCTGATGTGGGAGGCCCGCTGACCGGGGCGGATCCCCACCTGCCCCGGCAGCGGGGCGCCGGTTGACCCGCCCAGCATCGACCCTCCCGGGTTGATCCGGCGCCCGGCGCACAACGGAGAGGGCCGTCGCAGCCTCCGCTGCGGCGGCCCTTTCTGCCTCTGCAGGCGGGCGGGCTATTCCGCCGCGCTTGCCCCCAGACCCTTTCCGGTCTCCCGCGCCACGAACGCCTGCGCATCCAGGTCCTCGGCCACCTTCGCGTCGGCGGCCAGCAGTTCCTCCGCATCGAAATCGGCATAGTCCAGCACGCCCATATCGGCATAGGCGTTGCGCACCTTTTCCCCCCAGAGACCGATATCCTTCACCGTCGGCACGATCCGGGTGAACAGGCGGGCGCGGAACTGCTGCATCACCTCGCTGCCGCGGAACATGTCCAGCAGGGTCTCCTGGTCCATGCCCAGATTCTCGAACACCTCCCGCTGGCTGAAGCGGTCGCGCATGTGGTAGCAGGCCTCGACCACGAACTCCTCGCGCTCCGCCCGCTCCGCCTCGGTCAGCTGCGGGTAGTAGTCGCGCAGCGCCAGGCGGCCGAAGGCCACGTGGCGTGCCTCGTCCTGCATCACATAGGCATGCACCGCCTGCACCAGCGGATCGCCGGACACGTCGCGGTTGCGCTGGAAGGCCGCCAGCGCCAGCCCCTCGATCAGGATCTGCATGGTCAGGTAGGTCATGTCCCAGCGGCTGTCCGACAGCCCCTGCTCCAGCAGGGTGCGCAGCCCGCTGGTGATCGGGTAGGCCAATCCGACCTTGTCGTGCAGCAGGCGGGAGAAGGCCTCCACATGCCGCGCCTCGTCCATTACCTGGGTGGCGGCATAGAACTTCGAATCCGCATCCGGCACCGTCATCACGATCTTCGACGTCGCGATCAGCGCCCCCTGCTCGCCATGCAGGAACTGGGAGATCGTGTGCGCCTGCAGGTGCCGGCGCAGCTCGGCGCGCTCCTTGCCGCTCATCTTCTCCCAGATCGGCGTGCCGTAGATCGGGATCTGCTGGTCGGGGAGCGCCATCGGGTTCTCCCAGTCGACCTCGTGGCTCCAGTCGAGCCGCTCCGCGGCGTCCCATTGCTGCTTCTTGCCCTTGTCGTAGAGCCCCAGCAGCGCCGCGCGTCCCTCGTCATATTCCCAGGTGAACTGGACCTCCGACCTGCCGTCGAAGGTCCAGCCGGTCTCCGCGACCGGAATGGCGTAGTGCTGCGCGGTACTCATCGCCCGTTCTCTCCCATTGCCCGACACCTGTAGCGTCCCGATCCCGCCGTCCACCTTGTCCCGGCGGTTCCCGGCCTGGTTGTGGCGCCAAGCTGACGGATTGGGCGCCGATCGTCAATTTGTATCGGGACCGGCAACCCGGCGACCGGATGGTCAGAAGCCGCGCATCTGCACGAACTCCTCCACCGGGGCGCGGTCGGTGCGCAGGGTGTTGATCGGATGGTTCTCGTCCATCCGGCCCAGCCCCATGCCGCAGAACAGCATCAGCTCCGGCGGAATATCCAGGAAGCTGCCGATCGTCTGCGGCCAGCGCGCCCAGGCCTCCTGCGGGCAGGTGTGCAGGCCATGCTCGCGGGCCAGCAGCATGATCGACTGCAGGAACATGCCCAGGTCCGCCCACTGACCCTGCTGCATCTCGCGGTCGATGGCGAAGAACAGGGCCACCGGGGCGCCGAAGAAGTCGAAGTTCTTCGCCAGCTGCATCAGGCGGGCCGGCTTGTTCTCCCGCGGGATGCCGATGGTGGCGTAGAGGTCCTCGCCGCACTTGAAGCGCCGGCTGCGATAGGGCTCCTTCAGGCCGGGCGGATAGACATGGTATTCCGGCTCCTCCCCTTGCGGGTTCGCGGCCATCTTTCGCTGGATCTCCGCCCGGAACGCCTGCAGCGGCTCTCCCGCCAGGACCCAGACCCACCAGGGCTGCAGGTTGCCGCCGGACGGCGCCTGCTTCGCGCCGTCGAGAATCGCGCGGACGGTCTCCGCCGGGACCGGGTCGGGCAGGAAGGCGCGGCAGGTGATGCGCGATTGCAGGGCGTCGCTGACCTTCATGGAAACTCCTGTCGTTCGGGCCGCCCGGCGGTTCCGGGGGCATGGGCAGGGGGAGGGGCCGGCGCGTGAAAGCGCGCCTGCGATGGCGCCAAAGCATGGCGAGGCCGCCGCTGCGGTCAATGCTGCCAGATTGTCCGTTCGGTCAAGGGCGGCGGACCGGCCCGAATCCTGTCGCCAGCCATGTTATAGTTGGCGGGACGGCAGCGGCCGTTCTTCGGAGGGTCGGGCCCAGCCTGCTGGGCCCGGGATATGGGCCAGAGATGCGTATTCTTGTGACCGGGGGCTGTGGTTTCATCGGCTCCCACCTGATCTCCCGCCTGGTGGCGGAGGGTCACGAAGCCGTGGTGGTGGACGATCTCTCCACCGGGAGCACGGACAATCTGCCGCCGCATGGCGCCCACCTGCTGCAGGGCGACATCCGCGACCGCAGCCTGATGGATCATGCGGTGGCGGGCGTGGACGGCATCGTCCACCTGGCCGCCATCGCCTCGGTCGAGCGCTGCACCCGCGACTGGCAGGACAGCCACAGCATCAATATCGGCGCCTTCGTCGGCCTGCTGGAATGCGTGGCGAAGTCCGACCATCCAAAGATCCCCGTGGTCTACGCCTCCTCCGCCGCGGTCTATGGCGATTGCGACCGCCTGCCCCTGGGCGAGACGGAGCATGTGATGCCGATCTCGGCCTATGGCGCAGACAAGCTGGCCTGCGAGCAGCATGCCCGGGTGGCCGCCCGCATTTTCGGCCTGCACACCGTCGGCCTGCGTTTTTTCAACGTCTTCGGGCCGCGCCAGGACCCCACTTCGCCCTATTCCGGCGTGATCTCGATCTTCGCCCGCCGCTGCCTGGCCGGCCAACCGATGCGGATCTTCGGCGATGGCGGCCAGAGCCGCGACTTCATCCATGTCAGCGACATCGTCGCAGCGCTCTGCGCCGCGCTGGAGAAGGCCGGCCCGGAACCGCAGGTCTTCAATGTCTGCACCGGCGGGGCGACAACGGTGCGCGAACTGGCCGAGCAGGTCGCCGCCGCCGCCGGCCAGGTGCCGCGGATCGAGACCGGTCCGGAACGGCCCGGCGATATCCGTCACTCGATCGGCGACCCCTCCCGGCTGAACCGGGTGCTGGAGGTCACAGCGCGGACCCCCCTGGACGAGGGCCTGAAGACGGTGACCGACTGGCTGGCGGCGGAATTCGCCGCCGCCGGGGCGGAGGACCAGCTGTGAGCGCCCGGCAACGCCTCGCCGCCCTGCTGTCGCTGCTCGGCCTGCTGCCGATGATCTCGCCGGCCGCCGCTCAGCAATCCGACCCGCTGCGCCCCGATCCGCTGCACTGGGCGGTCTACTATTCCGACCAGCTGCCCGCCGCCGCCTTCGCAGACTACGACCTGGTGGTCTTCGACGGCCGCCACCATCCCGACCTGCGGTCGCTGCAGGATCGCGGGGTCCGGCTGTTCGGCTATATCAATGTCGGCGAGGTCGCCAACTACGAGCCGCATTACGGCCTGGTGCAGAAGATGGGCCTTCTGGGTCTGCAGAACCCCAGCTGGCCGGACAGCCGGATGGTCGACCTGCGCGATCCCCGCTGGACGGAGATGGTGCTGAACAGGCTGATCCCGGAGGTCCTGCGCGAAGGCTTCGACGGCATCTTCCTCGATACCCTGGACAATGCCGGCTACCTGGAACGCGAGGATCCGAAAGCCTATGCCGGCATGACGGAGGCGGGCCGCCGGCTGGTGCGCGCGATCCGGCGCCACTATCCGGACCTGCCGGTGATCCTGAACCGGGGCTACGACCTGCTGCCCGACGTGGCGGATGCGGTGGACTATGTGCTCGGAGAGTCGGTGCGCACCGACTACGACTTCGAGACGAAGGAATATGGCTGGGTGCCGGAGGATCTGTACCAGGAGCAGGTCCGCATCCTCGACGGCGCGCGCAGGGCGAATCCTGCGCTGCACATCCTGACCCTGGACTACTGGTACCCGGAGCAGACCGACACCATCGCCAGGATCTACGAGATCGAGCGCGGCAACGGCTTCTCGCCCTATGTCGCCACGGTCGAGCTGGACCGGCTGGTCCCGGAACCGAAGCCGTGAGGCAGGCGATCCGACCGGCCCTGTCCTGGCTGCTGGCCCTGCTTCTGCTGCCTGCCTGGGGCCTCACCGCCCACGCACAGAGCCAGGCCCGGCCGGAAGAGCATGTGGTGAAGCGGACGATCCTGGCGCTCTACGACCGCCAGTCGGAGGAGACGATCCGCCTGTCACGGGTCGGCTCCTATGCCACCATGCCGCTGCACCAGCTGGGGCTGAAGGTCGTCTACCACAACATCCGCGACCCGCTGCCGACGCCGGAGACGATCCCCGGCCTGCGCGGGGTGGTGACCTGGTTCGGCGGCGAGGTTCCCGAGCCGCTGGCCTATCTGCGCTGGGCCACCGCGCTCCTTGAACAGGGTATTCCCTTTGCGGTGCTGGGCGATACCGGCACCACAGGCGCACCGGTGGAGCAGCAGGACCGCTTCCTGCGCCATCTGGGACTGGAGGCGACAGGCGATTTCCGGCTGCTGACCTACGACATGGCTTTGTCGCAGGGCGAGGCCGGGATGATCGGCTACGAGCGCGCGCCGATGCGGCCCTATCCCTCGTATACCGTGTTCCGGCAGGGCGATGCCGGCGCGACCCTGTACCTTGCCGCCAAGGGGGGCGAGGGCGCCGACCATCCGCTGGTCATCATCGGCGAGAATGGCGGCTTTGCCGGCGCCGGCTACGAGTATTATTTCGATCCGGAGATCGTGCGCGGCCGCTGGATCATAGACCCCTTCGCCTTCTTTTCCCGGATCTTCAGGGTCGACGGGCTGCCGCGCCCGGATGCCACGACCCTGGCAGGGCGGCGGATCTATTTCAGCCATGTGGACGGCGACGGCTGGCGCAACATCTCCCGCGTGCCCGGCTTCCGGGACCGGGAATCCGGCGCCACCTGGGCCCTGTTCAAGAAGGCATGGGAGCCCTATCCCGACCTGCCTGTGACCGTCGCACCGATCGCGGCCGAACTCGACACGAAATACTTCGCCTCGGCGGACGACCTGGAATTGGCGCGGGAGCTCTTCGCCCTGCCCCATATCGAGGCGGCCACGCATACCTACTCCCACCCGTTCGTCTGGCGCTTCTTCCGCCACTACAACGCCCAGAAGGAGCAGGAACTGGAGGTCAAGGCCGGCCGCGCGCCCAGCACCGAGGGCAATCGCTGGGACCGGATGATGGCGAGCTTCAACCTGACCCCGCAGGACCGCTACCTGATCTCCGAAGGCACGGCGGCGGACGAGCATCCGGTGATGCGTGCCTTCGCCAATGTGCCCTGGTCGCTGGAGAACGAGATTGCCGGCTCCGCCCGCCAGATCGAGGAGGTGCTGCCCGCAGGCAAGAAGGTCGCGCTGGTGCAATGGTCCGGCGATACCTCGCCCTTTCCGAAGGCGGTGCGGGAGACCCGGGCGGCGGGCATGACCAACATGAACGGCGGCGACCCGCGCTTCGACCCGGAATATCCGTCGGTCCTGTTCGTCTCGGGCCTCGCCTTCACCGGCAACGGCATCGTCCAGCCCTATGCCCAGGCCAGCAACGAGAACACCTATACCAACCTTTGGAGCGAGCGCTATTACGGCCTGCGCTACCTGGCCGCGACCCTGCGCAACACCGAGCGGCCCCGGCGGCTGAAGCCCTTCAACCTCTACTACCACAACTATTCCGGCGAATTCCCGGAGAGCCTGGAAGCCGTGGTCAGCATCCTGGACCTGGCGCGGCGGTCGGAGATCGCACCGATCGAGGCCAGCCGCTATGCCGCCATCGTCGACGGCTTCCAGAGCACCCGCATCGTCGCCATCGGCGGCCAGGACGGCGGATCCGTCTGGCGGATCGAGAACCGCGGCGCCCTGAACACGATCCGCTTCGACGATGCGGCCTTCCAGGCCGTGGACTTCGGCCGCTCTGCAGGCGTGATCGGCCAGCGGCACTACCAGGGATCGCTCTACGTGGCGCTGGATCCCGTCGCGAAGGCGCCGGTCGTCGCCCTGGCCGCGATCGACCGGACGGACATCCCGCCGGCGGCCGACCGCCCCTACCTGATCGAGGCGCGCTGGCCGCTGCGGGCGCTGCAGCCCGGCGCCGCCGGCGCGGTCACGGCAGAGGCACGCGGCTATGGCACGGGCGCCTTCACCTGGCGGGTCGAGCCCGGCCGAAGCTATGCGATCCACGTCCTGGCCGGCGAAGACGAGGTCTGGCGCGGGCGGGCGACCGCCGATGCGGCCGGCCGCCTGGCCTTCACGGTCGATGCGGACGGGCTGAGATGGCTGCGGCTTGAACTCAGCCCGGAGGCTGCCGGCACGTCCGACAGCGCCTCCTGAACCGGGGGCCGGCGTGCTGCGCATCGCGCTCCTGTCGCTGATCGTCGCCCTGGGGCTGCTGGCGGCCGGCTACATGCTGATCCCGCGCGGCGCGGAGCGGGCGCTGATCAGCCTGCGCGACCAGGATGTCGACGAGGCGGTGACCCAGTACGAGGCCCAGTACGCCGCGGGCGACCGCAGCATCGGCACCCTGTCGGCGCTGGCCCGCATCTACGAGGCGCAGGGCCGGATCGCGGCGGCTGTGCGGATCGCCGGCGAACTGAGCTTCGCCTATGCCGATCCCAACCGCGCGCTGCAGCGACAGGCCGACATCTACCGGGCCGGGCAGGAATACGGCCGCGCCATCGAGGTGCTGGAGGAGATCCCGCTGGACCAGCGCAGCGCGTCGGAGCTGCGCTGGCTGATCGGGCAGTACGGCCTGTTCGGCCGTCTCGACCCGCTGATCGAGAACCTGCAGGAGATGGTGCATCGCGGCATCGCGGGTGCGGAGGACACCGTCGAACTGGCGCGGGTGATGGCGGCTCAGCAGCGCTTCGAGGATGCGGTCGCGGTGCTGGAGGCGGCAGACGACCGCAGCGCGACCGTCCTGCCGCAGCTCGGCCAGGCGCTGCTGATCCACCTGCTGGTGGCGCGCAGGGAAACAGCGGAGGCAATGACCAGGGCGCGGGGCTGGGCGGCCAGGGAACGCGACCCGGTGCCGCTGCTGGTCTTCGTGGCCGAACAGATGCGAGCTGCCGGCCTGCCGCAGGATGCGGTGGATCTGCTGCAGCCGGTCGCAGACCAGGCGCCGGAGCATCCGAACCTGCAGGCGGCGCTGGTGGAATCCTGGATCGCCGCCGGTGCGCAGGCGGACGCGCTTGCCGCCATGCAAGGCTGGGCAGAGGCCGGCACCTTGGCGCCGGACCTGGTGCCCCGGCTGACCGACGTCGCGCTTCTGCTCGGGGACTACGCGGCAGCCAGGGCGGCGATCGCGTCCCGTCCGCCCGAATCCCTGGGCGCCCAGCTTCTGACCGCTTTCGTCGATGCTGCCAGGCAGCGCGGCGATGCGGGCGCGATCCGGGACCTGGATGCCCGGCTCTCACCCGACTATCTGGCAAAGGAACCGATCCTGGAGGCCAGCATCGCCCTTGCCCTGGGGGACCGCGCCCGGGCGCGCAACGTCGTCGACCGGGCGATCGCCAGGGTCCGCGGGGCCGGCGACCGGCAGCGCCTCGCCGCCCTGCTGCAATCGCTGGACGAGGGCGGCCGCGCGCTGGAGGTGATGCGGGCCGTGCCCTCGCTTGCCGCCATGTCGCAGAGCTACCTGACCCAGCTTGCCTCGCTGTTCCTGGCTGCCGGTCGCGCCCGCGAAGGCCTGGCGCTGTTCGAGGCGCTGCGCAGCGGCGATACCGGGTCGCGCGCCGATCCGGGATGGGCGGTGCTGGCGGCCGCCGAGGGACAGGGCGCTGCGGTTGCGCAATGGCTGGCCGGCACCGGCCAGCTGAGCCTGGACGTGCTGCGCGACCTGAACGGCGCGGCAACGGCGGCCAGGCTGCCGGAGCTCGCGCTGGAAACCGCGCGCCGCCTGGCCGCCCGCGACGACAGTACCGACACGCAGCTGCGCCTCGTCTCCGCCCTGGTCCTGGCCGGCCGCGCCGGCGAGGCAAAGGACCTGCTGGACCGGCTGCCACAGGACACAGCCGCGGCGCGCACCGCCCGCATCGAGGTCCTGACCGCATTGGGCGACAAGGCCGGGCTGCGCGCCATCTACGCGGCGGAGCTGGACCGGCCCGATGCCAGCCGGGCGGAGCGTGACCAGGCCGCCTTCGACCTGCTCTCCGTCGGCGGGGCGGCACAGGCGCTCGATTACCTGGAGATGCGCGCCGCCGAGGCGGCGGCGGCGCCGGATGGGGAGCAATGGCTGTTCGCCTTCGCCGATGCCGCCCGGGATGCCGGAGAGACCGGCCGCCTGACCCGCCTGCTGGAGGAACAGCTCCTCTCCGGGCGGCTCACCGCCACGCAGACGGAGACCCGCCTGTCCCTGCTGGCCGACCGCGCGCCGGCGGATGCGCTGCGCTTCCTGTCCCGGCATGCGGAACGCCGGGGCGGGGCCTGGGCCGCCGCCTATCAGGAGCTGCTGCGCAGCAGCGGCGACCGGTCGGCGCTTGCCGCCTTCCTGCTGGAGCAGGGGCTGGATTCCCGGACCCCGGCGGACCGGCGGCGCGAGGCGGCGTTCGGGCTTCTCGACCTCGGCGACAAGGCGGGGGCGGTGCGGATCTTCCAGACGCTCGCGGCCGGCGGCAGTGCCGATAGCGGCGATGCCCGCCAGCTCGCCTATCTGTGGGGGCCGCGGCCCGGCCCGGCGGCACTGGACTGGGTGGAAAGCCAGGCCCTGGCCGCCGGCGGCGCCGAACGGGCCGGCTGGCTGGACCTGCTGGGCAGTCTGGGCGGCGGGCCGCGGCTGATCGCGCTGGTGGATGCCGGCCGGATCACCCCGGAAGCCGCCGGGGAGGGCTATCTTGGCGCCCTGCTGCGGGCCGGGCGCCGCGACACCTTGCGGGGCGCGCTGACGGCGGCGATTGACCGGACGACGCAGCCGCAGCGCCTGCAATCGCTCGCCGGGATCGCGGAGCGTGCGCGCATGGCCGAGCTGGCGGAGAGTGCCTGGCAGCGGCTGCTGTCGGTGAAACCGGACGATCCGCAGGCGATCCGCCAGCTGGCCGGCTATGCCGCGGCGGACGGCCGCTATGCCCGGGCCCGCGACCTGCTGCTGCGCTATATCGGGCTGGCCCGGCCCGGCTATGACGACCTCTATGCCCTGGCCGAGGCAGAGCGCGCGCTGGGCATGACGGACGCGGCCGCTGAACGCTATCGCCAGGCCGCGGCGCTGATCGACGCCCAGGCGGCACCATCCTTCGATGCCCGCATCCTGCGCGCCCAGATCGCCCATCGCCTGGGCCGCTCGGGGGAGGCGATCGCCATCTTCGACCGGCTCTATGCCGAACGGCCCGGCGATCTGGGCCTGCGCGACGATTTCGCGGAAGTGCTGCTGGACCTGGGCGATGTCGACCGCGCGAGGTCGATCTTGCGATGACGGCACGGTTCACAGAGGCATGGCGCAGCCGGCCGCTGGCGCGGCCCGTCCTTTGGGCCATGGCGGCCGGGGCGGTGCTGCTGCTCCAGGTGCCCGCCCCGGCTTGTGCCCAGCAGCAGGCAAGGCCGGCCGCCGCCGCCG
>NZ_JBHRTR010000017.1:37760-48074 GCF_042646425.1 Marinibaculum pumilum
CGATGCCGGCGTCCAGCCGGCGGTGCTGCGCGCACGCTACGACACGGGCGCCAACCGCCTGCTGCTGGTCTGGCCGGCGCCGGTGCCGCTGGAGATCACCCATGACAGCCAGGAGATCCTTATCCGCAGCGGCCCGCCGGTGGATGCCGCCGCCCTGGGCAGCCTTTCCGATGCGATGGCGCCCTGGGTGGCGAGCGTCAGCTGGGGCTATGACAGCGTCCTGCTGGAACTGTCCGACGGCACCGGCAGCCGGGTGGAGCAGCATCCCGACGGGGTGGCGGTCACCTTCGGCCCCGACATGGCCGACGACCGGCCGGCGCCGTCGGCCGCGCAGCTTCCGGCAGCGGACACGGTGATCGTGGATCCGCCCGGTGTGCTGCCCACCAGCGCCAGCGAAGCGGAGATCCGGCGGCAGCTGCTGCTGGCGCGCGCCGACCTGCTGGACGGCGCGCCCGGCGCGGCGGAGGCGCGGACCGGCGCCATGCTGGCGCAGTTCCCGGACCGCCGCGACGTGCTGGATTCTGCTGCCTTCGCTTCCGCCCAGGCAGGCGACTGGCGGACGGCGCGCACCCTCTACGACCGGCTGCGGGCGCAGGCGCCGGCAAACACCGACTATATCCGCGCCGCGCGCGAGGCCCGGCGACAATGGGGCGACCGGCTGACCGTCTCGGGCTTCTACCAGGATGTCGAGGACAGCGACACGCAGCGCGGGGTAGAGGCGGTACTGCGGGTGCAGCCGCTCGACGACTGGACCCTGCGCGCCCGGATCCGGCAGCGCCACATGCAGTCCGACAACGTGCTGCGCCCGGACGGCCAGATCCTGCCCTATGACGGCGAGCGTGCCGACGGCGAGCTGGAGGCCGCCTGGCGTGCCTCCACCGACTGGACCGTCGCCGGCCGGCTGCTGATCAACCCGGTTGGCGTCGGCGCCGGCGGGCGGATCCTGTATGGTCCGCCAGCGCGGCGACTGACCCTGACAGGCGCCTGGAACGAAGCGAACTACGACTATACCGAAACCATCGCCGACGCCGGCACCCGCGACAGCGCCGCTATTGCCTACCGGCGGGAGATCGGCACCGAGATCACGGTGCAGGGCAGCGCCCATGCCTACCGCTATTCCCTGCCCGACCTCTCCGGCGTGGCCAGTACCGCCGGCTTCGGCGCAGAAATCGACTATCTCCTCCTTCAGGAGCTGTTCGCAGGCGGCCCGTCGGCGGTGGCCAGCTATCGCTTCGACGGCGACTGGGTGATGCACAGCGAGGAAAGGGTCAGCGCGCTGGGCCAGACCTACAATCCCCTGCCGATCACCAGCCGGGAGGCCAATACCGTCGCCATCGGCCTGTTCGGCTGGCTGTCGCAGGACACCGACTATGGCGTGCAGCTGGGCTATACCTACGACAGGATCCAGGGGCAGAGCCCGGAAGGCTCCGCACAGCTGCGTTACCAGCCGACCGACAGCCTGGAGATCTTCGGCGATGTCTCCTACGGCCTGTCCAACGGCCGCGGCAACGACGCGACGGTGGCGCGGGCCGGCCTGGGTGTTGCAGTGAATTTCTAGGCCGGCGACAGTCCGGATCGTTTTGAGACGGGGCATGCAGGGGCCGCCGACAGCGGAAGGGGAGACAGCGCAGGGGATGGCCGAGCAGACGGAGCAGCCGGGCAGGACGATCATGCCCTCGGCGCCGGACCGGCGCAGTGAGGCCGACCGCCGCCTGCGGGAGCGCCGCCTGCCCGACGGCATGAGCCGGCACGAAGGGCCAGCCGGCGAAGAGGTCTTTCTGGACGAGAACCTGCGGCCGCGGCAGCAATGGCTGACGGCGAGCATCGAGCTTGTCGTCTTCTTCGCCATGGCGCTGCTGTTCGATGCCCTCGTGCTGGACGGCAACCGCTTCCTGGAAGTGGAGCCGAGCCCGTTCTGGATCGCGGTGATCGTGCTCACCGTGCAGTACGGCACCTCCTACGGCCTGCTGGCCGCGATCACCTCCACCATCGTGCTTTATGCCGGCAACCTGCCGCAGCAGCAGATCGCGCAGGACCTGTACGACTATCTGTTCCATATCTTCGCGACGCCGATGCTCTGGCTGGTTTCCGCCGTGCTGCTGGGTGCCATCCGCGACCGTCAGGTGGCGGACCGCGCGGCGCTGCGGGAGCAGCTGGCACGGTCGCGGGCGCAGGCCGCCGCCATCGCCGACCGCTACGAAAAGCTGAAGGACGCCAAGCGGGAGGTCGAGGCCCGGCTGGCCAGCCAGCTGCGCACCGTCACCTCGCTCTATCGCGGCGCCAGCGCACTGGAGCGGCTGACGGTGCAGGAGGTGCTGGACGGTTTCGACGACATCTTCTCCGCCGTGATGGACGCGGAGACCTATTCCCTCTACCTGCTCTCCGACGATGGGCTGGAGGTCGCCCGTACCGTCGGCTGGCGGGAGGGGGATCGCTGGCAGCGCTTTTTCGGCCATGACCACATGCTGCTGCAGGCCGTGGTGGGACAGCTGGACTTCGCCATCGTCAACGAGCCGGAGGGCGAACGCCTTCTGGCGGGCGAGGGCCTGATGGCCGGGCCGGTGGTGGACCCGCAGGACCAGTCGCTGATCGGCATGATCAAGGTGGAGCGGGTGCCTTTCTCGCAGCTCGACTACGAGGCGGTCGACAGGTTCGAGATCATCTGCTCCTGGGTTGGCGCGGCCCTGTCGCGCGCCCGCCGCTTCGAGAAGGCGGATGCCGACCGTCTGACCCGCGACGGGCTGATGCTGTCGACCGCCGCCTATCAGCATCAGAAGCGCTTCCTGGAGCGGCTGGCCGGCCGCAGCGGTTTCGCCGCATCAATGCTGGTGATCCGCCCGCCGGCGGAGATGAGCGGCGACCCGGAAATGCTGGCGCGGCTGCGCAACAGCCTGGCCTATGCGGTGCAGAAGATCCTGCGCACCACGGACGAGGCCTATGAGATCGACGATGACGGTTTCAGCTTTGCTGTGATGCTGCCTGGGGCCCGCACCGAGGATGCCCGGATGCTGGCGGAACGGCTGCGGGTCGCGATGGCGGAGAAGCTGGACGAGGTGCATGAGGGCACGCCCTGGGCGGACCGGGTGGAGTTCGGGGTCGAGGCACTGAGCCGGCCGCAGGACGAGCCGCCGCGGGCGACCCTGTCCGACCTGGGGGTCTGTGTCCCGGAATGAAGGACCACAGCGCCCTCTACACCCCGCAGGACATCCCGAAGCCCTACCCGACGGGGGCAGAGTTCGGCGGCCGCCTGAAGTTCTGGCTGCTGGCCGTCTGCGCCACCCTGGCGGAAGGCGCCGCCCTGGTGCTGCTGGTGCGCGGCGAGGTGCTGCCGGCGCTCGTCCTGCATGCGCTGGTCGTGCTCTGGCTCTGGCTTATGGCCGCCCGCGCCCTGCGGCGCGGCATCGGCGTGCGCCTGCGCTGCCTGCTGGCGGTCAGCGTCTGCGGTCTTGGACCGCTGGGCGCGGTCGGCGTCATGCTGGGCACCGCCACCCTGGAATGGACCCGGCGCAAGGCGACGCCGTTCGCGGACTGGTACCAGTCGATCTTTCCGGTGGAGGAGCGCAGCCTGTCGCAGCAGCTGTACGATTCCATCCGCGGCGGCAAGGAGGACGATGCCCTGGCCACCGCCGTCGGCTCCTTCATCGACATCATGCACAACGGCAGCAGCCGGCAGAAGCAGATCGTCATCGCCCTGATCTCCCGCAACTACCGGCCCACCTTCGCCCCTGCCCTGCTGGCGGCGCTGAACGATTCCGATCCCAGCGTGCGGGTGCAGGCGGCCTCCGCCACCGCCTTCGTTGAGCAGTCGCTGTCGCAGAAGCTGGTCGAATTGAGCGAGGCCGCCGCGCAATCGCCGGATGCGCCGGAAACGCAGCTCGCCCTGGCGCGGCACCTGGACCTCTACGCCATGTCCGGGCTGGCCGATGACGACCGTTCGGCCGACCTGCGGCGGCGCGCGGCCGACGGCTACCGTATCGCGCTGACGGCACAGCCGGAGGATACGGAGCTGCGGCTGGAGTTCGGCCGGCTGCTGGTGCGGCTGAACATGCCGGAGGAGGCGGCGGAGGTGTTCGGCGCCCTGCGCGACATCGGCTCCGGCGACCTGCTCTATGCCGAGGTCGCGCCCTGGTACGCCGAATGCCTGTACCGCACTGGCCGCGTGCCGGAACTGCGCGCCTTTTCCGAGGCCGCCCACGACCATGCGGTCCGGCACGGCCTGCCTGACCGCCCGCGGGTGCAGTTCTGGGCCCGCCGGCCGCCGGAGCTGGGCAGCATCCGCGACCGGGCGGAAGAGCAGAAGCTGCAAGAGGAGCGCGCCGCGGTGACGGCGGCGCTGTCCGCATGACGGCGCCGAAGCGGGCAACGACAGGCGGTGAGCCGGCCGGGCCGCCGCCGCTGCCGCCCGATGCCAGGGACCCGGCCTCGGCCGCCGATGTCTGCCTGATCCTTGAAGGCTCCTATCCCTTCGTGTCCGGCGGCGTGTCGTCCTGGATGCACAACGTGATCCGGGTACAGAGCCACCTGACCTTCCACCTGTTCGTGATCTCCGCATTGCCGGTGCAGCGCCGCCCGAAATACGAGCTGCCGCCCAACGTCACCGGGCTGACCGAGATCTTCGTGCAGCGCATGCCGGCGGGACGCGGCAAGGTGCCCCGCCAGAAAAGGATGTTCGCGACCCTCGGCCCCGCCCTGACCGACCTGGCGGAAAGCGGCAGCCTGGACAGCTTCACCACTGTGGTGCAGGCGCTGGCGCCGCTGCGCGAACGGCTGGGGCAGGACGTGCTGATGAATTCCGAGGATGCCTTCCGCCTTGTGGTGGCGATGTACCGGCACAGCCTGCCGAACACCTCGTTCCTGAATTATTTCTGGAGCTGGCGGTCACTGATCGGCGGCATGTTCGCCTGCCTGGCGGCGCCGCTGCCGCAGGCGAAGGTGTTCCACGCCATCTCCACCGGCTATGCCGGCCTGGTCGCCGCCCGCGCCAAGGTGGAGCTGGGCCTGCCGGCCCTGCTGACCGAGCACGGGATCTACACCAACGAGCGCCGGGTGGAGATCCTGATGGCCGACTGGCTGGAACATGATACGGACGAGGCGCTGTCGCCGGAAGCGCCGGGCCGCGACCTGCGCGACCTGTGGATCGACACCTTCGAGGCCTATTCCCGGGTCTGCTATGCCGCGATGGACGAGATCATCACCCTCTATGGCGGCAACCAGGACCTGCAGCGCCAGGGCGGCGCACCGCCGGAGAAGCTGCGCCTGATCCCCAACGGCGTCGACTGCGACCGCTGGGAGACTGTGGCGAAGAAGCCGGCGGCGGAGCGCGAGGCAGGGCGCGCCACCATCGCCTTCATCGGCCGGGTGGTGCCGATCAAGGACGTGAAGACCTTCCTGCGCGCCATCGCCTTCGTCCACCGCCAGTTGCCGGAGGTGAAGGCGGTGATCGCCGGCCCCACCGACGAGGATCCGCAATATGCCCGGGAATGCCGCGCCCTGGCGCAGTACAGTGGACTGACCGACGTGGTGGAGTTCGCCGGGCCGCTGAACCTGCTGGAGCATATGGGCCGCTTCGACGTGGTGGTGCTGACCAGCATTTCAGAAGCGCAGCCGCTGGTGGTGATGGAGGCCGGCGCCTGCGGCATCCCGGTGGTGGCGACCAATGTCGGCTCCTGCGCCGAACTGATCTACGGCCGCCCGGACGAGGAGCCGCGCCTGGGCGCCGGCGGCGCGGTGACGCCCCTGGCGGCGCCGCAGGAGACCGGGCGGGAGATCCTGCGGCTGCTGACCGACCCGGTGTACTACAACGATGCGGCGACGGCACTGCAGCGGCGCATGCGCGACCATTACGACGCACCGCTGGTCACCGCCGCCTATCGCGACACCTATGGCCGCTACCTCGCTGCGGCCGACGCCGCGGCGGCGGCAGAGTAGCGGGCGGCGGGGGCCGGCAATGGCGGGAATCGGCTTCGTCCTCGAGAAACTGATGCGCCAGGACGACCTGACCGGCGTGCTGCGCGGCATCGCCTATGCCGCGGTGATCGCGACCGGCCCCTGGCTGATCACCGTCTTCTCGCTCGCCGCCGTCACCCTGCTGGTCCATTACGGCACCGCCAGCCTGGAGGTGCGGCTGTTCCACAGCGTGATCATCTACAACTTCTCCGCCTCCCTGGTGATGACCGGGCCGATCGCCCTGGTGACCACCCGCTTCCTGGCGGACCGCATCTTCCTGGGCAAGGTGGAGCCGGTGCCGGCCACCCTGCTGACCGGTTCGGCCGCCTGCTACGGCCTGGCGCTGCTGATCGGCATCCCGTTCTACGGCTTCGTCTGCGACCTGCCGCTGACCACCGCGCTGGCGGCGATCGTCAACCTCGCCGCCGTCTGCGGCATCTGGTATGTCGGCGTCTTCCTGTCCGCGCTGCGTGACTACCGTACCATCTTCATCGCCTTCCTGGTCGGGCTGACGGTCGGCGCGGTCACCGCCATCGCCCTGTCGCGCTGGTACGGCACCGACGGCATGCTGTTCGGCTTCAGCACCGGCATCGTGGTGCTGGTCTTCATCGCCAAGGCGAAGATCCTCGCGGAATATCCCTACAAGTTCGTCGAACCCTTCGCGGTGCTGCCCTATTTCCGCACCTACTGGCCGCTGGCGCTGGGCGGGCTGGTGTTCAACGCCGCGGTCTGGATCGACAAGTGGATCATGTGGTTCGCGCCGGAACGGGTGGTGGTCGGCGGCGCCCTGGCCACCCATCCCTATTATGACGGCGCGATGTTCCTGGCCTACCTGACGGTGGTGCCGTCCTTGGCGATGTTCCTGGTCTCCGTCGAGACCGCGTTTTTCCGGGTCTACCAGCGCTTCTATCGGGCGATCGCCTTTCACGCGACCTATGCGGAGATCGAGGACAACCGGCTGCGCATCGTGCGCACCCTGGCCACCTCGTCGCGCGACATCGCCATCCTGCAGGCCGCGGTCACCATGCTGGCCCTGTTCCTGGCGCCGGCGGTGATCGAGCTGACCGCCTCCAGCTTCCAGCAGATCGGCATCCTGCGCTTCGGCATCCTGGGCGCCTATTTCCAGGCGATGCTGCTGTTCCTCTCCACCCTGCTCGCCTATTTCGACCTGCGTCTGCCGAACCTGGGCCTGCAGACCCTGTTCCTGGTCACCAACGGGCTGTTCACCCTGGCCAGCCTGGAGGGCGGCTTCGAGTATTACGGCTACGGCTTCTTCGCCTCCACCGTGGTCACCTGTGCCGTCGGCTTCGTGGTCCTCTCCCATGCGCTCAGCCGCCTGCCCTACCTCGCCTTCATCGGCTCGAACCCCAGCGTGGAATAGGTCGCGCCGCGGTCCTCCGGTCCCGCTTGCCCTCTGCCCGCCCTTGTCGGCTAAGATTGTCGGACAAAACCGGGGCGGCCAGCGACCCCGGGCAGACAATGTCAGGGAGGAGCGAACGTGCAGCCGATTGCCATCACCGGCATGGGCGCGGTGTCCGCGCTCGGCAACGACATCCGATCCCTTCACGATGGCCTGACGGCCGGGCGCACCGCGATCACCGCCGCGCCCTGGGCGGGGCGGGCCGATGGCGACCGCGCCTGGAGCGGGGTCATCCGCGACTTCCGGCCCGGCGACTGGATGGATCCGCGGGTGGAGGAAGGCACCGACCTGTTCGCGCAGTTCGCGCTGGCCGCCGCCGAACAGGCGGTGGCACAGGCGGGGCTCGGCGAACCGGATCCGGAGCGGACGGCAATCGTCCATGGCACCTCGATCGGCGGCGTGCGCGCGGTGATGAAGGCGCAGCACGAACTCGACATGCGCGGGCCGGAAGCGGTGCCGCGCAAGACCATGATCCAGATCTGGCCGAACATGGCGTCGGCCCAGATGGCGATGCGCTGGAAGCTGCACGGGCCCTGCCTGACCGTGACCACGGCCTGCGCCTCCTCCCTCGACGCGATCGGCACCGCGGCGCGGCTGCTGGACGCCGGCCTGGCCGATGTCGCGATCTGCGGCGCGACCGAGGGCGGTATCAGCCTCGCCGGCGGCGGCGCCGACGGCGATTTCGTGCCGGTGCTGTTCTACACCTCGATGCTCTACGGCATGGACGCGCCGCCATCGGAAGCGCACCAGGCGATGCTGCCCTTCGACGTGAAGCGCAAGGGCATCGTCGTCGGCGAAGGCGCCTCGATGATCGTGCTGGAACGCGCCGACCATGCGCGCGCCCGCGGCGCCAAGGTGCATGGCTGGCTCTGCGGCTATGGCCAGTGCGCCGATGCCTACCACCCCTCCAGCCCCGACCCGTCGGGACGCTGGGAGGCGCGGGCGATGCAGCTCGCGATCGCCGATGCCGGCATCGCGGCGGGCGAGGTGCAGGCGCTGATCGCCCATGCCACCGGCACGCCGAAGGGCGACACGGCGGAGATCAATGCGATCAACACGGTGCATGGCGGGCGCGGCCTGCCCGTCGCCTCGATCAAGGGCGCGCTGGGCCATCCCGGCGCCTCCTCCGGCGGGATGGGGATCATCACCGCGCTGCTGGGCATGGCCGAAAACAGCTTCCTGCCGACGGCGAACACCGACGAGCCCGACCCGGACTGTGATTTCGAGGTGGTGACCGGCGCCGCGAAGCGGCAGCGCTACGACACCTGCCAGGTCAATGCCTTCGGCTTCGGCGGGCAGAACGCCTCCGTGATCGTCAGGAGGGCATGATGCGGCTGACCATTGCCGAAGCCGTCGCCGTCCGCGCCCTGTCGCATCCCGACCGGGTGGCGCTCCGCGAACTGGGCGGGCGCAGCCTGACCTATTCGGAGGCCTGGCGGCGGATCCTGGCGCTGGCCGCACCGCTGGGGGATGTCCCGGCCGGGCCGCATGGCCGAATGGTCGGCCTGCTGCTGCCGAACGGCGCCGATGCCGCGCTGGCCTATCTGGCCTGCCAGGTCGCCGGGGTCACCGCGGTGCCGCTGAATTCCCGTCTGGCGGAGCCGGAGCTCGCCTTCATTCTGGACGATAGCGGCGCCGGTCTGGTCCTGACCGACGGCCCGCTGGCGGCGGTCGCCGGCCGGGTCGCCGGCGCCCGCCGGGTGATCGCGACGTCCGACCTGCCGACACCGGAAACGGCGGAACGGCCGCTGCTGGGCGAAGGCGGGCGCGGCGAGGCGCCGGCGGCGATCGCCTATACCAGCGGCACCACCGGCCTGCCGAAGGGCGCGATCTGGTCGAACGACCATTTCCTGGTGCAGATCATGCGCTGGGGCTGGGAGTTCGGCCTGACCGCCGACACCGTCATGCTGGTGCCCGGGCCGCTGTTCCACCTGTCCTATTGCGGCCTGACCCTGGGCGCCCTGTGCATGGGCGCGCGGGCCGACATCATGCCGGCCTTCGACCCGGCGGCCGCGCTGGAGGCGTTCTGCAGCGATGCCGCCTTCGCCTTCCTGGTGCCGGCGATGACCGGCGCAATCCTGGAGGAGTGGGCCGCCCGCGGCGAACCGGACCTGGCCGCCGCCCGCTTCATCATCTCCTCCGGCGCGCCGGGGCCGCTGGCGATGACGCAGAGGGCGATGCGGATGTTCCGCCACGCCCGGGTGGCGGAGGCCTATGGCTGGACCGAGGGCGGCTGGTGCACCTTCGAGGTCAAGGACCCGGCGACCCTGCTGGCGCACTCCGTCGGCTGGCCGACCTTCGGCAACGAGGTGCAGGTCTTCGATGCCGACGGCGAACCGGCGCCGCCCGGCGAACCCGGCGAGGTGGGGGTGAAGAGCCTGACCCATTTCGGCGGCTATCTGGGCCGGCCGGAGGCGACGGAAGCGGCCTGGCACCGCGGCTATGCGATGTCCGGCGATATCGGCATCTGGCAGCCGGACGGCCGGCTCTGCATCGTCGACCGCAAGAAGGACATGATCATCACCGGCGGCGAGAACGTCTATACCGCGGAGGTGGAGCGCATCCTGCACGACCATCCCCAGGTGCTGGAGGCCGCCGTGGTCGGCCTGCCCGACGAGCGCTGGGGGGAACGGGTCTGCGCCATGGTGGTGATCCGCGACGCCGGCCTCGACCCGGCCGAGCTGGCGGCCTTCTGCCGCCGGAACCTGGCCGCCTACAAGGTGCCGAAGCAGATCGAGATCCGCCCCGAACTGCCGCGCAACTCGATGGGCAAGGTGCAGAAGTTCCGCATCGTCGAGGCGCTGTCGGAAACAGGCTGAGGGCACCACCGGCTCCGCCCCCCCCGCCGTCATCCTCGGCCCCCGAGCCAGTGCTGTCCGGCACGATTTCGGATGACGGGGTGCATGGCATTGATTCTACTTGGAAACGAGCGTTCTGGCGGAATGTTC
>NZ_JBHRTR010000018.1:0-84426 GCF_042646425.1 Marinibaculum pumilum
TTTCCCTAAGCAGACAAGCACTCGTCAGAGCACCGCCGCCCACAAAAATCCTTCCACACTTCCAACAATGTCCAATAACGCGTGACAGGACCGGGTGACCCGAAACTGTCATGTCCCCGATTTCAGCGCGCAAGAGGCCGCCGGCGAAGAGCCGGTAGTGACCCGAATGCGATCCTAGTCGAGGGCCTCGCGGGACTTTCGTCTGCGACGCTGGCTGCCGCCTTGCGCGACCGCCGGGCACCGCCGCCCCGTGAGAGGCCGGCTTCTTACCGAGGCCGGAACAGCGTGTCAAACGCTTTTTTCCGATCGGCAGCTGCCGGCAAAAACGGCGCCAACAGGAACCTGCAGCGCCGCGTCACAAGAAACCAAGATGGGTGATCATCCCCATCCTGTCAACAGGTTTCGAGATCGCGATCTGCACCCCAGGCGTCTGCCCGTCCGGCCTACCCGGGCCGCCGGCCCGCGCCGCCGCGGTTTCCCGCGGAGTGCGTCAGCCGGAGGCGATGTAGGCCTTCAGCGCGTCGGCCTCGGCCTGCTGCTCGGCCATCCGGCTCTTCACCACGTCGCCGATCGAGATCAGGCCGATCAGCTTGCCGTTGCGCCGCACAGGCAGGTGCCGGAACCGACGCTCGGTCATCACGTCCATGACCTGGTCGACATTGTCTTCCGGCGCGCAGAACACGACGTCCCTGGTCATCGCCGCACTGACCGGCAGCTCCATGGCGGCGGCGCCGTCGCGGGCCAGACAACGCACGATGTCGCGTTCCGACAGGACGCCGACGATCCGGTCCGGACCGTCCAGGATCAGCACCGCGCCGATCTTCTCTGCCGCCAGCACGCGCGCGACCTGAAGCAGGCTGTCGTCGGGCCGCGCGGTGACCACCGCGGCCCCCTTGGCACGCAGGATATGCTCCACAAGCATGGGGCGACCTCCCTCGTCTCTTGCACGGCCGCGCGTTGCGGCGCGGGCCTTGCCGGAAAGTGTGTACCCACCCCGGCACCGTGGCAAGACGACGCAGGTTAACGCGCCGGCCGCCAACAGCGATGCCGGGAAGCGATACGGCTCCCACCCGCGCCCGGTGCGGCTGTCCCTCCCGGTGCGCGTCTCCCTGCCGTGCACGCAGGCGTGACCCCGCCTGTGCGGCTCCGCCTGCTATCTGTTGGATATGGGGATGCCACGTGCGGTTGCGAGGGCGTGATGACGGGATTGTCGAAGCTGCCGGGACGCGGGGCCGGAGGCGCTGCATGGGCCCCGCTGCGGTGCCTACTCCTGCTGCTGGCGCTGCCGCTGCTGGCGGGCTTCGGCGGCCTGTCATTCAATGCCGGCCCCGATGCGGAGCTGCTGCCCCACTGGCAGGCGCAGGATGCCGGGTCGACGGTCACGGTCGACCATGCGCCGTGGCAGCTTTTCCTGGACCGCCATCTGCGCCCGAACCCGGTTCCGGGCGGGCCGGCGCTGGTCGCCTATGGGGCGGTCACGGCAGCGGACAGGGCCGCGCTGCGCGCCTATATCGACCGGCTTGCCGGCATCGAGGTCACCGCGCTGAACCGGGCGGAACAGTTCGCCTACTGGATCAATCTCTACAACGCCCTGACCGTTGACCTGGTGCTGGCCCACTATCCGGTCGCAACGATCCGCGACATCGATATCTCCCCCGGCCTTTTCGCCGACGGCCCCTGGGGCCGGGACCTGGTAAATGTGGAGGGGCGCGCCCTGTCCCTGGACGATATCTCGAGCACGGCATCCTGCGCCCGATCTGGCAGGACCCGCGCATCCACTATGCCGTCAACTGCGCCTCGATCGGCTGCCCCGCCCTGCAGGACCGCGCCTTCACCGCCGCCAATGCCGAGGCGCTGCTGGACGCAGGCGCGGCAGCCTATGTGAACAGCCCGCGCGGCGCGCGACTCGATCGCGAGGGTAAGCTCACCGTCTCGAGCCTGTACGACTGGTATGCGGTCGATTTCGGCAACGGCGCCGCCGGCGTGCTGGCGCATCTGCGGGCGCATGCGGCACCCGAACTGCGCCGGCAGCTTGAGAAAATCACCGCCATCGCCGATTCCGACTATGACTGGGCGCTCAACGACGGATCCGGCGGCGCGCGCTAGAATCCTGCCGGCGGCAGATCGGCCAGGAAGGCCTCGAGCGCCGCGTTGAAGGCGGCCGGCCGCTCCAGATTGGAGATATGACCCGCGCCCTCGATCACAACGTAGCGGCTGCCGGGAATCGCCGCGGCCATGCGCTTCATCACCACCGGCGGCGCCACCCTGTCGGCGCTGCCGGCCAGCACCAGCACCGGCATCGACAGCGCGGCCAGCGCATCCCGCCGGTCGAAGACGGTGAGCATCGAGAGCATGCCGCGATAGGTGGCTTCCGGCACGGCGGCCATGGCGGCGGTCGCCGCCGCCTCCGCCGCCGGATCGGCGCCCTTCGCCACCATGTTGCGCATCAGCTCCGGCGCCAGGTGGGCCATGCTGCGGCCGGCATCCAGCGGCGCCAGGCGCTCCGCCAGGAACTTCGCCTGCCAGTCGCCGCTCGCCGGGCCGAAGGAGGGGCTGGTGCCCGACAGGACCAGGCCGCGCAGCCGGTCGCCATGCCGCGCGGCGACCTCCTGCGCCAGCATGCCGCCCATGGAATGGCCGACCAGCACCGTCTGGTCCATCTGGAGCGAATCCAGCAGGCGCGGCACCGCGGCCGCCAGCTCCGCCCAGTCGAACCGCGCCGGCGCAGGGCTGTCGCCATAGCCCGGCCCGTCCCAGGCCATCGCCCGCCAGCCGCGAGCGCCGAAATGGGCGAGCTGGGGGTCGAACAGGGTCCGGTTGCCGCCGATGCCGTGCAGGAACAGCAGCAGCGGCCCCTGCCCTTCCGACTTGAAGGCTGGAAGTGCCCCCGGGTTCGCCATGATGCCGTCCGTTCCGCCGATTGCAGGTCCCTGTCGCCGACGGCAGACTGCCGCGCAACCGGGCCGACGACAATCCGGACCGGGTTGCGAATCCAGTGGGATGGGGAGGAAGAATGGAGCCGTTCCTGCTTTCGGGCGAGCGCCGGCTGTCGCGCGCGCAGATGCTGGAGAACGCGGCACGCGCCGCCACCGGCTTCGACGCCCTCGGCATCGGGCCCGACGACAGCATCGCCTACATGCTGCGCAACGACTTCCCCGCGCTGGAGGTGCTGAACGCCGCCAATCATATCGGCGCCCTGGCGGTGCCGATGAACTGGCATTTCGGCCGGCGCGAGGCCGGGCATGTGCTGCGCGACTGCGCGGCGAAGGCGCTGGTGGTGCATGAGGACCTGCTGCCGCAGATCCCGCTGCAGGACTTCCCAGACCTGAAAGTGCTGGTGGTGCCGACTCCGCCGGAGCTCCGCGCCGCCTATCGCGCGCCGGCGGAGCCGGCAACGGTGCCGGCGACAGCCGCGGAATGGCACGGCTGGGTCGCCGGCCATGCGCCCTGGACGGCACCGCCGCCGCCGGCGCGCGGCTCGATGATCTACACCTCCGGCACCACCGGGGTGCCGAAGGGCGTGCGCCGCAAGCCGGCCGACGCGGCCACCGCCCAGGCCAGCCTCGCCCTACTGGCGCGCGGCTTCGGCGTGGTGCCGGGGATGCGCACGGTGATGACCGGGCCGCTCTATCACAGCGCCACCGTCTCCTATGCCCGCGGCGCCAGCCAGCAGGCGGACTGTTTCGTGCTGATGCCGCGCTTCGACGCGGAAGAGCTCCTGGCGCTGATCGAGCGTCACCGGCTGGGCCGCATGCACATGGTGCCGACCATGTTCGTCCGCCTGCTGCGCCTGCCCGACGCGGTGAAGCGGAAATACGACCTTTCCTCGCTGGAATTCGTCGTCCACGGCGCCGCCCCCTGCCCGCCGGAGGTGAAGCGGGCGATGATCGACTGGTGGGGGCCGGTGATCCACGAATATTACGGCTCCACCGAGGCCAGCATCGTCACCGTCGCCTCCAGCGACGACTGGCTGAAGCATCCCGGCACGGTCGGCCGCCCCGATCCGGAGCGGCGCTTTGCGATCGTCGGCGAGGACGGCCGGGTGCTGCCGCCGGGCGAGACGGGGGAGATCTTCGTCGGCCTGGAGGGGCTGTCGGACTTCACCTACAACCGCATGGACGAGAAGCGCGCCGAGATCGACCGCGACGGCATGGTCACCAACGGCGATGTCGGCTTCCTGAACGGCGACGGCTATCTGTTCCTGTGCGACCGCAAGCGCGACATGATCATCTCCGGCGGGGTGAACATCTACCCGGCGGAAATCGAGGCGGAGATCATGACCCATCCCGCCATCGCCGACTGCGCGGTGTTCGGCATTCCCGACGACGAGTTCGGTGAGGCGATCGCCGCCGCGATCTGCGTGCAGGCGGGCCACGATCTCTCCGCCAAGGATCTCTCCGCCTACCTGGCGGAGCGGATGGCCCGCTACAAGCTGCCGCGGGTGATCGACCTGCATGACAGCCTGCCGCGCGAGGACAGCGGCAAGATCTTCAAGCAGCGCCTGCGCGCGCCCTACTGGGAGAAGGCCGGCCGACAGATCTGAACGCGTTCCCGGTCCCTGCCGCGGCAGCGAGGCAGGGCGAAGATGCCGATTCCGCGGCGGCGCATGTCGAAGCATGTCGCGCGCCGCGAACGCATTGCCAAGCGGCGGCTTCCCGCTCATATTGCACCGCACAAGAGACCCCGAAGACGCGGGAGCGGAAGCCATGAACGTACCGGATTCCCGGAAGCCCAACCGGTCGGGCGACCTGCCCGCGGAATTCGCCAGCCAGACGCCGGCGACCCTGCGGGGCCCCTGCCAGCGGGTCGCGCTGATCCTGCAGGGCGGCGGTGCCCTGGGCTCCTACCAGGCCGGTGCTTACGAGGCGCTGCAGGACGGCGGCTACCTGCCCGACTGGGTGGCGGGCATCTCCATCGGTGCGATCAACACAGCGATCATCGTCGGCAACCGGCCGGAAGACCGGGTGAAGCGGCTGCGGGAATTCTGGGAGCGGATGACGGCCGTGCATCCGCTGCTGGACGCGATCAACTCCGACGCGACCGCCCACCTGATCAATGCCTGGTCGGCTAATTTCACCGCGCTGCGCGGCGTGCCCGGCTTCTTCTCCCCGCGGCTGCCGGCCCCCTTCTTCCAGCCGGTCGGCACGCCGGCGGCGACCAGCTACTACGACACCTCCGCCCTGCGGGAGACCCTGCTGGAGTTCGTCGACTTCGACCTGCTGAACAACGGGCCGGTGCGGCTCAGCGTCGGCGCGGTGAACGTGCAGACCGGCAACCAGGTCTTCTTCGACAATTCGCAGATGGAGATCCGGGTCGAGCATATCATGGCCTCCGGCGCCCTGCCGCCGGGCTTCCCGGCGGTGATGATCGACGGCGAGTTCTGGTGGGACGGCGGCATCGTCTCCAACAACCCGCTGCAGATCGTCCTCGACGAGGAGCCGCGGATCTCCACCCTCTGCTTCCAGATCGACCTGTTCTCCGCCCGCGGCGTGCTGCCCCGCACCCTGCCGGAGGTCGAGGCGCGGCAGAAGGACATCCAGTATTCCAGCCGCACCCGCGCCAATACCGACCGGGTGCGCCGGATGCAGGACCTGCGCCGCAAGCTGCACTATGCGCTGCAGCAGCTGCCGAAGGAGAAGCTGGAATCCAAGGAGATGCAAACGCTCTGGGATGAGAGCTGCGCGGCGCAGATGCACATCGCGCACCTGATCTACCGGCCGCGGCCGGGCGAACAGGCGTCGAAGGACTACGAATTCTCCCGCGCCACCATGCTCTCGCGCTGGCGCCGCGGGCGCTACGACACCCGCTACGGCCTGCGCAACAAGGGCTGGCTGAAGCCGCTGCCCGACAATGAGGGTGTCGCGACCTACGACCTGACCGCCCGGACCTGACCGCAACCTGCGGCCAGCCCGACCGCCACCCCACCGACCGCCCCAACCAGGCAAGAGGCCAGCCGTGACCGAAGACGAAGTGCGCGCCAAGGCGTTCGCGATGCCGCTCTACTGCCCGTCCTACCCGCCGGGGCCGTACCGGTTCATCAACCGCGAGTTCTTCATCATCACCTACCGCACCGACCCGGAGCTGCTGCGCCGGATCGTGCCGGCGCCGCTGGAGGTCGCGGCGCCGCATGTGAAGTTCGAGGTGATCAACATGCCGGACTCCGCCGGCTTCGGAAATTATGTGGAATCGGGCCAGGTGATCCCGGTGACCTACAAGGGCAAGCCCGGCGGCTATGTCCACATGATGTTCCTGAACGACCATCCGCCGATCGCCGGCGGGCGGGAGCTCTGGGGCTTCCCCAAGAAGCTCGCCGACCCGACCTTCGAGGTGGTGCGCGACACCCTGACCGGCACCCTGGACTATAACGGCCAGCGGGTCGCCACCGCGACGATGGGCTACAAGTACCAGAGCCTGGATGCGGCCGAGGTGAAGACCGCGCTGGAAGGCGACAACTACATGATGAAGATCCTGCCGCATGTGGACGGCACGCCCCGGGTCTGCGAGCTGGTCGGCTACAACCTGACCGACATCACGGTGAAGGGCGCCTGGCGCGGCCCGGCGCGGCTGGAGCTGTTCCACAACGCGATGGCGCCGGTGGCCGACCTGCCGGTGCTGGAAGTGATCGACGCGATCCACATCAACACCGACCTGACCCTGCCCTATGGCCGCGTCGTCCACGACTATCTCGCCTGAAAGAGGAGAGGAAGATCATGTCCGTGAGAGACAAGGTTTCCGTCGTCACCGGCGCCGCCTCCGGCATCGGCAAGGAGATCGCCATCGAGTTCGCCAAGGGCGGCGCCAAGGTGGTGATCGCCGACCTGAACCTGGACGGTGCGGAGGCCGCGGCGAAGGAGCTGCGCGACGGCGGCGGCCGGGCGATGGCGGTGGCGATGGACGTCACCAGCGAGGAGCAGGTGAATGCCGGCATCGACAAGGCGGCGTCGGAATTCGGCGGCATCGACGTGCTGGTCAGCAATGCCGGCATCCAGCACATCGCGGCGGTCGACGAGCTGGAATATTCCTGGTGGAAAAAGATGCTGGCGATCCACCTGGACGGCGCCTTCCTGACCACCAAGGCCTGCCTGAAGCATATGTATTCCCAGGGCCGCGGCGGCAGCGTGATCTACATGGGCTCCGTCCATTCCAAGGAGGCCTCGGTGCTGAAGGCGCCCTATGTCACCGCCAAGCACGGCCTGGAGGGCCTCTGCCGGGTGGTGGCAAAGGAAGGCGCGCAGCACAAGGTCCGCGCCAACCTGATCTGCCCCGGCTTCGTCCGCACCCCGCTGGTCGACAAGCAGATCCCGGAGCAGGCGCGCGACCTCGGCATCTCCGAGGAGGAGGTGGTGAAGAACGTGATGCTGAAGAACACCGTGGACGGCGAATTCACCACGGTGCAGGACGTCGCCCAGTGCGCCGTCTTCCTGGCCGGCTTCGAGACCAACGCGCTGACCGGCCAGTCGCTGATCGTCAGCCACGGCTGGTTCATGGAGTGACCCGGACCGCTCAGCCGGGCCTGCGGCCTGCTCCCGCATCGGGGCGCCGCAGGCCCGGCAGGCGGCTTTCCAGCGCCAGCCGGGGCAGGATCACACCGGCGCACATCACGAAGACGATCATCGCCGCGGTGGTGCCGCTCGCCACCGCCGTCAGCAGCAGCCGGGGCGGCGCGGTCGCGCCTGCCCGCGCGATATCGACCAGGGCGGCAGCCGTCTCGAACAGGTAGAGCCCCGGCATCATCGACACCGTGGAGACGAAGGCGAAGGCGGCGAAGGGAAAGCGCAGCCGGTCCGCCAGGACGGCCGCCGCGGTGCCGGCCAGCAGGCAGGCCAGGAAGGTCGATCCTTCCAGGCTCAGCCCCCATTCCAGCAGCCACCAGCGCAGGCCATGCGCCACCATGCCGATCGCCATCGGCACCGGCAGCGCCCGCCAGGGCATGCTGAAGAAGCTGCCGAAGGCGGCGACCGCCAGGCCCGCCGCCAGCATGTCGTGCCACCAGGCGACCTGCACCGCCCCCCCGCCGATCGGCAGCACGCCGCCGGCAAGCGACAGGCCCAGCAGCAGGCCGGCGCAGATCATCAGCACGATCAGCAGCGCATAGCTGACCCGCGCCAGGCCGATCGCCACCCGCAGCCGCGCCAGGTCCACCCCGCCGTTCAGCAGATGCGCGCCGGGCACCAGGATCATGCAGGGACAGACCAGGATAAGGCGCGGGTCGATGCCCAGCCCGGCGGCCGGGCCTGCGGCGATCACGGCGGGCCCCAGCAGGCCGGCCAGCAGCGCGGCGCAGAGCGGCTGCAGCAGCGGATTGTCGCTGACCCGCGCCAGCCCCCGCCGCAGCCAGGCGCCGAGGCCGGCGCTGACCATGATCGCCGCCAGGGTGGCCGGGTCGGCCGCGCCGAAAATCACCCCCAGCGCGGCGGCGCCGAGGGCCGCCATCACAGCGAAACGCAGGGTGGAAGACGGTGACAGGCGGCCGATCCGCGCGAATTCCGTCTGTGCCGCTGCCGGCGCCAGGCGGCCCGTGCATACCGCATCGACGGCGCGCAACCCTTCGGCGATCCGGTTCATGTCGGCGCCGACCGGCCGCGCCCGCACCACCATCGGCAGCGAACGACCGTCGACCAGCAGGGTCAGTTCGCCCCACTGCACCAGCAGGTCGGCACGCAGGCCAAGCGCCGCGCCCAGCCGCGCGATATTGGCGCTCAGCGCCTCGGAAGTCAGGCCGTTGACGAACAGCAGCCGCGCCGCGGTTTCCAGCAGGGCGACGTTGTCCGCAGCATCGGACGGCGCGTGCGGTTCCTGCGGCGGGTCGGATGGGATCTCAGGCAAGGTTCGGTCGTCCGGTGGCGCGGAAGGAGTGGGCAGGGCGCGACGGGAATCCGCTCGCCGCGGCCCATTCTGCGCGCGATCCAGTGCGGCGTCTCCTGCACTCCGCACCCCGGCTGTGGGCGGCGGACCCGCCGCACCTGCCGGAGATCGGCCATCTGCCGGCCCGATTGCCGCCGCAATCCCCGGGCATCCGGTTCGCATGAAGACGTTGACCCTGTTCCTTGCGGCCGCGCTGCTCTGCCTTCCGGCGGCGGCGCAGGCCGACCCCGCCGCGGCCCAGCGGCTGTCCAGTCCCGCCGCCCAGGCGCGCCTGCTGGCCATGACAGAGCCGGACTGCGACCGGCTGCGCGACGAGCCCCTCGCCTGCCTGGCCTGCAACCTCTATCACGAGGCCCGGTCGGAGGGCCGCGACGGCATGCGGCTGGTGGGCAAGGTCACGATGAACCGGGTCGCCAGCCCCGCTTTCCCCGATCGCATCTGCGAGGTGGTCTGGCAGCGCCGGGGGAAGGGCCGCGCCCAGTTCTCATGGACCGACGACGGGCGTGCCGACCTGGTGCGCGAGCCGGATGCCTGGCGCGACGCGGTCGCCAATGCTGCCGTGATGATCCACGACCATTTCGATCCCCACGTCACCGCCCGGATCGACGGCCGCAGCTATGGCCCGGACCTGCTCTGGTATCATACGGACTCGGTCACGCCGGACTGGAGCCGGCATCTGCAGAAGGCAGCCGCGGTGGGCCGCCACATCGCCTACCGCGCGCCGCCGGAACCGCCCGCGGAGGCGCCATCGACCTGATCCGCAGCACCACGGGCATCGTCGAAGATCCAGCCCGGCTGCACCTCCGGCAGCGGGATCGCCGCCAGAAGCTCCTGCGTATAGGGATCGCCGGGCGCGGCGAAGACGCCTTCGCAGGTCCCCTCTTCCACGATGCGGCCGTGGCGCAGCACCACGACCCGGTCGCAGAGCACCCGCACCACCGACAGGTCGTGGCTGATGAAGACCAGGGCCAGGCCCAGGTCGCGCTTCAGCTCGTTCAGCAGCGCCAGGATCTGCGCCTGGCTGGAGACGTCGAGGCCGGAGACCACCTCGTCCGCCACCACCAGGCGCGGCTTCAGGGCGATGGCGCGGGCGATGCCGACCCGCTGCCGCTGGCCGCCTGACAATTCGTGCGGATAGCGCCCGGCGAAGGATGGCGGCAGGCCGACCCGCTCCAGCAGCGCGGAAGCCTGGGCCCAGGCGTCGCGGCGGCCCTTCGCGCGGCCGAAGGCGTGCAGCGGCTGGGACAGGATCTCGCCGATCCGCGCCCGCGGGTTCAGGGAGGATTGCGGGTCCTGGAAGATGAACTGCATGTCCGCCCGCAACGGCCGAAGTGCGCCTTCCCCCAGCCCGGTGATGTCGCGGTCCTCGAAGGTCAGGCGCCCGGCCGTGGGCCGGTAGAGCCGCATCAGGGTGCGGCCCAGGCTGGTCTTGCCGGACCCGCTCTCCCCCACCAGGCCGACGCTCTCGCCCGCGCCAACGGTCAGGTCGATGTCCTGCAGGATGTCGAGCAGCGGCGGGGCGCCGAAGCCGAGCCGGCCGGCACGGGCGCCGCGGTCCGGCAGGCTGAGGCCAAGGCCCTCCGCACGGATCAGCGGTTCGGCGGTCACGTGCCCGCCTCCCCCCGGTCCTGCGCATGCGCCTCGGCCCAGAGCCTGGACAGCAGCTCCGGCGGGATCGGGTGCAGCGCGTCGGCCGGCTGGTCGTAGCGCGGCGTCGCGGCGAACAGGGCCTGCGTATAGGGGTGCTGCGGCGCGGCGAACAGGTCGGCGGTGAGGCCCGCCTCCAGGATGCGGCCGGCATGGATCACGGTGACCCGGTCGCAGATCTTCGCCACGACACCGAGGTCGTGGGTGACGAACAGAATTGCCGTGTCGGCGCGGCCCTGCATTTCCTTCAGCAGGCGCAGGATCTGGCGCTGCACGGTGACGTCCAGGGCCGTGGTCGGTTCGTCGGCGACGATCAGGTCCGGGTCGCAGGCAAAGGCGATGGCGATCAGCACCCGCTGGCGCATGCCGCCGGACAGTTCGTGCGGGTATTGCCGCAGCACCCGGGCCGGGTTGCGGATATGCACTGAGTCCAGCAGCGCCTCCGCCCGGGCCAGGGCCTCCGCCTTCGACAGCGCCAGGTGCAGGCGCAGCACGTCGGTGACCTGGCGGCCGATCCGGTGCACCGGGTTCAGCGCGGTCATCGGGTCCTGCGGGATCAGCGCGATCTTTGCGCCCAGCAGCCGCCGCCGCTCCGCCACCGGCATCGCCAGCAGGTCGCGGCCGCGATAGCGCACCGTGCCGGCGGTCACCCGCGCCGAACCGGGCAGCAGGTCCAGCACGGTGCGGCCCACCATCGACTTGCCGGCTCCGCTCTCCCCCACCAGGCCCAGCACCTCGCCCGGTGCCACCGACAGGTCGACGCCGCGCAGGATCGGCACGGCCGCCCGGCCGCGGCCGACGGACATGTGCAGGCCGGCAACCTCCAATGTCGCCGTCATCGCCGCATCACCGGATCCAGGACCCGCCGCAGACCGTCGCCGAGCGCGTTGAAGCCCAGCACCACGACGATCAGGCAGAGGATGGGGAAGGTCATGATCCACCAGGCGTCGTGGATGTATTGCCGGCCCTCCGCGATCAGCCCGCCCCAGGTCGGTTCGTCGGACGAGATCGACAGGCCGACGAAGCTGAGGATCGCCTCCACGATCACGGCGATGCCCATCTCCAGGGTCAGCAGGGTGATCAAGAGCGGCATCACGTTCGGCAGCACTTCGGTGCGCAGGGTGCGGAACGAGGCCAGGCCCAGGGTGCGGGCGGCCAGGACATAGTCCTGCTCCTTCTGCACCAAGGTCTCCGCCCGGACGACGCGGCAGAAGCGGGTCCAGTCGATCACCGCGATGGCGATGATGACGGCCTCCAGCCCGGTGCCGATCACCGCGACCAGGACGATGGCGAGCAGCACCGCGGGGAAGGCCATCCAGATGTCGACCAGGCGGCTGATCACGGCATCGACCCAGCCGCCGAAGAAGCCCGCCAGCAGCCCCAGCACGGTGCCCATCACCGCGGCGGCCAAAGCCGCCACCACCGCCACGATCACCGCCACCCGGGCGCCGTAGATCAGGCGGGAGGCCAGGTCCCGGCCCAGGCTGTCGGTGCCCAGCGGATAGCCGGGCTCCGCACCCTCGACCCAGAACGGCGGCAGCTGGCCCAGCATCAGGTCCTGCTGCAGCGGGTCGTGCGGCGCCAGCAGCGGCGCGAAGATGGCAGCCAGCAGCAGCAGCGCCGCGACGATGCCGCCGAACCAGACCCGCGGGTTGCGCAGCGCCGCCGCCAGCGCTCCGGTACGCGGCCGTTCGCCCGGCGCTGCCAGGGAAGCAGATGCGCCGCTCATCGCCGCAGCCGCGGGTTCAGGGCCGCATAGCTCATGTCGACCAGAAGGTTCACGACGATGAAGATCACCGCGAAGGTCAGCACCAGGCCCTGGATCAGCGGCAGGTCGCGCTGGATCACAGCGCCGATCGCCATGTTGCCGATACCGGGATAGGAGAAGATGCGTTCGATCAGCACGGTGCCGCCGATCAGGAAGGTGAACTGCACCCCGCCCAGGGTGACGGTCGGGATCGCTGCGTTCTGCAGCGCCTGGTGCAGGATGATCCGCCAGCGGCCCATGCCGCGCGCCTTCGCCATGGCGACGTAATCCTCCTGCAGCACCCCCTGCAGGGAGGATTTCAGCAGCCGCGCCACCGCGGCGACCAGCGGCAGGGCCAGCGCCACCGCCGGCAGCACCAGGTGCGCGACGATATCGCCGAAGATGCGCCATTCGCCGCGGACCAGGCTCTCCACCAGATAGAAGCCGGTGGCGAACTCGAAGCCCAGCCTGGGGTCGATGCGGCCGGAGATCGGCAGCAGCGGCACCGCCACCCCCAGCAGCAGGATGAAGATCAGGCCCCACAGGAAGTCGGGGATCGCCAGGGTCAGGCCGGTGAAGCCGTCGACCAGCACCTCCGCCGGACCGTCCTGCCCCCAGGTGCCGACCAGGGCCAGCGCGACACCCAGCGCGACGGCCAGGACGATGGCGGCGACCGCCAGCTCCAGGGTGGCGGGCAGGCGGCCCAGGATCAGCTCCACCACGTCGCGGCGCATGCTGATCGAGGTGCCGAACTCGCCCTGCAGGATCTCCCCCGCCCAGCGGATGAACTGCTGCCAGATCGGCGCGTCCAGGCCGTAGAGCCGGCGCAGGTTGGCGATATCGGCTTCCGACGCGCCGGGCGGGATCATCATCGCGATCGGGTCGCCGGGGACGACGCGCAGCAGCACGAAGACGATCACCGCGACCCCGATCAGGGTCGGCACGGCGAGCGCCAGGCGTTTCAGGACGAAGGCGGCGGGCATAGTTCAGTCGGAACGCAGAGGGGCGGCCGGACCGCGCCGGCCGCCCCCTGCTCCGCCCATGGACCCGTGAGGCCGCAGCCTCACATGTCCAGCTTCACGTTCTGCGGCAGGACGAAGTTGGCGACATGCGGCGTCACCGTGATCCCGTCGCGATGCACGATCGGCTGCACGTATTGCAGCAGCGGGATCACATAGGCGTTCTCGGCGATATACCTGTCCACCGCCTTGTAGCCCTCGATCCGCTTCGCCTCGTCCGTCTCGCCCCAGAGCGGGCCGATCATCGCGTCCAGGTCGTCGGTGTCCCAGGTGGAATGCGGCGACGGCCCGAACATGGCGAAGCCGGTGGAGGTCGCCGGGTCGCCGATCGCATTGCCCCAGTTGTAGAAGGCGGCCGGCGCCAGGGTGTCCTGCGCGCGCAGTTCGTAATGCTTGGCGATCTCATAGACCTCGATGTCGGCCTCGATCCCGACATTGCGCCACATGCCGACGATCGCCTGGATCATCTCATAGTCCTTCGGCTTGAAGCCGCGGGTCGTCTGGATCGTGAACTTGACCGGGTTGTCCTTCGAATAGCCGGAAGCCGCCAGCAGCTCCTTCGCCTTCTCCGGGTCGTAGGGCACGGACGTGCCGGCGTCGAAGGCCGCATATTCGGGCGCCTGCAGGGTGTCGATCGGCACGCCGTAGCCGCGCAGCAGCCGGTCGACGATCGCCTTCTTGTTGATCGCGAGCGCCGCCGCCTTGCGGACGTTCGGGTCTTCCATCGGACCCACGTCGTTCAGGAAGATCATGCCGATGTCGGAGACCGGGGTGGAGACGCCTTCCAGCCCCTCCTTCTCCTTCAGGCGGTCGAACTGCTCGTAGGGGATCTCGAGCGTGATGTCGGCGGAGCCGCTCTCCACCTCCGCCACGCGGGAGGTGGCGTCGGGCACGAACTTGAAGACCACCGTCTCGAAGTCCGGCTTCGGGCCCCAGTACTTGTCGAAGCGCTTCAGGCGAACGAAGCCGTTGGGCTGGAACTCCTCCACCATGTAGGGGCCGGAACCGATGGGCGCCTTCTCAAAGCCTTCGGCACCGACCTTCTCGTAATAGGCCTTGGGCAGCACGAAGCCGGTCAGGAAGGCCATCCACTTGAACAGGGTCGGCTCGAACTCCTTCACGTCGGCGGTGATTTTGTTGCCGTCGATCTGGAAGTTGCCGATCTTGCCCCAGACGAACTGGATCGGATTGCCGGTGTCCGGATTGCCGGCGCGCTCCAGCGACCAGACCACGTCCTCGGGCGTGACCTTGGACCCGTCATGCCAGAAGGCATCGTCGCGCACGGTCATGTGGACCTTGGTCTTGTCCTCGTTCCAGCCCCATTCGGTCAGAATGCCGGGCTTGAAGCTCAGGTCCGGGTTCTGGTCGATATAGGTGTCGAAGACCGACTTGTAGATCGACTGGATCGTCGGATTGACCGCCGACAACCCGACCGTCGGATCCCAGGACGGCAGGTTGACGTTGTAGGCGATGGTCAGGGTCTTGTCGTCGGCGGCACGGGCATCGCCCGGCACGGCCGCGACCGCCACAGCACCGGCCAGCAGGGCCGTCGCCAGCGCGGTCCGCAGAAGCTTCTTCATGTTCCTCACACTCCCCGTCGTTCGGCTCCGGCCGCCGGTCCCCCGGCGGCCATCGGCTTTCCGTCCCGAAAGTCCGGCGGTTCTATTCTGCCGCCTGGTTCTCGCTCTCCGCCCACCGCTTCATCAGGGTGTTGGAGGGCAGGGTCTCGTCGATCAGCTTCTTCGCCGTCTCCTGGCCCGCCACCGGCAGGTTGGCCGGGTCCAGCAGGCCGATCTGCACCAGGACCGAGGCCTGATCCCAGTAGATATGCTCGTGATAGAGCTTGTCGCCGCGGAAGCAGACGATGGCGACCAGCGGGATCTCGACATACTTGCCCGTCGGCTTCACGCCGGGAAGCATCCAGTCGATCTCGGTATCGTGGGTGAAGCAGAACAGCATCTCGTCCACCACCCGGTCGGCGCCGATGGTGCGGCTGACCGGGATCAGCTTCGTGTCGGCCGGATTGCTGTTCACGAAATGGTGCTGGTAGAAGCGCGCCAGATGCTTCTGCCCCACCCCGCCGGTCATCGTCGGGATGTGGTTGACATAGGGCTCCGCCACCATCGTCGACATCGTCGCCGGCACGTCGCGGGTCGCGAACTCGTAGTAGCAGTGCATGTCCCACAGGGCCGACAGGTCGTAATGCGGTCCCATCACCCGGCGGAACAGGGCGATGGCGCGGGAATGCGCCATGCTGGAGGCCGGCTTGTCGTACTGCGCCCGGCCCTTGGCGGAAAAGCCGTGGTCGGCGCCGGGATAGACATAGACCTCCGCTTCCGGCACGTCCTTGAGGCCGTCGCGGATCTTCTCCACCACCTCCGGCGGGGTGTACTTGTCCAGCTCGCCCAGATGCAGCTGCAGCGGGCAGGAGATCTCCTTCGCCGCGTCCAGCAGCTGCTCGATGCCGACGCCGTAATAGCCGACGGCGCAGTCCACGTCGGTCTTCGCCGCGGTCAGGTAGGCCAGGGTGCCGCCCAGGCAGAAGCCGATCGCACCGACCTTACCCTTGCAGGCCGGATGGGACCGCAGCGCGGCGATGGTCGCCGCGATGTCCGCCACCGCCTGCGGCTGGTCGAAGCGTTCCAGAAAGCCGAAGGCCTTCTTGAAGTCCGCCTCGCCATAGCCCAGGTCGACACCGGGCTCCATGCGCCAGAACAGGTCCGGCGCCACGGCGACATAGCCTTCCTCGGCATAATAGTCGCAGACGCCGCGGATATTGGCGTTGACGCCGAAGATCTCCTGCAGGACCACGATGCCGGGCCCCGAGCCCTTCTCCGGCAGAGCCAGATAGCCCTTGAAGCTGCCGCCGTCGGCGGCCTGGATGTCGATCATCGTCCCCATGGCACCCGCTCCTCAACCAAGATCCGGATTCTGCGCGCCCGCCGCAGCGAAGCGCCTTCGTATGCAAATGGTCGCCGGCCGCCGATGGTAGCCGGCCACTGGGCCCGGCGACAGGCCATTCCGGCGGTCAGCCGCCGACGAAATTCGGCTTGCGCTTCTCGACGAAGGCGGCGATCCCTTCCTGCGCGTCCTGGGTGCGCACGATATTGGCCATGCCGCGCGCCTCATATTCCATCTGCGTGTCGAGCGGCGCGTTCTGCGAATCCAGCAACAGCGCCTTCACCACGCCGAACGCCATCGTCGGCCCGCGGGCCAGGTCCTCCGCCAGGCCGATGGCGGTGTCCATCAGCTCCGCCGCCGGCACCACCCGGTTCACCAGCCCCCAGGCCTGCGCCTCCTCCGCCGACAGCACCCGGTTGGTGAACAGCAGTTCCTTCGCCCGGTGCACGCCGATCAGCCGCGGCAGGAAATGGGTGGAGGAACCGTCCGGCGACAGCCCGGCGGCGGTATAGGCCATGGTGAACTTCGCCTTGTCGGCCGCCAGGATCAGGTCGCCGGTCATCGCGAAGCTGAAGCCGCCGCCGGCGGCGGTGCCGTTCACCGCCATGATCACCGGCGCTTCCATCCGGTTGAAGACCGAGATCGCGCGGTGCAGCTGGCTGGTGATCCGCATCATGAAGCTGGGCAGGTCGGCGGCATTGTCCAGGAAGCCCTTCAGGTCGCCGCCGGCACAGAACATCTTCTCGCCCGCGCCGGTGATCACCACCGCACGAACGGTCGGGTCGGCATCGCAGGCGAGCGCCGCGTCGTGCAGCTCCGTCGCCATCCGCAGGGTCAGGGCATTCGCCTCGTTCGGCCGGTTCAGGGTGATGATCGCCACGGTGTCGCGGCGCTCGATCGTGATGTCCTGGAAGTCCATATCGTCCCCCTCGCAACTGGCCCCGGCAGCCCGGCCGGCGGTTCCGGCGGGCCAGCATAGGCGGTGCGGCGGCGGGCACAAGACGGTGGTGCGGCCATTCCGTCAGCCGAGATCCTGTCCGAACATGATGCGATGGCCGTCCGGCGTGGCGACCGGCATTTCCCGCATCCCCCAGGGCTTGTCCTGCGGTGGCGGGACGGCCGCGCCGCGGGCGGCGATCTCGGCGTGATAGGCATCCACATCGGCCAGCACGACATAGGCGAAATACTGGTGGTCGCCGAGGTCCGCCGGCGGGATCGCGTCCGGGCATTCGCCGAGCATCAGGGAGCAGGCGCCGCGGCGCAGGAAGATCCAGCCCGGCGGTTCCGCCCAGACCTGGAAGCCCATCACCTCCGTCCACCAGCGCGCCGTGGCGGCGATGTCCGGTACCGCCAGGACATGATGCTGGGCGGTCACCTGCATTGCGTTCACCCGCCGGCGCCCTGCAGCAGGCCGGCAATCAGCATGAGGATCGTGGCCAGGAACCCCACAGCCCAGACGACGCTGCGCCACCAGCGCACACCGAACCCGTAAAGCGGGATGTAGACGATGCGGGCCGCCAGATAGGCGATGGCGCAGCCTTCGGTGAAGGGGCCGGAAGCCCCGGCAGCCGTGACGACGATCGCCGCCGGGGCATACATGACGAGCCCCTCCAGCTGGTTGCGGAAGGCGCGCTCCAGCCGCCCCGCCACCCCGGTCAACTGGCGCTGCTCGTCGCGGGCGGAGCCGGTGTAGCGCGGCCCCAGCTGCATGTTCGCCGGCACCGCCATCAGGGCCAGTTGCACTGCGGCCAGCAGGCCCGACCAGCCCAGGACCTGCAGTTCGATCGTCAACGCGTTCATGGCACCCCTCCGGACCCGCCGAGATCCCAGCCTAACCCGCACCGCCAGCTGCGCCCAGACACATTGCCGGCAGCTGCGGACGCAGACGGACATGAAACCGCGACGCGCCTGCTGCTATGGTGCCGGACGGAATCGGCAGCGGGGTACGGAGGACCGGGAAGGATGGGACAGCAGGCCTGGCACCAGAACCCGCCCAAGTCGGAGACGAAGACCGGCGACAGCAAGACGCTGAACATCTCCTTCGGCCTGTCCGGCTGCATCGGCCAGATGACGGAGACCAGCCAGTACGCCTTCAACATCGCGCTCTACGGCCTGGGCCTCAGCCTGACGATGGGCATCGGCCAGATGGACCAGTACCTTAACGCGATGGTGGACCTGGCCGTCGACGGCTCCCTGAACGAGAAGAACGGCCATCACGCCATGAAGGTCACCGGGGTCGCGGCAGAGGTCAACGCGCTGAGCAAGGCATCCGCCGACCTGAAGTCCGGCGCCGTCGGCGTGGACAGCCTGGTGATCGGCACCTTCCAGTCGAAGGCCGCGATCCAGACGAAGATCCCCGGCATCGAGATCAACGGCTAGCGGGAAGGATACCGGAATGGCCCAGCAGCCGGTCTGGTCGGGGACCTATAATGCCGACCAGTACAAATGCACGACCTCCTTCGTCTTCGACTTCAGCCTGGGGGCGTCGTTCACGAAGTACTATGACCGCAACGTCACGATGTATTTCGGCATCTCGGCCTATCTCTATCTCGTCGCGCTGACGAACCTGGAGTTCAGCGGCGGCCCGGCCCTGAAGTTCCTGGCCCCCGGCATGACCCTGGCGAAGACCACGGGCGAGACCGCGATCAAGGGCGCCAGCGCCAAGGCCAATGCGGCAAAGGTCGGGGTGAACAAGAAAAAGCTCTCCGCCGAGGGGCTGCGCAGCCAGATCTATGCCGGAATCCGCGAGAATCTGGGCACCGGCGCCCAAGTCGCCGGCGCCGACATCAATGTCGACGCCCAGCAGCACAACGATGAGGGCGGCGGTGCGCCGCAGGTGCAGGACCCGCCCGGGCCCGGCGTGGGGTCGCTGGCCGCGGTGCCGGTCGGTGCGATCGCCGAGGAGGCCGCCGGCAAGGCCACCCGGGAGGCGGCGGGAACCGCCGCCAAGGATGCGGCCAGGACGGTCGCCGGCGATGCCGGGAAGGATGCGGCAGAGAAGGCGGCGAAGGACGCCGCGGAGACGGCGGCGAAGAAGCCGGCCAAGGAGGCTGCGGAGAAGGCGGCCGAGAAGGCCGCCGCCGAGGGCCTGAACGCCGCCAAGCAGGCCGGCAGGGAGGCGGGGGAAAGGGCCGCGAAGGAGGCGGCCGACAAGGCCGCCGAGGCGGCGAAGGCGGCCCGGGCGGCGGCGGAGAAGGCCGCCGAAGACGCCGCGGAGGCGGCGAAGGGTGCCGCCGCGAAGGTCGCCGAGCAGCAGGCCAAGGAAGCCGCCGAAAAGGCCGCCGAAGAGGCCGCCGGTGCCGCCAGGCAGGCGGCGAAGGAAGCGGCGGAGAAAGCCGCAAAGGCAGCGGAGGCGGCGGCGGAGGCGACGGCGAAGGAAGCGGGCGAAAAGGCCGGCAGCCAGGCCGCCGAGGAGGCCGCCCGGACGGCCAAGGCGGCCGCGTCGACCGCCAGGCAGGCCGCCGACGCGGCCACGAAGGCTGCGGAAGAGGCGGCCAGGACCGCTGCGAAGGAGGCGGCGGAAGCCGCGGCCAAAGCCGGCGGCAAGGATGCCGCGGCCGCAGCGGAAAAGGCGGCCATCGCCGAAGCCAAGGCGGAGATCGCGAAGGAGGCGGCAGCAGCGGCGTCGCACGATGCGGAGGCCGCCGCGGAGCGGGCGGCCGAAAAGGAAGCCGCCGCGGCGGCGGGAAAGCAGGCGGCGGAGCAGGCCGCCAAGGAGACCGCTGCCGCCAAGGCCGCCCGGGAGGCGGCCCAACAGGCCGCGAAGGACGCGGCGAAGGCGCAGGCGGAAGCCGAGGCCAGGGCCGCCGCCGAACGGGAGGCCCGCGAGGCCGCCGCCAAAGAGGCCGCAGACGCCCTGGCCAACGAGATCAAGGCAAATGCCAGGCAGGTCGCGCAGGACAGGGCCTACAAGGAAGCCGAGGAGCAGATCGAGAAGGCGGCGGAAGCGGCTGCCAAGAAGGCCGCCCACGGGGCGGAGAAGCAGGCACTGGAGAAGGCGGCCAGGGAAGCGGCCGAGAAGGCCGCACAGGACGCCGCGAAGGAAGCCGTCGCGAAGGCCGCCACGAAGCAAGCCATCGAGAAGGCGGCGCAGAAGGCCGCGGCCGAAGCCGCGCTGAGCCTGAAGGCCGAGATCCTGCACGGTCTGCCTCTGCTGGCGTTCGACCGCGCGGTGGAGGCCGCGAAACGGTTCGGCTGGGATCCGCACATGGCCAAGAAACTGGAGGAAGAGGCGGAGAAAGCCGGCGAGGCGGCGCATGGCGAAAAGACAGCGGAACCGGCGGCGTCACCGGCCCGGCTGAACGCGGCGCTGAAGGAGGCCGAACGCAGCTATGTCCGGTTCCTGCGCGCCGATGCCGGTACGGGCAGCGACAATGCCGCCTCGCTGATCCGGGCGGAGGAGGCCCTGCAGCGGAGCCTGACCCGGCTGGCCCAAGCGGAGGGCAGGCCCACGCCCCCCGACCTCGCCCGCCTGTTCACCCGCAATGACCGGTAGCGCGGTCCGGTCCGGCGGTCGCCCCATTCCGGCATGCCAGCGGCCACCATGCCAGACGAAAGTCCGGTGACATGGGCGGTGGCGCCGCGACATCCTCCACCGGCTTGGCTGATTGGCCTTGCAGAACCCGGCCCGGTCCCAACAATGACGGGGAACGGTTCGTCGCGGCCGTGACCCGGTGGTGAACCGGTTGTCGCGGGCGGAAGCCGGATCATTGGCAGGCCGGGACGAAGGACGATGGCGAACGACCTGAATGCACAGGGCAAGAAGGACTGGTACTGGCTGAACTTCGGCGTGTCGGAGACCACCAACAACGGGACCAGCACGACCATCAACCTGAGCCTTCTGGCCAGCCCCTATATCGGCATGATGAAGGACATCTACCAGAAGTCCTCGACCGGCATGAAGATCTACCTGCCGGGCATCAATCTGACCATCAATCCGAAGCTCTATGACAAGTTCACGGCCCTGTCGTCGGAGGTCGGCGTCTCCGCCTATGCCAAGGAGGCGGTCGATACCGTCATCGATGTCAAGGGCGTGAGCGCGGCGGTCAGCCCGATGGCGAAGATCGAGACGATCGCCGAGGCGGTACAGAAAGGCGTGAAGGCCGGCACCACCGCAATGTATTGCGGCACCAAGACGATGAAGTCCTCGGTCTGACGGGCCCCGCGGTGAAGGTCTACAAGCCACTGCGCCTGGGCTATCTGAGCCGGGTGGTGATGCATGCCGGGCAGGCCCGGCTGGCAGTCGCCCTGCTGAGCTACTTCCCCTTCGATGCACCGCGGCGCATCGGGCTGGAACAGGACATGTGGCAGGAGATCATGCCGGTCCTGGGCCAGCAGGTGCTCGACCCCTGCGACCCGAAGCCCCGGGCCGAGGTCCTGGTGCACGGCGCCTTCCATGCCGCCGGCGGCCAGGCGGTACCGAGCGGGCATGTGCGCCTGCAGCTGGGCGAGGCGATCGACAAGCGGCTGCGGGTATCCGGCCACCGGGAATGGCTGCGCTCCCCTGTCGGACGGGTCCATGCCAGCGCCCCGGTTCCGCTCGCCAGCCTGCCGCTGGACTGGCGCCATGCGTTCGGCGGCCATGACTGCAGCGACAATCCGGACGGCATCGGCCATTGGGGCCGGGCCAATGCCGACGGGCGCCGGCCGCTGCCCTGCCTAGAATATCCCGACGAGCCGATGGCCCTGCCGGACGACCATATCCGCCCCGCCGCGATGGCGCCGCGGCCGCTGACCCTGCCGGCGCGGCAGAAGCTGGCCGGCACCTACGACGCGCGCTGGTTCCGGCACCACCACCCGGGCTATCCGGCGGACATCGATCCCGACTTCTTCCTGGCCGCACCGCCCGATCAGGTCCTGCCGGGCTATTTCGCCGGCCGCGAAGCGTTCCGGCTGGAGGGCATGCACCCGGACCGGCCGGTCCAGTCCGGCCACCTGCCCGGCCTGCGCGCGCGCTGCTTCGTGGAGCGGAAGCCGGCCGGCACGGCGGCACCCGGTTTCGACGAAGTGCCGCTGCATGCCGACACCCTGTTCCTGTTCCCGGAGATCGGGCGCGGCATCCTGGCCCATCACGGCAGCGTGGCGGTGGAGGGGCTGGACGCGCTGGACATCGGCTACCTGATCGCCGGTTTCGAGTGGCAGGAGGATGCGCCGCGCCCGCCGACCCACTGGCATCAAGCGCTGGAACGGCGGCGCGACCCTGCGGGCGGCGCGATGGCGCTGCTGGCGACCGACGATATCTGCCCCCTGGGCTGGGACGAGCCGACCCTGGAGGCCGCCCGCACGATCCGGCCGCTCGTCCCGCGCGAGAACCAGGGGGTGCCGCCGCGCCTCGTCCGCCTGTTCGACAAGGGGCGCGCGAAGGCCGCCGCGACGATGGCGGCCGCAGGGCTCGCCCCGCTGAAGGAGGAACCGCCGGCAGGTCCGCCGAAGGAACCGCCGGAGCTGAAGGAGATCATGGCCGCGTGCGAGGCGCTGAAGGGATTGACCCTGAACAGCCAGGCGGACGCGGACGCTTTCAACGCGCAGATGCAGGCCATCGCCGAAAAGGTGGAACGCCTGGCGCGCGGCGAGACCTTCGAGACCCTGCGCGCCGCGCGGCAGGTGGCGGGCCGCTTCGGCTATGATTTCGACGACCTGCTGGCGCGGTCGCAGGCGGAGGCGGAGACCGACCCCGACGATGTCGCCGCGCGGATCATGCGCACCCTTCACCAGGGCGACGGAATGCTGCCGCCGGACCGAGCCGGCGAACTGGCAGCCGCACTGCCGCCGGACCTGCAGGGCGAGATGGCCGGCCATCTGCGGGAGGCCGCCGGCGGCATCGCCGCCATGAAGCGCGACGGCGCCCACCTGCTGCCGCCGCCGGCCCGCTTGCCGGCCAGCCGCCAGGCGGCGAAGGCCCGTGTCCTGGCCGCGGCCCTATCCTCGGGCCAGCCGCCGGCGGACCCCGCCATGGCCGGCCTGGACCTGAGTGGCCGGCGGCTGGACGGCATGAACCTGGCCGGGGTCGATTTCACCGGCAGCGACTTCACCGGTGCCTCGCTGATCGGGACAAATCTGGAAGGGGCCGGGCTGGCCCATGCCGACCTGAGCCGCGCGAACCTGTCCGGCGCCAGCCTGAAGGGTGCCAACCTGGACAAGGCGCGGATGGACGCGACCCTGTTCAACGGGGCGGACCTGAGCGGGCTGATCCTGACCGGGGTCGCGGGCGAACGCCTGTCCTTCGACGGCGGCACCCTGACCGACACGCGCTTCGTCGATGCCCGCATGCCTGGCGCCAGCTTCGCCGGCGCCAGCCTGTCGGGCACGATGTTCGACCGCTGCGAGATGCCGACCGCGGACTTCCGCAAGGCGAAACTGGCAGGGGCCACCTTCGCGGCCTGCCGGCTGCCGGGCGCCCATTTCGACGGCGCCGCCGGCAAGGGGCTGCTGATGCTCAACTGCATCGCACCCGGCGCCCGCTTCAACGGCTGCAGCATCGTGCAGTTCGCCGTCGGCGGCACGACGAACCTGGACGGGGCGAGCTTCCTGGGCTGCACGATGCCATCCTGCAACCTGAGCATGGCGTCGCTGCGGGGCGCGATGATCGCCGACAGCCTGCTGACCGGCGGCAACTTCATGCAGAGCGACCTGACCGGCGCGGATCTGTCGGGCAGCCATCTGCGGAATGCCGTGATGATGCGCGCCAACCTGACGGATGCCCGCCTAGAGGGCACCGATGCGATGCGCGCCAACCTGCTGCACGCCCGCTTCGACGGTGCGAAGCTGCAGGGCGCAAACCTCTATGGCGCAAACCTGATGAAGGCCGCGTTCCGCAAGACGGATCTGGGCACGGCCAACCTGGCCAAGACTCAGCTCGACCGGTCGAACGCACCCTGACGGGGGACGAGAAGGCGGATGTTCAACAACACCTCGATGGGCGGGCAGAGCCTGGGCTTTCCCGATGTCTGCAAGACGCCGACCCCGGTCGGCTCGGTGCCGATCCCCTATCCGAACACGGCGGAGGAGCCGCTGAACCTGCCCTTCATGCCGTCGGTCTTCTACGGCTGCGGCCCGGCCCACGTGGTGTCCGGGGTGACCGAACTCAGCGAGGGCGACGAGCCCGGCGTCGGCATGGGGGTCGCCTCGGGCCAGGATTCCGGGCCGGAGCGGACGATCCTGCCCTCGATGACCGTCTTCGTGAACGGCCAGCCGGTCGACAAGATGACCTCGCCCACCAGCCATAACGGCAACAATGCCATCGGCGCCAAGCTGGTCCCCAGCCAGGTGGTGACGATGACCCTGACCTGACGCGGGGCACGCGAGATGGCCGAGAGCGCCCCGAACGAGAGCATCCTGAGTGGGATGCAGCGCGAGATCGAGGAGGCGGTCAGCGGCACCGTCTTCATGTCCCGCGACGAGCTGCTGCACGAATATAACGGCTGCCAGGTGCTGACCCGCATCGACACCGATGGCGAGGATCTGCGCGGCCTCGACCTCAGCCATGCGCTGTGGGAGGGCTGCAGCTTCCGAGGCGCCGACCTGCGCGGCAGCAACCTGTCCTCCGGCGTCTTCAACAACTGCCGTTTCGACGATGCCCTGCTGGACGGGACGGACGCCACCTCCGCGATGTTCAGCGGCTGCAGCTGGGAAGGCACGCAGTTCGGCGCCGCGCAGCTGCCGAGCGCGACCCTGTCGGATGGTTTTCTCCGCGGCGCCGACCTGCACCGGGTCGCGCTGGACGGCGCCATCCTCAGCAAGCTGGACCTCAGCGGCTGCCGCCTGCCCCGGCAGCTGAAGCGCTGCGCCATCGCGAGCACGATCCTGCAGAAGGCTGACCTGTCGGGGGGGACCTACGAGCGCTGCGCCTTCGTCAACTGCGACACAGGCGCCATCGACCTGACCGGCGCCGTGCTGCTGCAATGCGTGCTGGTGAAGCCCGACCTGGCGGAGGCACGGCTGCATGGGGTGCGGCTTAACCGCTGCAACATCGTCGAGGCGGTGCTGCCGGGACGCAGCTTCGACAGCCACGATTTCACTCAGACCCAGTTCATCAAGGCGAAGATGCCGCGCTGCAGCCTGCGCGGCGCCCGCCTCGATCGCTGCAACTTCTTCGCCGCCGACCTGGCGGGCTGCGATTTCACCGGGGCCGGCATCGCCAACGGCATCTTCACCGGTGCCGACCTGACCGGCGCGACCCTGGCGGGCGCGCAGCTGGGCGGCGCCAATTTCACTGAGGCGAAGCTGGCCCAGGCCGACCTCGCCGGGGCGCAGGCGAAGCATGCGAATTTCGGCAAGGCGGTGCTGACCGGCGCCGTGCTGCGGGACTGCGGCCTGGAACATGCGCTGTTCGGCCATGCCGACCTGACCGATGTCGACGGCAGCGGCGCCAATCTCCACCGGGCGCGCTTCCATCGCGCGATCGAGGAACGGACCGACTGGCGGCGCGCGAACCGCAAGGCCGCGCTGGGCGACGACGAGGAACTGAAGCGTGCGGAGGACTGGCCCACCGCGCGCAAGGCCGGGGCGAAGGCCTGATCGCTCCGGGCCGGCACAGGGAGAACCCGAAGATGACCGAGACAAGGCTGGCAGAGGCGCCGCGGAACAGTTCGCCGACCGGTCCGGCACGCGGTACGGACATGGCCGGCGAGCATGTCTTCTCCGCCCATGTGCTGGGCGGCACCGCCGATCCGCGCCGCTTCCACCTGGCCTGCGGGGCCGACGGCGCGGAATCCGAGGCCGGCATGGCCGCCGGCTGCCTGATCCTGCCGGAGCCGGGCGACCTGGTGCTTTGCGGCGCCTGCCGGGACGGCACCGGAACCAGGGTCTACATCCTCTCGGTGCTGGTGCGTGCCGCCGCCGACCGGCCGCCGGTGCTCAGCCCGGCCGGCGGCCTGCATGTCGATGCCGCCCAGGGGCCCCTCACCCTGAGTGCCGGCACCATGGTCCTGGAGGCTGCGACAGCGCTGCAGATGAAGGCGGCCACGGCCGACATGGAGGCCGGCGCCGGCACTTTCCGGATCGCCAGCGTGATGCTGGAAAGCCGCGCGGCGCTGGCCCGGATCGGCAGCCTGCAGCTGCTGGGCGAACGGCTGCTGTCGCTGGTCCGCTCGGTCTCCGGCCGGCACCAGCGCGCCACCCGCACGGTGGAGGAACTGGACCAGCTGAAGGCCGGCGAGGTGGCGGTCAATGCCGAGCGCCTGATCACCAACCAGGCGCACCACATCGTCCATGTCTCGACCGAGGATATGCGCTTCGACGGCGCCCGCATCCATATGGGGTGAGGCGCCCTCAGCCGATCCGGGCGCGCAGCTCGCCGCGGAGATCGTCGACCACGGCCGGCCAGTCGCCGGTGCGGGCGGCGCGGAAGGTCCGCACGCTGGGATAGGCTTCCGCCACTAGGCCGCGCCGGCCCCAGAGCCAGCCGGGCAGCACCGGCAGGGCGGCCCAGCATTCCCGTCCCAATGCGCCGGCCAGGTGCGGGATCAGCCCGTCGGCGGAGATCACCAGGTCCGCCAGCGACAGCGCGGCGGCGACATCGTCCAGGTCCCGGCATAGCCCCGCCAGGTCGCCGATGCCGAAATCCTCCATCAGCGCCGCGTCGTTCGCGCCGGTCTGGTAGCTGAGCGACAGGAAGCGCACCGGCATACCGTCGAACAGCGGCTCCAGGGTCCTGAACGGCAGGTCCTGGTCGGGCCCGAAGGCCGTGCCGGCTTCGCGCCAGCAGACGATGACGACGGGTTCGTTCGCGACGAACAGGGATGCCGGCCAGGGACGATCGCGCCCCGGAGCCGGGACGAGATAGGGAATGTCACCCGGCAGCGCGCGGCCGCGCAGGCCCAGGACCGACGGCAGGGCCGGCAGCGCCAGGCGGGCGTCCTCGGCCGCCCCAGCCGCCGCCTCGAAGCGCAGCTCCGCCACACCGTCCAGCGACTGCAGCAGGGGACCGAAGACCGGCTCGCAGCACAGGACCAGCCGGCCGGCCCGCGCGGCCGCCTGCGGCACCAGGCGGGCGAGCGCGATCACCAGCTGCGGATCGACCCCCGTCGCGTCTATGGTCAGGGTGCCCGGCACCGCCTGCCCGTCCCAGCGCGCGGCACCTGCCGGCCCAGGCCCGGCCTCCGCCGCCAGCAGCGCCCAGGCGTCGGTCTTGCCCTCCGTCATGTCGAGGAACTGCAGCAGGCGGCGGGCATCCGACAGATCCGCGATCTGGCCCAGCAGTTCGCGCGCCTTGCCGAACTTGCCGTCCTCGATCAGGCCGAGCCCGAGGCAGAACTTCGCCGCCCGATGCTCCGGGTCGCGGGCCAGCACTTCCATGCTGGCGGCCATCGACCGGTTGCGCTTGCCGGCCGACAGTGCGGCCTGGGCCAGGGCCGCCCGCGCATCCAGGCTGTCGGGATGGGCCAGGACCGCATTTTCCAGCGCCACGACGGCAAGGCCCCTGCTGCCCAGGGCATCATGCACCTGCGCCTTGGTCATCAGCAGCGGCAGGTCGCGCGGCACCTGCAACTCCGCCCGCTCGACAAGGTCCAGCGCGGCCTCCGCCTCGCCCCGCGCCAATAGAAGCTGCGCCAGATTAACCGCCGCCTGCGCGAATGCGGGATCGCAGTCCAACGCGGCGCGATAGGCGGCGATGGCCGCCTCGATCCGGTCGCTGCCGGGCGCCGCCTCGCGCCAGGCCGCGTCGCTCATCGCCTGGATCGCCAGCGCCATGCCGAAATGGCTCTGCGGTGCGTCCGGCCGCAGCTCTTGCACATCGCGGAAGACGGCGATCGCCGCCGCCGGCTCGCCTGCCTCCACCAGGACGCTGCCCAGGTTGCACAGAATGTCCGGATTGTCCGGCTCCAGCGCATGGGCACGGCGGAAGCTGCCGACGGCCGCCTCGACCTCCTGCACCGCGGCCAGGGCGCCGCCCTTGTTGACGAACAGCCGCGCCGACCCTTGCGGGTGCTGCTTCTGCGCATTGCCATAAGCCATCAGGGCATCGCCCGGCTGGCCGCGCGCCAGCAGCAGGTCGCCGATGCCGACCATTGCCTCGAAGTTGCGCGGCTCCAGCTCCAGGACCCGGCGGTAGACCTCGCCCGCCTCCTCCAGCCGCCCGCGCCGCAGATGCTGGTCCGCCGCGTCGAGCGCCTCGCGCAGCGCCTGCTCCCGCTCCGCCGCCTCGCCGTCCGGTTTGCCGTGGGGGCCGGTCATTCGTGCGTGAAGGTGAAGGAGCCCAGGATCTTCACGTCGACATCGCCCTTGATGACGACCTTGGTGTCGCCCTCGATCGTCAGGGTGTAGCCGCCGCCGATCTGCTCCAGCTTGGCGTCGTGGACATATTCCACCGTCTGGTAGGACGCGGTGGTCCAGCGGTTCGCCGTCATGTCGTCGCGGTCGCGCCCGGCCGTCGTCACCAGCCGCTCCGCGCCCTGGTCGTCGAACATGAAGACCCGGTTGCCGCCGGCATCCGAAATGCCGGTCAGGCGGCGGTGCGGGCCCGACGCCTTGCTGAGCTCGGAGAACTCGCCGCTGCGGCTGGGCTCGAAGGGCATGCGGTTGCGGCTGTTGTACAGGCTGGCGACGATTACCGGCCGGTCCGGGTGGTCGTCGACATAGGCGACCAGCACCTCGTCGCCGACCCGCGGCAGCACCTGCATGCCGTGATTGCCGCCCGCCCAGCCCTGCGCCAGCCGCAGCCGGACCTTTGTGCCCCAGTTGTCCCACTTGAACGACACCAGCGGCCGATTGAACTGGTCGACATCGACCTGCTGGCCGGGGGCGGCGGTCTCCACCACCGCGATCTGCGCGGTGTTGAGCTCCGGATAGGGGGTCAGCTGCGACGGGCTGTACTGGAACTCCAGCTTCTGCGCCTCGAACACGTTGCTGAAATCCGGCTGCTCCAGCCCGTCGCGGGCGTGGCGCACCATGTCGTGCACCACCTGCCGGATGAAGAAGCTGCTGTCGGCGAACTCGCTCGGTGTGCCCCATTCCAGGTCGTAGGGCAGCACCACCTCCTCGCCCGCGGCGATGAACTGGGAGCGCGAGGCGCCGGTGGCCAGCAGCCGGTGCGACTGCTGGGCGCGGTTGCGCCGGGGCGACACCCGGTCGGCGCCTTCCAGCAGTTCGTCGAACATGCCGGGATACTGGAACACCTGCTGCGCATGGTCGATTGTCGGCGCCTTGCCCTGCAGCCGGGCGCCGGCATTGCGCGGGTTGTAGTCGCGGGTGACGTATTGCTGCGGCACGGTCTGTGCCTCGTAGACCAGGTCGGAGACCACGTCCGCCGGCTCGTTGCCGGTGGGTACCCGCCCCTCCGACAGCGCCAGCCGGCGTCCGAACAGCTGGCCGACGCGGAAATGGCCGTTGTCCTGCCCCAGGACGACCTGATAGCCCGCCGGCTCATGCGCGATGTAGTAGAAGATCCCTTCGCGTTCGAAATGGCGGTTGATGAAGTTGTAGTCGCTTTCGTTGTGCTGGATCAGGTATTCGTGATTGCGGGGCCTTGTCTTCAGTCCGGCCGTGTTCACCACCGCACGCGACTTCACGGCGTCGGGATAGTCGTCGACGATCTGGTCCAGCACGTCCAGGATGCTGCCGCTCCAGACCCGCGACTTGCGGCTGAAGGCCAGCGACCAGATCCAGGGATAGACGAACAGGTCGTAGGCGGCCCTGGCCTGGCTGGCGCCGCTGAGGTGGCGGGCGCGGAAGATCTCGCCATGGAAGGTGCGGGAATCGGCGCCGCGGCCGATGGTCAGGCTGGCCGCCTTGTGCAGGATGCGCGACACCCGCATATGGCTGCGCACGCCGGCGCGCTGCACCCGGATCCAGAAATAGAAGGGCGGCGGCGGTCCTTCCGGCAGGCCCAGGCTGGGTTCCAGATGCGGAAAGTCCCGGTCCTGGAACGGCGACAAGGCCGGCGGTGCCGACGGCATCTCGTTGAGCGCAAAGACCGGCGGCCGCGCCGGCAGGGTCTGGCGGATCCCGGACACGCTCTCCACGACCCGGAAGGCGAGGATGTCCTCGTCACGGAATCTCAGGTCGTCGGCGATGAACTCGTAGGTCTCGTACGCGTCGGCCACCGGCACCCTCCCCCAAACGCCCCGCCCGGGCGGCCGGCAGTGGCCGCCCCCGTCCATAATCGCGGGGTGCCGGTTCGATTGCCACCGACTTTGGGCTGGAATCCTGCGCCTGGATGACCGTTTGTGACGCCGCTCAGAAGGCGGAGGCGCTGGCCCGCGCCCATTCAGCGGCATAGACGGGGCTGATCTCCTCCCCCAGCAGCTCGCCCGGCTGCAGGTAGGGATAGATCTCGCCATAGGTCTTCATCGTCTCGTTCTCCACCCGGCGGAAGATATGGCCGGGGCCCAGCGCGTCGGGATGGTCGATGCCCATCGCGCCGCAGATGTCCAGGAAGCTCTCCACCGTCGCGTTGTGGAAGTTCTTCACCCAGACCGACTTCGTCGGCACGTCCACGGCGCGCGCCCGGTTCGGATCCTGGGTGGCGACCCCGGTCGGGCAGGAATTGTCGTTGCAGCGCAGCGCCTGGATGCAGCCGACGGAGAACATGAAGGCGCGAGCCGCGTTGCACATGTCGGCGCCTAGCGACAGCTTGGTCACCATGTCGAAGCCGTTGGCCACCTTGCCGCTGGCGATGACGTGGATCTTCTGGCGCAGGTTCACGCCCACCAGGCAGGAATGCACGAAGGCCAGCCCTTCGTTGATCGGCAGGCCCATATAGTCGGTGAATTCCACTGGCGCCGCGCCGGTGCCGCCCTCGGCCCCGTCCACGGTGATGAAGTCGGGCGTGATGCCGGTCTCCACCATCGCCTTGCAGATCGACATGAATTCGCTCTTCACGCCGATGCAGAGCTTGAAGCCGACCGGCTTGCCGCCCGACAGCTCCCGCAGGCGGGCGACGAATTCCAGCAGCGCCTTCGGGGTGCCGAACTGGGTATGGGCAGGCGGCGAAACGCAGTCCTGGCCGCGCGGCACGCCGCGGATCTCCGAGATCTCGCGGCTGATCTTCGCCGCCGGCAGGATGCCGCCATGGCTGGGCTTGGCACCCTGGCTCAACTTGATCTCGATCATCTTGACGACGTCGAGGGCGGCCTTCTTGCGGAACTGCTCCGGATCGAAGCCGCCATCGGCGGTGCGGCAGCCGAAATAGCCGGTGCCGATCTGCCAGATGATGTCGCCGCCATGTTCCAGGTGGTAGGGGCTGAGGCCGCCTTCGCCGGTATTGTGGGCGAAGCCGCCCAGCTTCGCGCCCCGGTTCATCGCCATGATCGCATTCGGACTCAACGCACCGAAACTCATTGCCGAGATGTTCAGGCGCGAGGCGTTGTAGGGATGCTTGCAGTCCGGTCCGCCGACCGTGGTGCGGCCATCCTCCTCCCCCAGCTTCTTGGGCGAGAGCGAATGGACCGTGCTTTCATAGCCGATGTCGTAGATGTCCTGCTGGGTGCCGAACGGCAGGGTGTCCAGGCTGTGCTGCGCCCGGTGATAGACCAGCTCCCGCTGCTCGCGGTTGAACGGGCGGCCGGACAGATTGGTGTTGATGAAGTACTGCTGGATCTCCGGCCGGATGAACTCGAACATGTAGCGCAGATGTCCGATCACCGGGTAGTTGGCCAGCACGTTGATCCGGCTGAGATGGATGTCGTACAGGCCGAGCGCGATATAGATGGCAACCGGGATCAGCAGCCAGAAGACCCACGGCACCGCCGCGCCGACCACGCAGACCAGGACCAGGCCGATCACCGAGATGTAATAGAAGACGGCACGCTGCGTCACCGATATCCCCCTCCCCGCTTGCGGCGCCGCGCCCGGCCCCGCCGATTCTCGGGCCGCAGTCTAGCTAGGCCGAAGGAGGCGGGCCAGAGCCGCTCTGGCGCCTACGGAAGCGGCCGGAGGCACGCGCCACCAGCGCCGTGGCCAGGGCAGCCGGCATCAGCCGGAAAGCGAGGGCGATGATCCGGTTCACCCGGCCGGTCACCACCACCGGACGGCCCGCCAGGGCCGCGTCGATGCCCTGGCGGGCCACCGCCTGCGCATCCATCCACAGCCAGCGCGGCAGGCGGGCGACCGTCTCGCGGCTGCCGGTGATGTCGTGGAACTCGCTGTAGGTGAAGCCCGGGCAGATCGCGCTGACCGTCACTCCGCTGCCGCGCAGTTCCTGCGACAGCGCCTCGGAAAAGCGGAGCATCCAGGCCTTCGCCGCGCCGTACTGGGTGCTGCCCGGCGCCCCCGGCAGGAAGGCCGCCAGCGAGGCGATGTTGAGGATCTGCCCCCGGCCCCGCGCGATCATCCCGGGCAGGCAGAGATGGCTCAGCTCCGCCACGGCCGTTACCATCACCGTCATGAAATCGCGCTGGGCCAGCCAGAGGCTGTCCGCATAATCGCCCGGCACCGCATAGCCGGCATTGTTCACCAGCATGTCGACCCGCCAGCCGGCCTCCGCCACGGCACGCATCAGGGCCTGCGGCGCCTGCGGGTCGGCCAGGTCGGCCGGCAGCACCAGGCAGGCCGCGTCATGGTCCGCTGCCAGCCGTGCCGCCAGGGCCGCCAGCCGCTCCTCCCGCCGGGCCGTCAGCACAAGGTCGTAGCCCCGGGCCGCCAGCGCCTCCGCGAAGGCCGCGCCGATGCCGGCGGAGGCGCCGGTCACCATCGCGACGGGACGGATCGTCCTGGGCATCGTCACGGCGGCCGCGTCATCCGAATGGGTCGCACCGTCCTGCGTCATCGTGCCATCATCGCCCGCCCGCCGGCACCGAAACAATCTCGGACCGCAGCCCGGCGGAGAATTGCGGCCGGACCGCCCACCGGGGGCGCCGCCCAGAGGGGAGAAACATCGTGACCGATCAGCCGGAGCACCAGGGGACCGCGGCAGCGGCCTCGCTGACCATGACCGCGACGGAGATGCTGCGCCGCTTCCGCGCCGGCACCCTGTCGCCGGTCACGGTGGCGGAGGCGCAGCTGCTGCGCATGGAGAAGGTGGAACCGCAGCTGAACGCCTTCCAGTACCGGGCGGAGGCGGCCGCAGTCCTGGACCAGGCCAGGGCCTCGGCGCAGCGCTGGCAGGACGGCGCGCCCGCCGGGCCGCTGGACGGCGTGCCCGTCACCATCAAGGACCTGGTCGATGTCGCGGGCTGGCCGATGCGGCGCGGATCCGCCACCACCGCCACGCAGCCGGCGACGGAGGATTCGCCCTGCGTCGCGCGGCTGCGGGAGGCGGGGGCCATCTTCCTGGGCAAGACCACAACGCCGGAATTCGGCTGGAAGGCGATGACCGACGGCCCGCTGTTCGGCACCACCCGTAGCCCCTGGAACCTGGACCACAGCCCCGGCGGCTCCTCTGGCGGCGCGGCAGCGGCGCTGGCGGCCGGGGTCGGCACCCTGGCGCATGGCAATGACGGCGGCGGCTCGGTGCGGATCCCGTCCAGCTATTGCGGCCTGGTCGGGCTGAAGCCGACCTTCGGCCGGGTGCCGCATGTCCCGGCGCCGACCCCCTACGCCACCCTGGGCATCAGCGGGCCGATCGTGCGGTCAGTGGCGGATGCTGCCCTGATGCTCAACGTGATGGCCGGTCCGGACCCGCGCGACTGGTACAGCCTGCCTCATCATGGCCATGACTGGCGGACCGATGTCCGCCCCGACATTGACGGCCTGCGGGTCGCCGTCACCACCCAGTTCGGCGAGGCAGAGGTCGAGCCGGAGGTACGGGCGGCGGTGGAAATGGCCGCGGCGAAGCTGGAGGCCCATGGCATCCCGGTCACCCGCATCGACAGCCTGCTGGAGCCGCTGGCGCCGCGCTTCCACGAATACTGGCGGCTGGGCTTCGCGACCCTGATCCGCGACCTGGACGGGGCGCAGCGGGAAAAGCTGGACCAGAATTTCCGCCGCTTCGCGGAAGAGGGCGAAAAGCTGGACCTGGCAGCCTTTTACCGGGGCCATGACGCGCGGGTCGAACTGGGCAGCTTCTTCGGCAGCTTCCATGCCCAGTACGACATCCTGCTGACACCCACCACGCCGACCGCGGCGCCAAGCCTGGACCTGGTCTATGGCAGCGCGACACATGACCGCTACAAGCGGGCGGTACCCTTCACCCTGCCGTTCAACCTGACCGGCCAGCCGGCCTGCTCCCTGCCCTGCGGCCTGACCGATTCGGGCCTGCCGATAGGCCTGCAGATCGTCGCCGCCCGCTTCCGCGAAGATCTGGTCCTGCGCGCCGCACGGCTGATGGAAACCCTGCTGGACTTTCCGCAGCCGCATCCGGCCCTGCAGGCCTCCGTCGCGCGGCTGGCCGGAGCCTGACCTCGCAACGGGACCCTGAATCCGCAGCAAATCCCCTATAGTGGGTCGCGGGCCGCCAACCGAGACAAAGGCCGGCCATGGCCGGGCAAGGGAGAACGCGATGGGGTACCGACCCGCGACGCGCCGCGGCGCATGGGCGATCGCCGCAGGATTTGTGCTGGGCGGCCTGCTGCTGGCCGGCCAGCCGCTGGCAAGCGGCAGCGCCGCTGCCGCCGACCCGATCAAGATCGGCACCGTCTTCAACACCACCGGCGGGCAGGCGATCCTGGACGTCCCCGCCAGCCATGGCGCGCAGCTGGCGATCGGGCAGATCAATGCCGCCGGCGGGGTCGAGGGGCGGCCGCTGCAATGGGTGGCGGTGGACGGCAACAGCGTGCCGCTGGACCTGGCCGCGCAGACCGGTCAGGCGCTGAACGACGATCCCGGCATCGTCGCCTTCCTGGGGCTGTCGGACACCGACAATGTGCTGGCGGCGGCGCCGGTGGCGGCCGCGGCCTCCCGCGTCTTCCTGACCAGCGGCGCCACCTCCCCGCTGCTGCCCGGCCAGGTGCCGACCTGGCTCTTCCTGGCCTGCTTCGGCGACAATGTGCAGGCGGCAGCCGGCGCGGAATGGGCCTACCGGCACCTCAAGGCCCGCCGTGTCGCGATCTTCTACGAGCCCACCGAGAGCTATACGAAGCTGCTGCAGCGCTATTTCGGCGAACGCTTCACCGCGCTGGGCGGCAGGATCGTCGCCACGAAGAAGGTCTATCCCGGCGCGGCGATCCCGCATCTGCCGCGCACCGACATGCTGGCCTCCGGCGATGTCGACCTGCTGTTCCTCAGCGTGCAGACGGCCGAGGATGCCGTACGCCTGGTGCCGCTGATCCGCAGGGCCGGCTATCGCGGGCCGATCCTGGGCGGCGACGGCTACGATGCCGAAGCGGTCTGGGCAAAGCATCCCGACATCGGGGACACCTACTTCACCACCCATGTCTACCTGGCGCCGGACAATCCGAACCCGAAGGTGGGCGCCTTCCTGAAGGCCTATGCCGCGGCCCGTCCGGGCGAGGATCCCGGCGCCTTCGGCGCCCTGGGCTTTGATGCCGCCGGCCTGGTCGCCGCCGCCATGACCCGCGCCGGCGCAACCGACCCGGGCGGCGTGCTGGAGGGGCTGACCGGACTGGAAGGCTATCAGGGCGTGACCGGGACCATCAGCTTCCCGGGGGAGAGCCGGATTCCCCTGAAAAGCGTGACGATCCTGAAGGTCGACAAAGGCCGCCAGGCCTTCGTCGACCAGATCCTGCCAGAGTCGGTGCCGAAACCCTGACCTGGGCGCCCCCCGACCCCGGCTGGGGCCGCACCTATTGCCAGCCGACGCACCAGGGATCGGGCTCGAGGTCGGACGGCCGGCCGGCCGGCTCGGTCCCGGCCTCGCCGGGCGGGGGGAAGGCCTTCTTGAAGGTGAAGGCGAAGGGCGAAGGGCCCTCGCGCTCCAGCAGCTTCAGGCGCTCCAGCGCCTCTTCCGCGGTCGGACGATGGCCTGCGGGCACCCACCACAGCACCTGGTAGGGGCCGTCGGGGCGCGCGAACCATTGCCGGCGGCCCGCCATCACGCCCTGGTGGGCGGTGCGATAGACGAACCGGAACAGGTCCTCGACATTTTCCCAGACCGACATGTTGACCAGGAAGCTGGGATCGTCGCTGACCAGGATGTCGGTGGCGTTGCCGCTGTCGCTCTGCAGGCGCCAGACGAAGCCGGGCGCGGCATCGGCCAGGGCGTTGATCTCGTCCAGCCGGTCCGTGAAACCCGCCATGCGCGGATCCTCCACCGGGTACAGCACATGCCCCACGTTCAACTGGGCAATCTGCCAGGCGCCCATTCGCCGTTTCCTTCCCTGTATCTCCGGCCAGGCGGCCTTCGCCCGATCCGCATGTCCTATACTTGGCCGTATCAGTCCCGCGCCGCAATCGGCCTGTCGCTGACCGCGACGACCGGATGGCCGATGGCCACCTCCCGGAAGCTGTGCGCCAGCGGACCCGGCTCCCAGAACTGCATCGGCGCCAGGCCCGGCCTGGGCACGGTCGCATAGGGGATGTTCCAGCCGGCCTGCGACGGCAGCGCCTTGCGCCGGTCCGGCGTCAGGCGGCCGCGGGTCACGCTGCCGGCGGCCGGGTCGACCAGCCAGATCGCCTCCGGTCCGGCATGCTGCAGCAGCCCCGCGGTCGCGTCAGGCGCGACATAGACCGTCAGGTCCGAGCGCCTGTGCCAGCCAGGAAGGCCCGGGCTCGACCCGGCGGCCCGTCGCGCCCTGTGCCAGTAGGTGGTGCCGTCGGCCTGCACCAGATAGACGGAGCCCTGGTCGGTCTGCAGCCACAGGCGGGTATCGGCGGCACCGGCCGGCGGCCCCTCCGCCGCCGTCGCAACCCGCTCCGCCACCACCCCGGCCCCCAGGATCGCGGCAGCCAGGCAGATCGTCGCGGCAACGGTCTTTGCCTTCCCGCCCCCGGCGCTCCCGCGCCCCGACCCCACGGCATTCGCTTTCCGGATCATGGCCCGGCCTCAGACCTCCAGCCGATAAGCATCGCCGTCGCGGCGCAGCCGCCCCGCCGTGGGCCCCGCGAAATGCGTGCCGATGACCAGGGTCGGGGTTTCCGCCAGCGCCTCGAACATGCGCCGGCGGGTCTGCCGCGCCGCGTCCGGGTCGTAGTCCACCGCACTGGACCAGTCGACATGCGCCATCTGGCAGGGATGGTGGATGAAATCGCCGGTGATCAGCGCCTCCTCCCCGCGGGAGGAGATGCGCACGCTGACATGGCCCGGCGTATGGCCGTGGGTGGGCACCAGCGACACCTCGGGGCAGATCAGGTGCTCCGTGCCGATCAGGTCGACCAGGCCCGCATCGAAGACCGGTGCGACGGAATCGGCAAAGATCGCCGCCTGGTCCGCGCCATGGTCGCCGTCGCGCCAATAGCCGAATTCCGGCGCCGCCATCAGGTAGCGCGCATTGGGGAAGGTCGGCAGCCATTTCCCGTCCACCAGCATGGTGTTCCAGCCGACATGGTCGACATGCAGGTGGGTGCACATGACCGTATCGATGCTGTCGCGCGGATAGCCGGCCGCCTCCAGGTCCGACAGGAAGCTGGTCTGCAGGTTCGACCAGTTCGGGTTCGCCCGCTCCTTGCCGTTGCCCAGGCAGGTATCCACCACGATGCGCCGGTCCGGCGTCTCCACCACCAGGGCATGGACGCTCATCTTCAGGCGCCCCTCCTCGTCCATGAAATGGGGGAACATCCAGTCGATCGGCTGCACCGCCTCCCGGGTCGCCTGCGGCAGGATGAAGCGCGAGCCGCCGGTCGCCTCCAGTTCCAGCACCTTCGTGATGCGGACATCGCCGATCTGCCATCGCTGCATCGCATTCCTCCCTTCCGTTTCCGTCTCCGCCCATTTCCATCTCTGCGAGGCCGCTTGTCTCTGCTAAAGATCTGGCTGCGGCTGCGGGCGCATTGGCCGTGTTCTTGCACGGGCGCCAGCGTGACCGCCACGGAAGCGAAAGGCCAGCCCCTTGGCACTGGGCAAGATCGTCAGACAGATCCTGCGCCGCGAGGCGGAGGAGAAGCCGCCGCCGAAGCCGGCGCGGCGCAGCCCCCTGGAGGACCTGGAGGAGGGCTCGATCTCCCTGGCGGATGTGCTGCGGCACAAGCCGGAGACCCTGGGCGCCGTCCTGCACATCGTCACCGTGCGGAAGATCCGCGAGATCCTGGGCGAGGAATGGCCGGTCTATGCCCAGAAGATCTATGCCCTGGCCGACCGACTGTTCCAGCGGCATCTGGGCAGCTTCGGCATCTATGCCATCCATGAGGAGGACACCTTCCTGTTCTCCTTCGGCGCCACCGCGAAGATCAAGCCGGAGGAGGAGGAGGCCAAGTCGCAGGAGATCGCCAGCGACCTGATGCGCTGGCTGATCGGCGACACCTTCGCCGGCGCCGAGATCGGCATCGCCAAGGTGGCCACGGCCGACGCGCGCAATCCGGACGGCAGCCTCAACACCAAGGTGGTGGAGACCGCCCGGGCTCAGGCGCGCATCATCCGGGCCGTCGACGTAACGCCGGAAGGCAGGACCGGCGGCGGCGGCAGCGTGTCCGGCCAGGGCGACGGAAAGGGCGATGGGGCACCGGGCTGGCGGCCGCTCGCCTGGCCGCCGGACGGCATGAAGCGCGGCCAGGACCCGGTCCTGGACATCGCCCTGCCGCCCGACCTGCGGCTGGGCTTCCGCCCGGTCTGGCAGGCCCGCAACGAACGCCTCGACCTGGCGATCTGCGAGCCGTTGCGCCTGGCCGGGGAAGAAGGACGTCCGGCGCCGCTGGCGGTGCCGCGCAACCCGGACGCCGCCGCCGCCCTGGAGCTGGCGGTGATGAAGGCGGCGCTGGAGCAGATGGAGCGCGAGATCGAGCGGCGCAGCGGCCTGACCCTGATCGTGCCCCTGTCGATGAGCACGGTGACCGGCGCGCGGGAGGCCCTGGCCATGGCGATCGCGGAGACCGCGCCGGCCGGTGCCCGCGGCCGCCACCTGTTCATCGAACTGCGCGGCGTCTCGGAGGTGCCGCAGCAGGGCGGCACGCCGCTGCCGCAGCTGCTGGCACGGCTCCGCGCGCTGAGCCGCGACGTGCTGCTGGATTGCGGCGATGTCGGCGATGCCGCCGTGCTGACCGGGCTGATGCCGCTGGCGCTGGGCACCCGCCTGCGGCCGAAGGTCTCCGGCCCGGCGGCGGCGGCGCACAACGCAACCGAGCTGCGGCGCCTGGCGCAGTTCGCCGAAAGCCTGCCGCTCTACCTCTGGGGGGTATCGCCGGCGCTGGAGCTGCCGGCGGGCCTGCGCCGCCGGCTGGTCTTCGCCAGCGGCCCGGCCGCGGGCGGCCTGGTGCCGGAACCGCCGGTGCCGAAGCCGCTGCCCGCGGCGGACCTGCTGGGGGGCTGAGACCGGCGGGCGGTGGCCGCCGGCCGGTCGCCGCGCTATCTCCGCCCCGGAAGCCATGCCGCGGCCGAAGAACCCCGGAGTATCCCTTGCCCGCCTATCGCCCCTCCGCCCGTCATGCCGAACTCGGGCCGGCCTTCTTCGACCCGGTGGAGGCCGCCGATTTCCCGGTACACGAGCTGCGCTTCCGCAACCAGCGCTGGGCCGCACGGGTCGGCCTGGACGACCTGGACGCGGATGCCTGGATCGCGCATTTCGGCCGCTTCGCCCCCCTCCCGGGCAGCCTGTCGGAGCCCCTGGCCCTGCGCTATCACGGCCATCAGTTCCGGGTCTACAACCCGGACCTGGGCGATGGCCGCGGCTTCCTGCATGCGCAGCTGCACGACCTGGTCGACGGCCGGCTGCTCGACCTGGGCACCAAGGGCAGCGGCCGCACGCCCTGGTCGCGGTCGGGCGACGGGCGGCTGACCCTGAAGGGCGCCGTGCGGGAGGTCCTGGCGACCGAAATGCTGGAGGCCCTCGGTGTCGACACCTCGAAGACCTTCAGCGTGATCGAAACCGGCGAGCAGTTGCATCGGGGCGACGAGCCCTCGCCCACCCGCGCCGCCGTGCTGGTCCGCCTCAGCCACAGCCATATCCGCATCGGCACCTTCCAGCGCCAGCTTTTCCTGGCCGAGCATGACAATATCGCCGCGCTGCTGGACCACAGCATCCGCAGCTACATGCCGGAGCTGTGGCGCGAGGCGGTCGCCGACCGGGCCGCCGCCTTCCTGGCGGAGGTCTGCCGCCGGGTGGCGCGCACCGGAGGCCAGTGGATGGCCGCCGGCTTCGTCCATGGCGTGCTGAACAGCGACAATATCAACATCACCGGCGAGAGCTTCGACTACGGCCCCTGGCGCTTCCTGCCGGAACTCGACCCGGCCTTCACCGCCGCCTATTTCGACCAGGGCGGGCTCTACGCCTTCGGCCGCCAGCCGGAGGCGCTGGCCTGGAACCTCGCCCGGCTGGGCGAATGCCTGCTGCCGCTGGCCAGCCTGGAGCGGCTGCAGGCGGTGCTGGAGGGCTTCGAGCCGGCGCTGCATGCGGCCTTCGCTTTGGCCGTGCTGCGGCGCCTGGGCCTCGCCTCCGCCGGGGCGGAAGCCGACGACGCCCTGGCGCGCGCAATCTGGCACTTCCTGTCAGACAGCCGCGCGCCGTTCGCGCAGGTCTTCCACGACTGGCATGGCGGGGTGGCCGCAGCGCACCGTGCTGCCGGCAGCCCGGCGGCGGACCATTATCACGGCGAGAGCTTCGACCGCTTCCAGACCGCGCTGGAACCCTTCCGGCCCAGCGAGGCGGGGCGGGCCGGCGCCGGACATTTCGATGCCAGCCCGCTATGCGACCTGACCATCGACGAGGTCGAGGCCCTGTGGGCGCCGATCGCAGAGTCCGACGACTGGCAGCCGTTCGAGGTCAAGATCGCCGCGATCCGGGCGCTCGGCACCGCCCTGGGCAACACGCCGGCGATGCCGGATCCGGCGACGGGCTGAACCCCGATCAGCCGCCCGCCTGTTCCGGCCGCGCGGCCAGCGCCTTCCGGGTCGCCTCCGGCAGGACGGTCGGGTCCACCAGCATGTCGAAGACCTTCAGGTTGTGGGTATGCGCCAGCTGGTGCAGGTGGAAGGCGTTGCGCATCGCCACCTCGCGACCCTGGGCGTCCGCCACGCCGTTCACCGCCAGCTTCGTCAGCTTCAGCGCGAAGCGCGACTTCTGCGCGATCTTCCGCGCCATGGCGAGGACCGCCTCCTGCAGTTCGGCGCGCGGCACCACCTTGTTCACCATGCCCAGCGCCAGGGCGTCCGCGGCGGAGATCTCGTCGGAGGTGAACAGCATCTCCTTCGCCTTGCGCAGGCCGACCTCCCAGACATGGGCGAAATATTCCACCCCGCCGACGCCGAAGCTGACCGTGGGATCGGCGAAGGCGGCATCGTCGCTGGCCACGATCAGGTCGCAGGGCCAGGCCAGCATCAGCCCGCCGGCGATGCACTTGCCCTGCACCGCGGCGATCGTCGGCTTGGGGATGTTCCGCCAGCGTTCCGAGAAGCCGATATAGATCTCCTCCTCCCGCGCCATCTGCGCCTCCGCCCCGGCGCAGCCGAAGCCGCAGACCGGCGCCACCGTGGCCTGCGCCCGCATCGCCGCGGCGGTGTCGCCTTCCGCCAGGTCATGGCCGGCGGAGAAATGCTTGCCCTCCGCCGCCAGCACGATCACCCGGATCTCGTCGTCATGGGCGGCGCGGTCGAAGGCGGCGTTCAGTTCATAGAGAAGGACCGTGTCCTGCGCATTGGCACGGTCCGGACGGTTGAGGCGGATGCGCGCGATATGCGGCTCCGGCACCTCGTAGATCAGGGTCGCGAAGGGCTGGTCCGTCATGTTTCCTCCCGTCATTCCCGGTCCTGCGGCGGCCGGCATGCCCATCATGGCATCCGCAGCGGCCGGCCGGCAGCCTCTCATTATTTTTTACTGTTCCGCATATTATTCATTGCGCAGGCCATTTTAATGCGAAATAGTACATAAACATGAACCGACCGGACGGATGCCCGCCATGGACCTCTATTTCGCCCCCTCGCCTGCTCCCTCGCCGCCCGCATCGCGCTGTACGAGGCCGGCCTGCAGGCCGGCTTCCGGCAGGTCACCCTGTCGACGAAGCGGCTCACCGATGGCGGCGGCGACTACTGGCCGGTCAACCCGAAGGGACAGGTGCCGGCCCTGACCCTTCCCGACGGCGGCATCCTGACCGAGGTGCCGGCCGTGCTGCAGTACATCGCCGACCTGGACCCGCAGGGCCGGCTGGCGCCGGCGCAGGGCACCGCGGAACGCTATCGACTGCAGGAATGGCTGAACTTCGTCGCCACCGAACTGCACAAGGGTGTCTTCTACCTGCTGTTCAACCCGGCCGCCCCGCCGGAAGCGAAGACCTTCGCGCGCGAGGCCGTGCTGCCGCCGCGCTACCGCCACCTGTCCCGCCACCTGGCTGACCGTCCCTTCCTGCTGCTGGACTTCAGCGTGGCCGATGCCTATCTGCTGACCAGCCTGAACTGGGCGCTGGCCACCGGGCTGCTGGCGGACTGGCCGGTCCTGGCGGCCTATCGCGATCGCCTGCTGGATCGCCCCGCCGTGGCCCGTGCGGTCGCCGAGGAGACGGCCCTGCGCGACGCCGCCTGAGCGCCGCGCCGGCAAGCGCCTTGCCCCGGCCCCCTTCCATTTGGAGATGCACCGCCTCATTCCCGCCACGATGCGGCAACACTGGCACATGCGGGCTGCGTCACGACGCCCAGCGGTGGCTGTACGACAGACCCTCCCCCGGGCAATGCAGGCCGGCGGGATCGGGTCAACAGCATCCTGGGAAATGAGAAGATGGAATACACCACAGCCGATGCGGCGCTGAACTACGCCGTGCGCGACCAGTGGGGCAGCGGCTTCGTTGCCGATCTGGCGCTTGATGTCGACCAGGCCGTCAACGGCTGGCGCATCAGCTTCGAGCTGGATGCCGATATCGACAATATCTGGAACGCCCGGATCGTGTCCCGCGTCGGCAATGTCTATACGATCGAGAGCCTGTCCTATAACGCCGAGCTGCCGGCCGGCGGCACGGCGGGCTTCGGCTTCACGGCCAGCGGAACCGACACCGCCATCGATCCGGCATCGGTCGCGATCAACGGACAGCCCGCCAGCGACGGCGGCGGCGATCCCGACCCGGTCCTGCCGACCGTCGCCGTGGGCGACCTGGTGGCGAGCGAGGAAGGCGGAGCCGCGCAGGTGCCGGTCACCCTGTCCGCCGCCAGCGATCAGGACGTGATCCTGAACTATGAGACCTATGACCTGACAGCGACGGCCGGCGCGGACTATGTACCGGTCAGCGGCCAGCTGGTGATCCCGGCCGGACAGCTGACCGCGTCCATCGCCCTGGACCTGATCGACGACGCGCTGGTCGATGACGGCGAGAGCCTGGGCCTGCGGCTGACGGCTGTGCAGGGCGCCACCATCGCCGATGCCGAAGCGGTGGTCACCATCACCGACGCCGACACCCCGGACCCGGTCCTGCCACATGCCAGCATCGCCGACATCCAGGTGGTGGAAGGCAACCCGGTCGACGGCGGCGGCGGCACGGGGGGCGGCGCCACCGGCCAGTTCGCCGACGGGCCGCTGTCGACATCCGGCAACCAGATCGTCGACTCCAACGGCGCGCCGGTGGAGATCCGTGCCGTGAACTGGTTCGGCTTCGAGACCCAGAACAATGTCCCGCACGGCCTCTGGGCCCGCAACTGGCAGGACATGATGGACCAGATGCAGGAACTGGGCTTCAACGCCATCCGCCTGCCCTTCTCCGGCCAGCTGGTGCAGGACAATCCGCTGCCCGACAGCATCAACACCAGCCTGAACCCGGACCTGGCGGGCCTGCGCGCCATGGAGATCATGGACAAGATCGTCGGCTATGCCGACCAGATCGGCATGCGCATCCTGCTGGACCATCACCGCAGCCTGCCGGGCAACAGCGCCAACGAGAACGGCCTGTGGACCGCGGACGGCTATACCGAGCAGGACTGGATCGAAGTCTGGCGCAGCCTGGCCCAGCGCTACAACGGCGACGACACGATCATCGGCGCCGACCTGCACAACGAGCCGCACGGTCCGGCCAGCTGGGGCGATGGCGGGGCTACCGACTGGGCCCGCGCCGCGACCGCGGCCGGCGATGCCATCCACGAGGTCAATCCCGACTGGCTGATCGTTGTGGAAGGCATCGGCGACTACCAGGGCAACAACTACTGGTGGGGCGGCAACCTGCAGGGGGTCGCCGACCATCCGGTGGAGCTGGCGCAGTCCGGCAAGCTCGTCTATTCGCCGCACGACTATCCGGCCTCGGTCTACAACCAGCCCTGGTTCAGCGACGGCTCCGACCTGCACCAGGTGTTCCGCGAGACCTGGGGCTATATCTACGAGCAGGACATCGCACCGATCCTGGTGGGCGAGTTCGGCTCCCGGCTGGAAACCGCCGTCGACCAGGCATGGGCCGATGCGATCACCAGCTACATGCAGGGCGATTTCGACGGCGATGGCAGCATCGACAAGCCGGCCGGCGACGGCGATATCAGCTTCGCCTGGTGGTCCTGGAACCCCAATTCCGGCGATACCGGGGGGATCCTGAACGACGACTGGACGAGTGTGCGGCAGAACGCGATGGACCTGCTGCAGCCGATGCTGGCGGAGCCTGCGGGCGATGGCGGCGGCGGGCCGGTGGTGGGCGAGGACGAGGCGGCCCATGCCTTCGCCACCTTCACGATCGCCCTGGACGCACCGGCCGGCGAAGAGGTGGTGCTGGACTACCAGACCGGCGACGGCACGGCGCTGGCCTGGCAGGACTATCTGCCGGAGAGCGGCCAGCTGGTCTTCGCCCCGGGCGAGCAGGAAAAGACCGTCACCGTCGAGATCCTACCCGACAGCCTGGTGGAGGGCGACGAGACCTTCAGCCTGACCGTGACCGGCACGGCCGACGGACCGCTGCAGGCGGTGGCGACGATCGTCGACGATGACGGCGATGGCGGGGGCGATGGCGGCTCCGGGGGCGATGGCGGCTCGGGCGGCGATGGCGGTTCGGGTGGCGATGGCGGTTCGGGTGGCGATGGCGGCGGGTCCGGCGACGGGCCGCTGGAAGCCCAGTTCGTCCTGCGCAGCGATTGGGGATCGGGCGCAACCGTCGACATGGTGCTGACCAACACCGGCAGCGCGTCGGTGAAGGGCTGGGAGGTCGCCTTCGACCTGCCGGTGGAGATCCAGCATATCTGGAACGCCAGCGCAGAGGCGGCGGGCAGCGACCGCTACGAGGTCGCCAATGCCGACTGGAACGGCAGCATCGCACCGGGCCAGAGCGTGACCCTGGGCTTCAACACCGGCGGCGGCGGGCTGGACGCCCAGGCCCTGAACGCGGAGGCCAATTTCGGCTACAGCTACTGGCTCTGAGACCCTGCCGACGACCGGAGGGGGGTAAGGGGGGCGCCGCACGGGCCGTGCGGCGCCCCCTTTCCGTTCCCGTCATTTTCTGCTTCAACCCCGGCATGATGCAGCGATCCACAGAGCAGATCCGGGCCACCACGGCGGCGCCCGCACGGCAGAACCGCGATGCGATGGCGCCGCGGCGCTTCTGCGTTGCGCCGATGATGGACTGCACCGACCGCTTCGACCGCGTGCTGCTGCGACTGATCTCCCGCCGGGCGCGGCTCTATACCGAGATGGTGACCACCGGCGCGCTGATCCACGGCGACCGCGACCGCTTCCTGCGCTTCGACCCCGCGGAACATCCGGTGGCACTGCAGCTGGGCGGCTCCGACCCGCAGGCGCTCGCGGCCTGCACCGCGATGGCGGCGGATCATGGCTATGACGAGGTGAACCTGAACGTCGGCTGCCCCAGCGACCGTGTGCAGTCCGGCCGCTTCGGCGCCTGCCTGATGGCGGAGCCGAAACTGGTGGCCGACTGCGTCGCGGCGATGGCTGCCGCGGCCGACATCGCGGTCACCGTGAAATGCCGCATCGGCATCGATGCGCAGGACCCGGCGGAGGCCCTGCCCCGCTTTGTCGAGACGGTGGCCCAGGCCGGCTGCCGGACCTTCATCGTGCATGCCCGCAAGGCCTGGCTCGACGGCCTGAGCCCGAAGCAGAACCGCGACGTGCCGCCACTGGACTATCCGCTGGTCCATGCCCTGAAGGCGGCGCATCCGGAGCTGGAGATCGTACTGAACGGCGGCCTGACCGAGATGGCGGCAGCGGCCCGGCATCTGGACCATGTCGACGGCGTCATGGTCGGCCGGGAGGCCTATCGCAACCCCTACTGCCTGTCGGTCGTCGACGGGCTGTTCTTCGGCGATGCCCGCCCGCCGCGCAGCCGCGCCGGGGTGCTGGCCGAATACCTGCCCTACGTCGAAGGCTGGATGGCGGAAGGGGTGCCGCTGAAGCATATCACCCGCCACATGGTGGGGCTTTACCAGGGCCTGCCGGGGGCGCGGGCCTGGCGCCGCGCGATCGCCGAGCAGGCGCATCTGCCGGATGCCCGGCCGGCTTTCCTGGAACAGGCCGCCCGGCAGGTGCGCGAGGCGGCCTGACGGCCGCCCGTTCCGGCCGGCCGGCCCTCATCAGGCTTTGCGGTTGCGTTCCCTGGCCGGCTGCCAGCTGCGCGCCAGCTTGGTCTCGAAGCCGAAGCGGCTCTGCGGGAACAGGCTGAGGGAGACGCAGTAGGGCTCGCCGTCGCGCAGCATGCGCCGGACGACGGACAGTGCGGCCAGCGACGGGTCGACCGCCAGGACCTCCGCCTGGCGTGCGCTCATGCGGCGCGCCTCGATGGCCACGTCGATCAGTTCCGCCTGCTCCATGCAGCGCTGCTCCAGCAGCGCGTTGGCCGCGGCCGGCGGCCGGGCGCCGTCGCCGGACAGGACCGACGGGCAGACATAGAGGTCGGTCCAGCAGACCGGCGGCCCTTCCGGCGAGCGGCGCACGATGCCGAACCAGGACCAGGGCCGCCCCTCCACGCAGCCCAAGGTCCGCGCCAGGGCGATGTCGGTGATGATGCTGCCGCGCTCCTGGATGTCGGCGATCAGGTCGCGCGGGATCTCCAGCAGGGCCGCGGTCGACGGCAGCGCCTGCCGGTAGCGCCCCTCCGGATAGCGGGCCCGCACCAGGGTGCCCAGCGCACGCCGCCGCTCCACCAGGCCGCGATTTGCCAGGCGCTTCAGCGCCTCGCGCACGGTATGGCGGCTGACCCCGAAGGTGCGGCAAAGCACCGCTTCCGTTGGCAGGTTCTTCCCCACCGGATAGGTGCCGTCGGCGATCTTGGACTGCAGGTCGGTGGCGATATCGTGATAGCGCGGCGCCCGCCGGCTGTCCGCGCCCCGCAGCACGGTGCTGTCGCGGGTTCGGCCCACCGGTCTGCGGCCGGGGGATTTCTGGACTTTGCCGGTCGAATCCCCGCCTGCCGACATGCGCCGTCCCCTCCGCTCGGTTGCCGCCCCGCCGCGGCTCCCAGATGCCGCGACGACCGATCCAGCCTTGCCCCTGAGTCGCGCCCGCGATCGCGGCGCGCCATTGCGGGCCGGCCGCGAAAGCCCGACCCGAAGGTCGATATTTACATGGAACGGTGATCGACGCGAGAGTGCTCCTGGCAGGCTGCGGGCGGCGCGGGACCGTCGCCCGTCCCTGTCATCCCCCGTCCGCCGTTGCGGGCAGGCCGCGGAGAGCTGGCTCTGGGGGATAAGCCCCGGCCGAGCATGTATACTCGGCCTGCCTGCGGAACATGAGGAAGGCGCGCATGGCGGAAGCCGATCGCATCACCCGCCCCGACAGAATGGCCCGAGGCGCCCCGGACCGGATCGCCGGCCATGGCATTGCCGAAGGCCGTGTCGGCGGCGAGCGGCTGGTGCGCGGCGAGGCCGGCCTGCCGGCAAGCGAGCATGCCGGACATGGCGTTCTCGGCTCGCTTCCGCCCAGCGGCACGGCAGAGGCGGACCGCGCCGCCTTCTTCGATTTCGACGCCACCCTGACCCGCCGCGATACGCTGTTTCCCTGGCTGATCCTGTTGCGCGGCCGCCGCCGCGTCTACCGCGCCGCCGCGCAGGCGCTGGCGGGCCAGGCGATGGGCCGGACGACAGGGGCGGAGGATATGCGCGGCCGGGTGAAGGCTGCCTTCCTGCGCCGCCTGATCGCCGGCATCCCGGTTGAAGAGGCGCGCGCCGCAGCGCTGGACCTGGGCCGCAGCATCGCCTGGAAGTCGCATATCGTGGCGGAACTGCACGAGCATCGGCGGGCGGGCCACCGGGTGGTGGTCGCCAGCGGCTCCCCCATGATCGTCGTCCAGACCATCGTTTCCGACCGGTTCGGCGTCGACGAGGTGATGGCGACCGAACTGGAGGTCGTGGACGGGCGGCTGACCGGCCGGCTGGAGGGCCGCAACTGCATCCGCACCGAGAAGGCGGCGCGGGTGGCCGACTGGCTGCAGGCCCATGGCCCGTTCGTGCAGACCTTCGGCTATGGCAACCTGCCGCACGACCGTCCGATGCTGGATCTTCTGGACCACGGAACGATCGTGCCGTGAGCGGGCGGCGCCAGGATGCCGCCGCCGGCGGGCAGGCGGAGAAGGAGACCGGCGGCGGCACCCTGCCGGCGTCGGCGCCCCAGGCGGGCATGCCGCAGCCGGTGCCGCCGCGCGCCGGTGGCGGGCTCTGGCGTGCGATCCGCGAGACCGGACCGGCGATCCGGCGCCTCGGCGAGCCGTTCGTCGCTCTGGTGGAGGCGCTGGGCCGGACCCTGGGCGGGCCCGCCGGCAGCGGCGGGCGGACCAGCCGCGAACCCACAGAGCGGGTCGGCTTCACCATCGCGGCCATCGCGCTGGCGGCGAAGATGGCGGCCGTGGACAAGCGCCGCTACGAACGCCAGGTGGCCGCTTTCCACGAGGTGTTCCAGGTGCCGGAGGCGGAGAAGGAGAATGTCCGGCGGCTGTTCGACCTGGCGAGCGGGACGACCGCCGGCTACGAGGCCTATGCCGGCCGCATCGCCGACCTGCTGCAGGGCCGCGACGCGGTGAAGGAGAAGCTGCTGGACGCCCTGTTCCACATCGCCTGGGGCGACGACAGGATCGTGCAGCCGGAGATGGACTTCCTGCAGCGGGTGGCGAGCATCTTCGGCTTCGAGGACAGCGCCTTCGAACGCATCGCCGCCGCCCACGGCGTCGGCCAGCCCAGCCCCTACAGCCTGCTTGGTGTCGGCCGGGACGCCAGCTGGCCGGACGTGCAGGCCGCCTATCGCCGGCTGATGAAGGAGCACCATCCCGACCGGCTGATGGCGCAGGGCATGCCGCAGGAACTGGTGCGCCTCGCCCAGGAGCGGGTGGCGGCCTTCGCCGGCGCCTATGAGAGCATCCGCGCCGCCCAGCCGCGTACCGGGCGCGAGGAGGGCGCCGGGCGGGGCGGGCGGACCGCGACCGGTCGTGCGGGTCAGTAGCGCGACGCCCGCCAGCGGCGGATCCGCAGGAACAGGAAGATCGCCAGCGCGGCGAGCAACAGCAGGACGAGGATCGTCGTATAGGGAATCGGCGTATAGTCGGCATCGACCCGGTACAGGCTGACTGCGTTCGGATACAGGTCGAAGATCTCCACCCGCCAGCCATAGTAGGTCACCGCCACGTGGGCCTGCGGGTCGGAGGCGAGGATGTTCTGCACCCGGGTCGTGACGTCGCCGGAATCGAACTTGAAATAGAACGGAAAGCCCCAGCCGGTATCCTCGTTGCGGAAGGTGATCGGCTGGTCGCCGTCGAACGCCATGGCGGAGATGAAGCGGACATCGCGGGTGCGCTCCACGCCGGCGGGGTCCACCTTCTTGGCATCCATCCGCTTCACGTCGGTGCCGGTCACCCGCACCACCTCCGTGGACGGCAGGTAGTAGTTCAGGAAGCCCACGAAGGCGACGGCGAACAAAGCCACCAGGACCCACAGGGCGATCCGCAGCACACGCATGTCGGGGCAACTCCTTCCGCCGATACCTGCCGCCCCGGATATCCGGCCAGAGGATGACCCGCCTCGCTCCGGATGTCCGTCTCGCCTGCCGGCGGCACTTTCGCTTAGATAGGCATTCCGCCATCCCTTGCCAGCATCCGGCAAGCCCGCATCGCCGACCGAGCCACCCAGAGCAGGAGGTACCATGACCCCCGAGCAGCTTCACGCGCGGCTGCGACTGCCACTGATCGCGGCGCCGATGTTCCTGGTCTCCGGCCCCGACCTGGTGGTCGCCGCGTCCAGGGCCGGGATCATCGGCTCCTTTCCGACGGTGAACTGCCGCACGGCGGCGGAGCTGGACGGCTGGTTGCAGCGGATCACGGCCGAGACCGCGGGCGCCGCCCCTTTCGCCGCCAACCTGATCGTCCACCGCTCCAACCCACGGCTGGCCGAGGACCTGGACCTGCTGGTGCGCCACAGGGTCCCGCTGGTGATCGCCAGCGTGGGCAATCCGGAGCCGGTCATCGCGCCGATCCATGACGCCGGCGGCCTGGTCTATGCCGATATCGCATCCGTCCGGCATGCCGAGAAGGCGATCGCCGCCGGTGTCGATGGGCTGATCCTGCTGACCGCCGGTGCCGGCGGCCAGACCGGCTGGGCCAATCCCTTCGCCTTCGTCCGCGCGGTGCGGGACCTGTTCGACGGCCCGGTCGTGCTGGCCGGCGGCATTTCCGACGGCACGGCGCTGCGGGCCGCCCGCGTGCTGGGCTGCGACCTGGCCTATATGGGCACCCGCTTCATCGCCACACAGGAAAGCATGGCGGCGCCGGCCTACAAGCAGATGCTGGTCGACAGCCGCCTGGACGACGTGCTGCTGACCCGGGCCTTCAGCGGCCTGGAAACCAACATGCTGCGACCCTCGATCCGGGCCGCGGGACTGGATCCCGATGCCCTGCAGCCGCGCGACCGCTTCGACGTCAGCGAAAGCATCGATGTCGATAAGGCACGCGCGTCACGCTGGCGTGACATCTGGTCGGCGGGCCATTCTGTGTCCGGCGTCCAGGATCTGCCGACAGTCGCAGATCTGGTCGAACGGCTCGCCGCGGCGTACGAAGCGGCGGCATGACGGACGCCGACAGCGTTCCTGAGCGGCGTCGGCACGGCTAGACTGCGCCGCTCGGCGGACGGACATGTGGGATCAGGACCAGTGACGGCAGGAACGGCAAGGTGAGCGACAGCGATCCGAACAAGCGCGGCAAGACCGAGATCCGCTCGCGCCTGATGCGCGCCTTCGACTTGCGGGACGACGACCGGTCGCCCAGGTCCCCGAGCGCCGATGACGGCCATCTGGGTCCCGAGCTGGGGGAGCGGACGGCGGAAATGGGCGGCCTGTCGGCGCTGCGGCCGGGACTGCCGGCCTCCTTCGGCCTGGCGCTGGCGATCGGCGTGCTGTTCCTGACCGGCTGGCTGCTGGCGGTGGGACGGGACCTTCTGATCCCGATCGCCATCGCCTTCATGATCTGGTTCCTGCTGAACGCGCTGGCCCGCTTCTTCCGCCGCATGCATTGGGGCGGGCATCACCTGCCGGCCGTCGCGGCGATGACATTGTCGATCATCGCCGTGCTGATCGTGCTGGTCTTCCTGGTCAACATGGTCGCCAACAACATTTCCGCCGTGACCCAGGTCCTTCCCACCTACGAGGAAAATCTGGACAAGCTGACGGCGCAGGCAAGCGGCTGGATCGGCAAGGACCTGACGGCCTCGTTCGACAAGATGATCGCCGACATCCCGGTGGCGCAGCTGCTGACCCGGATCGCCGGCACCCTGGCCAATGTCGCCAGCCAGTTCGGCATCGTGCTGGTCTATGTCCTGTTCCTGCTGGTGGAGCAGCAGGCCTTCGACAGCAAGATCCATGCGCTGTTCCCGGACCCGCGGCGGGAACGCCGCGTGCGCGCGGTGCTGAGCGACATCCAGCGGGAGATCCAGACCTATATCTGGATCAAGACCCTGATGAGCGTGCTGACCGGCGGCATCAGCTATGTGGTGCTGATCGCCGTCGGCGTCTCCTTCGCGGAGTTCTGGGCGGTCTTCATCTTCCTGCTGAACTACATCCCCACCATCGGCTCGCTGCTGGGCATCCTGTTCCCGGCGGCGCTGACCCTGATGCAGTTCGGCGCCTTCGTGCCCTTCCTGCTGGTGCTGGTGCCGCTGGCGGTCGCCCAGATCATCATCGGCAATGTTATCGAGCCGCGGCTGATGGGTTCCTCGCTGAACATCAGCGCCCTGGTGGTGATCCTGTCGCTGACCCTGTGGGGCGCGATCTGGGGGATCACGGGCATGTTCCTCAGCGTGCCGATCATGGTTGTGCTGATGATCGTGCTGGGTCACTTCCCGGTGACCCGGCCGATCGCCATCCTGATGTCGGCGGACGGCCGGATCCGCGACGAGGAGGCCGCCCGCTAGGCCCTGCGGACGGGCCCCTGCCGGGCCCGGATGGCTGCTTGAGGCCTAGGGGTACTCGCCGCCCAGCATCTGGTAGACCCGCATGTCGTTGCGGCGCAGGACGAAGGTGGAGTTCGTCCGCTTCGCATGCTCCACCAGTTCGTCGAACATCCGCTTCAGGATCTGCAGTTCCTCGTTCGACAGGTTGAAGCGCTCCGGCACCTCCTCGCCCTTCTGCTCCAGGTGCAGGAAATGCTCCACCAGGAAGATGCAGGGACGGTCGACCATCGGCAGCCCGTCGGGAAACTTGAAGCCGCGATAGGATTCGATCAGGCCGGTATCCTGGAACACCTCGATGAACTGGTTGTAGATGCTGGTCCGGTATCGATCCAGGGTGGCAAAAAAATCGCGCCGGTCCTCAACCCGGGCCGATTCCGCGTCCAGCGGCAGGCCGGCATTCTCGTTCGCCTCTTCGACCTTCGGCACCGCCGGCACCAGTGCCGGCAGCCGGCCCAGCAGGCGGATCCCGGCGACCAGCCATGCCAGGGCCGGCGGCGCCAGCCCGCCGCCGATCATGGCGCCGCACCAGGCCAGCCGCTCCAGCGCGGTGGCAGGCATGCCCCCGTCCGGTGCATGGCCGGTGAGCAGCAGGACGACGGCCGCGACGACCAGGACGAGGCCGTAGGCCAGGGTGGCAATGATCCCAATCCGCATGAAATCCTCAAACGACAGGTGGGAGCGCAACGTGCGAGGGCCAGGGACCGGCGCTGCCGGGCCGATGGCCGGCCGGGAGCCGCGATGGCTGCCCGCCGCCGCAAAAGGACGGGCAGACCGGACCGGACAAATTTGCGCCCCATCGGACAGGCAGGTTCGGTATACTGCCGCGAAGCCGTTACTTACCGCCGTTGCCGGCGCGCCGCCAGTGGCGGGTCCTATGGACGGTGGCGCGGCCCCGGGTCTGCGGCAAGAGGTCGCCGACCCTGCTGCCAAGGTGCAGCGCCCAGAATTGATCGCTGGATGAATCGCCGGCTGGATCGCCGGAGGTCGTCCAGGAACCCGCTTGAGCGTCATGACCCCGCGTGAACGAACGAAATTCCACAACCTGCTGAAGCTCGCCGCGGAAAGCCCGTTTGCCGGCGAGCGGCAGAGCGCCCTGGCGGCGGCGGAGCGCCTGGCGGGGCGGCACGGCATGACCCTGGATGAGGCGGCCGCCATGCCGCAGGACGACGGCCCGCGGCAGAGCCGCGCGCAGGAGCCGGACTTCGATCCGGCCGCCGATCCGTTCGATGCGGCCGACGCGACGCCGGAAGGCCGGCGCTGGGCCCGCGATTTCGCCCAGGCCGCCCATCTGCACGACGCGGTGACCGCTGCCGACAAGGAACGGCGCGCCCGGGCGATGCGGGCGGCCTTCGCCCGCGGCCTGGACCAGAGCCAGACCCGGCGCCACAACCGGCCTTCGCACCACCGCCGCGGCAGCCGCCGGATGAATCCGAAGCGCTTCGCGAAGACCCTGCTGCGGGAGACTCGGCTGCCGTTCCGGGAGATCGCCGCCCTCACCGGGCTCAGCGTGCATGCCGTGGTGGCCCTGAAGCTGCAGATGCGCGCCGGCAGCACCGGCAACGAGGCGTGAGCCGGTCCGCCTTGGCCTTCCCGTCACTCCGCTGCCAGTGCCGCCAGTCCCAGCCGTTGTCCCGATGAAATCCGTCATATGAAGGTCGTCATATGAAAGCCGTCATGGTCCATGCCTGGCTGGAGGAGCCGGGCGCCCTGCAGGTTGAGGATGTGCCCGTGCCGGAGCCCGGCCCGGGCCAGGTGCGGATCCAGGTCGCGGCCTGCGGCGTCAACTTCGCCGACACCCTGATCGTGCGGGGCCGCTACCAGGTGCGTCCCGCCCTGCCCTTCTCGCCCGGCTTCGAGTTCGCCGGCACCGTCGACGCGCTGGGCGACGGCGTCACCGACATCCGCCCGGGCGACCGGGTGGCGGCGCGCGCGCCGCATGGCGGCTATGCCGAATATGCCCTGGCGCCTGCAGCCGCCCTGTTCCCGCTGCCGGACGGCATCGCCTTCGAGGAGGCCGCCGCCATGCCGGTGGCCTATGGTACCGCCGCCTACGCCCTGCGCGACCGCGGCCGCCTGGTCCCCGGCGAAACAGCGCTGATCCTGGGCGCGACCGGCGGGGTGGGCCTGGCGGCCCTGCATGTGGCGAAGGCGGCCGGCGCGACCGTGCTCGCGGCGGTGGGCGGTCCGGCAAAAGCCGAGGCCGCGCTGGCGGCGGGCGCCGACATCGCGATCGACTATGACGGGGCGGTCCCGTTGAAGGACCAGGTCCGCGAACGGACCGGCGGCCGCGGCGTCCATCTCGTCTACGACCCGGTCGGCGGCGACATGCTGGACGAGGCGATGCGGGCCACCTGCTGGGGCGGCCGCTACCTGATCGTCGGCTTCGCCGCAGGGCGGATCCCGGATGTCCGCGGCAACCTGGCCCTGATCAAGGGGATCGAGGTGATGGGCATCAACTGGCCTGCCTTCGCCCAGGAGGAACCGCGGGCGAGCCGCGCCCTGCTGGCCGGCTGCTTCGCCGACCGTCTTGCCGGCCGCCTGCCGCCGATGCCGGTGGAGACGCGGCCGCTGGCCGAGGCGCCGTCGGCGCTGGCCGATATCGCCGCGCGGCGGGTGCGCGGCAAGCTCGTCCTGCAGCCCTGAGCGGCAGAGGTCATGACCGCACCAATCACGGCGGAGCGCATCCCGGAGCTCCTGAAACCGGGCATGCGGGTCTTCGTGTCCGGCTGCCTGGGCGAATCCGCCACCATCCGCAGGGCCCTGCAGGCGGCACCGGAGGCGGCACGCGGCGTCACCTTCTGCGGCGTCCTGGTCCCTGGACTGTCGGACACGGACTATGCCGCGCTGCATCCGGAGGCGGAGGGCGAGAGTTTCTTCCTGCCGCCCTGGCAGCGGGACAGTTTCGACGCAGGGCGGCTGCGCCTGCTGCCGCTGAACTACAGCGCGATCCCGGACTATCTGGAGAACGGGCCGCGGTTCGACCTGGCGATCGTGCAGGTCGCGGCCGACGGCACGGCCGACCACGGCTTTGGCGCCTGCGCCGACTTCCAGCCCTATGCGCTGCGCAACTGCGACCGGGTCCTGGCGCACCTCAACCCGCGGCTGCCGGCGACACGCGGCCATGACCGCCTGCCCGCGGCACGGATCGACTGGCTGCTGGAGGCGGAGGAGGCATTGCCGGACTTCCCGGATGCGGCGCCCAATCCGGTCCAGCAGGCCATCGCCCAAAACTGTGCGACCCTGATCCGTGACGGCGACGTGATCCAGATCGGCATCGGCAAGGTGCAGTCGGCGATCCTGCAGGCGCTGTCGGGGCATCGCGACCTGGGCTTTCATTCCGGCCTGGTGACCGACGCAGCCTGGCAGCTGGTCGAGAGCGGCGCGATCACCGGTGCGCGACGCAACGTGGATCGCGGGCTGCTGGTGGCCGGTTCCGCCGCCGGGACGGCTGCGCTCTACCGCGGCCTGTCGGCGGATTTCGTCGAGATCCGCCCCGTCCGGCGCACCCACATGGTGACCGAGGTCGCGCGGATCGAGAACTTCGTCTCCCTGAACGGGGCGCTGGAGGTCGACCTGTTCGGCCAGGTCAATTCGGAGCTGGTCGATGGCCGCTTCTTCAGCGGCGTCGGCGGCTTCAACGATTTTGTGCGCGGCGCGCGCCTGTCGCCCGGCGGCCGCTCCATCGTCGCGCTGCCGGCCGCCCTGCGCGGCGGCGGCAGCCGGATCGTGGCGAGCCTGTCCGGCGCTGGGCGGCCGGCGGCGCCGCTGACCGGCGCACGGGCGGACAGCGACATCGTCGTGACGGAGTTCGGGGTTGCGGACCTGCGGCATCTCGACCTGGACGGCCGCGCGGCCGCACTGATCGCGATCGCCCCGGAATCCGCACGCGAGACGCTTTCCCGTGCCTGGCAGGCGATGCGCCGGGCGCTGTGACCAGGACCTGCTCCCAACGGATCGTTTACCAATCCGAAATCCCCTGCCACTAGTGTCCATTCCACAGTGTGGATGCGGGGATAGTGATGGCCGACAAGCTGGCTGTGCTGCAAGCACAGCGCGATCGTTTCCTGGCCTTTTCCTTTGCGGCTGCGGATCTTCTGCTGGAGGTCGATTCCGTGGACGGGATCGCCTATGCCAGCGGCGCGACCATGAAGCTGCTGGGCCGCGAGGCGACCGACCTGCAGGGCGGCAGCTTCCTCGACACCGTCGCGCCGACCGATCGCGCCCTGGTGAAGGCGGCCGTCCGGGACATGGGGCCGGGCAAGCGGCTGCCGACTCTCAACGTGCAGCTGGCCCATGGCAACGGAGCCCTGCGGGCCTGGGTGAACGGCTATCGCATGCCGATGGCGGACGGCCGCGCCTATATCGCGATGAGCACCGCGGAGCGCTTCCGGCAGCGCGTGCCGCAGGACGGGGCGCGCGACGGCCAGAGCGGCCTGCTCGACGGGGAGGCGCTGACCCAGGCGCTGGCCCGCGCGGTGGAGAGCGGGGCCACGGAAAATGGCAGGGAGATGCTCACCCTGCTGGAGGTCGAGGGGCTGGACGGGCTGGGGCAGCGGCTCGCCCCGGCTGCCTTCCAGAACCTGATGAGCGAGATCGGCGGCTTCCTCCGCCTGCAGAGCGGCGGCCGCGACCTGGCCGGGCGCCTGGGCGAAAGCCGCTTCGGCGTCGTCCACGAGGGCGGCGACGGCCGTTCCATCGAGGCCCGGATCGCGCAGATGACCCGCGATGCGGACCCGGACGGCAACGGGTTGTCGGTCGTCGCAACCGACATGGCGATGGACGCGCCGGCCCTGACGCCGGCGGAAGCGGCACGCGCCGTCATCCACACCCTGAAGCAGTTCGAGAAGCTGGGCGCCAAGGGTGTCCCCAACGGGGACCTGGCCAGTGCCTTCCACGACCTGCTGAACGGCACCATCGCCAAGCTCGCCGACTTCAAGCAGATCCTGTCGCAGAACGCCATCGACCTGGTCTACCAGCCGATCGTCGGGCTGAACGACGGCCAGCTGCACCATTATGAGCTGCTCGCCCGCTTCCGCGACGGCCGCAAGACGTTCGAATACATCAATTTCGGCGAGAGCATGGGCATGAACGCCCAGCTCGACCTGCTGGTCACCCGACGCGCGATCGAGGACCTGACCACCGACTTCGATGGCACGAAGCTGTCGCTGGCGGTGAACCTGTCGGGCAATTCTCTGCAGGATGCCGGCTTCACCCAGACCCTGCTGGAACTGCTGCGCGATCACGGCAAGCTGTCCGGGCACCTGCTGTTCGAAGTCACGGAATCGGCGGAGATCAACGACCTTGCCGGCGTGAACGAGGTGCTGCAGGACATCCGCGCGATGGGGTTCGAGGTCTGCCTGGACGATTTCGGCGCCGGCGCCGCCTCGTTCCAGTACCTGCAGGCGCTGAATGTCGACTTCGTCAAGATCGATGGCGCCTATGTCCACCGCCTCGCGGATTCCGCCCGCGACCGCCACATGCTGGCGGCGATCACCGCCATGTGCGCCGACCTCAAAGTCGGGGTGATTGCCGAAATGGTGGAGACCGAGGAGCAGGTCCGCCTGCTGCGCGAACTGGGCGCCACCCACGCCCAGGGTTATCTGTTCGGCAAGCCCGCCGCCGAGCCAGCCGGTGTCGAACGCCGCACGGCCGGCCGGGTCGGCCGCCGCTCCGGCGCCCGCGAACTCTGGGCCTGAGGCAGGCGCACCCGCCACTCAGGATTTCGCCGCGGACAGCAACTCTTCCGTCGTCGTGAACTTCTCCCGCGGGGCAGGGTGTTCCGCCGCCGCGACCTCCGCCTCGTCGATGCGGCGCCAGGCGTCGAAATCCACCAGGTCGACCCCCGCCGCCTTCAGAAGCGGCAACAGCGCGGCGCGTCCCGGGCGGCCCTGCGGCGCCAGTTCCGCGGCGATGCGGTCGGCGCTGCGATAGGCCTCCGACTTGTTGGTGGCGATCGTGCCGGTCGGCCCGCGCGCCGCCCAGCCGGCGGCATAGAGCCCTTCGGCAATCAGCCCGTCATCGTTGCGGAAGCGCCCGCCATCGACCTCGAGCTGCTCCAGGGTCGGGCCCTGATAGCCGATGCAGGTCACCACCAGCTGCGCCGGCACCTCCAGCACCTCGTCGGTATCCACCGCCCGGTCGCCCTCCAGCCGGGTCCGGACGAAGCGCACCCCCGAGACATGGCCATCGCCCAGGACCGCCGCGGGCCGGGCGCGGAACAGGAACTCGATGCGCGCCGGCTTCGCCGGGTCGGGCTCGATCGCGGCGAGCCGGCCGAGGATTTCCATCGTCCGCTTCGGCTCGGTGCCTTCCGGCGGCAGCTCCGCCGGGTCGACCACCGGCACCGCCTGCGCCAGCTCGCTGAACTCCCGCAGCTCCGCCGGGCTGAACTTCACATGGGCGGCGCCGCGGCGGCCGGCGATCACCACCTTCCGCACGTTCGTGCGGGCCAGCACCTCGCGCACCGGTCGCGGCGCGTCGGTCGCGGCAAGCTCCTCCGGCGTGCGCACCAGCATACGCGCCGCATCGAGCGCGACATTGCCGTTGCCGATCACGACAGCCGTCTCGACCTTCGGCAGGTCGATATCCAGTTCCGTGAAATCGGGATGGGCGTTGTACCAGCTGCAGAAGCGCGCCGCGCCGGTGACCCCGGGCAGGCCGTCGCCCGGCAGGCCCAGCGGCCGGTCCAGCGGCGTGCCGGTGGCCAGCACGACAACGTCGTAGAAGTCGCGCAGCTGCGCGAGACTGACGTCGCGGCCGAGCTCGACATTGCCGATGAAGCGGGTGGCGGGATTCTGGAAGGCCTGTTCCAGCTTGCGAACGACATTCTTGGTCGTCCAATGGTCCGGCGCCACGCCGGACCGGATCAGGCCGTAGGGGGTGGGCAGGCGCTCGATCACGTCGAGCTCCACCGGCTCCACCAGCTTCAGGAGCTTTTCCGCGAGATAGAGGCCGGCAGGACCGCTGCCGACGATCGCGATCTTCGGGATCTTCTGCGACGCGCTACGCTGTACGCCAGCATTCATGAACGACACCTCCCGCCGCCGGTTGACGGCGGCGGGAGGGCCGCGCCCCGGCTCTAGTTGGCCAGGTGGACGTACTCGTATTCCACCGGCAGATTGTTGATTCCCCGGTCCGGCGGGGCAATCCAGCTTGCCATCTTACCAGGATCGGTGACCTGCACCATGAGGCCGCGGACATGCTGGCGGTCGGCCTCGGTCGGCAGCCATTCGCCGGCCATCGCGGCATGCTTCTCCGGGTCGGTGAACTTGCCCTCCGGCGTGATCGGCAGGCCGGCCCAGGCGCCGATCTTGCGGTTGAACCGCTCGCTCGGCAGGGTCAGCTGGAAGTCCGCGCCGGCCTTCTCGATGGTCCGGTTCCAGCGCTTCACGCCGATCTCGCAGTCGCGGATATAGGCCGACCGGGTGATGTAGTTCATCGCGTTGCGGGTCGGCACCTCTTCCTCGTTGATCCCGCCCTTGCCGTCCGGCACCGGGATCTTCGTTACGGTGTCGGCCTCGACATGGTCCTCGTAGCGGGTCTCGTCCGGCCGGCCCTTCAGGCCGGCGGCGAAGGAGGTCGCGGCGTTCGACGAGATGTCGGCGCCGAACAGATCCAGCGAGGAAGAGAACCAGAAGTTCATGTAGCGCTGGATCGTGGGCAGGTCGATGCCGCCTGCGCGGCGTACCGCCGCCGGATCGTCGGTGCCCAGCTCCTTCATCAGCTCCAGGCAGCGCTTCACCACCCGGCCGATGCCGGTCTCGCCCACGAACATGTGGTGGGCTTCCTCGGTCAGCATGAACTGGCAGGTCCGCGCCAGCGGGTCGAAGCCGGATTCCGCCAGCGACTTCAGCTGGTACTTGCCATCCCGGTCGGTGAAGTAGGTGAACATGAAGAACGACAGCCAGTCGCTGATCGGCTCGTTGAAGGTGCCCAGGATCCGCGGATTGTCGCTGGAGCCGGAATGGCGGGCCAGCAGCAGCTCCGCCTCCTCGCGGCCGTCGCGGCCGAAATGGGCGTGCAGCAGGTAGACCATCGCCCACAGATGGCGCCCCTCCTCCACGTTCACCTGGAACAGGTTGCGCAGGTCGTAGAGCGACGGACAGGTCAGGCCCAGCAGGCGCTGCTGCTCCACCGAGGCGGGCTCGGTATCGCCCTGGGTGACGATCAGCCGGCGCAGGGTGGCCCGATGCTCGCCCGGCACCTGCTGCCAGGCCGGCTCGCCCATATTGTCGCCGAAGCCGATGCGGCGGTCCTCCACCCGGTCGGCCAGGAAGATGCCCCAGCGATAGTCCGGCATCTTCACCGCGCCGTAGGTGGCCCAGCCCTTGGCATCCACCGAGGTGGCGGTGCGCAGGTAGACGTCGGCGGCCTGGAAGCCTTCCGGGCCCAGCTCCATCCACCAGTCCAGGAACTTCGGCTGCCAATGCTCCAGCGCGCGCTGCAGGCGGCGGTCGGAGCTCAGGTCAACGTTGTTGGGGATTCGCTCCTGATAGTTGATGGCCATGGTTCACACCCTTTCCCAGTCGAATTTCGCACGGGAGCCCGAGCCGTAGCTCTGCAGGGCGCCCTCCTTGCCGACCGCGTTGGGCCGGTTGAAGATCCAGTTCTGCCAGGCCGTCAGGCGGCCGAAGATCTTGCTGTGCAGGCTTTCCCTGCCGCCGAAGCGGAGCGAGGCCTCCATGCCGGTCAGCGCGTCGGGGGACAGCGAGGCCCGCTCCTCCACCGCGATGCGGACCTCGTCCTCCCAGTCGATATCGTCGGGGGCGAAGGTCACCAGCCCGGCATCCAGTGCCGCGGCAGCATCCAGCAGCTTGCCGGCGCCGTTGCGCAGCGCATTCAGCTTTTCCTCGTCGCCGCCGAACCGGGTGGTCAGCCGGTCGACGCCGGTCGCCATCAGGTAGGTGCCGAAGTTCATCGGGCTGAGCGCGATCTGCGGCCCTTCGCCATCGCCCTCGTCGGCTTCCGACAGGTCCAGCATGTACGACCGGTCGGCGGCCAGCGCCGCCTCCAGGAAGGTGCCGGCGAAGGCGGAGCCCTCGTCGATCACCGCGATCAGGCTGCGGGAGGAGACGTCGAGCCGGCTTAAGGTGCGCTCCCAGAAGTTCACCACCTCGCGCACCAGCCAGAAGCCGGACTGCTCCGACAGGATCCGGTCCATTTCCAGCACCGCTTCGGCGCTGCCGCGGGAGGCGACGATCCAAGTGCCCAGCTCCAGATAGTTGGTGCGCAGCATCAGGATCGCATCGTCCAGCGCACGGGCCAGCGCCAGCGGGTACCAGTCGGCGCCCGCCGCCTGGATCGCCTCCGGCGTACCTTCGATCGCCCCTTCCGGCGCGTGCAGGACCAGTTTCGCGGTGCGCGCCTGTGCGTCGATCTCCACGTCCAGGTGCGGATAGTGCAGGCCGCTCTCGTCGATGCGCCGCTTCAGCGGGGTCAGGCGGATGCCTTCCGCGTCCGCCGGCCGGTCGCTCTGCGCCGCCAGCGCCGCGGCGCGCTCTGCCACCAGGTCGGCGAACTTCGCCGGCGCGGCATAGCGGTCGACCAGGTTCCATTCCTTGGCGCGCTGCGCCCGGACGCCCTCCGACGTGGTGCAGAAGACATCGGCCAGGTCGCGGCGCACGCGGCGCTTGTCCACCACCCGGGTCAGACCGCCGGTGCCCGGCAGGACGCCCAGCAGCGGCACCTCCGGCAGGCTGACGGTGGAGGAGCCGTCGTCGACCATCGCGATCTCGTCGCAGGCCAGGGCGACCTCGTAGCCGCCGCCGGCACAGGCGCCGTTCACGGCCGCCAGGAACTTCAGGCCGGACTTCGCGCTGGCCTGCTCCATGCCGTTGCGGGTCTCGTTGGTGAACTTGCAGAAGTTCACCTTCCAGCTGTGGGGCGAGGAGCGCAGCATGTAGATGTTCGCGCCGGAGCAGAACATGCGCTCCTTCGCCGAGGTCAGCACGACCGTGCGGACTTCCGGATGCTCGAAGCGGATCCGCTGCAGGATGTCGTTGAGCTCGATATCGACACCGAGGTCGTAGGAATTGAGCTTCAGCACATAGCCGGGCCGCAGCCCGCCTTCCTCATCGACGTCGAGCTTCACCGTGGCCACCGGGCCGGCGAACTCCACCTGCCAGTGGCGATACGCCTCCGGATCGACGTCGAAGGTCACGATGTCGGTGCCAACGCGGCTATCCATCACTGCCTCCTCCCAAGGAATATGCACTATTGTGCATAATCAGACCAAAAAATTGCAATATGATTCATCCGGCAGCCACGCCATCGGCGGTCAGGTCCCGCGTCCGCCCGCGGTCCACCTCGCCCTCACCTGCCGCAGCCAAGCCGGCCCGACGGGCGATCGCCTCCAGGCCGGCGAGGCTCTCGGCGATGGTCTGGCCGCTGGTGTCCAGCACCGCATCCGCCAGTGCATAGAGCGCCCCGCGCGCGGCCAGGATCTGCCGCAGGTCCTGCATGGCCGCGCGGTTGCCGGCCATCGGCCGGACATCGCCCTGCGCCAGCACCCGCTGCATATGTTCCTCCGGCGCGGCCTGCACCCAGACCGTCACGCAGCGCGCGCGCAGCAGGTCGAAGGTCGCCGGCTCCGTCACCAGCGAGCCGCCGGTGGCGATCACCGCCGCCGGGTGCCGTGCCACCAGGTCGGCCAGGGCTTCGCGCTCCAGGCGGCGGTACATCGACTGGCCGCCGAGGTTGAAGATCTCGTCCACCGTCAGCCCGGCGGACTGCTCGATGGCCGGGCGCATTTCCAGGAACGGCACCTCGAGCGCATGGGCCAGCAGCCGGCCCAGGGTGGTCTTGCCGGCGCCGCGTAGCCCGATCAGGGCGATCCGCCGGCCGCGATCGCCGCTGGCGCGCGGCCCGAAGCGTTCCTGCAGCAGGCGCCGCGCCTCCGCCAGGTCCGGCGCGGGCAGCCGGGCCAGCAGGTCCTGCAGCGCCCGCAGTTCGGCATTGGGCGGCGCCCGTTCGTCGACCAGGTCGGCCAGCGGCAGGTCCATCGCCGCAGCCACCCGACGCAGAAGGCTGATCGACAGATTGCCTTCGCCGCCCTCCAGCTTTGCCAGGTAGCGCTCGGACACGTCGGAATCGCGGGCCAGCATGCGCCGCGTCATGCCGCGCGCCGCGCGCGTGGAGCGGACCCGATGGCCCAGGGCGGCCAGATAGGCCACGTCGCCGGGGCCGTCTCCCAGCCCGGTCGCGGCAGCGGCTGGCCCGTCCCCCGCACTTGCGTGGTCCGGGCGTTTTGCGGAACGTTCGGTCACGATGGGTTTCCCTCACGGTTGCGGCAGACCCGAGATCAATATGCACTATAATTCTTGCCTTGGCCAGCGCATGCATTATAGTTGCAGAAACTCATGTCTAGAGGAGACCCGTGCGTCATGCGCATTGAGATCTTTGTCGGCACGATGACCGGCACCGCCGAGCTTGTTGCAGAGGAAGTTGCCGACAGCCTGCGGTCGGCCGAGCATGACGTGGACGTGTCGATGATGGACAAGCTGGATGCCGGCGCCTTCGCCGATCCGGCATCGGTCTACCTGATCTGCACCTCGACCTACGGCCAGGGCGACGTGCCGGACAATGCCCAGGATTTCTTCGAGGATCTGAAGGCGAAACGGCCCGACCTGTCGGAGATCCGCTACGGCGTGATCGGCCTGGGCGATTCCACCTACCAGCAGACCTTCAATTTCGGCGGCAAGCGCTTCGACGACCTGCTGCAGGAACTCGGCGCGCAGCGGATCGGCGAGCGCTTCATCCACGACGCCGCCGACGGCACCATGCCGGAGGAAGAGGCCCTGACCTGGCTGGAAGGCTGGCGCCAGGCGCTCGACGACGCCATCGCCCAGGCGGCCTGAAGGCGCCGATGCGGCCGCGGGCGACGGCAGCGCCATGGTCCCGGCTGTGACCGGCGGGGACGGCACGACCCGCCAGGTGACACTGGACTGGGGACCGGTGGAGGTCCGTGAGATCGGCGAGCGGCGTGAGCCGGCGCCGGTCCTGGTCTTTCTGCACGAAGGGCTGGGCGCGGCCGCGCACTGGAAGGACTTTCCGGACGCGATCGCCGCGGCGACCGGCCTGCCGGCGATCGTCTATTCCCGCTACGGCTATGGCCGATCCGGGCCGGCGCCCTTGCCGCGGCCGGTATCCTACATGCATGTCGAAGGGCAGGAGGTGCTGCCCGCCCTGCTCGAGGCGCTGGAGATCCGCCGGCCGATCCTGGTCGGCCACAGCGACGGCGCCTCGATCGCCCTGATCCATGCCGCGTTGCCCGACAGCGACCCGCTGGCGCTGGTCCTGGAGGCACCGCATGTCTTCGTCGAGGAACTCTCGCTGGCCGGCATCCGCGACGCGAAGGCCGCTTATGAGAGCGGCGGGCTGCGCGACGCCCTCGCGCGCTGGCACGACGATGTCGAGGGCGCCTTCCGCGGCTGGAACGACATCTGGCTGAACCCCGATTTCCGGGCCTGGAACATCGAGGGCGTGCTGAAGATGATCCGCTGCCCGATCCTGCAGATCCAGGGCCGCGACGATGCCTACGGCACCGCGGCGCAGCTGCAGTCGATCGAGGCGGAAAGCGGCGGCCCGGTGCAGACCCTGCTGCTGGACGATTGCGGCCATGCCCCGCATCGCGACCGGCGCGCGGCCACCGAAGAAGCGATGACGGCGTTCATCCGCCGGGTGACAGCCTGACGCCGCAGCGGGCAGGCAAAGAAACGAACGAGGGGAGGACGGCATGGCACAGCCGGCACAGACGGGCACGGGCGTGCCGCAGCTGAATTTCGCGACACCGGCGGCCGAGCGCGAGAGCCGCGCCGATGGCAGCTTCGTCCTGCGGTCGCCGGCGCCGCTGGGCGATCATGCCCGGCGGGTCGGCGACTGGCTGGCGCATTGGGCCGAGCGGGCGCCCGGGCGCACCTTCCTGGCCGACCGCAGCGGTCCCGACGGCACCTGGCGCAGGGTCGGCTATGCCGAGGCGCAGGACCTGGTCCGGCGCATCGCCGCCGGGCTGGTCGACCGCGGCGTCGGCCCCGACAAGCCGGTCATGCTGCTGTCCGACAATGCGGTCGACAACGGGCTGCTGCAGCTGGCGGCGATGCATATCGGCGCACCGGCCGCCCCGGTCTCGCCCGCCTATTCGCTGATGTCCGCCGATCACGGCAAGCTGAAGCGCATCGCCGGCCTGCTGAAGCCGGCTTTGGTCTATGCCGCGGATGGCGCGGCCTTCGCCCGGGCGATCGAGGCGGTGCGGAGCGATTGCGGCGCCATATATGTCGGCAGCGGCACGGATGCGGTCGCTGGCGCGCACGCCTTCGCCGAACTGGCGGCGGTGCAGCCCGACGCCCGGGTCGACCAGGCCTATGCCGGCACCGGCCCGGACACGGTGGCGAAGATCCTGTTCACCTCCGGCTCCACCGGCGAGCCGAAAGGCGTCATCAACACCCAGCGCATGCTGACCGCGAACCAGCAGATGTCGCTGCAGGTCTGGCCCTTCCTGGGCGAGCGCCCGCCGGTGCTGGTCGACTGGCTGCCCTGGCATCACACCTTCGGCGGCAACTACACCTTCAACCTGGTGCTCTCCAACGGCGGCACCCTGTTCGTCGACAATGGCAAGCCGGCACCCGGCCTGTTCGAGCGCACGGTGGCGAACCTGAAGGAGGTCTCCCCCACCCTGTCCTACAACGTGCCGCGCGGCTATGCCTTCCTGCTGGACGCGCTGGAGGCGGATGGCGAACTGCGGGAGAGCTATTTCCGGGAGCTGGACTTCATCTTCTATGCCGCCGCGGCGCTGCCGCAGAACCTGTGGCAGCGCATGGAGGCGCAGTCGATGGCGGCGCGCGGCGGCCTGGTTCCGATGGTTTCCGCCTGGGGCAGCACGGAGACGGCGCCGCTGGTGACGGCCGTGCACTACCGCATCGAGCGGGCCGGCAATATCGGCATCCCGACGCCGGGCAACGAACTGAAGTTCGTGCCGAACGGCGAGAAGCTGGAGATGCGGGTCCGCGGCCCCAACGTCACCCCCGGCTACTGGAAGCAGCCCGACCTGACGAAGTCGGCGTTCGACGAGGAGGGTTTCTACCGGATCGGCGATGCCGGCCGGCTGGCGGATCCCGACCATCCCGAGAAAGGGGTGATCTTCGACGGCCGGGTGGCGGAAGACTTCAAGCTGACCTCAGGCACCTGGGTGAATGTGGGGCCGCTGCGGATCGCCGCCATCGCCGCCTGCGAACCGGTGATCCAGGATGCCGTCGTCACCGGCCACGACCGGGAGGAGATCGGCCTTCTGGTCTTCGCCAACCCGGCCGGCTGCCGGCAGGTGATCGGCGCCGCCGCAGCGGGGCTGGACGATGCCGCAGCGATGGCGCATCCGGCCGTGGCGTCCTTCCTGGCGGAAAAGCTGGCCGCGATGAACGCGGAGGCCGGCGGCGCCTCCCGCCGCATCACCCGCGCCCTGGTGCTGGACAGCCCGCCCTCCATCGACGCGAACGAGATCACCGACAAGGGCTATATCAACCAGCGCGCGGTGCTGGCCCATCGCGCCGCGGCGGTGGAGCGGCTCTATGCCGGCGGCGACGGGGTCATCCAGGTCACAGGCTGATTGCGGCGGCGGCCCGATCGCCGCAGCCGCGGCTCAGGCCGCCGCGGACAGATCCTCCTGCGGCGCGCTGCGATACTTCCGGAAATACTGTGCGAAGCGACCGGCGAACATGCCGGCGATCAGGCCGGACACGCCGCAATCGACCAGGATGAACCAGGTCTCGCCCGCCGCCGCCGGCGCCATGCCCAGCCAGACGCCGATGGTGTATTTCACCGCGAAGATGACCAGGATCAGGATCAGGGTGGAGGGGCCGCCCGGCACCTCGACCAGGCCGTGCTCGCGGTCGGCGCGGACCGCCAGCCCGGCGCCCATCAGCCAGCCGATGCCGATGCCCGCGATCAGCGCCACCAGATAGCCGCCGACGCTGAGGCCGGTCAGGCCCAGGTCGGTGACCAGGCTGGAGATGCCCCAGGCCAGGAAGATCACCGGGATGATGGCGAAGCGCCAGAGCGGCCCGGTGGTCGGCCGCAGCGCCTTGATCCCGCGATGGACAAGGACCACCAGCAGCACCCAGACCCACCACGGGGTGTCTTCCAGAATCCGCCAGACATATTCCATCGTCCTTGGCCCCCTCAGTCTTCCGGCATGTCCCGCCGCACCGGCCGCGAGCATCACCGTCCCCGCCGCCGGAGGCAATGATGAAACCAGCGGAACCCGCCACCGGCCGCTGCGTTCTATCGCAGTGCAGCAAAGGAGGCGCCGATGCCTTTCACGCCCTGGAATGTTCGCGCCGCCGGCCTTGCGGTGCCCCGTGACGCCTGGCAGGCCTGGATGCAGCTCGGCTCCGCCGCCACGGCCACCTGGCTCGCGGCGGCGGAAGTCGTTGCGCTGCGCCTGCCGATGCTCGCACTTGCCGGTCTGACCGCCGGCGGGCAGGGTTCGGCGGAACTGCGTCGCATGATTGCCGAGAAGCCGGGCGCCTTCTCCCGTTCCTGGCAGATCCTGGCCTGGCAGCTGGCCACCGCACCGGTCCGCGCCCAGACCGCGGCCCTTGCGCCGATCCGCCGGCGGGCGGAGGCCAATGTGCGCCGCCTGCGCGCCTGATCGCATCGCGGGCGGCGGCGGAAAGCCGCTACTGCATGCGGATATTGTCGCTGACGATCGTCGCCAGGCGGAAGTCCCGCAGTTCCTCCGCCGTCAGCAGGTAGATCTCCTGCGGCGGCGTCTCGCTGGCCAGCCGCCACAGCAGCGGGTCGACCGCCATCTCCTCCAGATAGCGCATCGAACGCGCCACGCTGTCGATGCCGGCGGAAAAGGCCGCCGCCGTGGAGCCGCGGGAATCCGCGGCCAGATAGGCCTGATGCACCCCCACCCAGGCTTCGGGATAGACCACCCGGGTGGTGCCGCCGGCCAGGATCAGCGGGCAGGCGGACAGGCACCAGCCGTCCTGCGGCACGATCACCTTCAGGTCGCGATCGCGGATGTAGCGGCCCATCGCCTCCGCCTCCTGGGTCACGCCGCCGTTGGAGACGACGACGAAATAGCGCGCCCGCAGATCATGCGCCCGGTCGAAGCGGCGCAACTCCTCCGCCAGGCCGATGGCGATGTCGCCGCGGCCCAGGATGAAGGGCACCCCGTCCGGGCTCTCCCGGAAGCTGAATTCCATCCGCTGCAGGGAAGGCGGCGCGATCGGCGTGCCGTCGGGCAGCCGCGGCCGGGCCGGCCGGCCGTCGGGCGCCGCCGGCTGCATGTCGGGGGTGTAGGGACGGAGATGGTCGCCGGCCCCGGGCCGTTCCAGCGGCATCGGCTGCGGCGCCGCCGGAAAGGGCGGCCGGCCCGCATCCGCACCGCTGCCCAGGCCGGCCTCCGCCGGCAGCATGCCGGCAGCGTCCAGCACCACCGCGGCCAGGGTGCCGGCCAGCATCAGCCGGAAGATCTGCCGCAGCAGCCAGCCTTCCGGCCGGGCGCGGAACCAGGCCAGCGGCCCGCCCGCGGGGGAGGCTGGCGGCCGGTCGCCATCGGTCGTCGCGTGCATCGTCCGGTCCGGTCAGGCGACCGCCATCGGCCCGCGCCGGCCGCCATCATCCTTCTCCGCCGGCTGCCCGTCCCGCTCTTCCGCCGTCGGGGCCGCGGTCTGCGCCGGCATCTCCGCCTGCACCGCCTCGATCCGCTTCAGGGCGAGCATTGCCGCCTGCATCTCGCGCAGGGTGATGGTGTCCTCCGCGGCCAGCGGATCCTCCTCGCGGCGGATCGACGCCTGCACGATGAACAGGATCATCACGATCACGCCCGGCAGCAGGTCGATGGCAATCGCCCCCGCCCAGGACGGCACGAAATCGCCGGCATAGAGCAGCACCGCCTCCGCCGTGGAGATCGGCGTGAAGCGCGGCAGCTCCACCGGCGGCGCCGCCAGCACCTGCTCCGCCCCGGCCGCCAGAGCACTGCTCTGCTGCTGGATCGTCTCGCGGACATTCTCCACCACCCGCGCCTGCTGCGCGCGCAGCGCGGCGGAGCCGCCGTCGGGTGCCGGCGCGACATAGCTGCGCGCCAGGTCCTCCGCCGCGCGCAGCACCGCCGGCGCGATCGAGGACTGCTTCAGCTGGGTGATCAGGCCGGCGACCTGCACCGCCTCCTCCGCGAACTCGATGGAGCGTTCCTCAACTGGGCCGGGCTGCGCCACCAGCTCGCGCATCCGGCGCAGATGCTGGGTGCCCTGGCCGAACAGGCTCTCCACATCGGCGCGGGAGGAGACGATCTGCCCCTCCAACTCGCGCAGCTGCGAGCTCATCTGGGTCAGCAGCTGCACCACCGTGCCGCTGCCGCTGGTGCCGGTCAGCGCGCCCTGGCCGCGCTCCTGCTCCGCCAGGTTCTCGAAATTGGCGGCGGCGATGCGGATGTCGGGCAGCAGGCCGAGGGCGGCCAGCGCCTGCTCGTGGGTGCGGCCCAGCGCTTCCTGATAGTCCTCCACCGTTTCCGCCAGGTGCTGTTCCACCGCCGCGCTGCCGGCCAGGGCGGCGGCGTTCAGCCAGGACGACATCGCGACGATGGCGGCGGATCCCAGCAGGATCGCCATCACCATCTGCATGCGCGCCGCCTGGCTCTTCAGCAGCGGGAAGAAGCGCAGGACATAGGTCCAGAACACGTAGATGCCGACCGACACGGCGGCCGAATAGGCGATCGCGGCCAGCGCCGACAGCCCGCCGGTGCCGTCGAGTAGGCCGCGGACGCCGATATAGGTGTAGATGCCGCTGGCCAGGGCCAGGATGCCGAGCGCGGCACTGGTGGTGGCCTGGAGTGCGGTGATTCCGTCTTTCAGCTGGCGCGCCATGCGGCACTCCCTGTTCCCGGGCCCCGCCCCACCCCATGTTCTGCCCCATGTGACCGTCCGACGCTAGATCCCCCCTGCCGGAGGGACAAGCGCGGCGGCGACACGTTCGCGCGAGGCGCTGTGGGCGACCCTTTCCGTCCGTCACGGCCTGCGCCACAATGGCGCCGCACGGACAGTCGGGGGATTTGACCGCGGCGCCCATCACGGGCCGCCGCCAAACGTGCTGTTCTGCTCCGGAGGATGTGCCTCACCATGTGGAGTTCCGTACTGGTTGCGACCGCTCTGCTGGCCGCGGGCCTGTTGCCTGCGGCGGGTTGCAGCCGACCGGATATGGCCGGCGGCCCCGCCACCGGCCAGCCGGCACAGACGCAATCAGCTCCGACGCAGCCGTCCCCGGCCCAGTCGGCAGTGTCCGCCGGCTGGCCCGGCACTTCGGCACCGCTGCCGCATGCCGCCGACGTCGCCGCGCTGGCGGCCTCCTTCGACGACCGCCCCTGTACCGACCTCGCCGCCTGCGAACGGCTGGCGGCGTCCGGCAGCGCGACGGCGCATTTCCAGCTGGGCGCCTGGTACTATCTGGGCAATCGCCTGCCGCGCGACCCGGATGCCGCGCTGCGCCACTTCCGCATCGCCGCAGAGGCCGGCGAGGTCCGCGCCCAGCACCTGCTGGGCCTGGCCTACATGACCGGCGACATGGTGATGCCCGACCGCGCGGAAGGCGGCCGCTGGCTGACCGCGGCAGCGGAGGCCGGCTTCCCCCCCTCGCAGCAGATGCTGTCGCATTTCGGCTTTGCCGCGCCGCAATCGCCCGCGCCGCAGGCGCCGGTCCTGCAGACCGCGGGGCCGGCGGAAACGCCCGGCGACATGGACGACCCCCTGCCGATGGACCCGGTGGCCCTGTTCGAGTCCGTGGAACCCGCGGTCTGGACCGTGCTGGCGGCGGAGCGCTATCGGGGCGGCATTGCGGAACGTTCCGGCTCCGCCGTGGCGGTGACGCAGCACTGGCTGTTCACCAACTGTCACGTGGTCGGCGGCGCGGACTTCATCCTGATCAAGCGCCGCGAGCGGATCGAGCCAGCGCGGCTGATCCACGCCAACGACTCCACCGACCGCTGCGTGCTGGAGACCCCGACCGACCTGGAGCCGGTGCGCCGGATCGCCCCCTATGCCGGGCTGAAGGTCGGCCAGACGGTCTACAGCATCGGCTCGCCCTCGGGGCTGGAGAACACCCTGGGCCCGGGCCTGGTCACCGGCCTGCGGCAATGGCAGGGGGTGCCGATCATCCAGACCAACGCGCCGATCTCGCCCGGTTCCTCCGGCGGCGCCCTGTTCGACGATCGCGGCAACCTGATCGGCATCACCACCTTCACCGTCGGCGGCGGCGGCGCGCTGGGCTTCGCGGTGGCGGCCGACAGCTATATCCAGGCGATGCTGCCGGAGGCGAAGGGGTAGCGGCGGCCACATTGCCACCTCCTGCGCCGTCGCCCTCGGGCCTGACCCGAGGGTCGTGACGGGACCGTGCCGCCGCGCAGCTTCCCCGTATCGTCACGGTCCTTGGGTCGAGCCCAAGGACGACGGCAACGATCGTGCGTCCTACCCCGTCACCAGCTTCGGGTCCGCCAGTTCCGGCGAAGCCAGGTTGAAGGAGTAGCTGCCGACGGTCGCGTTGAAGTCCGGCTCCTCGCGCAGGCGGCGGAAGCGCTCCAGGTCCTCCGCCTTCTTCGCCGGGTCGCGCTCGCGGAAACGGCGCAGATTGTCGCTCGCCGCCGGCGATGTCTTCTCCAGGAAGATGCGCTTCCGCTCCGCGGCATAGCGGTCCAGGATGCCCTCGTCCTGCCGGCCCAGGCACACCGCGGCCAGCGGATGGCCCAGCGCCACCGCGTCCAGCAGCCCCGAGGTCAGGCCGAAGCCGCCGCAGGGGTTGCAGATATGTGCCGCGTCGCCGGCCAGCAGGGCGCGACCGACCCGGAAGCTGTCGGCGGCGCGCTCATGCACCCGGTAGGGGGAGACGGCCCTGATCTCATAGTTCGGGCTGCCGTCGGCGCGGGTCATGCGCCGCATGAAATGGGCATAGTTCTCCGGCACCCGGTCGCGAATGCCCTCCGCCGGCAGGTCGGCGCTTTCGCCATAGGTGCAGCGCCACAGATTCTCCTCGTTGATCTTCACGATGATCGCCCAATGGTCGGCGTCGATCACGAAGGTGGCGCGGGCATAGCCGTCGGCCTCGAAATCGTAGACCACGTTGGTGGCGACGAAGCGGTCGGGCCAGGTCTTCCCCTCGAAGCCCAGGCCCAGGGCCTGGCGGGTCGCCGACGAGGCGCCGTCGGCGCCGACCAGCCAGCGCCCCGCCAGCCGCACCTCGCCCGCCGGCCCGGCGGCGATCGCGGTGATGCTCTCATCATCCTGCTCGATCGCGGTCAGGCGGTGGTTCCACAGCACCTCCGTCCCCGGCAGCCGCTCCAGATGCTGCAGCACGATGCCGGCCAGCACGTCCTGGCCCAGATGCAGGTTGTAGGGATAGGCGGTGCGGCCTTCCAGATGGCGGTAGTCGATCTGCGCCAGGTCGTTTCCCTGTCCGTCCTTGAACAGCAGCTGCTGCTTCAGGACCCCTGCCGCGGTCAGGTCCTCCATCAGGCCCAGCTGCGCCAGCGCCTCCAGGGTCGGCGGATGGTAGACCAGCGCCCGCGGCGAGAAGACGATGCCCGCCTCCGCCTCGATCACCGTCACCGGCACGCCATGCTGCGCCAGGGTGAAGGCGGTGGTCAGTCCCACCGGCCCGCCACCCACTACGATCACCCGATCCGTCTCCGCCACTGGACGCTGCTCTCCTGCATGATGAAACGGCGGCCAAGCTAGGAAGGGGGTCGCGGGGGGTCAAGCGAGGCGCCGCGGCGGATCGACCGCCTGCCGGCGGGTTGCATCGCCCCCCGGGCGGGAATAGATGTCCCTGCCATTGATCTGTCCCGGCAGCCACCTCCGGCCCGGGGCAGCCCCGCCACGCGCCTTAAGCAACCGCGCGCCCTTCCCCTGCCCGGCAGTGCCGACCGGCGCTGCTCCTCGCCCCCAGGCCGGCGGACCCGGCCGCAGCCCCCGATGCCGCATGGCCCTTCGGTTCCCCGCGACCTTCCTGCCGCGCCTCGGCCGTCTCGCCCGCCATCTGCGGACCGCCGGCCTGCCCGGCCACCTGGACAGCCTGCATGCCGGGATCGGCGCCCTTATCGGCATCGCCGTCACCGGGCTGGTGGCGGCCTGGTGGGGGGATGGCAGCCTATTCGCCTGGCTGGTCGCGCCGATGGGCGCTTCCGCCGTGCTGCTGTTCGCGGTGCCGGCCAGCCCGCTGGCCCGGCCCTGGGCGATCCTGGGCGGCAATTCGGTCTCCGCGGCCGTAGGCACCGCCTGCGCCGCGGCAGTGCCGCAGCCCGCCCTCGCCGCCGGGCTCGCCGTCGGCCTGGCGATCGTGGCGATGCGGGCGACCCGCTGCCTGCACCCGCCCGGCGGTGCGGCGGCGCTGACCGCGGTGCTGGGCGGCCAGGCGGTGGCGCAGGCGGGATGGGGCTTCGCCCTGGCCCCCGTCGCCCTGAACGCCGCCCTGCTGGTTGCTGCCGGCTGGCTCTACCACCGGCTGACCGGCCATGCCTATCCGCATGGCGGCTGGCTCGCCGCGCGGCGCCCGCCGCCGGAACCGGAACCGGCGACCGGCTTCACGGCGGAGGACCTGGAGGCCGCGCTCGCCGACCAGGACGAGCTGCTCGACATCGACCGGCAGGACCTGTCGGACCTGCTGCACCGGGTGGAACGACTCGCCATGGCGCGGACCGGCCGCCGCCTGACCTGCGCCGCGATGATGGTGCCGGCGCCCGCACCGGCCGGGCCGGAGACCCGGGTCGCCGCGGCGCGGGAGCGGCTGCTGCGGGAGGGACTGACCGACCTGCCGGTGGTCGGCACCGCAGGCCGGGTGATCGGCACGGTCGGCCACGCCCATCTTGCAGGCAGCCCCCTCGGCATGATCGACGCGGTGATGGACCCCATGCCCTGCCTGGCGGCGCCGGACCGCACCGCCGCGCAGCTGATCCCGCAGCTGGCGGACGGAAGGCACCGGGTGGCCTGGATCGTGGACCGGGAGGGCCGCCTGCAGGGCGCCGTCTGGCAGGCGGACCTGCTGGCCGCCCTTGCCGGCCGCCTTGGCGCAGGCGCAGAGATCCCGCGGACGGCGGCAGCGCGCCACGCCTGAACGGGCCGCGCCGCCTATACCAGCCAGAGGATGCCGGCCAGCACCCAGAGCGCCAGGAAGGCGGTCTCCGCCAGCATCAGCAGCACCGCCTGCGGCCCCACCCCGGCGAGCGAGCGCAGCGAGGTGCGCACGCCGATCGAGGCGATCGCCGTGACCAGGCACCAGGAGGACAGCTCCACCAGCGGCAGCCGCACCCCGTCGGGAATGGGAAACAGGGTGTTCAGCGCCACCAGGGCGCAGAACGCCAGGACGAAGACCGGCAGGGCCTGGCGCAGGCTGACGGACGCCGCGGGCGGGGCCCCGGCGCCGGACGGCCGGTTGCCGCTGCGGCGGCCGGCCAGGCCGAACCAGAGCCCCAGCCCCAGCACCACCGGCACCAGCAGGGCGACCCGGAACAGCTTGGTGATGGTGGAATCGTCACCCACCGCGGTCGACAGGCCATAGCCCGCGCCCACCACCTGCGCCACGTCGTGGATCGTGCCGCCCAGGAACAGGCCGGCATGGCGCTCGTCCAGGCCCAGCTGCACCGCCAGGATCGGGTAGAAGATCATCGCCAGGGTGGAGAAGGTGGTCACCGTCACCACGACGAAGGTGGTGTTGCGCTCCTGATTGGCATGCGCCGGCATCACCGAGGAGATCGCCAGCGCGGCGGAGGCGCCGCAGATCCCGACCGCGCCGCCGCTGAGCAGCCCCAGCCCGCCGCCGGGCCCCAGCAGCCGCCCCAGAGCCACGCCGAAGGCCAGGGTCGCCGCCACCCCGGCGGCGATCCACGCCGCGGCGTCCAGCCCCAGGTCGGCGACCTGCCCCACCGTGATCCGCAGCCCCAGCAGCGCCACCCCCAGCCGCAGCACGGTGCGGCTGCAGAAGGCGATGCCCGGCGCGCTCTTCGGCTCTTCCGACAGGAAATGCACCGCCATGCCGATCAACAGCGCGAACAGCATCTGCGGCGCGCCGTAATGGTCGGCCAGGAAGCGGGCGGCGGCGGCGATGATCAGGCAGATCGCGATCCCCGGCAGCAGGGTGCCGGCATGCCGGGCGCGGCCGGCCAGAAAGTCGCGAAGGGAGGAGGTCATGACGCCTCGACGCTTTGGCGCGGGCGTAGGCCCGCCGGTCGCGGCGGATTGGGGGCGATGGGGCCCACAAATGCAAGCGCCGGCGCAATGGCCGGCGGCAGGCGGTCCGCAAGATGCGGAAAGATGGCGACCCCTACGGGACTCGAACCCGTGTTTTCGCCGTGAGAGGGCGATGTCCTAGACCGCTAGACGAAGGGGTCGTGAGGCGCGGGGTATAACGGTTCGCCGGGGCGGAATCAAGGGTCGAATTTGGCCCAGGCCCCGCCACCGTCCGTTTCCCCTATCCGCGCCCCAGCAGGTGCCGCGCCAGCACCCGGTTCTGGATCTCGCTGGAGCCGTCCATGTACTGGGCGAGCTTCGCCGCCGCCAGGTGGCGGGGCAGCGGGTTGTCCTGCTTCAGCCCGTCGGCGCCCATCATCTGCATGCAGGCGGCCAGCCCCTCCAGCGCGCGGGCGGGCGCGAACTTCTTCACATGCGCCGCGGCGATCTGCGCGTCCTCGCCCGCATCGACCCGGCGGGCGGCATCGGCGGCCATGCAGCGGATCGCGTGCAGGTCGGTGGCGACATCGGCCAGCCGCCATTGCAGGCCCTGGAAATCGGCCAGGTCCCGACCGAAGGCGCGGCGGCCGGTCAGCGCGGCGGTGGCCTGGTCCACAGCGGCCTGCAGCATGCCGGCGCACATCGCCGGAACCACGATACGGGCGATGGTGATGCCGCCCAGCGCCGCCTTGAAGCCCTCCCCCGGCGGGAACAGCATGCGGTCGGCCGGCACCTTTGCGCCGTCGAAGCGGAAGCCGCCGACCCCCATGGAATGGCCGCCCAGCATGAAATAGGGTTCCTCCCGGATCACGCCGGGATCGTCGGCCTGCACCAGGAAGGCGGCGATGCCGCGCCAGCCGGCTTCCGGGTCGGTCTGGGCATAGACGTGCAGCAGGTCGGCAGAGGCGGCGTTGGTCACCCAGGTCTTCGCGCCGTCGATCCGCCAGTCCGCGCCGTCCTGCACCGCCCGGGTGAGGATGCCGGCGGCGTCGGAGCCGCTCTGCTTCTCGGTCAGCAGGAAGGCGCCCAGACAGTCGCCCGACATCATTGCCGGCACGTAGCGGTCGCGCTGCGCGGCGCTGCCGTTGCGGGCGATCGCGGCGGCGAAGGCGGTATGCACGACCAGGCTGAAGGTGAAGCCGAAATCGGCTCTCGCCATCACCTCCCACAGCGCGATCCGTTCCTGGCAGGAAATGTCCAGTCCGCCGGCCTCCCGCGGCACGAACAGGCCGCAGAGCCCGGCAGCCGCGGCCCGGGCGAAGGCATCGCGCGGATAGCGGCGCTCGCGCTCCCAGGCGGCGGCGTTCGGCGCCATCTCCTCGGCCGCGAAACGCTCCGCCACCGCCAGCACCGGCGGCGCTGCAGTCAGCAGGTCCTTCAGCATCTTCCCCTTCCTCCCCCGTTATCCGCTGCCGTCTTTGCCGTCAGCGCAGGCCGTGGCCCAGGATCGCTTCCAGCTCGTCCAGCGCCTGGCCCGCGCCGGCTACCTTGATCGTGCGCATGCCCATCGCCTTCGCCGGCTTCAGGTTCACGCCCAGATCGTCCAGGTAGACGGCCTCCGACGGCTCCACCTCCAGCGCGCGGCAGGCCATCTGGTAGATCCCCGGCTCCGGCTTGCGCATGCCGACCTTGCTGCTCTCGATCACCACCTCGAACAGGTCGAGGATGCCGGAGATCCGCGACGCCTTCGCGGTGTCGCCCGCCATCGCCGGGCCATGGCCCATCCGCATGTTGTTGGTGATGCAGGCGGTGCGGTAGCGGTCGGCGACGATCTTCAGGGCGGTCACCATTTCCTCCCGCACATCGCCGGACAGCAGGTCCAGCACGTCGCGGCCCGGCACCTCGTGCCCGGCGGCGGCGCTTTCCGCGCGGAAGCGGCGGTCGAACTCGTCGACGCTGATCTCGCTGCGCTCCATCGCCGCCCAGGCATTGCCGTCCGGGTTGGTGGCATTGACCTGCCGCAGGAAGTCCTTCGGCAGGCCCTTCTCCGCCTCGTAGCGGGCAAAGGCCTCGAACGGGCTGGTCGTGAAGACCCCGCCGAAATCCCACAACACGGCCCGGACCGGCGCCTGCGCATCACTCATGAACTCATCCCCTTTTCTTGCATCCCGTCCGGCAGCGCCACCGCCACCAGGCTCTCTTCCAGGAATCCCGCCACCGGCCCGAAGCCGCCGATCGCCCCCCATCGCGCCCGCGCGAAGCCCGGGCCGGGCAGCGGGCGGAAGGCCCGCGGCCGGCCTGCCGTGCCGCGGTCCACCGCGCTGACCAGCCACAGCATATCCTCCTGCACCGCGGCGCGGTCGCGCTCCGACGGCCGGTCGGGGCCGTCGGGGTGCGAATGCCAGAGGCCGACCAGGCGCTCGGCGCCGGTCACCGCCCCGCCCGGCGGGTCGCGCAGTTCCCGCTCCAGCCCGATCCGCAGGCCCAGGTCGATCTCGAAGGCCTGCTCCGGCGTGGCCGAGAGATTACGGCTGGGCACCAGGCGGGTCAGGTCCAGCACGGCGCCGGGACGCCAGCGGCCGGCCAGCAGGGCACAGGCCTCCTGCGGATAGGCGGCCTGCGCCCAGTCCGCCAGGCGGGCCAGGTCCGCTGCGGCCATGCGAATCATGAAGGCCGGGTCATCCGATCCGGGAGAAGGCGGCCGGCCTCACCGGGCCGGATCCTGGGTCGATGCGGGGGCCGCCCCCTCCGGCAGCCGGCGCTCCAGCTCCAGCCGCCCGCGTTCCTGCCCGGTCGCGGCGTCCAGCACCACGACACTGTCCGGGCGGCCCGGCGCCCGCAGGGTCAGCAGGATCACATCGCCGCCGGCATTGGCATCGACGATCTCGGTTTCCGGTCCGGCCTGGATCGCCGCGCGGCCGAACGCGGCCGGCAGGCGCACCGGGTCGGTGGCCGTCGCGCTGCTGCCGCCCATCCGGTTGGCGACCGTGACCACCACGACGCCGAGCCCGATGACGATCAGGACCCCCAGCCCGATGACAATCCATTTCAGCAGTGCGAGATTGGGGCCGCCTTCGTCCTGGTCCTCTTCGGCATCACTGCCGTCGCTCCGGCCGCCGCCGGCCGTGCCGTCCGTCGCCTTGTCCCGGGTCATCGCCGCTTCCTCCGCCTCCCGCCGCCGCCATACAACACACCATCGCCCATGACCGTACCCGCATCATCCGATCCCGACAGCCCGGACGGCGGCGCATCGCCCGGCGAATGCCCGACCGCGGAACTGGAGGAGGAAGGGCCGGCCGGCCTGCGGTTCCGCATCAGCCCCGCGCCTGCGGAGGCCGGCGCGCGGCTCGACCGGGTGCTGGCCCGGCACCTGGCAGGGACCGAAGCCGCGCCCTCGCGCGAGCGGGTGAAGGCATTGATCGCCGCCGGTGCCATAACGGCCGAAACGGCGCCCGGGGCGCCCCCCGGAACGCCCCCCGGCGCGGGCGGCGCGACGATAGGCGAGCCCTCCTACAGGGTCAAACCGGGGGAGAGCTACCTGCTCCTCCTGCCGCCGGCGGAGGCGGCCCTGCCCGCGGCGCAGGACATCCCGCTGGCCGTGCTGTTCGAGGATGCGCACCTGATCGTGGTCGACAAGCCGGCCGGGCTGGTGGTGCATCCCGCGCCCGGCAACCCGGACAGCACCCTGGTCAATGCCCTGCTGCGCCATTGCGGCGACAGCCTGTCGGGCATCAACGGGGTGCGCCGTCCGGGCATCGTGCACCGGCTGGACAAGGAGACCTCGGGCGTGATGGTGGCGGCGAAGACCGATGCCGCGCATCGCGGCTTGGCGGCCCTGTTCGAAAGCCACGACCTGGAACGGGAATATCTGGCGCTGGCCTGGGGGCGGCCGATGCCGCCGGCCGGCCGGATCGAGGCGCCGATCGGCCGCGACCCAAATCTGCGCACCCGGATGGCCGTGCGCGGCGGCGCCGGCAGCCGGTACGCCGCGACCGACTACCGGCTGCTGCGGTCGTTCGACGAGGGGGCGGACGGCGTGCCCCTGGCCAGCCTGCTCGCCTGCCGGCTGCAGACCGGCCGCACCCACCAGATCCGGGTGCATCTGGCACATATCGGCCATCCGGTGGTCGGCGACCCGGTTTATGGCCGCACCCGCCGGCCGAAGCGGCCCCACGGGAAGGGGAGCAAGGGAAAGGGCGCTGGCGAGAACGGCGCCGGCGCGGCCTCCCTGCTGGCCGCCTTTCCCCGCCAGGCCCTGCATGCCGCGGTGCTGGGCTTCCGTCACCCGGTCACGGGCGAGGAGATGCGGTTCGAGACCCCGCCGCCGGCGGATTTCGCCGCCCTGCTGGCGGCGCTGGAGGCCTGACCGGCGCCGGCCGGGCCTGCACCCGTCAGCCGGTGAACTGCGGCACGATCCCCATCAGCCCGATCAGGATCAGGTAGATGGCGACGATGTAGTTCAGCAGGGTCGGGAATATCAGGATCAGTATCCCGGCCACCAGCGCACCCAGCGGCTGCAGCAATACCTGGTCGATCATGGCAATCCCCTCCTTCGCGCGGTTCCCCCGGTAACGCCACGCCGGCGCAACCGGTTCCGCCTCGCTTCGGGGCAGGCCGGCGAAACAGGGGCGCGGAAGCCTTCCCATCTCGGCTGGAATTTATTCGGTGGCCGGCTCGGTTCGGGCGCGACACCCCCAACTTCGGCATTCCATGGCTTGACCCACGGCTGTCCGGTTAAGCAGGAATTGTTAGTGCGCAGAGCCACGATACCGCAGACATTCTGCCGCAATCGGACGAAAAGGGACGGGAACCCGACAATATTTCTCTAACTTTCGTCACCGCCGGGCCAGGCTCAATAGAGGCCAGATCTTATTGAGGTGCGGCACAATGGATGCGCGGAACAGGTCCGCGCATGACGAATGAAGGGTGCGGTGTGGCTTTCTTCACATCGCCGAATGCCTGAACCGGACAGCCGTGGGCTTGACCATGGAATCCATTCCGCGGGCCGCGCGGTATGGCACCGCGGGCGGAATGGATCACCGATCAAGTCGGGGACGACGATTGTGAATGTGGTGCCGCTTCCGTCTTTTCCGGCAGCATTCTAGGCCTTGCCGTCGCCGCCCTCGCCCGCGCGCAGTTCCACCCGGCGGATCTTGCCGGAGATGGTCTTCGGCAGGGCGTCGACGAACTCGATCTCCCGCGGATATTTGTAGGGGGCGGTCTGCTTCTTCACGAAGTCCTGGATGTCGGTCTTCAGCGCCTCGCCGGGCCGATGGCCGGCGGCCAGGATGACATAGGCCTTCACGATCTCGCCGCGCAGTTCGTCGGGCTTGCCGATCACCGCGGATTCCGCCACCGCCGGATGCTCGATCAGGGCGCTCTCCACCTCGAACGGGCTGATCCGGTAGCCGGCGGAGAGGATGATGTCGTCGGCCCGGCCGACGAACCAGATATAGCCGTCGGCGTCCCGCCGCCCGGTGTCGCCGGTATAGTACCAGCCGTGCCGGAACACCCGGGCATTGGTGTCCTCGTCGTCGTAATAGCCCCGGAACAGGCCGTAGGCGCCGCCGTCGCGGTCCAGCTTCACCGCAATATGACCGATCGTATCGTCGGCCACCGGCTGCCCGTCATCGTCGATCACGTCGACGGTGATGCCGGGCACCGGCCGGCCCATGGAGCCGGGGCGGATCTCGAACCCCGGCAGATTGGCGACGATGTTGATCGTCTCCGTCTGGCCATAGCCGTCATGCACCTCCGTGCCCGTGGCCTGCTTCCAGACCCGCATCACCTCCGGGTTCAGCGGCTCGCCGGCGCCCAGGCAGTGCCGCAGGGAGGTCAGGTCGTAGCCGGACAGGTCGGTCTGCGCGAACAGCCGGTAGACGGTGGGCGGCGCGCAGAAGGTGGTCACCCCCAGGCGCTGGATCAGCTTCAGGTGCAGGTCGGTGTCGAACTTCGCATCGCCGTCATAGACCACGACGGCGGCGCCCATCAGCATCGGCGGGAACAGGATGCCCCAGGCCGCCTTCGCCCAGCCGGTGTCGGTCAGGGTCCAGTGCACATCGCCTTCCCGCAGGTCCATCCAGTAGCGGCCGGTGATGGTGTGGGCCAGCGCGTAGCCGAAGTCCCGCGGCACCATCTTCGGCTGCGAGGTGGTGCCGGAGGTGAAGTAGATCATCATGTCGTCATCGGCGCGGGTGGACGGCGCCCGGTCCCGCGACAGGCTGGCCGGCTGCGCCGCGATCCCCGCCTCGAAGCCGGTCCAGCCGTCGCGGGTGCCCCCGACCAGGATCAGATGCTCCAGGGTCGGGCAGTCGCCGCGGATCTGCTCGATCTTCTCCACATGCTCCTGCGTCACGACGGCGAAGCGGGCGCCGGAGCGCTGCACCCGGTAGGCGATGTCCTTCGCGGTCAGCAGGTTGGTGCCGGGCATCGAGACGACGCCCGCCTTCATGCAGCCGAACAGGGTGTCGAACCAGGCCGGGATGCGCGGCAGCATCACCACCGCCTTGTCGCCCTTCGCCGCGCCGAGGGACAGCAGCAGATTGCCGAAGCGGGCGGAATTGGCCGCCATCTCGCCATAGCCGACGGGCCGCACCTCGCTGGCATCGCGGTTCACCGCGATCAGGCAGGTCATGTCCGGCCGCTCCGCCGCACGGCGGTCGATCAGGTCGAAGGCGAAATTGTAGTCGTCCGGGATGGCGAGAGCGAAATCCTCGCGCAGGCGCTTGTAGGCATCCATGTCCGTCATCGGCCGTTCCTTCCCCCGAAAATCCGCCCCGGATCGCCGCCGCGGACCGACCGGCCCGCAGCGCCCCGACAGGGCTGCGTTTGCGCCGATTATCGCATCACCGCGGCGGCGCAAGGCAAGGTCTTCGTCGCCACATTCATCACCGGTTCACGGTTTCGCTGCCACAATTCCTGCGCATTCCACGGCTAGCGTTCCGGCAGTGGATCGATGATCGGGACGATGGCCGCAGGAACCGCAAGCCGGCGGCCGATGTTCCGGCAACGATCCGTATCGATCTGCCCTCTCGCAATGCGGCGAGGTCGAACCCATATATTGGAACGAACGGTTCAGAATCTGCCGCCGGGCCATCGGGCGGCGCTGCCGCAGGGCCCTTTGACGGGTTCTTCGGCGGCACTCGGCCCGGCGGATCCTGCCCGACCAGTTCAGGGGAGACGGACATGGCGACACCTACCTTGCCAGCAGTGCCCAGCGATGGCGGCCTGTCACAGTACCTGCAGGAAATCCGCAAGTTCCCGATGCTGGAGCCGAACCAGGAGTTCATGCTCGCCAAGGCCTGGCGCGAGCACGAGGACACCGATGCGGCCCACCAGCTGGTGACCAGCCATCTGCGCCTCGTGGCGAAGATCGCGATGGGCTATCGGGGCTACGGCCTGCCGCTCTCGGAACTGATCGCCGAGGGCAATATCGGCATGATGCAGGCGGTGAAGCGGTTCGAACCCGACAAGGGCTTCCGCCTGGCGACCTATGCCATGTGGTGGATCCGGGCGGCGATCCAGGAATATATCCTGCGCTCCTGGTCGCTGGTGAAGATCGGCACCACCGCGGCGCAGAAGAAGCTGTTCTTCAACCTGCGCAAGGTGAAGGGCCAGATCCAGGCGATCGACGAGGGCGACCTCTCGCCGGAGCAGGTGAAGACCATCGCCACCCGGCTGGACGTGTCCGAGGACGATGTGGTCACCATGAACCGCCGCCTCGCCGCGCCCGACAATTCGCTGAACGCACCGCTGCGCATCGACGGCGAGGGCGAGTGGCAGGACTGGCTGGTCGACGACGAGCTCGACCAGGAGACCCGCTTTGCCGAGGCCGAGGAGCTGGAGAGCCGGCGCGGCCTGCTGCAGGCGGCGATGAAGACCCTGAGCGAGCGGGAACGCCACATCCTGACGGAACGGCGCCTCAACGACGAGCCGAAGACCCTGGAGGAGCTGTCGAAGGAGTACGACATCTCCCGCGAACGGGTGCGGCAGATCGAGGTCCGCGCCTTCGAGAAGCTGCAGAAGAACATGCGCACCGCCGCGATCGAGCAGCGCCTGCTGCCGGCCGGCGCCTGAGCGGCGACGACAACGGAAACAGTCACCGGGCGGCCGGTCGCGGATGCGGCCGGCCGCCTTTTCTTTCGGACCGCCAATGCTGGATCACTTCCGCACCTTCGCCCGCTACATCCGCTGGGCCAATGCCATCCTCTACGACGCCGCGGCTGACCTGTCCGCGACCGACTATTTCGCCGACCGCGGCGCCTTCTTCGGCTCCCTGCACGGCACCCTGAACCATGTCCTGGCGGGCGACCGGATCTGGCTGAAGCGGATCACCGGGGAGGGCGAGGCGCCGCCGCGCCTGGACGGCATCCTGGCCGAAGACCTTGCCGGCCTGCGGGCGGCGCGCGAGGCGGAGGATGCCCGGATCGTCGCGGTCGTCGACGGGATGGACCCGGCCGCGCTGGACGGGATGCTGCACTACCGCACCGTCGCCGGCCGCCCCCAGGCGGAGCCGCTGGCCCAGGTGCTGGCGCATCTCTTCAACCACCAGACCCACCATCGCGGCCAGGCCAGCGCGATCCTGACCGGGCTGGGCCGGCCGGCGCCGGAGATGGACCTGATCTTCTTCCTGCGGCAGGCGGGGTAGCGGCACCGGCGGCTGAACCCGGTAGCCGCGCCTCTCTCATTTCCGTCGCCCTTGGGCCCGACCCGAGGGTCACGACGGGACCGTGCCGCCGCGCAGCATCACCGCTCCGTCGCGATCCCCGGGTCAAGCCCAGTGCTGTCCGGCACGATTTCGGATGACGGGGTGCATGGCATTGATTCTACTTGGAAACGAGCGTTCTGGCGGAATGT
>NZ_JBHRTR010000019.1:0-21034 GCF_042646425.1 Marinibaculum pumilum
GACCTGCGCCCCGCCCGACAGAAAAAGCTGCTGCAAATCTACCGGCAACGCCTTGACACAAGCCGCCTCATATAAGCCCGGGATGACAATATCGAAATGCAGGACCGTTTCCACCTACCCTGGGAACGCCTACGACCGCCGGGCGAGCTGCGTCCCGGGCACCAGCATGCCGGCGCCCACCGTCCTCAGGCGCGGATGCTCGACACTGCCCAGTACCTCGCGCAGGTGCAGCAGGAAGGCGCCGGCCGCCGTCGCATCCCAGAACCAGTTGGCCAGCACCGTCGACGGCGGCGCGGCGGCACCGTCATCCGCGGCCTCCAGGTGGAAGGCCTTCAGGTCGTCCGCGGCATAGCGCAGGGTCTGCGCCGCCTGCTTCAGGTCGCTGACCCCGCCCTGCGGCGCGCCTGCTGCGAACGGCGCCATGAAGGCCGGAAGCTTTTCCGGCGACAGGCCGGACAGGCCGACGGTGGTGCGGCCGAACGCGGTCCGGCGTGCGGTCCAGCGCGGCAGCAGCGCGTCGATATCCGCCTGCAGCGCCGCCTGCCAGGCGGCCGGGTCGGCGGGCGCATTACCGGACCAGGGCAGGGCCGGCGGCGACCAGTCCATCGCCTCCGACGGCTGCTCTTCCGGCCAGTCCTCCAGGATCGGTCCCGGGCCGGGACGCTCCAGCAGCCCCAGGGCATGTCGCAGGACGCGCAGTCGGGTCTCCGCATCGTCGGGATTGCCCAGCGGGCGGCCCAGTTCGAACGGCACCCAGAGCGCCCGCGGCGGACGGCTCTTCTCCGTGTGCAGACGGATCAGGCTGATGCTCGTGGTGGCGATGCCTTCCGCTTCCAGGTAGTGACCGAGCCCGCCCACGGCGCGCGTACAGAAGGGTCAAACCGGGATCAGGATGGCGCTGTCGCTGCCTTCGGCCCTCAGCTGCGCGGCGACCCGGGCGGCCTGCTCGGCCATCGCCTTGGGGTCGGTCGCGCCCATGAAGGAATAGTGGTTCGCCCCCGCCGCGCCGATCTCGCCGGCGGCCGCCAGCGCGTCCAGGCCGGCCCGCGGCAGCACCACTTCGGGATCGCGCTGCCAGCCGGTGCGGTCGAAATTGACCGAGACATGGCTCATCAGCACCGCATCCGCGGGCGCGTCGTGGGGCAGGCGGCGGAAATCCGCGTCGCCGCCCTGGAACGGCGTCTCGCCGCGTTGGTACAAACCTGCCGTGGAGACGATGGCCACCCGGCGCCGGTTCAGCGGCGGGCCCTGCGTCCAGGGCGCCGTCTCGAATTCCGGGCATTCCAGCTCGGTGAGGCGGATCCTGGTCGGCTCCGGCAGGTCGGTCAGGCGCGCCATGGCCGGCCTCCCTGGTGGTGGATCGGATGCAGACGATTGCAACTGCGGTGATGGTAGCGGCTTGCCGGCGGCGGCGCCACAGTTCACCGTTTCTGGGGCGCGGAGATATGGCGGTACTTCTGCCGCTGCCGGCCGATCAGGCGGAGCCGCTCGGCAAAGGGCGGCGGCGCCTGCGGGTCCAGCAGGGGCTCGTCCAGCGGCGGCCAGCCGGCATCCTGGAACTCCAGCGCGATGCTGAGTCGCGGCCCGCGCGCCCGCCGGGTCATCCGTCCGCCCCAGTGCGGCAGGTCCTGGCGCCACATCAGCACGTCGCCGGCGCGGGCCGGCAGAGCGATGGCGGTGCCGTGCACCGGGGTTCCGTCACGCAGGCCGACCTGCGGGCGGACATGCATGCAGGCATTGTCCGGCCCGGCATCGCTGAGCGCCAGCCAGAAGGAGAGGGAGACCGCGTAGGGCACCTTGCCGTCCACCGCGCTCAGCCCCTGATAGTCCACATGCGGCGGCCAGCCGCGCGCGCCGCCATGGCTGCCCAGCCGCCCGGGCAGCAGCGCCATCGCCCAGAGGTTGGGCAGCATGGCGCAGCGGAAGCCCAGGAAGTGGGTGGCGACCGGCATGACCTGTGCGGCTGCCCGCCAGGCGGCGTCGTCCCGGAAGATCCCCACCGGCGGGATCCCGGCCTGCCGCAGCTGCAGCAGCCGCCGGGCTAGCGGGCGGTGCAGGCGTGGCGGCAGAAGGCCGGGCAGGCGGGCATAGCCGTGGCGCCACAGGCTGGCGGCGGCGTCGTGCAGCATGTCGGGCGGCATGGCGGGCAGCATCGCGGGCGCCGGCGCCATCGGCCTCAGCTCCCGTGCGCGTCCAGCAGGGCCTGAACCTCGGCGGCCGGCCGCCGGCTGAGGACGGCGAGGGTGGTGCCGATCGCGGCCACCACCAGCGCCGCCGCGATGTCCCAGCCGAACGGGATCCAGCCCATGCCGCCGCCGAAGCCGCCCATCCAGGACAGCGCCGCCAGGCCCGCCAGCCAGGCCAGCAGCCAGAGCGAGCGCCGCCACTGGCTGGGCGGCCCGCCCGGCCGCCGCAGCACCGGATGCAGCACGACGCCGAGCGCGATCAGCCCGGCCAGGACCCGCACCGTGTCCCAGCCGCCCCAGTAGATCAGCAGGGTGATGATCCAGACGGCCAGATAGCCGAGCGGCAGGGCGAAGGGCAGGCGGAAGCGCCGCGGATGGTCCGGCAGCTCGCGCCGGAAGGCGAGAAGGGCGACCGGGCCGCTGATCAGCGACAGGGCGATGGTGCCGGTCACCAGGGTCACCAGGCTGTCGAAGGGCATGAACATCAGGCCGGTGGCCAGCGCCAGGTTCACCGCCAGCGACAGCGCCGGGATGCCGTGGCGGGTCAGTACGGCGAAGGCGGCGGGCAGCATATGGCCCTGCGCCATGCCCTGCAGCAGCCGGGTCGCCGCCCCCATCATCCCCAGCCCGGTGCCATAGGGGGACACCACGGCGGCGGTGTGGATGACGATGCCGACCCACAAGAGGCCGGCCGCCGCGGCCACCGCCGCGAATGGGCCCAGCGCGGCGCCGAAATGCAGCTTGCCCCAGCCGCCGGACAGGGCGTCGGCCGGCATGTTGGCGATCATCACGAACTGCAGCAGGCCGTAGAGCGCCAGCGCAGCAACGATGCCCAGCGCCAGGGCGGCGGGCAGGGTGACCTGCGGGTTGCGGGCATCGCCGGCCAGGTCCACCACGTTGCGCCAGCCCAGGTAGGAGAAGATCACCCCGCCGGTGGACAGGGCGGCGAAGATTCCGGGCAGGCCGAAGGGCGCGAAGCCGCCGCCGGCGGTGAAATTGCCGAAGTCCAGCTGCGTGCCGAGCAGTGCGATCGCGACGATCACCGGCAGCGCGATCTTCAATACGGTGATGCCGTTGTTCACTCGCGCGAACAGGCGGGCGCCGAACAGGATGGTCAGGCCGACCAGCGCCAGCAGGGCCAGCGCCAGCAGCCAGCCCCAGGCGGTCAGGAAGGCGGCGCTGCCGTCATGCTCGCCGGGCTGGTAGATCCAGGGCGCGATCGGCGCCAGGTAGCGCAGCAGGATCAGGGTCTCCAGCGCGGCGACCGCGGTGCAGCCGATCCAGGAGGTCCAGCCCATCAGCATGCCGTTCAGCGGCCCGTGCGCAGCCTCCGGGATCCGCGCGATGCCGCCGGACACCGGCAGGATCGCCGCCACCTCGGCAAAGGTCAGGGCGACGAGCAGCATCGCGATCCCGCCCGCCAGCCAGGCGACCAGGGCGGCGGGGCCGGCCGCCTGCGCCGCCAGTTCCGGCGCGAACAGCCAGCCGGAGCCGATCATGCTGGTAATCGCGACCAGGGTCAGGCCACCCAGGCCGATCGTGCGCTCCGTCTGCGTCCGCCCGGTGCCCGGCGGGGCGCCCGCCATGGTCAGTACGGCGTGGAGTCGGTGAGGGTCACCTCGTCCACCTTGTGATGCGCGATCATCGCCAGCAGCTCCGGCCGCCGGGTACGCGACATGAAGGCCAGGACGAAACCCATGACCGCCAGCGCCAGCGCCACCAGCAGGTCCCAGCCGAAGGGGATCACCTCCTCCCCGCCGCCGAAATTGCCGAGCCAGGACAGCAGCGCCAGGCCGCCCAGATAGGGCACCAGCCACAGCGCGCGGCGCCAGTGGCTGGGCTCGCCGTCGGTGCGCTGGCGCAGCAGCGGATAGAGCAGGATGCCGACGGCGATCACGGCGATCAGGATCTTGGTCGTGTGCCAGCCGGACCAGTAGACCACCAGGGTGACGACCAGCATGCCGATCACCCCCACCGCCGGGGCGAAGGGCGCCTTGAACACCCGCAGCCGGTCCGGCAGTTCGCGCCGGAAGGCATAGATCGCGATCGGCCCGGCGACGAAGGACAGGGTGATGGCGGAGCCGTTCAGGGCGACGATGGTCTCGAACGGCACGAACAGCATCACCGCGCCGATGATGAAATTGACCAGCATCGCGATCATCGGCACGCCGGAACCGGACAGCTTTTCCAGGCTCCGCGGCATCGACTTGTTGCGCGCCATGCCATAGAGCAGCCGCGCGTTGGAGCCGACCGCGACCAGCGCGCCGCCGAACGGGCCGACCACCGCGCCGGCCAGCACGATCGACGACATCCAGACCAGGCCGACCGCCATCGCCACCCCGGCGAGCGGTCCCAGGTTCTGGCCGAAATGCAGCTTCGACCAGCCGCCGGACAGCAGGTCGCCCGGCACCGCGCCCATGAAGGCCAGCTGCAGCAACACGTACAGCACCAGCGAGATCAGGATCGCCAGCATCAGCGACAGCGGCAGGTTGACCTGCGGGTTCTCCGCCTCGCCCGCCAGGTCGATGGCATGGCGGAAGCCGATGAAGGAGAAGATCACCCCGCCGGTCGATACCGCCGCCATCACCCCGGCCCAGCCATAGGGCATGAAGCCGCCATGGTCGGTCAGGTTGCTGCCGTCGAAGCTGTCGATCAGCAGGACGGCGACGATCAGCAGCGGGATCGCCAGCTTGAACCAGGTGATGGTGTTGTTGATCTTCGCGAACAGCGCGACGCCGAAGGCGTTGATCACGACGAACAGCGCCAGCACGGCGACGGCGAAGATCCAGCCGATGGTGGTGAAGTCGGTCTCGCCGCTATGGCCCGGCAGGTAGAGCCAGGGCATGAATTCGGAGGCGTAGCGCAGCATCACCGCCGTCTCGATCGGCGCGGTGCTGCAATAGCCGATCCAGGCGGACCAGCCCATCACCATGCTGGTGGTGCTGCCATGGCTGAAATGCGGGATGCGGGCGACCCCGCCGGCCAGCGGCAGGGTGCCGGAGACCTCCGCGAAGGACAAAGCCAGCAGGAACATCGCCACGCCGCCGATCGCCCAGGCGACCAGGGCCGCCGGGCCGGCGACCTGCGCGGTCAGCATCGGGCCGAACAGCCAGCCCGAACCCACCATGCCGGTGAAGGCGGCAAAGGTGAGCCCGACCAGCCCGATCCTGCGCTGCAACTGCATCGGTCCCCCCGCGTGATGAAGCCCCGCCCCGGTCCGGCAGCTTGTCGGATGCGCCGCCTGCGGCCGGGATCGAGCAGCTTACCGGAGCCGGCGGCGCGACGCGACTGTTGCGGGCCTTGCGGTTGCCGGCCGTCCCGGCCGGTCATGCGCCGCCGGCGTGCCGCCTCTGCGCCCCGCGCCCTTGAAAGCCGGCGGGCGCGTTGGAACAATCCGCCGCGCGCCGGACCCCGGCGCCATCGACAGGCGGGAGGAGACAGGCATGCATTGGGCGACGGACGAGCGATGGGCGATGCGTCACGAGACGCATTACGGCAGCCGCGTGGTGCGCGCCTATCGCGATCGGCCGGCGAACCTGGATGCCATGCTGCGGGCGACCGCCGCCCGCGCACCCGGCCAGGATGCCGTCACCGATGAGGTTGCCGGCACCCTGACCTTTGCGGCCCTGGATGCGATGGTCGATGCGCTGGCCGGCAGCCTGTCGGCCGCCGGGCTGAAGCAGGGCGACCGCCTGGCGCTGCTGATCGGCAACCGGATCGAGTTCCTGGCGCTCTGCTTCGCCTGCTACCGGCTGGGCGCGATCGCCGTGCCGATGAACATCCGCCACCGCGCGCCGGAGACGGCGTTCGAGCTGCGGCAATGCGGCGCCGCCGCCTTGGTCTACCAGCCCGACATGGAACCGCACCTGCCGGACCTGAAGGCGCTGCCCGACCTGCGCCTGGTCTATGCCCTGGACAGCGACGGCTATGCCGCGCTGCTGCGCGACGCCCCGGCGCCGCCGGCCGTCACCATCCACGAGGACGATCCGGCGACCCTGCTCTACACCTCCGGCACCACCGGCAAGCCGAAGGGGGCGGTGCTGACCCATTTCAGCATCGTCTCTTCCGCCGTGCATTTCGCCCATGCCTGGCAGGCCCGCCCCGGCGACGTGACGATCCTGGCGGTGCCGGCCAGCCACGTCACCGGCCTGGTCGCGATCCTGGTCAACATGGTCAATATCGGCGGCCACACCGTGATGATGCAGGCCTTCAAGGCCCGCGCCTTCCTGGAGCGGGCGGAGAAGGTCAGGATGACCGTCGGCATCCTGGTGCCGGCGATGTACAATCTCTGCCTGCTGGACCCGGAGTTCGAGCGCTTCGACCTGGCGCAGTGGCGGGTCGGCTCCTTCGGCGGCGCGCCGATGCCGGAGGCGACGATCGCGCGGCTGGCGAAGATCCTGCCCAATCTGGAACTGATGAACGCCTACGGCTCCACCGAGACGACCTCCCCCGCCACCCTGATGCCGCTCGGCCATACCCCGGAGCACACGGCGTCCGTCGGCCAGCCGCTGCCCGGCGCCGACATCCTGGTGATGGACGAGGACGGCAACGAGGTGCCGCGCGGGCAGTCGGGTGAGCTGTGGATCGCCGGGCCGATGGTGGTGCCCTGCTACTGGAACAATCCGGAGGCCGACGCGAAGTCCTTCCTGCACGGCTACTGGAAGTCGGGCGATATCGGCCGCATCGACGAAGGCGGCTATGTCCATGTCCACGACCGGGTGAAGGACATGATCAACCGCGCGGGCTACAAGGTCTTCTCCGCGGAGGTGGAGAACGTGCTGTCCCACCACCCGGCGGTGGTCGAATGCGCCGTCGTCGCCCGCCCCGACCCCGTCCTGGGGGAGCGGGTGCAGGCCTTCGTGGTGCCGAAGGATGGCGGGGTCGAGGTCGCCGAGCTGCGCAGCTTCTGCGCCGAGCGGCTGTCCGACTACAAGGTGCCGGACAACATCACCTTCCTGCCGGACGCCCTGCCGCGGAACCCCAACGGCAAGATCCTCAAGACCGACCTGCGGGCGATGGTGGCAGCGGAGCTGGAGGCGGCGGGGAAGGGCTGACGCCAAGGAGACTGTCGGCGGTATCGACCTGTCGCCGCATACGGGGCTAGGCTCTCCCAAGCGCGCACGGGAGGGATGGCGGTCATGCAGATCGGGCTCTATGCGAACACCCACGGGCAGGCGAACCGGGACGATACCGACATCTTCCTGATGCAGACGCCGGTGGACCAGATGCGGCCGGTGCAGGTCGCGGAACTGGCGGAGGCACAGGGCTTCCATTCGCTCTGGTTTCCCGACCATGTCTGCATGACCATCGATTCCGACAGCTTCCACACCGCCAACCAGTCCGGCACCCGCGCCTACCAGCCGCGGCACAACATGCTGGACGCCGCGGTCTGCATGGGGGCGGTGGCGGTGCGCACCAGCCGGCTGAAGCTCGGCACCTCCTGCCTGATCTCGCCCTATCGCGATCCGCTCAGCGACGCCCGCCAGTTCATGACCGTCGACCAGTTGTCCGGCGGGCGGCTGATGCTGGGCGTGGCCGCCGGCTGGATGCAGGAGGAATATGCCGCCGTCGGCGTGCCCTTCGAGGAGCGCAACGGCCGGCTGAAGGAATGCATCGAGATCTACAAGCGGTCCTGGACCGACGAAGTCGTCGCCTATGACGGCGAGTTCTACCGCTTCGCCAACGTCTCGATGGACCCGAAGCCGGTGACCCGGCCGCACCCGCCGATCGTCTATGGCGGCAACACGCCCTTCGGCGCGCGGCGGGCGATCCGCCTCTGCACCGGCTTCTATCCCCTGTTCCTGGACGCCCATGCGGAGCCGGACCGCTTCGCGCCCCTGCAGGACGAGATCCGCCGCGAGGCGGAGAAGCTGGGGCGCGACCCCGCCGGCTTCACCATGACCTGCGCCGCCAGCGCCCGCATCACCGATGCCGGCGACCCGCAGTCGGAAGAGCGGCCGCGCCGCACCTGCACCGGCACTGCCGAGCAGGTGCTGGAGGACCTGGAGCGCTTCGCGAAGGCGGGCTACTCCCTGGTCGTCTGCATGTTCGAATGCCCGTCCGGCGAACTGGCGGAACTGGAGGACCAGATCCGCCGCTTCGGCGCCGAGGTGATCCCCGAAGCGCGCAAGTTCGCGCCGGCGGGGGAATGGCTGCAGGTGGACTGACGGCGACACCACACCATTGCATCCGTCCTCCTCGGGCCTGACCCGAGGAGCGCGACGGGCCGGCAAGGCTGCAGGGCGGAGCAGCGTTGACGCCGGCGCTGGGGCCCTCGGTTCGGGGGCCTACGGGATTCACATACTCTTTTCTCTTCGACGTGCCTCCCTGTTGCCGTCGCCCTCGGGCTTGACCCGAGGGGCATGACGGGACAGGGACGCCGCGCAGCTTCACCGCCTTGCCACGATCCTCGGGTCAGGCCCGAGGATGACGGCAAAAAGGGTAGAACCGCAGGGCTGCTCTGGCTCCGCTGACGAGATGTGTGAATGCCGTAGGCTCGGGGGCCGAGGGCGACGGAGATTCTTGGGCCTCTTGATACCTGAGCGATTTGCTCTAATTTCCGGCTCGAAACCGGAGCGATCCGCTCCGGATTTGGATCGGAAGGAGTGCGCCATGCGGATGAGCCGCCTGGCCGACTATGCCATCGTGCTGCTGACCCAGATGACCGCGGACCGCGGCCGGCTGTGGACCGCCCACGACCTCTCGGCGGAGACCGGCTTGCCGGCGCCGACCGTGTCGAAGGTGCTGGCGATGCTGTCGCGGCGCGGGGTGGTGAGTTCGATCCGCGGCGTGAAGGGCGGCTACGGGCTGGTGCGCGACCCGCACCAGGTCAGCGTGACGGAGATCATCGAGGCGATCGACGGGCCGATCGCGCTGACCGACTGCCAGGTGGCCGCCGGCAATGCCTGCGAGGTGCAGAAGCTCTGCCCGTCGCGGCGCGGCCTGCACCAGGTCGCCGCGGCCGTGATCGGCGCGCTGAACGGCATGACCCTGGCCGACATCTCCCTGCCGCTGTCCTTCGGCGCGCCGGTCGGCGAGCCCGCGCCGCAGCTGCGGCCGGAACCGAAGCACCCGGCCGGCCCTTCCCCCAGTGCAGTGCGTCCCGCGTAAGGAACCGTATCGATGCCCGCGAATGTCCAGACCGTCGAGACGGTCGAGCAGCTGAACAAGTACAAGTACGGCTTCGTCACCGACATCGAATCCGACCTGGCGCCGAAGGGCCTGGACGAGGGGACGGTGCGCTTCATCTCCGCCAAGAAGGGGGAGCCCGAATGGCTCCTGGAATGGCGGCTGAAGGCGCTGGAGCAGTTCTTCGCGCAAGCCGACCGCGAACCGACCTGGGCGAAGATCGACTATCCGAAGATCGACTTCCAGGACCTGCACTACTACGCCGCGCCGAAGCGCCCCGAGGATGGGCCGCAGAGCCTGGACGAGGTCGACCCGGAACTGCTGCGCACCTACGAGAAGCTGGGCATCCCGATCCAGGAGCAGAAGCTGCTGGCCGGCGTCGTGGCGGTCGACGCGGTATTCGACAGCGTCTCCGTCGCCACCACCTTCAAGAAGAAGCTGGCGGAGGCCGGCGTCATCTTCTCCTCCATCTCCGAGGCGGTGAAGGAGCATCCGGAGCTGGTGCGCAAGTATCTCGGCTCCGTCGTGCCGATCTCCGACAATTACTACGCCACCCTGAATTCGGCGGTCTTTTCCGACGGCACCTTCGTCTACGTGCCCAAGGGGGTGCGCTGCCCGATGGAGCTGTCGACCTATTTCCGCATCAACGAGGCGAAGACCGGCCAGTTCGAGCGCACCCTGATCGTCGCCGACGAGGGGTCCTACGTCTCCTACCTGGAAGGCTGCACCGCGCCGCAGCGCGACGAGAACCAGCTGCATGCCGCGGTGGTGGAACTGGTCGCGCTGAAGGACGCGGAGATCAAGTATTCCACGGTGCAGAACTGGTATCCGGGCGACGAGAACGGCAAGGGCGGGATTTACAACTTCGTCACCAAGCGCGGCGCCTGCCGCGGCGACAATTCGAAGATCTCCTGGACCCAGGTCGAGACCGGCTCCGCGATCACCTGGAAATACCCGTCGGTGATCCTGCAGGGCGACAATGCGGTGGGCGAGTTCTACTCCGTCGCCGTGACGAACAACGCCCAGCAGGCCGATACCGGGACCAAGATGATCCATATCGGCCGGAACACCCGGTCGACGATCATTTCCAAGGGGATTTCCGCCGGGGCGGCGCAGAACACCTATCGCGGCCTGGTGCGGATCCAGGGCAAGGCGGAGAACGCCCGCAACTACACCCAGTGCGACAGCCTGCTGATCGGCGACCGCTGCGGCGGCCATACCGTGCCGTATATCGAGGTGAAGAACCGCAGCGCGAAGGTCGAGCATGAGGCGACGACCTCCAAGATCAGCGACGACCAGCTGTTCTACTGCCGCCAGCGCGGCCTGTCGGAGGAGGAGGCCGTCTCCACCATCGTCAACGGCTTCTGCCGCGAGGTGCTGCAGAAGCTGCCGATGGAATTCGCGGTGGAGGCACGCGCCCTGCTTTCGGTCAGCCTGGAAGGCAGCGTCGGCTGAAGCCGCGCGCCCGCACACACAAGAAAAGAGTTCGGATCATGGGTTTGCTGGATATCGAGAAGCTGCACGTCACCGTCGACGGCAAGGAGATCCTGAAGGGCCTGGACCTGTCGGTCCCGGCGGGCGAGGTGCATGCGATCATGGGGCCGAACGGCTCCGGCAAAAGCACCCTGTCCTATGTGCTGGCCGGCCGCGACGGCTATGAGGTCACGGAGGGCCGCGCCAGCTTCGACGGCAAGGACCTGCTGGCGATGGAGCCGGAGGAGCGCGCCCGCGAGGGGCTGTTCCTGGCCTTCCAGTACCCGGTGGAGATCCCCGGGGTCGGCAACGGCACCTTCCTGCGCTCCGCCGTCAACGCGGTGCGCAAGCATCGCGGCGAGGAGGAACTGGATGCCGGCGCCTTCCTGAAGGTCGCGAAGGACGCGATGAAGCGGCTGGGGATGAACAAGGACTTCCTGTCGCGCGCGGTGAATGCCGGTTTCTCCGGCGGCGAGAAGAAGCGCAACGAGGTGTTCCAGATGACCATGCTGGAACCGCGCCTGGCAATCCTGGACGAGACGGATTCCGGCCTGGACATCGACGCGCTGAAGATCGTCGCCGACGGCGTGAACGCGCTGCGCGATCCCGGCCGGTCGATGCTGGTGATCACCCATTACCAGCGCTTGCTGGACTATATCGTGCCGGACAAGGTGCATGTCCTGTCCGGCGGCCGGATCATCGCCTCCGGCGGGCCGGAACTGGCCGCCCGGCTGGAAGCCGAAGGCTATGCCACGATCGAGGCGGCGGCCTGAAGCGATGAACATGCAGACCGACAGCCATCCCGCCGCCGGCGAGGCGCAGCTGCCCGAGGGCTTCCGTGCCCTTTGGGCGGACGTCCACCGGCAGTTGCCCGGCCATGACGATCCCGCCGCCGCGGCGCAGCGTGCGGCTGCCTTTGCCGCGGCCGACGCTCTGGGCCTGCCGAACCGGCGGGTGGAGGACTGGAAGTTCACTTCCACCCATCCGCTGGGGCGGATCGTGCCGCAGGTCGCGGCCACACCCGCGTCGGCAGGCGACTGGACCGACCGGCTGGCGGGCTGGCCGCTGGACGGTGCCTCCGTCCTCGCCCTGCTTGACGGGGCCTGGTGCCCGGATCTGGGCCGCGGCGCGTTGCCCGAAGGCGTATCGCTGTCGCGTCTTTCCGAGGCGCCGGCCGGGCTGGCCGACCTGCTGAAGCCATTGCCGGGCGGTGGCGAGGCCACGGTGCCGAACCTGGTCCAGGCCTTTGCCGGCGAAGGGCTCCTGATCGAGGTGGCGGCGGGCGCAGCACCGGCGCAGCCGCTGGTCATCCTGCACCTGTCGTCGGGCGCGGCGCCGGTGCACCATCTAAGGCATCGCCTGCGCCTGGGCGAGGGGGCCACGCTGACCGTCGTGGAACTGCACCTGTCGGCGGCCGACCGGTCGTGCTGGGCGAACCTGTTGATCGACATCGAGCTGGCTTCGAAGGCACGGCTGTCGCACCTGCGGATCGGCGGCGGCAAGGGCCATGCCCTGCGTACCGCCTTCCTGCGCGGCCGGCTGGCGGCGTCTTCCGCCTATGAGGGCACGGCGATCGCCCTGGGCGGCGACCTGGTGCGCGACGAGATCGATATGCGCCTGGCGGGCGAGGGCGCGTCCTGCCGGCTGGACGGGCTGAACCTGGCCGCCGGACGGGACCATCTGGACAGCACCCTGCGGGTGGCGCACGACGCGGCGCATTGCCGTTCCAATCAGCACTACCGTGCCGTCGCGAACGATCACGGCCATGCGGTCTTTCAGGGCCGCATCGCGGTGGCGCCCGGGGCGCAGAAGAGCGACGCGCACCAGCTGCACCGCGCGCTGCTGCTGTCGGACGAGGCGGTGGCCGACGCGAAGCCGGAGCTGGAGATCCTGGCCGACGACGTGGCCTGCAGCCATGGCGCCAGCATCGGCGACCTGGACGAGGATGCGCTGTTCTACCTGCGTGCCCGCGGCATCGGCGCCGCAGCGGCCCGCAACCTGCTGATCGATGCCTTCGCCGCGGAGATCGTCGAGGGCATCGCCGATCCCGCCTGGCGGGCGGCGGCCGGCGACGCGTTGCAGCGGCGCCTGCACCGGATGGTGGAGACGAGTGATGAGTGAGGCGGCAAACCTGACGACCGATCGGCCGCTGGACCTGGAGGCGGTACGCCGCGACTTCCCGATCCTGCAGGAGCGGATCTACGGCAACCGGCTGGTGTTTCTGGATTCGGGTGCCAGTGCGCAGAAGCCGCAGGCGGTGCTGGACGCGATCCGGGACGCTTACGAGCACAGCTATGCCAATGTGCATCGCGGCGTCTACCAGCTGAGCCAGAAGGCCACCGACCTGTACGAGGGCGCGCGGGAGACGGTGCGCGCCTTCATCAATGCCGGCGCCGTGGAGGAGGTGATCTTCACCGGCAATGCCACCCAGGCGCTGAACCTGGTCGCCAATGCCTTCGGGTCGATGCTGGAGCGCGGCGACGAGGTGGTGATCTCCCACATGGAGCATCATTCCAACATCGTGCCTTGGCAGCTGCTGCGCGACCGCGCCGGCATCGTGCTGAAGGTGGCGCCGATCGACGAGCGCGGCGTGCTGGACCTCGACGCGCTGGAGGGCCTGCTGGGGCCGCGCACGAAGCTGATCTCGATCACCCATGTCGCCAACGCCCTCGGGACGATTGTGCCGATCGAGAAGGTGGTGGCGATGGCGAAGGCGCGCGGCATCCCGGTGATGGTCGACGGCAGCCAGGCGGTGCAGCACATGCCGGTCGACGTCCGCGCCCTGGACGTCGACTTCTACGTCTTCACCGGCCACAAGGTGTACGGCCCGTCCGGCATCGGCGTGCTCTACGGCCGGAAGGAGATGCTGGAGAAGATGCCGCCCTGGATCGGCGGCGGCGACATGATCCTCTCCGTCACCTTCGACGAGACGGTCTACAACGACCTGCCCTACAAGTTCGAGGCCGGCACCCCGAACATCGTCGGCGCCATTGGACTCGCCGCCGCGCTGGACTATGTCACCGGCCTGGGGCGGGAACGGATCGCCGCGCACGAGGCCGACGTGCTGGCCTATGCGCACCGGCAGCTGGGGCAGTTCAACAACCTGCGGCTGATCGGCACCGCGCCGGACAAGGCCGGTGTCGTGTCGTTCCTGATGGAAGGCGCGCATCCGCACGATGTCGGCACCATCCTGGACCGCCAGGGTGTCGCGGTGCGGGTCGGCCATCACTGCGCGCAGCCGCTGATGGAGCGGCTGGAGATCCCGGGCACCGTGCGCGCCAGCTTCGGTGTCTATAACGGCCGCGACGATGTGGATGCCCTGGTGGCGGCGCTGGCAAAGGTCTCGGAGATTTTCGGATGACGGACGGCGGCCGGACGACGGAGGGAATGGGGACGCAGATGGCGGAAGCGACGAACCCGGCGGCAGGCGGCAATGCGGCTGCCGACCGCGACCTGGAGATGCGGGTGATCGACACCCTGCGCGACGTCTACGACCCGGAGATCCCGGTCAACATCTACGAGCTGGGCCTGATCTACAACGTGGCGGCCGACACCGAGGGCCTGGTGGAGGTGGTGATGACCCTGACCACCCCGCACTGCCCGGTGGCGGAGACCATGCCGGCGGAGATCGAGGCCCGCCTGCGCGGCCTGGAAGGGGTCAGCGATGTCCGGCTCGACCTGGTCTGGGAACCGCCCTGGACGCCGGAGATGATGAGCGAGGCGGCGCGGCTGGAACTCGGCTTCCTGTAGGCCGGCCGCCCCTCGACTTCGTGAGAAGCGTTCCTATCTAGGAAGGCTGGAGTTCTTGATGGCCCGCCGGCATGTGCCGGCCGGCCCAGTGGCAAGGAAGGGAGTGGCCCGCATGGCGTCCCCCCAGGCAATGCGAATCACCGAGGCGGCCGCGAGCCGGGTGAAGGAGCTGATGGCGCGGCGCCAGGACGGCGATGCGCCGATGATCGGCCTGCGCATCGGCGTGGGTAAGCGCGGCTGTTCCGGCATGTCCTACGAGATGGAATATGCCACCGAGAAAAAGCCGCTGGACGAGGTGGTCGAGGACAAGGGCATCACCCTGCTGATCGACGTGCAGGCGCAGATGTTCCTGTTCGGCACCGAAATCGACTATGTCGACGACAAGTTCGAATCCGGTTTCGTGTTCCGGAATCCGAACGAGAAGGGCCGCTGCGGCTGCGGCGAATCCTTCCACGTGTAGACCGGCTCCGGCCCCGCTTGTCTTTCTGTGTCGCGCCGCCGGCGCCGCGGCACTCCCGCACCATCGCGGCCATGTGACCTGCCCGCGGGGCCTGCGCCCCGCGCCGGCAGGCCGTGGTCCCTGCTTGCCGATGGTGGCCATATCCCGGAATCGTTGAGATTTCGTGGACGGCGGCTCTGCCCTGCGCGATCGCGGCAGGTCCGTCGCATTTTTCCCCTCGTGTAACCCTTCATTAAGGGTAGCGGCCCGATGCTGATCCGGTCTTCAGCCCAGGGTCGAGGCGACCGGACTCTGCGGTCGTCATTCAACTGCGACAGACAAATGTTGTGCCCTGAGGCTGTCAGAGGTGCGGAACGTGACCAGTGGAGCGGGATACCCGGCCATGAACTACCAGGAACCCCGCGGGTCCAGCGTGCGGCAGCAGGGAGACATCGCCGTGAGCGAGCCATGGCGGGTTGAAGAAAGCGCGGCCGAGCGGTTCCTGCGCGGGGCGGTGGCAGCCGATCCGCGGCGGGTCACCCAGGCCCTGACCGCGGCGCTGCGCAGCGCGCCGACGGAGGCGGAGAGCCTGATCGCGCTGGCGGTGCGCCTGGCGCCGCAGGAACGCGAGGCCATCCTGAAGACGGGGGAGCAGCCCTCGGAGTCGTCTCGCAGCGACTGATCCGGCGGGGCGCCGGTCCGCAGCCGCCATCCGACGACCGGGGCGCCCGGCAGCAGCCGATTGACGCCGGTGGCGCTTGCCTGAATGATCCGGCCGTGAGCGCCCGACCTTCCCTTCGCAGATCCAGCCGCACCCCACGCTTCGGGGGCGCTGCCGCCTTGCGCCGCAGCGGCGTCGCGATCGGTGCGGCCCTTCTCCTTGCCCTCCTGCCGGCGGCCTGCGGCGGCAGCGCGGATCCGGTCAGCGCCTATTTCGTTGCGCCGCAGATGTCCAAGTCGGGCCCCGGGCAGCTCAGCCTTTGCTACAACCGCTATGCGGAAAGCGTCGAGGACCTGCGCCGGCAGGTCAGGGAGGTCTGCGAAGGCCCGCGCCTGATCCGCAACGCGGTCAACCTGGACCGCTGCTCGCTGTTCTCGCCGGTGGAGGCGCGCTTCGAATGCAGCCGCGTCGCCCGCAGCCTGGCGGAGGAACGGCCGCAGATGCGCCTGGATGTGATCCGTTGAGGTGGAGACCCCCGACGTCGCGCCGGCAGGGCTCCGCCTGAATGTGCGGCATTGCGGGCCTCTGGCGCCGGGGCGGCCTGGTGCCGGCCGACGGGCCGGACGGGGCGGACGACCGGGGCAATATCGGCCGGCTGACAAGCCGTCTCAGCCGGCGGGGGCCGGACGGCGACGGCATCTGGGCCGACCCGGCGGCCGGCATCGCGCTGGGCCATCGGCGGCTGGCGATCATCGACCTGTCCGATGCCGGGCGGCAGCCGATGGAAAGCGCCTGCGGCCGCTACCTGCTGACCTATAACGGCGAGATCTACAACTATGCCGTCCTGCGCGACCGGCTGGCCGCGCTGGGCCACCGCTTCCGCGGCCATTCCGATACCGAGGTGCTGCTGACCGGCATCGCCGAATGGGGCATGGCGGACTGCCTGCGGCAGGCGGTCGGCATGTTCGCCATCGCGCTGTGGGACCGGAAGGACCGCAGCCTGACCCTGGCCCGCGACCGGCTGGGGATCAAGCCGCTGTACTATGGCTGGCCGGCGACGACCGCTTCGGGCGGCGACCTGTTCCTGTTCGCCTCCCAGCCCGGCGCCTTCACCCTGGCGGAAGGCTGGCAGGGCCGGATCGACCCGCAGGCGCTGGACGCCTTTTTCCGCTTCAACTACATCCCCGCGCCTCTGTGCATCTGGCAGGGCTTCGCGAAGCTTCCGCCGGGCACCTGGCTGCGGCTGGCTCATCCAGGCGATCGCGACGCCCGTCCGCAACCCTTCTGGGACCTGCATGCGGTTGTCGCCGGTGCGCGCGCCGGCCGCGATCCGCAGATGAAGGATGCCGAAGCGGTGGCCGGCATTGACGCCGCGCTGCGGGAGGCGGTGCGCCTCCGGATGGTCGCCGACGTGCCGCTGGGCGGGCTGCTGTCCGGCGGCGTCGATTCCTCCACAATCGTGGCGCTGATGCAGGCGCAGAGCCCCCGGCCGGTGAAGACCTTCACCATCGGCTTCGACATTCCCGGCTACAACGAGGCGGAGCAGGCGAAGGCGATCGCCGGCCATCTGGGCACCGACCATCACGAGCTCTATCTGGGTCCGCAGGACGCGCTGGACCTGGTGCCGGACGTGCCGGAAAGCTTCGACGAGCCGTTCGCCGACGCCTCGCAGCTGCCCACCACCCTGGTCTCCCGCCTGGCGCGGGGGTCGGTCACCGTCGCCCTGTCCGGCGATGGCGGCGACGAGGTCTTCGCCGGCTATACCCGCTATGCGCTGGTGGCGCGGCTCGCCGGCAGCCTGGGCCGCCTGCCCGCCGGCCTGCGCCGGGCGATGGGCGCCGGGATCCAGGCGCTGCCGCCGGAGGCCTGGAGCCGTGCCGCAGGGCTGCTGCCGGCCCGGCATCGGCCGCGTCTGTTCGGCGACCGCCTGCACAAGCTGGCCCGGATCATCGGCTTCGTCGATGGCGACGACCTGTACGAGAAGCTGATCCGGGTCTGGCAGGAACCGCCGCTGCTGCCCGGCCTGGTCGGGGAGGCACCGACCGCCGCGCCGCCGCATGCGCCGCCGCTGTCCGACCTGACGGAACGCATGATGCTGCGCGATACCGGCCACTACCTGCCGGACGACATCCTGGCGAAGGTCGACAGGGCCAGCATGTCGGTCGGGCTGGAAGCGCGGGTGCCGATTCTCGACCACAACGTGGTGGCGGCGGCCTGGGCCCTGCCGCAGCGTTTCAAGATCCGGGGCGGGGTGACGAAATGGGCCCTGCGGCAGGTCTTGGCGCAGCACGTGCCGCCCGCACTGACCGACCGGCCGAAGATGGGATTTGCCGTGCCGATCGAACATTGGCTGCGCGGTCCCTTGCGGGAATGGGCGGAAGACCTGCTGTCGCCGCAGAGCCTGGATGCCGGCGGCATGATCGACGGCGACCTGGTGCGCGCGCGGCTGGCGGAGCATCAGAGCGGCCGGCGCAACTGGCAGTATCAGCTGTGGGGCGTGCTGATGTTCGAGGCCTGGCGCCGCCGCTGGGCCGCCTGAGAGGGCGGGCATGACGGCCGGGCTGGGGCATGACGGGCGCGCGCAGGGCCTCTATGGCCGGATCGTCGACTGCAACCGGTTCGACATGGGCCAGTTCCGCCCGCTGGTGGCGTTCGACGCACAGGGCATGGCGCTGCGGGTCGGTGCGGTGCACCGTGCGGTGGCGCCGCGACTCGAATCCTTTCGCGAGCTGTTTGCCGCCGATGGCGATGTCCTCCGGCTGGGCCGACCCGGCATGCCGTCGGCGGCAGTGACCGCCGCGCTGGATGCGGCGATGCGGGCCCTCTACGACCGCGACCGCCGCGGCTTCGGCCGCTGGACCGGGGAGCCGGCGCCGGTCCTCGCCGACTGGGACGGGCCGGTCCTGTTCGACGTGGAACGGGCGGCGCACGGCCTGCTCGGCGTCAAGGTGCGCGGCGTCCATGTCAACGGCTTCACCCGCGGGCCCGACGGCGCGATCCGGCTCTGGCTGGCGCGCCGGTCCCGCGACCTGGCGCACCATCCGGGCCTGCTGGACCAGATCGCCGCCGGCTTCCTGGCCTCCGGCACCGCGCCGCGCCGCGCGGCCGAGGAAGAGGCGGCGGAGGAGGCGGGCATCGACGGCGCGCTGGCCGGCCGGCTGCGGCAGGTCAGCTCGATCTCCTACTGCCTGCAGTTCGACTGGAACCTGGTGCCGGGCGCGGTCTTCATCTTCGACCTGGAACTGCCGCCCGGCTTCCGGCCGGAGAACCGCGACGGCGAGGTGGAGGGGTTCGAGCTGCTGACCCTGCCGGAGGTGATGGAGCGCCTGCAGGCGCCCCGCATCTTCAAGTTCGACTGCGCCCTGGTGGCGCTGGACTTCCTGGCCCGCCACGGCGCGCTGGAAGGGCATCCCGACTACCTGCGGATCATCCAGGGCCTGCATGTCCGCGGGCCCTGGGACGGGCCGCTGCAGGGCGGTCAGTCGTAGAACTCGGTCACCGTCGAGAAGCGCGGCCGGTCCAGGTCGCGCGGCAGCACGATCACCTCGTCGGCGGGAATCGGCCAGGGAATGTCCAGGTCCGGGTCGTTCCAGGCCAGGCCGCGGGCATGGCCGGGGGCGAATTCCCGGTCCAGCTTGAAGATCGTCTCGCAATCGTCGGTCAGGGTGCAGTAGCAGTGCGCGAAGCCCGGCGGTACCAGGATCTGGTTCCAGCCGTCGGGGTCCAGCTCCGCCATCACGTAGCGGCCGAAGGTGGGCGAGCTGCGACGCAGGTCGACATTCACGTCCAGCATCCGTCCGCGGGTCACCCGGATCAGCTTGCCCTGGTCGTAGGGCGGCAGCTGGTAGTGGAAGCCGCGCATCGTGCCGCGCTTCGGCGAATAGCAGTGGTTCTCGTGCAGCGGAACGAAATCGATGCCGGCGGCGCGCAGCCCGTTCATGGAATAGCTCGGCATCACCCAGCCGCGGCTGTCGCTCTTCTTCGGCGCCCGGAAGACCTTCACGTCCGGGATCTCCAGGCTGCGGATCTCCAGCCCCTCGGTCACCGTGCCCCGCGGTTCTTCCCCGGCCGGCCGTTCGATGGTCATGCCTGCTTGCCTCCGCATCTGCGTGATGATCGCCCGCGCTTCTTGCCCTCCGTGGCGGCAGAGGGCAAGAAGCGCGGGCGGCCGGCGCAAAGAGCCGCGGGGAGACGGGCAGGGACGTGCATCCGGCGATTCATCTGTGGCGCGGCATCGGCTGGCTGGCGACACCCGCGGTGCGGCGGCTGCTCACCGCCCGTGCACGCCGCGGCAAGGAGGATCCGGTGCGGCTGCCGGAACGCTGGGGCCGGGCGGGGGCGGCGCGGCCGGGCGGCCCGCTCGCCTGGGTGCATGGCGCCAGCGTGGGCGAGGGGATGGCGGTGCTGCCGCTGCTGCACCGCCTGGCGGCGGAGCGGCCCGACCTGAACGTCCTGCTGACCACAGGTACGGTGACATCGGCATCGGCATTGGCGCCGTTGCTGCCGGCAACCGTGCGCCACCAGTTCGTGCCGGTCGACGTGCCGCAGGCGGTGCGCCGCTTCCTCGACCATTGGCGGCCCGACCTGGGAATCTGGACGGAATCGGAGTTCTGGCCGGGGCTGATGGCCACGGCGCAGGCACGGATGCCCTGCCTGCTGCTGCAGGGCCGGGTCTCGGCGCGCTCGGCACGGCGCTGGCAGCGGCCGGGTTCGCCGATCCGGTCGCTGCTGGGCGGCCTGCGGCTCTGCCATGCCCAGTCGGCGGAGGATGCGGCGCGGCTGCGGGCGCTGGGCGCGCCTGATGTCCGCGCCCTGGGCAACCTGAAATGGGCCGCCCCGCCACTGCCGGCCGACGAGGATGCCCTGGCCGCACTGCAGGCAGGCCTGGCCGGCCGACCCGTCTGGCTGGCCGCCTCGATCCATCCGGGGGAGGAGGCGGCAATCGCCGCCACGCACCTCGCGCTGGCGGAACGGCATCCCGGCCTGCTCACCCTGGTGGTGCCGCGGCACCCGCCGCGCGGGCCGGCCTTTGCCGCCGCCTTCGCCGCCGCCGGCATCGCCTGCGGCCTGCGCAGTGCCGGTGACCGGCCGGGTGCGGCGCCGCTCTACATCGCCGACACGATCGGCGAGCTGGGCCTGTGGTACCGGCTGGCGCCGGTCGCCTTCATCGGCGGCTCGCTGGTGCCGCATGGCGGGCAGAACCCGATGGAGGCGGCGCGGCTGGGCTGCGCCATCCTGCACGGTCCGCATATGGATAATTTCACGGAACTGGCGGCCGGTCTTGCGGCCTGCGGCGGTGCCCGGCCGGTGCCCGAAGCGGCGGCGCTTCCGGCGGCCGTCGATGCACTGCTCTCCGCCGAGGCGGCGGCGGTGGCACGGGCCGCCGGGGCCTATGCC
>NZ_JBHRTR010000019.1:21101-157228 GCF_042646425.1 Marinibaculum pumilum
GCGCGCAGGTGCTGGAGGCCGTGCTGGCAGCGGTCAGGCCGTTCCTGCCGCCGCCAGCCCGGTGATGATCCTGCCCTGCCGGTGTCATCCTCGGCCCCCGAGCCGAGGATCCATTCCGCAGGCAGTGCGGCGCCGCGCAGCTATCGGATTGGATCCCAGGCTCAAGGCCTGGGATGACAGTGAAGGGGATGCGCCGCTCAGCTGAAGTGGGAGTGGCCGACGCCGCCCTTGATCTGCTTGGAGAACAGGTACTGCAGTTCGGCGGTGGAGCTGTCGAAGTTCTGCGCGTTGCTCATGTCGCAGATTTTGGCGAACTGGTCGGCCACCATCTCCGGCGTCACCTCGGTGCCCGGCTCCATGAACACGCCCTCGGAGCCCATCACCTGGATGCGGGCGAAATAGCCGCCGCCGGCGGACAGGACGATGCCGCTTTCCTCGTTCGTCTCGCTGCACAGATAGGCGACGCCGGGGGAGACCAGCTCCGGCTGCAGCAGCTTCACCGCCTCCGGCGGCATCAGCTCCTCGGTCATCCGGGTGGTGGCCATCGGCGCCAGGGTGTTGACCAGGATGTTGTACTTCCGCCCTTCCTGCTTCAGCACGTTCATCAGGCCGACCATGCCGGCCTTGGCGGCGCCGTAATTGGCCTGGCCGAAATTGCCGTACAGGCCGGAATTGGAGGCGGTCAGCACGATCCGGCCATAGCCGTTCTCGCGCATCACCGGCCAGGCGGCCATGGTGACATAGGCGGTGCCGTTCAAATGCACCGCGACCACGGCGTTCCAGGTCTCCGCATCCATCTTCGTGAAGCTGCGGTCGCGCAGGATGCCGGCATTGTTCACCAGGATGTCGACCTTGCCGAAGGCATCGACGGCCGTCTTCACGATGTTCGCCGCGCCGGCAGGGTCGGAGACGCTGTCATAGTTTGCCACGGCCTCGCCGCCGGCGGCCTTGATCTCGTCCACCACCTTGTCGGCCGGGGCGGCGGAGCCGCTGGTGCCGTCCACCGCGCCGCCCAGGTCGTTCACCACGACCTTGGCCCCGCGGGAGGCGAGCAGCATGGCGTGGCTGCGGCCCAGGCCGGCGCCGGCGCCGGTGACGATGGCCACGCGGCCGTCGAAGGAAATGCTCATCTGACGTCTCTCCTCGTCGTTTCGGTTCTCGCGTTCAGGATCAGGTCGCAGATCTCCCGTACGGCGCCCGCGCCGCCGGGGGTCGTGGTGACGTAAAGGCAGGCGTCCCGCACCTCCGGCCGGGCATTGGCCACGGTCAGCGGGCAGCCCACCAGGCGCAGCAGCCCGAGGTCGTTCACGTCGTCGCCGACATGGGCGACCCGGTCCAGGCCCAGCCCCAGGGTCTGGCAGAGGCCGGCCAGGGCCGCCTCCTTGTCGGGCACGCCGAGAAAGGCGTGGGCCACGCCCAGGCGGGCGGCCCGATGGCCGATCGCCGGTGTCGTGCTGGCAGTGACGAAGGCGACCGCGACCCCGGCGGCCATCACCTGCTTGATGCCCTGCCCGTCATGGACATGGAAGCGCCGCAGTTCGCTGCCATCCTCTGCGTAGTACAGCCCGCCGTCGGTCTGGACGCCGTCGACGTCGAGCGACAGCAGCCCGATCCCGGCCAGGCGGTCAAGAAGCGCGGGTCTGTCGAGAAGGGGCATCCGGTATCGACGGTGAGGCTCTGCGGGATGGTCTCGGGGAAGGCGGGTGCGACATGCCCGGGCCGTCCCCATATGAGGGGCATCCGGTCGCGCGGCAGGGCCGCGGACGAATGGTCAGGTCTTTTAGACGGGAGGCAGGAAGATGGCAAAGCCACAGGCGAAGGGACGGCAGCAGCGCGGCATCCGGGTGCGGCTCCTGCCCGGCCGCCGGGCCGTTGCGCCGGCGGCGGTCCTGGCGCTGGCGCTTGCCGTCGTACCTGCCGCTGCTCAGGACGACCAGGGGGCGAAGGAGCAGCTCGACTCCGCCGGCAAGCTGGCGCTGGAAGCGGCGAACAAGATGGTGCGGGCGCTGGAACTGTTCATCGACGACCTGCCGCAATACGAGCCGCCGGAGGTGATGCCCAACGGCGACATCATCCTGCGCCGGGTGAATCCGCCGGGCGATGACAGCATGGACAGCGATTCGCGGGACCTCGAAGGGACGGAGCAGCGCGAGGCGCTGGTGCCCGAGAAGCCGGAGGGGCAGGGGAGTGGCCCGGATTCGGGTGCGCGCGAGGCGCCCCGCTCCAACCGGACGCCCGACGGCGACAAGGGTGGGGACGGCGACGAGGGCGAGCGGCGGATCTGAGACCGGCTACAGGTTCGTTCCCATCTCCAGGAACTTGCGGCGCCGGTCGTTGATCAGCTTGTCCGGCGCCTGTCCGGCCAGGGCGTCCAGGTGGCGGCGCAGCACGGTCCCGGCGGCGTCGATCGTGGCCAGCGGGTCGCGATGCGCGCCGCCCAGGGGCTCCGGCACGATCTCGTCGATGACGCCGAGGTCGGAGAGGTGCTGCGCGGTCAGGCGCAGCGCCTCCGCCGCGTCCTTCGCCTTGTCCTGGTCCTTCCACAGGATCGCGGCGCAGCCTTCCGGCGTGATCACCGAATAGACCGCATGCTCCAGCATGACGACCCGGTCGGCCGCGGCCAGCGCCACCGCGCCGCCGGAGCCGCCCTCGCCCACGATCATCGCGATCAGCGGCACGCCCAGGCCGAGGCAGCAGTCCAGCGAGGCGGCAATCGCCTGGGCGATGCCGCGTTCTTCCGAATCCGGACCGGGATAGGCGCCGGCGGTGTCGATCAGGGTGATCACCGGCAGGCCGAAGCGCTCCGCCAGCTTCATGCCGCGGATCGCCTTGCGATAGCCTTCGGGCCGCGCCATGCCGAAATTGTGCTTCACCCGGCCCTCGGTGCCGCGGCCCTTCTCGTGCCCGATCAGCATCACGGAGCGGCGGCCGATGCGCCCCATCCCGACCTGCATCGCCGGATCCTCGGCAAAGGTGCGGTCGCCGGCCAGCGGCACGAAATCCTCCGCCAGGCGGGCGACATAGTCGCCGAAATGCGGCCGATCCTGGTGGCGCGCCACCTGTGTCTTCTGCCAGGCGGAGAGCCGGCCGTAGGTGTCCTTCAGCGCTTCGTGGATCTTGCCCTGGAGCTGCTCCACCTCCGGCGCGATGTCCGCGCCCTCCTCCGACAGGCGGCGCAGCTCCTGGATCTTGGTTTCCAGTTCGGCGACCGGCTTCTCGAAGTCCAGATAGACCTGCATGTGGTTGCGGTTCCTCGGTTGGTCCTGTCGGCAGCGGGAAAGGGTCGGGCCTGCCGGCCTACATGCCGATCGCTTCGGCCTGGTCGACGATCACGCGCGCCTGCTTGATCGAAGCATTGTCGATCAGCTTGCCGTCGAGCGCGACGGCGCCCTGGCCGGCGGCCTGCGCATCCTCCATCGCCTTCAGAATCGCGCGCGCCTTCGCCACCTCGTCGGCGGAGGGGGCGAAGACCTCGTTCGCCAGCGCGATCTGGCTGGGATGGATCGCCCACTTGCCCTCGCAGCCCAGGATCGCGGCGCGGCGCGCCTGCGCCTTGTAGCCCTCCGGGTCGGAGAAGTCGCCGAACGGCCCGTCGATCGGGCGCAGGCCGTTGGCCCGGGCGGCGATCACCATGCGGTTGATCGCGTAGTGCCACATATCGCCCCAGTAGAACTGCCGGTTGCCGTCGCCGTCCGGATCGCTCAGCACGCCATAGTCCGGGTTCGGCCCGCCGATATTGACGGTGCGGGCCCGGGTGGAGGCGGCATAGTCGGCGACGCCGAAATGCAGGCTTTCCAGCCGCGGGCTGGCGGCGGCGATCTGCTCGATGTTCTGCATCCCCAGCGCGGTCTCGATGATCGCCTCCAGGCCGATCCGCTTCGTGAAGCCCTTCGCCGTCTCGATCTGGGTCAGCAGCATGTCGACGGCATAGATGTCGGCGGCGGTGCCGGCCTTCGGGATCATGATCAGGTCCAGCTTGTCGCCGGCCTGCTCCACCACGTCGACCACGTCGCGGTACATGTAGTGGGTGTCCAGGCCGTTGATCCGGACCGCCATGCTCTTGCTGCCCCAGTCCACGTCATGCAGCGCCTGGACGATGTTCGCCCGCGCCTGCGCCTTCTGGTCGGGGGCCACCGCATCCTCAAGGTCCAGGAAGATGATGTCCGCCTCCGACTTCGCCGCCTTCTCGAAGAATTTGGGGCTGGAGCCGGGCACGGCCAGTTCGCAGCGGTTCAGGCGGGCCTTGGCCTGGGAGACGGTCTGGAAGCTCATCGGCGGGTCCTTTGCGGCAGGAGGCGGGCGGCCGGGCCGCACGGCGGCATGGCCGACCCAGCGGCGGGCCGGCCTGCCGCGGCTGGCGGCGCCTGTGGCGGTTGAAATCGCGGCAAACTGGCTTGCGGCCGGGTGCAAGTCAACATCGCCGGGGGAGGCGGCGCGGCAGGGGGCCGGGCTTAGCTGCCTGCCCGGGCCAGCGGATGATGCTCGTTCACCAGGGTCTGCATCCGGGCCTGCAGGACATGGGTGTAGATCTGCGTGGTGCTGATATCGGCATGGCCCAGCATCTGCTGCACCGCCCGCAGGTCGGCGCCGTGCGACAGGAGGTGGGTGGCGAAGGCGTGGCGCAGCACATGCGGCGATACCCGCTCCGCCGCGATGCCGGCCTCGGTCGCGGCCGCCTTCAGCAGCTGGCCGAATCGCTGCCGGGTCAGATGGCCCTCGGCGGCGCGGGACGGGAACAGGAAGCGGCTGCCGCGGCGCGGCGCCTGGGCCAGGAAGATGCCGCGGACCGGAAGGTAGGCCTCGATCGCCGCCAGCGCCGGCTCCCCCAGCGGCACGATCCGCTCCTTGGCCCCCTTGCCGATGACCCGCAGGATCCGGGGCTCGCCGTCGTGATGGGGAAAGGGCAGGCCGACCAGTTCCGAAACCCGCAGGCCGGTGGCGTAGAGCACCTCCATCAGCGCCGTCATCCGCAGGCCCTCCGGCCCCGGCAGCGCGCCCGCCGCCGCCAGCAGCTCCGCGACCTCGTCCTCGCCGAGGGTCTTCGGCAGGGGGCGGCCACGCTGCGGCGAGGCCAGCCGCAGGGTCGGATCGTCGCCGCGGCGGCCCTCTTCCAGCAGGAAACCGTAGAACTGCCGCAGGCAGCTCAGCCGGCGCGCGGCGGTGGCGCGCCCCAGGCCCGCCGTCGCGGCATCGGCCAGCCAGCGCCGCAGATCCTCCAACCCCGCATCGACGGGGCGCAGGCGGCGTCCGGCCAGGAAGGCGGACAGGCGGGCGAGGTCGGTGCCATAGGCGGCGATGGTGTTGCGCGCCGCGCCGCGCTCCGCCGCCAGCATCTCCAGGAAGGCCTCGATGTCGGGATCGTCGTCGGCGCTGCGCGGCATCGCTCAGAGGCCTGCGGCAAGGGCCTTCTCGGCCGCGATGCGGCGGGCTTCCGCCGACAGGCCCAGCCCGTTCAGGCCGCGCGCCAGATGCACCACCAGGGCCAGGTCGGCCGCCCCTGGCCCGTCGGGCAGCAGGGCGGCAAGCGCGGCGAGCATCGCCTCGCCCTGGCGGCGCGCTGCGACGGCGGTGTCGAAGCGCCCGACGGCCTCCCGGCGCTGCTGTGCCGGGCTGCGGGAGGCGCCGGGAGACAGCGCGGCCGGGCCGGCCGTGTCCGGCGCCGGCAGGGCCCGCAGCGCGGCCGCCTGTTCCGGTCCCAGCGGCAGGTCCAGGGCGTCGGCCAGGGCCAGATAGGTCTCCTCCCGACTGCGGCGCCGGCTTTCCGGCAGGTCGGCCAGGGTCGCCGTCCAGGCCGCATGGTCGGCATCGGACCAGGGCAGGAAGCCCGGCGACGCCAGCCGCAGCACGGCCCAGATGCCCGTCTCGGCCCTGCGGGCCTGCGGGTCCGCACCGGCCGCCCGCAGCCGTTGCCACCAGGACAGCGCCTCCTCCACGTCGCCGGCGCGAAGGAAGGTCCGCATCGTTTCCGCCGCCAGGTCGCCGCTCAGCCGTTCCGGGTTCAGCCGCGCCAGCAGCGGCGTTGCGGTGCGCGCCGCCGCCACCGGTATGCCGGCGCTGCGGCCGGCCAGCAGCATGGCGTCGACACTGTCCTCAAGCGGCTGGGTCTGTCCCGGATCGCCGATCTGCCGCTCCAGGGTACGATAGGTCCGGGCCGGGGCATCGGCTGCCGGGCTGTCGCCGGCCGCGGCCTCCAGCCAGAGGCCGGCCAGGGTCGCGGGCGGCAGGTTGCCCTCTCCGACGGCACGTTCGGCCGCCGGCAGGCGCATCCGCAGCGACGCCTCCGGCAATGCCGCCAGTGCGGCCAGCGCCGCGGCGCCGGCGCCCGCGTCGATGCCCTCCGGCGGGGCGCTGCCGGTCAGCCTGAACAGGGCCAGGTTCAGCGGATCCGCGACCAGGGCCGGGTCGTCGGCCACCTTGCTGCCGTTCAGGGCCTGGCGGGCCGCGCGGATGAAGGGGTCGGGACGGTCGCCGATCTCCGCGATGGTTTCCGCCGTCAGCGCCGCCATGGCCGGATTGCCGTCCGCCACCTGGCAGAGCAGGTTCGACTTCTCCCACCAGGGATCGGCGCCTTCCAGAAGGGCGCTGCGGGTCAGGTCGCAGGCCAGCGGTGCCTGCCCTGCCAGCCAGGCCGCCTCGGCGGCCCGGCGCCGCATAGCGGGCGCCGCCAGGGCATTGCCGGGTGCCGCAGCGGCCAGGGCGGCGGCATCTCCCGCCCGCCCGGCCCCCAACAGGGCGGCAATCCGCCATTGCAGGAACGTCTCGGGCGCCACCCCCTGGGGCGGACTGGCGGGGCTCAGCAGCAGGCGGCGGCGGATCTCCTGTAGGGCGACGGAGCGGGTCGGCAGCGCCAGGGTATCGAACAGCGGTTCCAGTCCGGCGGCCGGCGTGTCGCGCCAGATCGCCGGCGGGAAGGCGCCGTCCTGCGGCGCCAGGGTGCCGACCGGTGCGCGGTCCGGGCTGTCGAGCTCGCCGATCTCGATCCGGGCCGGCCCGGAAGGCCGCTGCGGCGCCGGCGCCGAAGGCCGTGGCGCAGGCGCGGAACCGGTGTCCGGCGCAGCGGCATTGCCGCCCGACAGGCCGGGGATCAGGGTGGTGGGTTGCGCCGCGGCACCATCGAGAAATGCGGTGCCGGGCAGGACGGACTGGGCGGCGTACAGCAGGCATGCCGCCGCCAGGACCCGCCGCGCGGTGCCAGCCCCGGTCCGGAACCGGCCGCTCAGCCGGCCCGGCATCCGTCGCGGCTCACTGGCGCAGCCGCTCACTCGAAATCGGCTTTTCAACGGTCTTCGTCGGCGCCGGGATTTCCCAGGTGGCGAGGAAAACCGCCCCGACGATCAGGACGAAGACCACGAGAAGGGCAAGGAGAGCCGTCAACCGGCGCATCGGCAGCGATCTGTGCTAGGGGTGCGGGGTCGCCGCCGCCGGACCGGCCGGCGGTGCGAATCTGCCTGCAGTCTATCGGTCGCGCCGGCACGAAACAAACCTCTTCTGCCGGCCGGGCCCGCCCTTTCGATGCCGCCGGACGGTCCCGTCCGGCCCGGCATGCGGGCAATTGCCAGCGGCCCCGTGGTGTGCGAGTCTGCGGGAAAGCTGGAAAACCCTTGTTCCCATACCTTGCCCGACCGCGCCGGTCCCCCCGACGTGCATGCCTGAAACAGGACAGTCCCATGACACCCTCCTCCGGTCCGACCGCGGGGAGCGGGCCGGCGTGACCAAAGCAGAGACATCCCCTGCACCGGCATATCCGCCGACCGCCGGGCCCGGACCCGGCCGGGCAGGCTTGTCCGGGCCGGGTTCCGCCGCGAGTCGGGACTGCCCGGCAGAACCGGCGGGCGACGTGGATGGCGATGGCCGGGCAGCCGGCGGCAGCCTGGTGCTTGTCGGCCTGATGGGCTCCGGCAAGTCGACGATCGGTCGGCGGCTGGCCAACCGCCTGGGTATGCGTTTCGTCGATGCCGACGACGAGATCGAGAAGGCGGCCGGCTGCAGCATCTCCGACATCTTCGCCACCATGGGGGAGGCCGCGTTCCGCGACGGCGAACGGCGGGTGATCGCGCGGCTTCTGGCGGAGGGGCCGCTGGTCCTGGCGACCGGCGGCGGGGCCTTTATGGACGAGACCACGCGCGACCGGATTCGGGACGCCGGCACGTCGATCTGGCTGCGGGCAGGCCTGGAGGTGCTGGTGCGCCGCTGCCAGCGGCGCACGCACCGGCCGCTGCTGCAGCAGGGCAACCCGCGGGACGTGCTGCGCGACCTGATGGCGCGGCGGCACCCGCTCTACGAGACGGCGGACGTGACGGTGGACAGCGGCGACGAGGATCACGAAACGGTGGTGGACCGGATCATCGCCGCGCTGGCCGCGCGCGGGACGGCCGCCGGCGCGGCCGGTCGGGTCGATGCCGATGGCGTGGATAGTGAACCCCGGGGCGTCGGCGGCCGGGACGGAGGAACGGACCATGCCGGCTGAAACCGGCGCCGCGGCGCTGAAGGGGCGGGCAGAACCGGCGATCCAGACGGTGGAGGTGGCGCTGGGCGCGCGCAGCTACCGGATCCTCGTCGGCGCCGGCCTGCTGGCCGAGGCCGGCCGCCACCTGGCGCAGGCCGGCCGGCCGCGGCAGGTCGCCATCGTCACGGATGAGAATCTTGCCGACCGGCACCTGCCGGCCCTGCAGACCGCGCTGGCGGAGGCGGGGATCGCTGCGGTCGCGCAGGTGCTGCCGCCGGGCGAGGGGGCGAAATCTTTTGGCAGCTTCGAACGCCTGTGCGAATGGCTGCTGGAGGTCCGGATCGAGCGCCGCGACATGGTGCTGGCCTTCGGCGGCGGGGTCGTCGGGGATCTGGCCGGCTTTGCCGCAGCGGTGCTGCGGCGCGGTACCCGGTTCGCGCAGGTCCCCACCACCCTGCTGGCGCAGGTCGACAGCGCAGTCGGCGGCAAGACCGCGATCAACACCCGCTTCGGCAAGAACCTGATCGGCGCCTTCCACCAGCCGGAGCTGGTGCTGGCGGATACCGACCTGCTGGACAGCCTGCCGCCGCGCGAACTGCGGGCCGGCTATGCGGAAGTGCTGAAATATGGCCTGCTGGGCGACCGCGCCTTCCTGGACTGGCTTGCGGCGCATGGGCCGGCCGTGCTGGACGGCGCCGATGGCGGCGCGGCACGGGCGGAGGCGATCGCCCGCTCCTGCCGGGCGAAGGCAGCCTTCGTCGCCGGCGACGAACGCGAGAGCGGCGACCGCGCGCTGCTCAATCTCGGCCATACCTTCGGTCATGCGCTGGAGGCGGAGGCCGGCATGACAGGCGATCTCCTGCATGGCGAGGCGGTGGCGGTCGGCATGCTCTGCGCCGCGATCCTGTCGGAACGACGGGGCCTGCTGGGTGCCGCGGACACCGCCGCCGTGCGCCGGCACCTGGCCGCCGCCGGCCTGCCGCAGTCGCTGGCGGAGATCGGCGGCGCGGACTGGCCGGCCGGGCGGCTCTACGCGCATATGCGGCAGGACAAGAAGGCGGAGGGCGGGCGCCTGCGATTCGTACTGATGCGGGGCCTGGGTAACGCCTTCCTGGCCGACGACGTCGCCGAGGACGAGGTGCGCGACACCTTGGATGCGGTGCGCCGCCCCGGCAATATGGCGTGATCATGGAGAGCGAAGCCTATTCCCTGACCGAGCTGGCCCTGGCGGGCGCGGCGATCCTGGTCCTGATCTGCCTCTCGGCCTTCTTTTCCGGCTCCGAGACCGGACTGACAGCGGCCTCCCGGGCGCGCATCAACCACCTGTCGCAGCAGGGCAACCGGCGTGCCCGCGTCGTCAGCCGGCTGCTGGAGCGGCAGGACCGCCTGATCGGCACCATCCTGCTGGGCAACAACCTGGTCAACATCCTGGCCTCGTCGCTGGCCACCTCGGTGTTGATCCTGGTGTTCGGAGAGGCGGGCGTGGTCTACGCCACCCTGGCGATGACCCTGATCGTGGTGGTCTTCGCCGAGGTGCTGCCGAAGACCTATGCCATCAACAATCCCGACCGCGCCGCTTTGGCCGTGGCACCGGTCGTCGCCGTCGTCGTGGCCGTCCTTGCACCTCTGGTACATGCGGTGCAGGTGCTGGTGAACGGCGCGCTCCGGCTGTTCGGCATCGACATCAAGCCCGGCCAGAGCATGGTCAGCGCGGCGGAGGAGCTGAAGTCACACCTGGACCTGCATGGCAAGGAGGGCACCCTGCACAAGAGCGCCCGCGACATGCTGGGCTCGATCCTCGACCTGGACGAGGTCGAGGTTTCCGACGTGATGATCCATCGCCGCGACATCCAGATGCTGGACCTGTCGGAACCGACCTCCGCTCTGATCGACCAGGCGATGCAGAGCCGCCACAGCCGGCTGCCGCTGTGGCGCGACGATTCCGACAACATCGTCGGCGTTCTGCACGGCAAGGACCTGCTGCGGGAGCTGATGGCGGCGCGGACCCAGGCGGCCGATTTCGACCTGGATTCCATCGACCTGATGGCGGTCGCGAAGGAACCCTGGTTCGTGCCGGACACCACCTCGCTGCGGGAGCAGCTGCATGCCTTCCGCACCCGGCATGCGCATTTCGCCCTGGTGGTGGACGAGTACGGCACCCTGATGGGGCTCGTCACCCTGGAGGACATCCTGGAGGAGATCGTCGGCGATATCCGCGACGAGCACGATCCGGAAGAGGTGGTCGGCATCGAGGCGAACGGCGACGGGTCCTACACGGTCGCCGGGTCGGTGACGATTCGCGACCTGAACCGGCGCCTGGAATGGAACCTGCCGGACGACGAGGCGACGACCGTGGCCGGTCTGCTGATCCACGAGGCGCGGCGCCTGCCGGAGGTCGGGCAGGCCTTCCAGTTCTATAATGTCCGCTTCGACGTGCTTCGCCGCCAGCGCACCCGGGTCACCCAGATGCGGCTGACCCCCTTGTCGCCGGACCAGGCCGCCCGCGGCGACGGTGCCGGCGAGACCGGATGACCGGCCGCCGGACGCGGTCGCAGGAACCTTCCGCCTGCCAGCCGGGCGCCCCGACCGGTCCTGACCGATGCAGTGAGCGACGGGCCCGGGCATGATCTGGGCGCTGCTGGAGGTGCTTGCGCCGGTCGTCCTGACCGCCGGCCTCGGCTTCACCTGGACCCGGGTGGGGGCGGGCTTCGACACCGACATGGTGACCCGTCTGGTGCTGTGGCTTGGCGCGCCCTGCCTGATCTTCGAGAGCCTGACCCGCTACGACCTGCCGCTGCTGCTGCTGGCCGAGCAGGCCGCGGCCGCCATCGCGGTCTGCGCCCTGGTCGGTGCCACCGCCTGGGCCCTCGCCTGGAGCGCCGGCTGGCCGCTGGCCAGCTTCGTGCCGCCGGTCCTGTTCCCCAATGCCGGCAATCTGGGCCTGCCGCTCGCCCTCTTCGCCTTCGGCGACGAGGCGCTGGGCCTGGCCGTCCCCTATTTCGCGGTCACCTCGATGCTGCAGCACACGCTGGGGCAGCGCATCGCGGCGGGCAAGGGCCGGGGCTGGCGGGCGCTGCTGACGCCGAACGTGTTCGCGATCGGTGCGGCCGTGCTGGTGGTGGCGTCCGACGTCACGGTGCCGCGCTTCCTGGGCAACACGATCGCGCTGGTCGGCGACCTGACGATCCCGCTGATGCTGCTCGCCCTCGGCGTGTCGCTGGGATCGCTGCAGGTGCGGCGCCTGGGCACCAGTCTTCGGATCGCCGTCCTCAGGCTGGTCCTGGGCCTGGCGGCGGGCCTGGCGGTCGCCTGGCTGTTCGGCCTGGAAGGCACGGCGCGGAGCGTCCTGATCCTGCTCTCGGCAATGCCGGTGGCGGTCTTCACCTATCTGTTCGCCGCCCGCTACGGGCGGGACAGCGACCTGGTCGCCGGTGCCGTCGTGCTGTCGACCCTGATCTCGTTCGCGACCCTGCCGCTGCTGCTCTGGTACCTTCTCCCCTGAACGCCTCCTGTCCTGACCACCCGGGGTTGCGGCAGGGCGCCCGCGCGGCAGCTCCGGGTCGGGGGGGGAGGCGCCTAGCTGACGGGCAGGTCGATCTGCAGGCGCTGCAGCAGGTTCAGCAGGACGGCGGCACGGATCCGCATGGTGCGGGAGCGTTCGGTTCGGCCGGGATCGGCCTCGACCTCGGCGCAGAAATCATCGAGCGACATGTTGCGGCTCTGACAGACATGGCGCAGAGCCTGCCACTCCACATAGGACAGCTTGATACTCGTTCGGCCCGTCGGCAGCGTAATATTGCCGACGATCAGCTGGTCTCTGTTGGACTGCGGACGCACGTTTCTTCCCGGGGTCGTTGTCTGGCATAACTCTCGCATTTGAACGGTGCCACCTACCATAAGTTGCCCTCATTGAATAGCGGCAAGATGCCGTTGTCAGTGGCCGACTTCCGCCGGCGCCCGCGCCCGGATGCTGAGCGCATGGACCGGACCCGACAGTTCCTCTGCCAGCACGGCATTCACCGAACGCTGGCGATCGAGCCTGGACTTGCCCTCGAAGGCGTCCGATACGATCTGGACCTGGAAGTGGGTTTCCCTGGCCCCTTCGCCCATCTCCGCGACCCCGGCATGGCCTGCATGGGCCGCGGATTCGTCGATCACCTCAAGATGCTGTGGCGCAAACGCCCTGCGGAGCTTTTCCTCGATGCGCTTTGCGACGTTCATTCCGTGTCCTCCCGGCGCCGCGTTGCGACGCGGACGCCCCGATTTCAGGTTTTTCGCTTCCAGGTCTTCCGCCGGTGGCTGCCGGCATCTGTCCGGCGCGATTGCCTGTGCCCTGGCTCCTACGCATACTCCGGGAAATGCCGCAACGTAAGGTCAACGAGTCCATCGTCGAAGGGGCGGACGGCCAGATGGCCGCCGCGGCCGGCGATGGCGATGCCGCGCTGAAGCTCCGCTCGGCGGTCCAGGCCGCTGCACAGGGCAGTTGCGCCTGGCCCGGCTGTGCGGATGACGGCACCTTCCGCGCCCCCCGCAGCCGGCGCCGCGCGGACGGGTTCTACATGTTTTGTCTGGCTCATGTCAGGGATTACAACGCCGCGTGGGACTTTTTTGCCGGCATGACCCCGGACCAGATCGCGGCCTATCGTCACGAGGACGTCACCTGGCACCGGCCGACCCGGCGCTTCAGCGGCCGCGGCGGGTCGCCGGGCGAGTGGGGCGACGAGATCCGGATGCGTGACGAACTCGGCATCTTCGCGGCGGCTTTCGGGGCCGATGGCGGCATCGACGGCATCGACCCGCGCGCCGCGGAACGGCCGATGAAGCCGGGCGAGGGCGCGGCGCTGAAGGTCTTCGGGCTTGACCGGCACGCCACGTTGAACGACATCAAGGCGCGGTATAAGGAACTCGCCAAGCGCTACCACCCGGATGCCACGGGCGGCGACAAGCGGTCGGAGGACCGCTTCAAGGCAGTGAACAAGGCGTATCGCTACCTTCTTGCCTGTGGGTATGCTTAACTGCGCGTCCGGACCGCGCCTCCGGCCGGGAAGGGCATGGGCGTGCGGGCTGTAGCCCCCGATGGCAGACGTGCCTCGGCGGCATGCGCTGGTGGCCTGTTGTCAGGCCGCCGGCCGCCGCATCGATACGTCTGCCGAATGACGCCTGCAATGACCAAGATATCCAAGGCATGAATACCCAGACACCGATCAATACCCCCGGCTCGCAAGCGAGCACGCTGCCCGACACCGAAGTGAAGGTGCGGGAGGTCTTCGGCATCGATACCGACATGGTGGTGCCGGCCTTCAGCGAACCGACCGACCACGTACCCGACGCGGACCCGGCCTACCTGTTCGACCGGGAGACGACCTTGGCGATCCTCGCCGGCTTCGCCCACAACCGTCGGGTGATGGTCCAGGGCTATCACGGCACCGGCAAGTCGACCCATATCGAGCAGGTCGCGGCGCGCCTGAACTGGCCCTGCATCCGGGTGAACCTGGACAGTCATATCAGCCGCATCGACCTGATCGGCAAGGACGCGATCGTCCTGCGCGAGGGCAAGCAGGTGACGGAATTCCGCGAAGGGATCCTGCCCTGGGCGCTGCAGACCCCCACCGCGATCGTGTTCGACGAATACGATGCCGGCCGGCCGGACGTGATGTTCGTGATCCAGCGCGTGCTGGAGGTCGAGGGCAAGCTGACCCTGCTGGACCAGAACCGGGTGATCCGCCCGCATCCCTGCTTCCGGGTCTTCGCGACGACCAATACCGTCGGGCTGGGCGACACCACGGGCCTGTACCACGGCACGCAGCAGATCAATCAGGGCCAGATGGACCGCTGGAACATCGTCACCACCCTGAACTACCTGCCGCACGATGCGGAGGTGAACATCTGCCTCGCCAAGTCGCCGGAATACGATACCGCCGAGGGACGCAAGCAGATCTCCGCCATGGTCGATGTGGCCGACATGACCCGCGCGGGCTTCGTGGCGGGTGATATCTCCACGGTGATGAGCCCCCGGACGGTGATCACCTGGGCGGAAAATGCCCGCATCTTCGGCGATATCGGCTTCGCCTTCCGGGTCACCTTCCTCAACAAGTGCGACGAGATGGAGCGGCCTTCCGTGGCGGAGTATTACCAGCGCGCCTTCGGCGAGGAGCTGCCGGAATCCGCCGCCAACGTCCAGATGGCCTGAACCGAACGACGTGAGCGGACAGCAGAAGGAAAGCCCGGGCGAGGTTCTGAAGCGGTCGATCGCGGCCGCGACCCGCGCCATCGCCCGCGAGAAGGAGCTGCAGGTCAGCTTCGGACCGGAGACGCCGGGCCTGCGCGGCGACCGGGCGCGCCTGCCCGCGCCCTCGCGGGAGATGGACCGGGCCGAGCTCGGCAATATCCGCGGCCTGGCCGATGGCATGGCGCTGCGCCTGCGGCATCACGACGATGCCCTGCACGCGAAGATGCTGCCGGTCGGCGGCACGGCGCGGGCCGTGTTCGATGCCGTGGAGCAGGCGCGGGTGGAAGCGCTCGGCTGCCGGCAGATGACCGGGATGGCCGACAATCTGGACCAGGCCCTGCGCCAGAAATGCCGCGCCCGCGGCTTTGCGCGGATGACCGACCGGTCGGAAGCGCCGCTGGCGGATGCCGTCGGCATGCTGGTGCGCGAACAGCTGTCCGGGCGGGCGATGCCGGAGGAGGCCCGCAAGATGGTCGACCTCTGGCGGGACTGGATCACCGACAAGGGCGCGTCGGAAATCGACAACCTGCTGGAAGCGATCGACAGCCAGCGCGACTTCGGGCGGGTCGCCCGGCGCCTGATCCACGACCTGGAACTGTCCGACGACGATGGCAGCGAGCTGGACGACCAGGACACCCCGGACGAGGACAGCGACCAGGAGCAGGGCGAGGGCGAAGGCGAGGGCGGTGCCGGCGAGCAGTCCGGTGCCGAGGCCATGGGCGGCGACCAGGACGAGACCGAGGAGGCCGGCACCGACGATACCGGCGAGTCGGAGGCGATGGCCGCCGGCGAGCGCGAGATGCCCGCCGACGGCGAGGAAAGCGGCGAAGGCCTGCGCCCGCCGCGGCCCGACCTGAAGCACAACCAGCCGCAGCCGCCGCCCTATCGCGCCTTCACAGCCGAGTTCGACGAGGTCGTCGTCGCCGACGACCTGTGCGACGCGGAGGAGCTGACCCGTCTTCGGCAGCATCTGGACCAGCAGCTGCACAGCATGCAGAGCGTTGTCGCGCGGCTGGCGAACCGGCTGCAGCGCCGCCTGCTGGCGAAGCAGAACCGGACCTGGATGTTCGATCTGGACGAAGGGATCCTGGACGCCGCCCGGCTGGCCCGCGTGGTCGCCAACCCGGTCCTGCCGCTCAGCTACAAGCAGGAATCGGAGACCGACTTCCGCGACACGGTCGTCACCCTGCTGATCGACAATTCGGGCTCCATGCGCGGCCGGCCGATCACGGTGGCGGCGATGTGCGCCGACATCCTGGCCCGCACCCTGGAACGCTGCGCGGTGAAGGTCGAGATCCTGGGCTTCACCACCCGCGCCTGGAAGGGCGGCCAGAGCCGCGAGAAATGGCTCAGCGAAGGCAAGATGCCCAATCCGGGCCGCCTCAACGACCTGCGGCACATCATCTACAAGGCCGCCGACGCGCCTTGGCGCCGGTCGCGGCGCAGCCTCGGCCTGATGCTGCGCGAGGGGCTGCTGAAGGAGAATATCGACGGCGAGGCGCTGCTCTGGGCGCATAACCGCCTGCTGGCACGGCCGGAGCAGCGGCGCATCCTGATGGTGATCTCCGACGGCGCGCCGGTCGACGATTCCACCCTGTCGGTCAATCCGGGCAATTACCTGGACCGCCACCTGCGGGAGGTGATCCAGTGGATCGAAAGCCGCTCCCCGGTGGAGCTGACCGCGATCGGCATCGGCCATGACGTGACCCGCTACTATCGCCGCGCGGTCACCATCGTCGATGCCGAGCAGCTGGGCGGGGTGATGATGGAGAACCTGACCGAGCTGTTCGACGAGGATCCGGGTCCCGAGCCGGGCTATACGCCCAGCGGCCGCGCCGCCAGCGGCACCGCCCAGGCGGCGGCCGCCGGCCGCGGCGCCCGCCGCGAAGCGGGCGGGATGCGCTGAACCAAAACCCTGGCCCCATTCCGCTGGCCATGCAGCACCGCAGGGCTTGCAGGATGGATCCTCTCCGGGGCTACTGCATTCATACATTTCATCGACGTGCCTCAATTTTTGCCGTCGCCCTCGGGCTTGACCCGAGGGGCCTGACGGGACAGGGAGGCCGCGCAGCTTCGCCGCCCTGCCACGATCCTCGGCTCGGGGGCCGAGGATGCGGCAAATAGGTAGGACCGCAGGGCTGATCTCCGCTGACGAGATATGTGAATGCCGTAGGCTCGGGGGCCGATGGCGACGGCAACGAGGTAGAACGGCGCCGGCGTATGAGTGTCCGCTCAGTGGCCGCCGCCGAGATGGGTGAATGCGGTAGGCCGCAAGGGCGAGGATGCCCCCCGGGACAGGGCGAATGCCAAGGGTGACAAGCCGTGATGTGTGGTGGAGCGGCGGCAGACCTCAGGCGGCCGGCCGCGGCGACCAGCTCCAGCCCAGGAAGGCCATCGCCATCCGGTAGGGGGCCAGCAGGGTCGCGGCCATCAGCAGCTTCACGCCAAGGTCGCCGGCGCCCCAGGTGATCCAGGGCAGGCCGGTGCCGGCAAAGGCCAGGCTGAAGAACAGGGCGGTGTCCAGGGTCGAGCCCAGCACCGAGGAGGCGAGCGGCGCCCGCCACCAGCCGCTGCGCCGCAGCCGGTCGAACAGCCAGATGTCGACCAGCTGGGCGACCAGGAAGGCGGTGCCGGAGGCAAGGCCGATCCGCCAGTCGGCGGCAACCACCGACAGGGCGACACCGAGCACGAAGCCGGCATAGACCACCATCCGCGCCCGGGCCGGGCCGTACTGGCGGTTGGTCAGGTCGGTCACCAGGAAGGTGACCGGATAGGTGAAGGCGCCCCAGGTCAGCCAGTCGTTGATCGGGATCTCGACCAGCAGGTTGGAGGCATAGACCGCCGCCATCATCGCCAGGACGGCGATGCTCACCCCGATGCGGGGCATCACGGGGAAGGCCCGGTCGTCAGTCATGCGGTCAACGGCGCCCCGGCACGGTGGCCGGGCCGTCCGATCAGGCGGCAGAAGCTGCGGCGCCGGCCTTGCGGATCTGGCGCTTGATCCGCATCGCTTCCGGCGAGAGCCGGTCGTCGCGGGTCTTCAGCAGCCAGGCGTCCAGGCCGCCGGCATGCTCCACCGAGCGCAGGCCATGCGCGGACAGCCGCAGCTTCACAGACCGGCCCAGCGCCTCCGACTGCAGCGTATAGGGCTGCAGGTTCGGCAGGAAACGCCGGCGGGTCTTGTTGTTCGCATGGCTGACATTGTTGCCGGACTGCACGCCCTTGCCCGTCACAGCGCAGCGCCGTGCCATATCGTGTTCCTTTCCGTCGATCGTGCACCGGTCACCCGGCGGCGGCCGCCCGGCCGCAGCCGGAATGTCCGGATCTGTCTGGGGGCCAGCCCGCATCGTGGGTCCCGGCGGCCGGCACAGCCCACCTGTCGTGCAGGCGAGGCACAGGCCAATATTCCAGGAAGGCGGGTGTTTACGGCACCGTCCCGCCGGCGTCAAGCGGAACGGCACCGGTCCGCGACGGGCGGGTGCTAGGGGCGCGCAGCTTCCGGTCCCCGTCGCAGGAACGCCTCCAGTAGGCTGCGGGCCGCCGCCATCGGCGTCGACCGGCCGTCGCGCACCTCGCGCTCCCGCCGTTCCGCCGCGGCGCGCAGCTCGGCATCGGCCTGCAGGCTTTCCACCACCGTGTCGGTCAGGTCGCGCCACATCCAGCTGACGGCCTGGTCGGCGCGCTGGCGGTCGAATTCGCCGCTGTCCGTCAGGCCCTGCCGGAAGGCCTCGATCCGCTCCCAGACCGGGCCGATCCCCTCGCTGCGCAAGGCCGAGGCGAGCAGCACCTCCGCCTTCCAGGCGGCGAAGCGCGGCCGCATCAGGCCCAGGGCGGAGCGATAGTCGGCCTGTGCGGTCTTCGCTGCCGGCAGCAGGTCGCCATCCGCCTTGTTGATGACGATCAGGTCCGCCAGCTCCATGACGCCGCGCTTGATGCCCTGCAGGTCGTCGCCGCCGCCCGGCGCCAGCAGCAGCATGAACAGGTCCACCATGTCGGCGACCGCGGTTTCCGACTGGCCGATGCCCACGGTCTCCACCAGCACCACGTCATGGCCGGCGGCATCGCAGAGCAGCAGCGCCTCGCGCGTGCGGCGGGCCACGCCGCCCAGGCTGCGGCCGGCGGGGGAGGGGCGGATGAACGCCTCGGGCCGGCGCGACAGCTGCTCCATCCGGGTCTTGTCGCCCAGGATCGAGCCGCCGCTGCGGGCGGAGGTGGGATCGACGGCAAGCACGGCGAGCCGCTTGCCGCTATCGACCAGGTGCAGGCCAAGCGCCTCGATGAAGGTCGACTTGCCGACCCCCGGGGTCCCGCTGATGCCGACCCGCAGGGCGCGGCCGGCATCCGGCAGCAGCGCCTCCAGCAGTGCTTCCGCCGCGGCGCGATGGTCGGTCCGGGTCGATTCCACCAGGGTGATGGCGCGCGCCAGCATGCGCCGGTCGCCGGCGCGGATCGCGGCGGCGAAGCTTTCGGTATCGGGAAGCGAACGGCCGGCGGGGCGACCGCCCGAGGCGGCGGATGCTGTGTCAGGCATTGCCTGCGTATAGCCGATCGGCAGGGCATGAAAAAAGGGGCCGCATCGGCGATGCGGCCCCGGAACGACGGTCCGGGGCAGGGCCCCGGACCCGGTTCAACCGGTCAGCGGATGGCGACCGGATTGACGATCATCTGCACCGCGCCGCTGATCCGGCCCGCACCGACGGTGAAGAAGAACTCGGTGGCGCCGTCTGCGGCGAGCTGGCGGGTATCCATGTTCTCCAGGATATAGACGCCGTGCTGCGCCAGCAGGATGGCGTGGCAGGGGAAGACGTCGTTGCCTTCCATCGGCGGAATCGCGTCCAGGCCCCAGGTATCGGCGCCGACGGCGACCGCGCCCTTGGCGGCCAGGTCCTCGCAGATCGCCGGATCGACGCCGGGCTCGGCGGAACCGAAGGTCTTCGGGTCCTTTTCCAGCATGTTCATCCAGCCGGTATGGAACAGCACCACGTCGCCCTTGCGGATCTCCAGGCCGGTATCCTTCAGCGCCTGCTGATAGTCCGCCATGGTGATGCTGGGGCCGGGGTCGAGCACCTCCTTGCCCTTCTGCTTGGCGATGTCCAGCAGGATGCCGCGGGTGGCGATCGGCGGGATGTTCTCGACCCCCAGCTTCTTCAGGCCGCTGACATCGGCGAAGTCCTTGGCGTGGTTCTGGTTGTAGTAGACATTGTCGACCCCGACATGGCCCAGCCCGTCGATCTGCGAGCCGATGCCCAGCCAGCCGGAGACGATATCGTCGTTGTAGGTGCCGTTGTTGGGGAAGGGCACCACGCCGGCCTGCTGGCCGGGCTGCACGACATAGGTCTTCCAGCCGCGTGGCGGGTAGGCCGGGGTCATGTGATTGGTCTCGATGCCCAGCGCGTAGAGCTTGCCTTCCTTGATCAGGCCGGCCGCCTGCTTCACCACATCGGGCGTCAGCAGGTGGGCGGCGGCGCCGCCCTCGTCCTCGGCCCCGTAGGGCGAGGGGTCGATCTTGCGGATATGGTCGTCCGCCAGCACCGCCGAGGCGGCGAACAGGCTGGCTGCGGCGGCAACGCCGACGATGCCGATGGTCTTGCGCATCAGGTCTTTCCTCCCTTGATTGCCGGTTGCTTCCGGCATTCCTTCACACGTCATGTCTAGCACAGTCGGTCGTGATGCGACCAATGCGAAGCCGTCCGATCCCGTGATCACGCGATGGCGCCGCCACGCTACCCCTGGGGCGCCCTGTCCAGGATCCCCCGGACCGCAGCGGCCAGCGCCTCCCGGTCATAGGGTTTCGCCAGGACCGGACTGCCGACCGGCACCCCGGCCGCTTCCAGCTGCGTCCGATCGGCAAGACCGGAGGTGAACAGCACCCGCAGCCCGCGATGTCCCCGGCGGGCCGAGCGGGCAAGCTCGGGGCCGCCGATGCCGTCGGGCATCATGATGTCGGTGAACAGCAGCGCGATATCCGGCTCGACCGCCAGCATGTCGAGCGCCTCCTGGCCGGAGGCGGCGCGGCGCACCTGATAGCCCAGCGCCTCCAGCTGCGCCGCGGCGACCTCGCGGACCGAGGCGCTGTCCTCCACCACCAGGACCTTCTCGCCCCGGCCGGAGGCCGGCGTCCCGGCGACGGCATTGCGGCGCGCGGTCGCCGCGCCCTGGCGGTCGATGGGCAGGAAGAAGGTGATGCGGGTGCCGGCATCGGGCGCACTGTCCGCCCGGATCTGCCCGCCCGACTGCTTCACGAAGCCGTAGACCATCGACAGGCCGAGGCCGCTGCCCTTGCCGGCCGGCTTCGTGCTGACGAAAGGCTCGAACAATGTCTCGCGGATCTCCGGCGCGATGCCGGATCCGGTATCCGCAACGGTGATGCGGATGAAGCTGTCCATCGGCTGGTCGAGGCCGGCAAGTCCGGCGCGATCCTCCGGTACCGCCACCGAGGTGGCGATCGTCAGCCGGCCGCCTTCGGGCATCGCGTCGCGCGCGTTCAGCGCCAGGTTCAGAAGCGCCGATTCAAGCTGGCCCGGATCGACCCGGACCGGCGGCAGGCCGGCGGCCAGGTCGAACACCAGCCCGATCCTGTTGCCCAGGGTGCTGCGCAGCAGATCGCCGAGGCCGTTCAGCAGATCGTTGGCGTCGATGGTCGAGGGGGCGAGGGGCTGCTGGCGGGCGAAGGCGAGCAGCCGGTTGGTCAGGTCGCGGCCCTGGCGCACCGCTTCCAGCGCGGACCCGGCCCGTTCCTGCGCGTCGGGATTGCCGTCCATCGACGATTGCAGCAGCTCCAGGTTTCCCAGCACCACCGCGAGGATGTTGTTGAAGTCATGCGCCAGGCCGCCGGTGATCTGGCCGACCATCTCCATCTTCCTGGCCTGCAGCAGCTGGCCTTCCATCCGCAGCCGGTCGGTGATGTCGATCAGCGCCACCATCGAGCGGACCATGCCGCCCTGCCCGTCGCGCTCCAGGAAGGCCGACAGCAGGACGTCGATCACGGCGCCGTCCTTCCGCAGGTACTGGAAATGCATGTTGCGGGCGCCGCCGGTCCGCTGGATCTCCGGGATCCCCACTTCCAGCGCCACCCGGCGGGATTCCGGCGTCATGAAGTCCACCGCCCGCTGGCCGATCACCTCCTCGCGGGTATAGCCCAGCAGAGTCAGCCAGCGGTTGGAGACGCTGATCAGCATGCCGTCCGGATCGACGGAGTGCAGCGCCACCGGCGTGTTCTGGTAGAGGGAGCGGAAGCGGGCCTCGCTGTCGCGCAGCCGCGCCTCGGCACGGCGCGCCTCCGTCACGTCGGCAAAGGTCACCGCCGCGCCGAGGTTGCGGCCCTCGCCGTCGCACATCTGCCGGCCGTTGGCGATCACGGTCCGCGGGCTGCCGTCCATGCGGTCGAGGATCAGCTCCAGATCCTGGATCCGCTCGCCGGCGAGCGCCCGCAGGATCGGATGCTCCGTCCGCGCCAGCGGCCGGCCCGATGCCGGCTCGCGCAACCGCAGCCAGGTCCCGCTTTCCGGCCCCGGTAGGGCATCGTCGGCGGACAGGCCCGCCATCTCGATCAGGGCGCGGTTGCGGAAGATCACCCGGCCTTCGGCATTGCAGGCGGCGATGCCGTCGCTGACATTCTCGGCGATCGCCTTCATGAAGGTGCGGTTGCGCTCCAGCGCCTCGGCGGTGCGCTTCCGGTCGGTGATGATCTCCGCGAAGACGATCAGGCCGCCGATGCCGCCGCCGGCTTCCCGCCAGGGATGCAGCGCCCAGCGCAGCCATTGCGTCGGCAGGCCGTCGCGCGGATAGCTGTCCTCGTCGCATTCCAGCACCTCGCCGGCCAGGCAGCGCTGGTGCAGCGCGCGCCAGTGCGCCGGCTGGTCGGGGAACAGGTCGTAGAAGTTGCCGCCGGTCACATCCTCCTGCTGCAGGTTCAGATCCTCCATCCAGCGGCGGCTGGTGGAGATGAAGTTCATCTCCCGGTCCAGCATGGCGATGGCGGCCGGCGCATGCTCCACGAACAGGCGCATGCGCTCCTCCGTCTCGGCAAGGCGATGTTCCGTCGTTTCCCGGCTGCGGCGCTCGGTATCGGCGGTGCGGGCCACGATGCGCAGCTGCATCTGTTCCACGACCAGGGCGGCATAGTCCTGCAGGAGGGTCGTCTGTTCGTCGGTAATATCGTGGCGCGGCCTCATGTCGATGGCGCAGACCGTGCCCAGCCGCTGGCCGTCGGGCGCGACCAGGGGCGCGCCGGCATAGAAGCGGGCGCCGCTGGCCCGCACGAACGGATTGGCCGCGAAGCGCTGGTCCTGCAGGGCGTCCGGGACGACCAGGACATCGGCCTGCCGGATGGTATAGGCACAGACCGCATGGTTGCGGTCGATCTGCTTCAGGTCGGTGCCGGCGCAGGCCTTGAACCATTGCCGGTACTCGTCGATCAGGGAGATCAGGGCGATCGGCGTGCCGAAGGCCCGCTGCACCAGGGCCGCAACCCGGTCGAAGCATGGCTCCGGCGGCGTGTCCAGGACCTGCATCGTATGCAGGCTGCGCAGCCGCTGCGCCTCGTCGGGCGGCAGCGGGGCGGGGATGAAGCGCGGGAGGGCGTCGCGGTCCGTCATTGTCGCGTCACCTCACACGGCCGCGGCTCTAGCCGATGACGAGGTATTGCAGGCAACGCAGCAGCAGCAGCGCGGCGGCGCCCAGGATCACCAGCCAGGTCAGGGTGATGCCGGCGAAGGCACCGGTGGAGGCGGGCCCGCGCCGGCTGACATCGACGGCATGGATCAGGCGCGCCGCCAACAGCCCGAGGCCGAGGACATGGACGACATAGGGGCTGACCGCCATCAGGTCGCACAGGGCCAGGACGATCAGGGCCAGCGGCACGCTGCCGGCGAAGTCGGTGGCGGCCGCATCGGCGCGCTCCAGCGCCGCCTGGGTCGCGGCGGTACGGCGTGCACGATGGGCGACCCTGGCGCGCACCAGCCGGACCGACAGCACCAGATAGAGAAGCGCGAGCAGGCCGGCATAGACCGCCGCGTCCACGACGGCGGAGACCGCCATTGCCCGCCGGTCCTCCGGCCTGTCCCGTGCCCGGCCGGGCCTACTCGGCGGCCTCCGCCTTCTCCCCGCGGATCAGGTGCAGGATCTTCTCCGCCGCCTTCGGGATGTTGGTACCGGGGCCGAAGATCGCCGCCACGCCGGCTTGGCGCAGCATCTCGTAGTCCCGCGACGGGATCACGCCGCCGGCGACCACGATGACATCCTCCGCGCCCTCCGCCTTCAGGGCGGCGATCATCGCCGGGATCAGGGTCTTGTGCCCGGCCGCCTGGGAAGAGACGCCGATCACGTGGACGTCGTTCTCCACCGCCTGGCGGGCGGCCTCTTCCGGGGTCTGGAACAGCGGCCCGACATCGACGTCGAAGCCGATATCGGCAAAGGCGGTGGCGATCACCTTGGCGCCGCGGTCATGGCCGTCCTGGCCCATCTTGACCACCAGCATGCGCGGCCGGCGGCCCTCCTCGGCGGCGAACCCCTCTACCGCGCGCTGGATGCGCTGATAGTCGTCATCGCCCTCATAGGCCTGGCCGTAGACGCCGGAGATCGAGCGGATCGTGGCCTGGTAGCGGCCGAACACCTGCTCCATGGCGTCGGAGATCTCGCCCACCGTGGCGCGGGCGCGGGCGGCATCGACGCAGAGCTCCAGCAGGTTGGCATCGCCCTGCGCGCCTTCGGTCAGCTTTGCCAGCGCCGCCTTGCAGGCGGCCTCGTCGCGGCTCTCGCGGACCTGCTTCAGGCGGGCGATCTGCTGTTCGCGGACCCGGGTATTGTCGACCTCCAGGATCTCCGGCGAATTGTCCTCCGGCGTGGCGTACCTGTTGATGCCGACGACGACATCCTCGCCGCGGTCCACCCGGGCCTGGCGGCGGGCGGCCGCCTCCTCGATGCGCAGCTTCGGCATGCCGGATTCCACGGCCTTGGTCATGCCGCCCAGGCCCTCGACCTCCTCCATCAGGGCCCAGGCCGCCTCCGCCAGGGAATGGGTCAGCGCCTCGACATAATAGCTGCCGCCCAGCGGGTCGATCACCTTCGTCACCCCGGTCTCCTCCGCCAGGATCAGCTGGGTGTTGCGGGCGATGCGGGCGGAGAACTCGCTGGGCAGGGCGATCGCCTCGTCCAGGGCATTTGTGTGCAGGCTCTGCGTGCCGCCCAGGACCGCGGCCATCGCCTCGAAGGCGGTGCGGACGACGTTGTTGTAGGGGTCCTGCTCGGTCAGGGAGACGCCGGAGGTCTGGCAATGGGTGCGCAGCATCTTCGAGCCGGGCTTCTTCGCGCCGGTCTCGGTCATCACGCGATGCCAGAGCAGGCGCGCGGCGCGCAGCTTCGCCACCTCCATGAAGAAGTTCATGCCGATCGCGAAGAAGAAGGACAGCCGGCCGGCGAAGGCGTCGACGTCCAGCCCGGCATCCATCGCCGCGCGGACATATTCGCGGCCGTCCGCCAGGGTGAAGGCCAGTTCCTGCACCGCCGTCGCCCCGGCCTCCTGCATGTGGTAGCCGGAGATCGAGATCGAGTTGAAGCGCGGCATGTGGCTGGCGGTATAGCCGATGATGTCGGCGACGATCCGCATCGAGGGTCCGGGCGGGTAGATATAGGTGTTCCGGACCATGAACTCCTTGAGGATGTCGTTCTGGATCGTGCCGGACAGCTTCTCCGGCGACACCCCCTGCTCCTCCGCGGCGACGATATAACTCGCCAGGGTCGGCAGCACGGCGCCGTTCATGGTCATGGAGACCGACATCTTGTCCAGCGGGATGCCGTCGAACAGGATCTTCATGTCCTCGACGGAATCGATCGCCACGCCGGCCATGCCGACATCGCCGGAAACCCGCGGATGGTCGCTGTCATAGCCGCGGTGGGTGGCCAGGTCGAAGGCCACCGACAGGCCCATCTGGCCCGCCGCCAGGTTGCGGCGGTAGAAGGCGTTGCTCTCCTCCGCGGTGGAGAAGCCGGCATATTGGCGGATCGTCCAGGGGCGGTTGGCGTACATCGTGCCGCGCACCCCGCGCATGAAGGGCGCGAAACCGGGCAGGCTGTCGGATGCCTCCAGCCCCTCCAGGTCGGCGGCGGTATAGAGCGGCTTTATCGCGATGCCTTCCGGCGTGTTCCAGGTCAGCGCCTCCAGCGGCTTGCCCTTCAGCTCCTGCCGGGCCAGCTCCGCCCATTCGTCCAGGGTAGGTCTTCCATTATCCGCCGCCATGGCGATCCATCCGCACTCACCGATTCCAGGGATCTCGGAGTATGTGGCGGGGGTCTGGGCAGGTCAAACCGCGTGCGGGCCGCGATTCCGCGGGCTTCGCCTGCAGCCCTTGCAACCTGCCGCGGTTCACCAAGATCATCGTGACAGCCCCGCTGCCGCCTTATGGCGCGAGGCCCTGGTCCATTCCCCTGGGGGACGCGGTCTTGTGGAATCCCGGTTATCCGTCCGACAGCGCCAATGCGATGCCGCCGGACGCGGCGTCTGAACAGGCATCGCCGCAGGTCGCGGACCGGGTCGTCGGCGGCCGGGTGACCGCGGTACTGGGGCCGACCAATACCGGCAAGACGCACTACGCGATCAGCCGGATGCTGGGCCATGCCAGCGGCATGATCGGCCTGCCGCTGCGGCTGCTGGCGCGGGAGGTCTATGACCGGGTGGTGGCGGAGAAGGGGCCCGCCTCGGTGGCCCTGATCACCGGCGAGGAGAAGATCCGCCCGGCCAATCCGCGCTGGTATGTCTGCACGGTGGAGGCGATGCCGCGCGACCTGTCGACCGACTTCCTGGCGGTCGACGAGATCCAGCTCTGCGCCGATCCGGAGCGCGGCCATGTCTTCACCGACCGCCTGCTGCGCGCCCGGGGCCGCGAGGAGACCCTGTTTCTGGGCGCCGATTCCGCACGCGGGCTGATCCGCGCGCTTGTGCCGGGCGCGCAGTTCATGAGCCGGCGGCGGCTGTCGACCCTGTCCTATGCCGGGCAGAAGAAGCTGTCGCGCCTGCCGCCGCGCAGCGCGATCGTCGCCTTTTCCGCCGCCGACGTCTATGCGCTGGCGGAACTGGTGCGCCGGCAGCGCGGCGGGGCTGCAGTGGTGCTGGGGGCGCTCAGCCCGCGCACCCGCAATGCCCAGGTCGCGCTCTACCAGAACCGCGATGTCGACTACCTGGTGGCCACCGACGCGATCGGCATGGGCCTGAACATGGATATCGACCATGTCGCCTTCGCCGGCATGCGCAAGTTCGACGGCGAACAGATGCGGTTCCTGCAGCCGGCGGAGGTGGCACAGGTCGCCGGCCGCGCCGGCCGCCACATGCGCGACGGCAGCTTCGGCACCACCGCCGACATGGGCCCGCTGGAGCCGGAGCTGATCGAGCGGGTGGAATTGCACAATTTCGACATGCTGCGCCGGGCGCGCTGGCGCAATCCGGGGCTCGACTTCCGCAGCCTGGCCGCCCTGCGGGAGAGCCTCGACCGGCCGCCGCCGCACGACCGCCTGCAGCGCGGGCGGGAAAGCGACGACGACCGCACCCTGCGCACCCTGTCGCAGGATGCGGCGGTGGCGGACCTGACCCACTCGCCCGCCCGGGTGCGGCTCCTGTGGGAGGTCTGCGGCGTTCCGGATTTCCGCAAGACCATGCCGGAGGCCCATGCCCGGCTGCTGAAGCGGCTCTACCTGCACCTGGCCGGGCAGGAAGAGGTGCTGCCGGTCGACTGGGTGGCACGCAGCATCGACCGGCTGGACCGGACCGACGGAGATATCGACACCCTGGCGATGCGCATCGCCCATATCCGCACCTGGACCTATGTCTCCCACCGTCGCGAATGGCTGGCCGACGCCGCGCATTGGCAGGAGCGCGCGCGGGCGATCGAGGACCGCCTGTCTGACGCCCTGCACGAGCGGCTGACCCAGCGCTTCGTCGACCGCCGCACCTCCGTACTGATGCGCCGCCTGCGCGAGGGCGCGGACCTGGAGGCGGTGGTGCGCAACAATGGCGAGGTGACGGTGGAGGGCGAGTTCGTCGGCCGCATCGCCGGACTGCAGTTCCAGGCCGATTCCGGGCAGACGGAGCGGCCGCCGGCGGGCAGCGAGGCGCGGACCGTGCAGTCGGCGGCGCGGCGGGTGCTGCACGGCGCGCTGAAGCGCCGCGCCGCGATTCTGGAAAAGGCGGCGGATGCGGCGCTGAGCCTCGACACCGCGACCGGTCGCATCCTGTGGGAGGAGGACGGCCATGCCGCGCCGGCCGGCCAGCTGGTGGCCGGCAGCACGATGCTGCGGCCCGGCATCCGCCTGCTGGCCCACGAGGCACTCGACGGGCCGGCGCGCGAGCGTGCGGCCGCCCGCCTCGCCGCCTGGCTGGATGGGCATGTGGCGCAGGTCCTGGCGCCGCTCCTGCGGCTGCCGGACGGCCTGCCAGCGGGGCTTTCCGGGCCGGCCCGGGGGCTCGCCTTCAGGTTGTCGGAACGGCTGGGCACGGTGCCCCGCAGCGAGATGCAGGACCTGTCCCGCGACATCGGCCGCGACGACCGCCGCCTGCTGCGGCGGCAGGGGATCCGGATCGGCGAATCGGGGGCCTTCATGCCGCAGCTCCTGAAGCCGGCGCCGACGCAGCTGAAATGCTGCCTGTTCGCGGTCCATGCCGGCCTCTCGCCGCTGCCGCCGGCGCCGCGCGCCGGCCTGACATCGCTCAGCGTGCGGGACCATCTGGCGGCATCCGGGACCGCACCGCCGGCGGAAGGCTGGTGGCTGGCCGCCGGCTTCATGGTGTTCGGCGACCGTGCGGTGCGGTTCGACATGCTGGACCGGGTCGCCGATGCTACCCGCGCACTGGCGCGCGAGGGGCCGGTGCCGGCGGATCCGGGCCTGATGTCGCTGATGGGATGCAGCCCGGATGACCTGGGCCATGTGCTCGCGGGCCTGGGCTACAAGCCGAGTCGGGGCGAGGACGGGCAGCTGCGCTACCAGCGACGGTACAAGCGCGGCAAGACGGAGGCGCCGCGCCGTCGCAAGGCGGACGAGACGCGGCGGCAGGCAGTGCATGCCGCCTCCCCCTTCGCGCCGCTGCAGCAGCTCGTGCTGGCCGGCCGGCCGGCGCCGGGCGCGAAGCGCGATGCCGGGTCCGGACGCGGGGCGGAGGGCAAGCCCGCCAGCAGGGGCCGCCGGCGCGGCCGGTCGCGCCAGGCGAAGCAGCCGTGAGCGCCCATGCCGAGGCGGTGCCCGGCGCCATGCCGGGGCCGGCGGCCGAGGGGCGCGACGGGCTGCGCCTGGACAAGTTCCTGGTCTTCGCCCGTTTCGTCCGGACCCGCGGCAAGGCACAGGCCCTGATCGAGGGGCGCCGGGTGCGGATCAACAGCCAGGTGGTGGAGAAGACCCACGCGCTGGTCCGCCCGGGCGACGTGCTGACCTTTCCCCAGGGGCGGCAGATCCGCGTGGTGCGCATCCTGCAGCTGCCGCTGCGCCGGGGCTCGGCGCCGGATGCGGCGCTGGCCTACGAGGATGTGCCGGCGGCCGGGCAGCCCGTCGTCGCCGGAGGGGCGCGGCTGGAGGATTGACTTGCCGGTTCCGCCTGCTATGTGGGGCTATCGCGCCGCGACCGCCGCCGTCCTGCCGGCAGCGCGGCGCGGCTATCGCCGCGCGCCCGTCGGGGACCTGCCGAAGCCGGTCCCGTCCGGGCGCGTCAAACAGATGACCGGGGGATACCTGGCGTGCCGGCGGCGTGCCAGGCGGCGTTGCGCCGCGTCGCGCCGGCAGTTGGATGACGGAGAACAGGAAACATGACCTACGTCGTGACCGAGGCCTGCATCAAGTGCAAATACCAGGACTGCGTCGAGGTCTGCCCCGTGGATTGCTTCTACGAGGGCGAGAATATGCTGGTCATCCATCCCGACGAATGCATCGATTGCGGCGTCTGCGAGCCGGAATGCCCGGCTGAGGCGATCCTGCCCGATACCGAGGGCGAGGCCGAGAAGTGGCTCGACCTGAACCGCGACTATTCCGCGAAATGGCCGAACATCACCCGCAAGGGCGAGGAGCCGGCCGATGCGGAGGAGTACAAGGGGGTCGAAGGCAAATACGAGAAGTTCTTCAGCGAGCAGCCGGGCGAAGGCAGCTGAGCCGGCTGCAGGGCCGGCACCGCCTCTCCGTCATCAGCGCCGGGGCCCTCGCGGCCCCGGTGTCACATTGCCCCCGGTGTCACATTGCCGGTGCGCGCAGCGCGGATTTCCGTGCCGCATGAATGACGTGCGTCGCGTTGGCCGGGGCGTCCGCGCGCCCAGACGAGCGCGAAACCCTGCGCTGCAACGAAGCCATACCACTGCATATTGAAATTCCGGTGACCTGCCCTATGTCCCGGAAATGTTTGATTTTTCCAGCCGAACTGTGATAATTTGGCGGCTACCGGAAACGCCGTGAGGATTTGATCATCCTGCGCTGCGGAAATCCCTGACACGGGTTCGGTGCGCGGCGGCGCGTCTGTCGACGACGAATGCGGCCTATCGTGCGGTGTGCGAGTTCATCGTTTCGCCGATAGGGCGTTGTTGTGCGCTGCGGGCCGGTCCCGCCTTGTGAAGGCGGGTCACTACCAGACCAGGAAGCGTTAGCACCATGCAGTCTTCTTCTGTTGCTCACGGGGCCGCTGCGGCGGCCGAAGTCAGCGAGGAAGGTGCCGGTCCCTCGACCGGCAAGCATCGCTCCAAGAATCGCCAGCCTGCCCGGCGTCCCGCGAAGGGTGCCACGCCGTCCGGTGTGCAGCGCCGCGCAAGCGCCGCTGCCGCCGGCAAGCTGGCCGCCAAAACCACCGGCAAGGCGCCGGCCGGCAAGGCGCCAGCAGGCAAGTCGGCCGCTGCGCCCGCCAAAGTCGCTCCAGCCAAGGCCAGTGCAGCCAAGGCCAGTGCAGCCAAGGCCGGTACGGCCAAGGCAACCGCCGCCAAGACCAGGTCCGGCAGTGGCAAGTCAGCCGCCGCGGCGCGGCCCGCCAAGGCCGCGACGGGCGGTTCAGTAGCCGGTAAATCGGCTGCGGGCAAGAGCCGATCGGCGGCAAAGATTACATCGGTTGCCAAGGGCGATTCCGGCAAGGCGCCGGCGCGGGCTCCGGCCGCGCGCAAGGCCGCGGCCGGAGCGCCGAAGTCGAAGCAGCCGGCCGGCCGGAAGGCGGCAGCTGCAGGCCGTGCCGCCCCGCAGCAGGTGAAGGCGACGACGAAGACGACGAAGACAACGAAGCCCGCAGCCGCAAAGCCCGCAGTCGGAAAGCCCGCATCGGGTAAGTCCGCCTCGGCGCCGGCGGCCGCAGGCAAGGCAGCGGCGAAAAAAGCCGCAAGGGCCCCCGTCGCGCAGGCTGCCGCCCGGTCCGTAAGCGACCGGATGGCGGCCGCGGGGCAGGGGCTTAAGGGTGGAAAGACTTCCGGTTCGGCCGCCGCGGCGGCCAAGAGCAAGACAGAGGGCGGCGTGCCGGCGTCGTCGCGCAAGGCTGCAGGGGCCAAGCCTGCCGCAACGCCGAAATCGGCCGCGGGCAAGGGCGAAGCCGGACGAAACAGAATGGCGGCTGCAAAGGCCGCGACCACAGGTAGCGTAGAAAAAATGGAAGATGTGAAAACGCGCAGCGCCGCAGCGCCTGCCGCGAAGTCGAAGACCAGCAGCAAGACCGCCCAGAAGGCGACGGAGGCGGCGGCTCCGGCCCAGGCTGCCGAGAAGACGGTTGCCGAGAAGACGGCTGCCCAGAAGACGGCGCCGAAAAAGAGCGAAGCCAGGAAGGCCGCCGCAAAGCCCAAGGCGAAGGTCGCCGTCGCGGCGGCGCCGGCCAACGACTCCCAGGCAGGCGCGAACCGCAAGGGCGCCGCGAAGGCGATGATCGTGCCCGCGCGGGCCACGGCACGCCGGACCGAGGATCTCGCCAAGGCCGCCAATGCCCGTTCGGAAGCCGAGGCGCGCAAGGCGGCGCGGCCGGCCAACGATACCGACGACAGCACGGATTTCGCACCGGACGACTATATCGTCTATCCGACCCATGGCGTCGGCCGCATCCTGGCGATCGAGGTGCAGGAGATTTCCGGCCACCACCTGCGGCTGATGGTCATCGAGTTCGAGAAGGACAAGATGACCCTGCGCGTGCCGCTGACCAAGGTGGACAGCGTCGGCATCCGCAAGCTGTCCTCGCCGCAGAAGATGAAGACGGCGATGGAGACGCTGAAGGGCCGGGCGCGGGTGAAGCGCACCATGTGGAGCCGCCGCGCGCAGGAATACGAAGCGAAGATCAATTCCGGCGATCCGGTGTCGATTGCCGAGGTCGTGCGCGACCTGCACCGCAATGCCGGGCAGCCCGACCAGTCCTATTCCGAGCGCCAGATCTACGAGGCGGCGCTGGACCGCCTGGCCCGCGAACTCGCCGCCATCGAGCGGATCGACGAGGAGCAGGCGACCCGGCGGCTCGAGGAAGTGCTGGCGGCCTGACCTTTCCGGCATCATGACCCTGCCGGTTCGCGGACCGAATTTGCGCGGGCCGGCCGGGTCATGCGCCTGGCCACCGGGCGCCAGCCGGCAACCGGCGGGCCCGGCGCCGCCGTTCGTGTCCGCCTTTCGATCCCCTTGTCAGCGCGGTGCCGGCACTGCTACAGGCCCGTCCTGCAGCGGTCCGCGGGCTACCGTGTCGCTGCATGGTTCCACGGCATGAGCGGCGGTCGATGAGCGACGAGTCGGTCTTCGGGATTCTGCGTCACGGTCGGCGGGTCTGGGCCGTCGCCTCGATCCATGGCGAGGCCGGCCGCCTGTCCGCCCTGCATGGCGCCATGGCCGACCGGCTCGAAGCCGGCGACCGGCTGGTCTATCTGGGCAATTTCCTCGGGCATGGCCCCGACGTGCCCGGCGTGCTGGACGAACTGCTGACCTTCCGCCGCGAATTCCTCTGCCTGCCCGGGGCGGAGGCGGAGGACATCGTCTACCTGCGCGGCCAGCAGGAGGAGATGTGGCGCAAGCTGCTGCAGATCCAGTTCGCCTCCTCGCCCGGCGACGTGCTGTCCTGGATGCTGGCGCATGGCATCGGCGGCACCCTGGCAGGTTACCGCCTGTCCGCCAACACGGCCCGCAGCGCCTTCCAGGAAGGGGTGGTCGCCACCAGCCGCTGGACCCGCGACGCGCGGGAGGCGCTGCGTGCGCATGCAGGCCATGACGAGCTTCTGAACGGCATCCGCCGCGCCGCCTATACCGCGGACCGCCGCATGCTGTTCGTCAGCGCCGGCGTGGATCCCAGCCGGCCCCTGACCGAGCAGGGCGACACCTTCTGGTGGGGATCCGGCTATTTCGACCGGATGGACCAGCCGTTCGACGATTTCGGCCTCGTGGTCCGCGGCTTCCGGCGCAGCCCGGAGGGCCGCACGGCAGGCGGCGCGGAGGAGGCGCGCCCCGGCACCCCCTATGCCGTGACCCTCGACGAGGGCTGCGGCTTCGGCGGCCCGCTGGCCGCGGCCTGTTTCGCAGCCGATGGCAGCCGCCTGGAGCTGCTGCACGGCTGAGCGCCGGTCGTTCCTGCGCCGTCGCCTTTCCTTCGCCCTCGTCCATCCTTCCCGCCCGCTGATCCAGGACGGCCTCTCGCGCGTATCCGTTTCAGGCGGTGCGGCCTTGCGCCGCCGGGCAGGCAAGCGGGAGGACCGACCATGTCCGCGACAGCGAACGACCTTTCCCTCAATGCCGACAGGCGGTTCATCCGCAAGGCGATGCATGCCCCGCTCCTGAGCGCGGAGCGGGAACAGGCCCTCGCCCTGGCCTGGCGCCGCGATGGCGACGAGGCCGCGCTGCACGAACTGATCACCGCCTATACCCGGCTGGTGATCGCGGTGGCGGGCCGCTACCGCCACTACGGGCTGGCGCTCTCCGACCTGGTGCAGGAGGGGGTCGTCGGGCTGATGCAGGCGGCTGAGCGCTTTGACCCGGAGCGCGAGGTCCGCTTCTCCACCTATGCCGGCTGGTGGGTCCGGGCGGCGATCCAGGACTTCATCCTGCGCAACTGGTCGATCGTGCGCACCGGCACGACGGCGGCGCAGAAGACCCTGTTCTTCAATCTTCGCCGCCTGCGCAGCCAGATCGGCGAGGTGCAGGACGGCCCGATGCCGCCCGACGGCCGGCGGCGGGTGGCCGAGCATCTGGGCATCCGCGAAGCCGATGTGGAACGCATGGATCTGCGGCTGTCGGGCGCCGACCAGTCGCTGAACCGGCCGATCGGCGAGGATGGCGAGAACGAATGGCAGGACGTGCTGGCCGACGACCGTGCCACGCCGGAGCAGACGGTGCTGGAGATGCGGGACGCGGTCACCCGCGCGCGCTGGCTCGAGGCGGCGCTGGAGGGCCTGACCCCGCGGGAGCGGATGATCATCGCCGAACGCCGCCTGGCGGAAGAAGGTGTGACCCTGGAAAGCCTGGGCCAGGTGCTGGGCATCAGCAAGGAGCGGGTGCGTCAGATCGAACAGAACGCGATGAGCAAGCTACGCGCCGAGATCGGCCGACGGGCCGGACTGGCGCCGGACGAGCGCCTGGAGTTCTGAGCGCCCGCCCGGCGGCCTAACTACAGCACCGTCTTCACACGTTCCCCGGGCGCGATCTCCTCGCCCGCGCGCAGCCCGTTCAGGACCCGGAAGCGGTCGGTTTTCGGCGCGTCCAGCGCCGATTGCGCAGCCAGGCTGGCGGAGGTATCGCCGGCCTGGACCGGCACCACCCGCAGGCGCAGAGGCTCGATGCGCCTGGCTTCCGCGGCGGAGAGGATGCGGAAGCTGCGTGCGATCCGCTCGAACGCCGGATCCACGGCGCCCGCCTGGTTGTAGGGCGCGCTGAACTGGAAGCGGTAGAAGGCGCCGTTGGCGCGGATCGCCACCAGCCGGACCGTCTGCGCGCCGGACCGGCTGCGCAGATCCACCAGGCCGGTCGCACCCGGCTGGCCGTTGACCTCCACCCGCTCCAGTCCTTTCACCTGCTGCTGCGGCGCCCAGACGTCGCGGATATAGATCAGCGGGTCGCCGCCGGCGGGGGTCGGATTGCTGCGGGGATCGGAGTCGAAAACGCCCTGCGCATTGCCGGGGCCCTTGATCAGAACCGCTTCCGGCGTATTGGTCAGGCCATAACCGTCCGGCACGTCGAAGGCGATGCGCAGTTCCGGATGCTCGAAGCGGTTGCCGCGCACATAGCCCTGCTTCGGGCCGTCGCCATAGATCATGCCGTCGATCCTGTTCAGGTAGGCGGTCCGCCCGAAGCCCAGCCGGCCCTGCCAGGCGGCATCGGTATTGCCGCCGGCCTGGGCCACCGCAGCTTCCACCCGCTCCGCGTTCTGCGGATGGGTGGCCATGAGCGCGAAGCCGCCGCCGCCCTTGCCCAGCTTCTTCTGCAGGTCCTCCATCTGGCCCATCGTGCCCAGGAAGGCGCCGACGGCGATCGGCGGATAGCCGGCGCGGCGCATATAGTCGAGGCCCAGGCTGTCGGCCTCGCGCTCCTGGTCGCGGGAATAGCCGGACAGCCAGAGCCCGGCGCCGGTCTGCGCCAGGCCGCCGGCGATCGGACTGTCGAAGACCGAGCCCAGGATCGCGGTGCCGAGTTCGGCAATCATGCCCCGGCTCATCCGCTCGGTGCCGTGGCGGGCGATGACATGGCCCATCTCGTGCGCGATGACGCCGGCCAGTTCCGCCTCGTTGTTGGCGAGCGCCATCAGCCCGCGGGTCACGTAGACATAGCCGCCGGGCAGGGCGAAGGCGTTGATGATCGGCGAATCCAGGACGGTGAAGGTGTAGCTGTCCGCGCCGGTGCCGGACGCGGCGGCCAGGCGGCTGCCGATCTCCGCCACATAGGCGCCCAGCCCCCGATCGTCGTAGACGCCGCCATACTGGGCGACGATCTGGTCGTGCTGCTGCGCGCCGATCTGCGCCTCCTGCTCCGGCGAGATCAGGTTCGGCAGCCAGCCGTCATCCTCCTCGCCCAGGGCCTGGGCCGGCGGCGCCAGAGCGGCCGGCAGGGCGGTCCCGCCAAGCAGCGACAGCGCCAGGACCGCCACGGCCAGCGGCCGGCGACGCCCGCGCGCCGCGGCCCCCCTCGGACCGGACGGCCTGCCGTCTCCCGGTCCGGTGCCGCCTGTCGTTCCGTTCACGGACTCCACCGCTCCTGCGCCGCTCATCGCTCCGCCTCTCCTTCGCAACTCTCCAGCGGTTCCACCTGGGCGGGCATGCTCGCCGCTACCAGGGGACCGTTCCAGAACTCGATCCAGCCCCGCACCAGGACGGGACAGCCTTCCAGGCGCCGCCCGGCTGCGACCTCATCGCGGAACCGGCGCGCCACGGGGCCCTTGAACAACACCGTGACGTCGCTGTCGTACTCAGGCCCGAAATTGACAAAAAATTTATCGCCGACCCGTGCCGCGCTGTGCACCCGCCCGACCGCCACCTGGTAGGTGCCGACCCAGTCCCACAGCTCCGCCAGCGCGCGGACCCGATAGGGGGTGGCGTTCCAGAGGCCCAGATGTCGCATGCGGGCCTGCGCCTCCGCGGCGCGCAGGGTTTCCGCCTCCGGCGCGGCCAATCCCGCCAGGTCGAGCCGTGCCAGGCCGCGCGACAGCAGTGCTTCCTGCACCGGTGTGCCGTCGGCGGCCAGCACCATCGCGGGCAGGGCACCGTAGCGGTCAGGCGCGGCGGCCAGCGCGCGGAAACGGACCGGCGCACCGCCCAGCATGTCGCGCAGGGCGGTTGCCGCACGCTCCCGCCAGGCCTCGACCTCGATCGCGGCACCGTCGCCGGAGGCCGGAAGGTCGGTCATCACGTCGGGCAGCCGCAGGAAGGCGAGCCGCAGCGCGGTTCCGTCGGCCAGCCGCAGCACCGCACCGGGTTCCAGCGCGGCCAGCGGTGCGGCCTGCTGCAGGGCGGCATCCTCCGCCGGGGCCGTGGCGCTGTCGTTGGCTGCGGCGGGCAGGGCGGTGCCACAGGCGGCGAGGGCACCCAGGACGGCCGCCCGAAGAAGAGCGCAGATCCGAAATCGGGGACGGGTGGCTCTGGCGGCGGCTGGCAACATCTGGCTTAGTATCCGCAACGGACGGCCCGCGGCGTTTGCTGATGCCGCGCCAGCGATCAGGAGGTCAGGATGGAAAACGATCCGGTGTACAAGCGCATTTCGTCGTGGCGCGAGGAATTGCAAGCGATCCGCCGCGACATACACGCCCATCCGGAGACCGCCTTCGAGGAAAAGCGCACCTCCGAGCTGGTGGCGGCGAAGCTGGAGAGCTTCGGCATCGAGGTGCATCGCGGCCTGGGCCGCACCGGCGTGGTGGGCACCCTGCGCTCCGGCGGCGGCAACCGGGCGATCGGCCTGCGCGCCGACATGGACGCGCTGGACCTGCAGGAAAAGAACAAGTTCGACCACCGCTCCACCATCGACGGCAAGATGCATGCCTGCGGCCATGACGGGCATACCACCATGCTGCTGGGCGCGGCGAAGCATCTGGCGGAGAAGCCGGACTTCGACGGCATCGTCCACTTCATCTTCCAGCCGGCGGAGGAGAACGAGGGCGGCGCCCGGGTGATGATCGAGGACGGGCTGTTCGAGAAGTTCCCGGTGGAATCGGTGTTCGGCATGCACAACATGCCGGGCCATCCGGTCGGCCATTTCTGCGTCAAGCCCGGCCCGATGATGGCCGGCTTCGACATGCTGGAGATCCGGGTGACCGGCAATGGCGGCCATGCCGCGATCCCGCACCACACCGTCGACCCGATCGTGGTCGCCTCCCACATCGTCACCGCGCTGCAGGCGATCGTCTCGCGGAACGTGGACCCGATCAAATCGGCGGTGCTGAGCATCACCCAGATCCATGCCGGGGCGAACTACAACGTCATTCCCAACGAAGTGTTCATCGCCGGCTGCGCGCGCTATTTCGACCCGGCGGTGCAGGACATGATCGAGGCGAATATCCGCCGCACGGCCGAGAGCGTCGCCGCCGCCTTCGGCGCGACGGTGGAGGTGACCTACGAGCGGCGCTATCCCTCCACCATCAACAGCGAGGCGGAGGCCCAGCTCTGTGCCGACGTGCTGACCCGTGTCGCCGGGGCGGAGCGGGTGAACACCAACCCGGCGCCGCTGATGGGGTCGGAGGATTTCGCCTTCATGCTGCAGGCGAAGCCGGGCTGCTACATCTGGGCCGGCAACGGCGCGGGCGAAGGCAGCTGCATGGTTCACAACCCCGGCTACGACTTCAACGACGACGTCATCGCCTATGGCGCCACCTACTGGGTGCATCTGGCGCAGACCGCCCTGCCGTTGAGCGAGGCGAGCCGCGAGGCGGCCGAGTAGCCGGGGCCGCAAGCCGCCGATGGCCGAAACAGCCACACCGGTCCTGTCGGTCCGCAACCTGCGGGTGGAGTTCCCGCTGCGGCGCGGCACCCTGAGCGCGGTCGACGACCTGTCGTTCGACATCGCCGCCGGCGAGGTACTGGGGGTGGTCGGCGAGTCCGGCGCCGGAAAGTCGCTGACCGGGGCGGCGGTGATCGGCCTGCTGGAGCCGCCGGGCCGGATCGGCGGCGGCGAGGTCCGGCTGCACGGCGAGCGGATCGACAACCTGCCGCCGTCGCGGATGCGGAAGATCCGCGGCCGGCATATCGGCATGGTGTTCCAGGACCCGCTGACCAGCCTGAATCCGCTGTTCACGATCGGCGAGCAGCTGGTGGAGACCATCGTCACCCATACCGGCCTGGGTGCGGCGGCGGCGCGGCGGCGGGCGATCGACCTGCTGGCCGAGGTCGGCATCCCCGCCCCGGCGGAGCGTGTGGACAGCTATCCGCACCAGTTCTCCGGCGGCATGCGGCAGCGTGCGGTGATCGCCCTGGCACTCTGTGCCGAACCGCAGCTGGTGATCGCCGACGAGCCGACGACGGCGCTCGACGTTTCGGTCCAGGCACAGATCATCGCCGTGCTGAAGCGGATCTGTGCCGAACATGGCGCGGCGGTGATGCTGATCACCCACGACATGGGCGTGATCGCGGAAACGGCGGACCGGGTGGCGGTGATGTATGCCGGCCGCCTGGCGGAGATCGGCCCGGTCGACGCCGTGGTCCGTCATGCGCGCCATCCCTATACCCAGGGCCTGATGGGCTCGATCCCGAAACTGGACAGCGAAGAGGCGCGGCTGGTGCAGATCGACGGCGCGATGCCGCGCCTGACCGCGATCCCGCCCGGCTGCGCCTTCCATCCGCGCTGTCCGCACGCCTTCGACCGCTGTCATGTCGACCGGCCGGAGCCGATGCCGGCGGGCCGCACAGACATGGCCTGCTGGCTGGCGCTGCAGGACGCGGTTCCGGAAGCCCTGGCGGAGGGCCGGTCGTGAGCGTCGCTGCTGCAGATGCCGAGCCGCTGGCGGCTGCACCGCTGCTGCAGGTGGACGAGTTGCGGCGGGTCTTCGACGTCTCCAAGCCGTTCCTCAACCGGCTTCTGGAGGGGGCGCCGCGCCTGCACCTGAAAGCGGTGGACGGGGTCAGCTTCACGGTCAACCGCGGCGAGACTTTCGCCCTGGTCGGCGAATCCGGCTGCGGCAAGTCCACCGTGGCCCGGCTGGTGGTCGGCCTGATGCCGCCCAGCGCCGGCCGCATCGCCTTCGAGGGCATGGATATCGGCGACCCGGCCAATGCCGGCGCGCTGGGCCGCCTGCGGCGGCGCTTCCAGATGATCTTCCAGGACCCCTATGCCAGCCTGAATCCGCGCTGGCGGGTCGACAATATCATCGCGGAGCCGATCCGCGCCTTCGGCATGGCGCAGGACAAGGCGGAGATCGCGGACCGGGTTGCGGACCTGCTGCGCACCGTCGGCCTGGACGCCGCCGACGGGCGGAAATTCCCGCACGAATTCTCCGGCGGCCAGCGGCAGCGGATCTGCATCGCCCGGGCGCTGTCCAACCGCCCCGAATTTATCGTCTGCGACGAACCGACCTCGGCGCTCGACGTGTCGGTCCAGGCGCAGATCCTGAACCTGATGCGCGACCTGCAGGACGAGTTCGGCTTGACCTACCTGTTCATCAGCCACGACCTGGCGGTGGTGCGCCACATGGCGACCCGCATCGGTGTGATGTATCTGGGCCGCCTGGTGGAGGTGGCGCCGGCGAAGCAGCTGTTCCGCAGTCCCCGGCATCCCTATACCCGGATGCTGCTGGATGCGGTGCCGGACCTGGGCATGTCGGGCCGCGCGCGGCAGCCGGTGAAGGGCGAGGTGCCGAACCCGATCTCACCGCCGCCGGGCTGCGCCTTCAACCCTCGTTGCCCGTTCGCCAACGACCGCTGCCGCAGCGAGCGGCCGCAGGCCCTGTCGCAACCCGTGCCGGGGGGCGGCGAGGCGCTGGTGGCCTGCCATGCGGTGGAGGAAGGCCGGCTGGATGCGGAACTGGCCCGGGCAGGGCTGGCCGGCGCCGCCGGGACGACCGGCGCGCTGCATACCGCATCGTGACCGCCAGGTTCCTGTTTCCGCTGCTGCTGTCGATCCTGGCTGCGGCCCCGGCCGCCGGCGAAGCGCCGGCCTGTCCGGGCCTGGCGCCGGTGGGCCAGGTGGCGGCGCATGGCGGTGACCGTGCCTGGCTCGCCGATCCGCGGGACAGCTACCGGCATGGCGTCTTCGGCGAACCGGCGGAACCCGGGGTACTGGTGCTGCAGGGACCGGCGGCGCAGGCGCGTGGGATGGACTGCCTGGTGGCCGTGCTGCCCGAGGACCGGGTGTTCGAGGACCGGGAGGTCCGCTTCTGGGATGCCGACGGCGACGGGACCGCGGAACTGGCGGTGGTGGAGACGGATCTGGAGGGCGGCGCCCGGCTGGCGCTCTACGGCACCGCCGACGGGGAGCTGCGGCGCCTGGCGCAGGGTCCGGCCCTGGGCTTCCACCGCTGGCTGTCGCCGGTCGGGCCGGTGCCCTGGGGCCGGGGCGGCGCGCCGCTTCTGGCCGTCGTCACCACGCCGCATATCGGCGGCGTGCTGCGGCTCTACCGCTACACGCCCGGCAGCGCCGACCTGACGGAGGCCGCGCAGCTGCCCGGCTGGTCCACCCATCGCTTCGGCAGCGCCCTGCCGAACACCGCCTTGGTCGATGCGGTGCCCGGCGGCACCAACTGGATCGTGGCGCCGGACCAGGCGCGGCGCCGCATTGCCCGCCTGCGCTGGCAGGACGGCGCCTGGTCGATCGAGGAGGTGGGAGAGACGGAGGCCCAGGTGAGCGGGGCGATCGCGGTGGCGCCGGACGGCTGCGCCTACCGGGTGCCGACCGATACCGGCATCGTGCAGTTCCCGCGGCCGGGCGCCCCGGGCGGCTGCCCCCAGGATAAGTCGCGATGATCGGCGCCTACATCCTGCTCGGCCTGGCGATCGTGGCCGAGGTGATCGGCACCAGCGCGCTGAAGGCCGCCGACGGCCTGACGAAGCTGGTGCCCAGCCTGATCGTCTTCGCCGGCTATGGCGCAGCGATCCTGCTGCTGCTGCAGGTGGTGCGGGTGATCCCGGTCGGCATCGCCTATGCGATCTGGTCCGGGCTGGGCACCGCGCTGATCGTCGCGGTCGCGGCCATCGTCTACCGGCAGGTGCCGTCCTGGGCGGAGCTGGCGGGGGTGGGCCTGATCATCGCCGGCGTGGTGGTGATCAACCTGTTCGGCGACAGCCACGCCCATTGAGGTGGACTGACGCCGTTTCGCCCGCAACCCACCGTCACCCCGGCCTTGAGCCGTCCACAGACTTCGTCTGCGGACCCATTCCGCCATCAGTGAGGCGCCGCAGAGCTTGCGGAATGGGTCCTCGCCTTAAGGGCGAGGACGACGGGGGCGAGATGCGGTGACGCCACCGCTCGCTTCGGCCCCGCGCTATAACGCCAGCTCCATATGCGGCCGTCCGTCGGAGGTGCGCTCCGCCGTCCGCCCGCGCCGGTCGATGGTGCAGGACACCCGCCGCCGGAAGGCGGAGAAGCTGTCCCAGGTCACGACGTCGACCGGCTCGTCGAACTGCACGGTGATCCGGTAGCGGCCCTCGGCCAGTTCCCGGACGCCGATGATCTCGCCCGCAAAGGCCTGGGACAGGTAGCGGCCGCGCACCCGGTCGCCCAGCTGGACCGGCGCCGGCGGCGGGCGGTTGCCGGCGGCGGCATGCAGCACGTTCCAGTCGCGGCAGCCATATTGCCGCGCCAGCAGCTCCAGCGCCTGTGCATGGCTGACCGGCGTGCCGGCGGCCTGCAGGCTGTCGCGCAGGCGGCGGGCCTGGCTCTTCAACGTCTCGACGGGCGGGACCCTTTCCGGGGTCGTGCGGACGGATCCGTCCATGGCAGCACCTCTTCCAGCGTGCATGCGGGTCAGTCGTCCGGGGGCTCGCATTGCCGGCCGTCCGCATGCCTGAAGTTTGGCGCAGAAGGCGGATCGTCAGTGCCGGGCCTTGTGTGACCCGGGGGGCTTCACCATGGCTTTCGCCCGCGAGCGGCGGGGGCCCCTTCCCTGGCGCGCTGGTTAGCCGCCGGCGACAGGCCTGTCAATCGACATCTGTTGACCGGGCGTTCAAGGGCGCCGATCCTGGCTGCAACCAAGGCCGGCGCATCGGCGACCGGCGAACCCTCGGGAGGGATGGAATGAGTGCGTTCGACCTGGTGATCCGCGACGGCCGCATCGTCGACGGCAGCGGTGCGGAAGCCTTTTCCGGCGATGTCGCGGTCAGGGACGGCCGCATCGTCGAAGTGGGCAAGGTCGCGGGCGCCGGCCGGCGGGAGATCGCCGCCGACGGCCGGCTGGTCACCCCGGGCTTTGTCGACATCCACACCCATTATGACGGCCAGGTGACCTGGGACAGCCATCTGAACCCCTCCTCCAACCATGGCGTCACCACGGTGGTGATGGGCAATTGCGGGGTCGGCTTCGCGCCGGTGCATGACAACGACCATGCCATGCTGATCCGCCTGATGGAGGGGGTGGAGGACATTCCCGGAACCGCCCTGGCGGAAGGCCTGCCCTGGTCCTGGAACTCCATGCCGGATTATCTGGACGCGGTGGACGCGATCCCGCACGACCTGGACATCTGCGCGCAGCTGCCGCACGGCGCGCTGCGGGTCTTTGTGATGGGCGAGCGCGGCGCGGACAGGGAGCCGGCGACCGACGACGATATCGCGGCGATGGCCCGCCTGGCGGCCGAGGCGGTGGAGGCCGGCGCCTTCGGCTTCACCACCTCGCGCAGCCTCAACCACCAGACCAGCGACGGGAAATCGACCCCGTCCTACGGCGCCGCGGCGCGGGAACTGGTCGGCATCGCGGAAGGGGTCGGCCGCACCGGCCGTGGCGTGCTGCAGGTGATCTCCGACGTGGTGGCCTGGGCGCGGGTCGGCGATGCCGATGTCGATGACGAGTTCGCCATGCTGCAGGAGATGATGCGCATCTCCGGCCGGCCGCTGAGCCTGTCCTTGAGCCAGACCGACCCGGCGCCGGACGTCTGGCGCGATATCCTCGGCCGCATCACCGCCTTCAACGATGCGGGCCTGTCGATGAAGGCGCAGGTCTGCGGCCGGCCCATCGGCACCCTTCTGGGCCTGCAGGGCTCCGCGCACCCGTTCATCGCCCACCCGACCTATCGGGAAATCAAGGACCTGCCGCTGGCGGAGCGGGTGGCGGCGATGCGCAACCCGGACTTCCGCGCCCGCATCATGGCGGAGGAACCGGGCCGCCTGCCCAACCTGGTGCGGCACATCCTGACCCGCTTCGACAAGCAGTTCCGCCTGGGCGACCCGCCGGACTACGAGCCGCGGCCGGAGACCAGTATCCAGCACCAGGCCGCCGCGCAGCAGCGCGACCCGCGGGAGCTGATCTACGACATCCTGCTGGAGAACGAGGGGCGGGAATTCATCTACGTGCCGCTGTTCAACTATGCCGGCTTCGACCTGGAGCCGGCGCGGGAGATGATGCTGCATCCTCATACCGTGCTGGGCCTGGGCGATGGCGGGGCGCATTGCGGCATCATCTGCGACGGCAGCTTCCCGACCACGATGATGACCCACTGGGGCCGCGACCGGACCCGGGGGCCGAAGCTCGACCTGCCCTGGATCGTAAAGGCGCAGACATCGGACACGGCGGCCGCCGTGGGCCTGCAGGACCGCGGCCTGCTGAAGCCCGGCTACAAGGCCGACATCAACCTGATCGACTTCGACCGCCTGACCCTGCGCCCGCCGCACATGATCTACGACCTGCCGGCCGGCGGCCGCCGCCTGATGCAGGAGGCGGAGGGCTATGACGCGACCATCGTCTCCGGCGAAGTGATCATGGAGAACGGCGCCGCGACCGGCGCCCTGCCGGGACGGCTGGTGCGCGGGGCACAGGCGGCGCCGCGCGGCTGATTGCTGCCCAGGGCCAGGCACGCCCGGTTGTACCGCCGGAGCCGCCTGCAGCCATGAGGCGGGGGGCTGGCGGCGTGCCGCGGCCCCGCTTGCTGCGCTGCAAGATTCTCCTACAATCGTCGCTTTCGTGACGATTTCCGCCCATCTGGAGGCTTTAAGTGGCTGAGGCTCAGAACATCCGTGTCGCCGTCGATATCGGCGGCACGTTCACCGACATCTACGTCCTGGACGAGGCGACGGGCGCCCTGCGGGTGGCGAAATCCGCCTCGACCCCGAACCCGATCGACGGGGTGATGCGGGGCTTGCAGGAAGCCAAGGTCGACCTCTCCAACGTCACCCTGTTCTCCCACGGCACCACGGTCGCCACCAATGCCCTGATCATGCGCAGCTATCCGCGCGGGGCGATGGTCTGCACCAAGGGCTTCCGCGACGTGATCGAGATCCGGCGCGCCGACAAGAACGACCTCTGGGACACCTATCACGACGTGGCGCCGCCGCCGATCCGCCGCCGCGACCGGCTGACCGTGTCGGAGCGGGTCGACGCCTCCGGCGCCATCGTCACCCCGCTGGACGAGGCGGAGGCGCGCGAGGTCGCGCGGGTGCTGAAGAAACGCCAGGTCGCCTCGGTCGCGGTCTGCTTCATGAACGCCTTCGTCAATCCGGCGAACGAGAAGCGGATGAAGGAGATCCTGACGGAGGAGATGCCCGGCGTGCCGATCTCGGTCTCGTCGGAGGTTCTGCCGGAGATCTTCGAGCATGAGCGCTTCTCCACCACCGCGGCGAACGCGGTGCTGACCCCTGTGGTCAGCAAGTATGTGGAGGAGCTGGGCTCCAAACTGGCGGAGGACGGCTACAAGTCCGACCTGCTGCTGCTGCATTCCGGCGGCGGCGTGATGACCGCCCATACGGTGAAGGATTTCTCCGCCCGGCTGGCGGCCTCCGGCATCGCCGCCGGCGCCATCGCCAGCCGCCATATCGGCATGCTCTGCGGCTTCCGCAATTCCATCGGCCTGGACATGGGCGGCACTTCCACCGATGTCTCGATGGCCTATGACGGCGAGACCCGGGTGACCAAGGACTGGTCGGTGGAGTTCGGCTATCCGATCCGCTTCCCCTCCATCGAGGTGCTGACGATCGGCGCGGGCGGCGGCTCGCTCGCCTGGATCGACGATGCCGGCTCCTTGCGCAACGGCCCGCAATCGGCGGGGGCCACGCCGGGCCCGGCCTGCTACGGCAACGGCAACACCACGCCGACCAACACCGACGCCAATGTGGTGCTGGGGCGGCTGGGCACCAGCCTGGCCGGCGGCCAGATCAACCTGGACATCGAGAAGGCGAAGGACGCCGTGCGCACCGGCGTGGCGGAGCCGCTGGGCCTGGGCCTGGACGAAGCGGCCCTGTCCGTCGTCTCCGTCGCCAATGCCAACATGGCGGACGCGGTGCGGCTGATCTCCATCACCCGCGGCTACGACCCGCGTGACTTCGCGCTGGTCGCCTTCGGCGGTGCCGGCGCCCTGCACGGCGCGGCGCTGGCGAAGGAGCTGTCGATCCCCGCGGTGATCGTGCCGCCGGCGCCGGGGGTCACCTCGGCTTTGGGCTGCCTGCTGGTCGACATCCAGCACGACCTGGGCTTCTCCTACATCAAGGCGGTGGCCGAGGCCGATGCCGGCGAGATCGAGACCGAGTTCAAGGCCTTGGAGAGCGAGGCGCGGGAGCGGCTGTCGCAGGAAGGCGTGGCACCGGAGGACATGGTGCTGCAGCGGAGCATCGACATGATGTACCAGGGCCAGTGGCGGTCGCTGGCGGTGACCGTCGGCAGCCCCTTCACCGACCTGGACGAGGCGGTGGAACATTTCCACCAGGAGCATGAGCGCGGCTTCAACTTCCGCCGCGACGGCGCGCCGGTGGAGCTGTACCGGCTGAACCTGCGGGCGATCGGCAAGACCCCGCATGCGGAACTGGCGAAGCATCCGACCGGCGGCGAGCTGCCGGCGCCGAAGGGCACCCGCCAGGTGCGCTTCGACGAGAGCGAGAGCCGCATCGACACGCCGGTCTACTGGCGCGAGGAGATCCCCGCCGGGGTCAGCTTCGCCGGGCCGGCGGTGGTGGAGCAGCTGGACTCCACCACGGTGATCCCGCCCGGCGTGAAGGCGGAGATCGACCAGTACATGAACATCATCATGCGGATCGAGGAGGCATGACCATGGCAACCGAGACCGAACTGCATCCCGTCACCTTCGAGGTGCTGAAGAACGCCTTCATCAACACCGTCGACCAGATGGCGGAGCAGGTGCTGCGGACCTGCTATTCCTTCGTGATCTACAACCGCGACTTCTCCAACGCGCTGCACGACGCCAATGGCGACACCATCGCGCAGGGCAATTACGACATCGCGGTCCATGTCGGCACCCTGCACTATTCCTGCAAGGACGTGATCCGGGTGTTCGGTGGGAAGATGCGCGAGGGCGACGTCTTCATCGTCAACGACCCCTATACCGGGGGCACGCATTTCAACGATGTGCGCCTGGTGCGGCCGGTCTTCGCCGAGGGCGAGGTGATCGGCTATGCCCAGGCGAACGGCCATTGGGCGGATATCGGCGGTTCCGTCCCCGGCTCCTTCGACGTGATGGCGAAGGAGATGTTCAAGGAAGGCCTGCGCATCACGCCGGTGCGGATCGTCGATGCCGGCGAGTTCCGCCGCGACATCGCCGACATGATCGCCGGCAATACCCGCGACCCGGCCGCGATCATCGGCGACATGGAATCGCAGATCGAGGCGACCCGGGTCGGCGAGCGCGAGATCCTGCGGCTGGTGGCGAAGTACGGCAAGGAGGTCGTGAAGGCCGGCATGGCCGCGGTGCAGGACTATGTCGAGCGCGCCGTGCGCCAGCGCCTCACCGCCCTGCCCGACGGCAGCTGGGAGACGGTGGACTTCATCGACCGCGACCCGGCCGGCGGCGAGGGGATGATCCCGGTCAAGACCAAGGTCACCATCAAGGGCGACAACGTGGTCTACGACTTCTCCGGCTCCCACGACGTCATCGGCACCCTCTACAACTCCGCCTTCGGCACCACCTTCTCCGGCATCGTCGGGGGGATGAAGACCTTCTTCCCCGACCTGCCGCTGAATTCCGGCTTCTACCGGGCGATCAAGGTGGTCGCGCCCGAGGGCTCGGTGGTGAACGCGCAATGGCCGACCGCGGTGACCGGCTTCATGATGGTCTACGAGAAGATCATGAACGGCACCTACGAGACCTGGTCGCGGATCATGCCGGAGCGGGCGATGGCCTGCACCTTCAACCTGGAATACCTGCTGACCGGCGGCCACAACAAGGCGACCGATTCCGTCTTCATGCTGTACGACTGGCTGCCCGGCGGCTGGGGCGCGCGCAACGGCCGCGACGGTTCCGGCCCGACCACCGCCTGCTTCGGCACCGGCCTGCAGGCGCAGCCGGTGGAAGGGCAGGAGCGCGGCAGCCCGATCCTCACCCAGCGCTTCGAGATCTGCACCGACAGCGCCGGGCCCGGCAAGTTCCGCGGCGGCATGGGGGTGGTGAAGTCCACCTTCCTGACCAAGGCGGACAAGGCGGTGATCTCCTATATCTGCGACCGCGAGCGGGCGATCGTGTTCGGCATGCAGGGCGGCCTGCCGTCGATGCCGCACGGCCTGACCCTGCGCCGCAAGGCGACCGGCGCCGACGAATGGATGGGCTCCGTCTTCTCCGACGAGCCGATCGTCGAGGGTGACTGGTTCTCCCGCCCGACGGCCGGCGGCGGCGGCTATGGCGACCCGCTGGACCGCGATCCCGAGGCGGTGAAGGAGGATGTCGCCGACGATTATGTCTCCATCGCCCGTGCCGCCCGCGACTATGGCGTGGTGATCGAGACGGTCGATGCCGACCTGGCGGAGTACAAGGTCGACCATGCCGCCACCCGCAAGCTGCGCGAGCAGATGCGCGGGCAGCGCCGCGACTGGCTGACCACCGACCCGGCGGAGGTCTCCCGCATGTTCAAGGCGGGCGAGATCGACGCCATGGACTGCTGCCGGCGTTACGCCGTGCTGCTGGACTGGGAGACCGGCGAGGTGCTGCCGAACTCCACGAAGCAGTTCCGCGAAATGTTCAACATCCGCTCCGCCGCCTACTGGAACGACAGTTCCACCCCGGCGGAGGCCGCGGCCGAATAGCGGCAGCCGTCAGCCGGCAGTTCCGCAAGGAAGGCGGGGGGCGGGAGCGGCGGACGCTCCCGCCCCCCGCTTGCGTTTCGGCGGCGTGTGCCCTGTCCCTGACCCGTTCCCAGGGGGCTATCCAGCACAAGCCGGAGCTGCGGGCTCGCCGCCAGCGCTGCCGCAGCCTCGGTCCAGCCGTGTCGCACATTGGTGCTGGGGCGATGAATGGCGCGGCGCTACACAGCCAGCGGATGATTCCCGGCCGGACCCCTCCGCTGGCTGCCGGCCGGCGCTGTCGGCGGGTGGCGGCGGTTGCCGGGGCCGGTCCGACCCCGGCGCCAGCGGTACAGGAGCAGCAGGGCCGGCAGCGCGACGGGGGAGAGAAACGGGGCGGCGGCCAGGGAGAGCGCAAGCATGCCCGCCAGCACGACGGCGGCCGCAACGCCGTCCGAAGTCCCCGCGGCGAGGCGGCCGGCCGGCACGGCCAAGGTGGCAGCCAGCAGGAAGCCGATAGCCAGGGTCGGCGCCACGACGCCCAGATCCGCGGCGAGGGGCAGGTCCGGCGTGGCGCCCCGCCGCCGGTCCGACAGCCGTTTGGCGCAGAGCCACAGGCCGACCGCCGTTGCGCAGGCGCAGGACCAGGGCAGCATCACCAGCGGGAAGGTTCCCGTCACGCCGCGCCGCAGGAGGGTCCACAGGTCGCCGCCCTCCAGGCCGGCGGGGTATGGCGGTGGGGCTTTGGCGACGGCGCTGAGCGCGACCGGCAGCGACAGCAGGCCTGGCAGTCCGACGACCAGCAGCCAGAACGCCAGGTCTGGCAGGAAGCGATGGTCTGGCAGGAAGCGATTGGCCTGGCGGGAGCGATGGTCGGAACGTCCACGCGAAGCCCCTGCCACCCGCGCTGTCGGACGGTACGGCCAGCCTGTCTCGCGGCCGAGGATCCACAGAGCGCTGTACAGCACGGCGAAGGCGGTCGGCGTCAGTGCCGGAGCCGCCACGGTCAGCCCTGCAGCAAGGACCTCCGGATTGCCGTGCCACATCGGCCAGGCGCCGATGACCAGTGCCGGGCCAAGCCATGCCGCAAGCAGCACCGGTCCGACATGGTCGCCAAATGCCATGCGTCGCCGCGCAGGCTTCTGGAGACATGGCAACATGGCGAAGTTCCCTTGTCCTGAATGTGCTCCATAGGCTCCAAATCAGCGCCGGCTTTGCCATCGGAAGCTGCGGCAGCCCGGAAGATGGTCTGTATCAGCAGGGCAGGATCTCGAAGCCCTGCCGCGATGCTCGCTCACGCCAATGCTCAGTCCGCCACCGCTCACTCCGGGGAATGCGGCCCGGTCGGCGCTCCGGGGCGCAGCACCCTGCACAGCCGTCGCCCAAGCCATATCAGCGCCCAGGCTGGGGGCAGGCTGGCCAGAGCCAGGAGAGGAGCGAAGAGGCTGACGAGCCACAGCGTCTCGCTGCTGGCCTGTGACGGACCGGTCGCCAGCAGCAGGCCAAGGGCGAGGATGTACAGGCCGGTCAGAAGGGGCGCTGCGGTGCCGGCCAAGACGCCTGGCAGCGGATTGGCAAAGCCCGCGTCCGGTCCAGGCCCGCGCCGTCCTGGTGCCAGTCGGCGGGCGAAGAAGACGCCCCGGACCAGGGTCAGCAGCACGGCGGTCAGCATCACGACCGCCAGGGGCAGGGGCAGGACCGCGATCGTGGCCAGCACCGGGTCCAGGCGGCAATACGCACGCTCTGCCTCGCCGCTCGGCAGCGCCAGGCCTGCGGACTGCCCCGCCACCGCCGGCTCGAACCGGCACAAATCCCGTCCCACCAGGTCGATCTCGGCGACGTAGGGGAGAAAGCCGGCAAGCGCAGCGGCACAGGGCAGTCCGGCGAGGAGCAGCCAGAACGCCGCCCTGGCCCGCCAGCCGCGGCGGACCTCGTCTTCCTGTGCTGCGTCCTCCTGAGCTGCGGCCATCCCGCTGGTGCTTGCCGCCGGCCAGCCGGCCAGCCGGCTGGAGAGCAGCAACAGAGGATGGACCAGGGCGAATCCGGCGAGGAGGATTACGGGCGTTCCGGCGAGCCCCAGGTAGAGGGCGTAGAACGGCTGTCCGGTCAGCCAGAAGTCCAGCGACGCGAAGAGCAGCCAGCAGAGCCAGATCAGGGCGAGGGTGCGGCCCAACCGGTCGCCGAACCGCATCCAGTTTGGCCGCTCCGCCAGGGGATATCCGGCCGCGCGGCAGTCCTTCCCTTTGCCGTCTGCTCCTTTGCCGTCTGCTCCGGGTCCGGCCATCGCCAGGGTTCCGGCCGGACCGGAGATGCTCATCTCCGATCCTCCCAGGGCCTTTCTTCCCAGGGCCTCTCTTCCCAGGGCCTTTCGCGATAGACGCGGGCGAGCGCGGCGCCATAGTCGTTCACGTTCTCCCGGCCGGTGAAATTGTAGATTGAGCCGATCTTGGCCGGATCCGGGTTGGGGACGCGGTCGACGATGCGCCGCAGCAGGGTCGCGCCGGCGCGGATATTGGTCTGTGGGTCGAATGCGCTGCGAGAGTCGAGCCCGAGCGGCCCCCAGGTCGACGGTTGTATGTTCATCGGCAGGATGCTCGGCTTGTCCAGGCCGATATGGCTCAGCATATCTTCCCGCACCCAGTCGGGCATCGCCTCGTAGGCGATGTCGGATGGCATGCCATAGGAGGCGCCGCGTGCATTCTCCAGATAGATCACCGCGCGCAGCAGGTCGGGATCGAGGAACTGGCGCCGTGCCTCTTCGGCGATGATGTGGTCATGCTGCAGAACTGCGGCACGTCCTAGCCAGCCAAGTTCATGCCATGGCTCGGATCCATCCGCGTTCGGGTTGTCGGCGATCTCGAACAGGGCAGGTGTGTTGGCATTGAGGCTGTCGATGCGGTCCTGCGCATCAGACAAGACTGGAAGTGTACCGGAAGGAGGTTCCACACCGTTGCCGCCCAACCGGCCCCAGGGCGGGAGCTGGTTGGAGAGGTGGTGGCCAGACCCCGCCGGCCGGCCCGAGGAGGCCGCCGGACGTTGCGGGAGGTGGGGCGGGTGGCGGGTCGAGATGCCGTCGGGTGCGACGCCTTCCGGTGGGCTGCCGGCATTGGACTTGCCAGCGGAGGAAGATCCCGGATCGGGCCGGACACCGACCAGAGACCTCCAGAGGTCGGGGAGAAAGGCCGAGGCCGATGTGGCGGCGGGGGACGGGTATCCCCTGCTCTGCAGGCGCGTCCTGAGGGTCATCAAATCCTCCTCCGGTAGCCACGAAAGTTCCATCAATGTTTACTTTATGTTCCTTCCTTCGTCAAGAAAAATCAACCCTGGGCTGTAGGCGCGGGAAATCGCTGCTGTCCCGGCGGTCCGCGCCTGGCCCGCTTCAGTAGGGCACGATCTCGCTGCGTTTCCACAGGTTGAAGGCGTCGAGAGATGTCGGGATCGTCGCCTGGCGGGCGCGGATGCCCGGGCGGTCGCGATAGGGCAGCGAGAGTTCCCGGTAGAGCGCCTCGTCGGAAAACTCCACCCCCTGCACCGCTGCGTCGTAGCGGGTGGCGGCGAAGACCAGGCGCGGGATCCGCGCCCAGTAGATCGCCCCATAGCACATCGGGCAGGGTTCGGCGGAGGCATAGAGGATGCAGGTGGAGGTGGCGCCGGCCTGCGGCAGGCGCGCCTCGTCGCGGGCGATGCGGCCGAGATTGTAGACGCCGAGTTCGCGCGCAGCGTCGCGGATCGCGCAGACCTCGGCATGCGCTGTCGGATCGAAGGTCGCGGTCACCCGGTTGCGGTTGCGCCAGTAGCGGATCGCCGCGCCGGTCTCGTCGTCGACCTGCACGATCACCGCGCCGAACGGGCCGCCGCCCTGGTCGACCGACAGCCGCGCCTCCGCCGCCGCCATCTCCGCCCAGCGGTTGCCGCCGCATTCGATGCCGTCATAGGCGCCGGCGGTCTTGATGTTCGCGGTCTGCGAGGGCAGGCGGGAACAGTCATGGTCCGCACGGGTGCAGTGCGGGTCGAAGCCGCTCCAGGGCTGCAGCCAGCCGGGTTCGCGCGGGCCGTCCAGCAGGGGCGGCTCGCCCTCATAGGGTTCCCCGCAGGGAATCGCGGTCAGCCCTTCGTCCCGTTCGCTCATCGCAATCCGATCCTTCCGGGTCACCCGTCCGCGGGCGCGGACAGCTAAACGTCATTCGTCCGCGGGCGCGGACAGGAGATAGGTGTCCATGATCCAGCCGTGCCGGTCGCGCGCGGCCTGCCGCTCGGCCAGGATGCGGTCGGAGACATCCGCCAGCGGGCCGGCGACCAGCATCTCGCGGTCCATGCCCAGATAGGCACCCCACCATATGTGCAGGTTGCGGTCGAGCAGGGTGGTGAAGGCGCATTGGCCGTCCAGCATGACGACGACGGTCGGAATGTCGGCAGGCCAGCCGTCAGCGCGCAGGCGCCGGCCGGTGGTGACCAGGACCGGCTGGCCGATGCCGTTCAGCGGGATCCGGTGGGCAGCACAGAGCGCCTGGATCGCGGTGATGCCGGGCACGACATGCACGGCCGAGATCGCCCCGTTCGCCTGCAGCCGTTCCGCGATGCGCAGGGTGCTGTCGTAGAGAGACGGATCGCCCCAGACCAGCAGCGCGACGGATGCGGGGGCGGTTCCGCTGGCCGACATCGCCGCCGCCCAGCGGGCGGCGATCCCGTCATGCCAGGCGCGGACCCGCGCATCGTAGTCGGCGATGGCCGGATCGCGTTCCGGCATCTCGAAGGCCGTGACCGGCGGTGCCGGGTCGCGCAGATGGGTGGCGCAGAGGGCGCGGCGCAGCGCTGCCAGCTCGCCGCGCTCGCCGGCCTTCACCGGCAGCAGGATCAGGTCGGCCCCGTTCAGCGCCGCCACGGCGCCCAGGGTCAGGTGGCCGGGATCGCCGGTGCCGATGCCGACCAGGTACAGGGCGGTCATTCGTCCTCCCCCGACAGGGGCGTCGCCGGGTCGGCCGCCGCGTCGTCGAAGGCCAGCGGGCCGTAGAGCACAAGCGCCGGCCCGTCGCCGGCATCCGCCAGCGCCGCGGCGATGCTGCCCAGGGTGGCGCGGCGGACCAGCTGCGCCGGGGTCGAGACGCTCTCGGCATAGACCGCGGGCGTGTCGGCCGGCAGGCCGGCGGCCAGCAGCCGCTCCGCCAGGGCGGCGAAGGTCCGCTTCGCCATGTACATCACCGTGGTCGCGGCGGGGTCGGCGAGGGCGGCCAGGTTGATGTCGCCGGGCAGGCGGCCGGTCTGGTCGTGGCCGGTCACGAACTGCACCCGGCGGGCGGTGCAGCGCCGGGTCAGCGGGATGCCCAGCGCCGCGGCCGCGGCGATGCCCGACGGCACGCCGGGCACGATCTCGAACGGGATGCCGGCGGCGCGCAGCGCGCCGATCTCCTCCTCCAGCCGGCCGAAGATGCCGGAATCGCCAGACTTCAGGCGTACCACCCGGGCACCGCGCCGGGCATAGTCGACCAGCAGGCGGTTGATCTGGTCCTGTTTCGGCGAGATCCGGCCGGCCCGCTTGCCGGTGCCGACCAGCTCCGCGCCGGGGCGGGCATGGCCCAGGATCGGCCCTGCCGCCAGGTCGTCGAACAGCACCGCGTCGGCGCGGCCCAGCCGGTCGACTGCCTTCAGGGTCAGCAGCTCCGGATCGCCGGGACCGGAGCCGACGAAGCTGACGAAGCCCTTGCCGCCGCTGCCGCTCATGATCCGGCCACCAGGTGGAAGAAGGTGCCGGTGGCATGGCCGCGGCGCGAACCGGTCTCGGTCACCACCGCGCCGCCGGCGTCCTGCACCTCCGCCAGCGGCGGATCCGGCTGCGCCAGGACGGAGGCATAGTGGAACTCATGCCCGCGCAGCGCCGTGCCGGGCGCGAAGCCGGCCATCGGCGCCGCCAGCACCGCCCGGCGATAGCCCAGGTGCAGCTTGCGCTGCGCGAAGCTGCTGACCAGGCCCAGCAGGCCGGCCATTTCGTGCCGCACCCCGTCGCCGTCCACCAGGCCCGCGCCCATCGCCATGTAGCCGCCGCACTCGCCATGCACCGGCCGGCTGTCGGCGAAGTCCCGCAGCTCCTGCCGGAAATGCCCGGCAGCGGCCAGGGCGCCGGCATGGAGTTCCGGATAGCCGCCCGGCAGCCAGCAGCAATCGGCCTGTGGCGCCGGCCCCTCGTCCGCCAGGGGGGAGAAGGGCAGGATCTCCGCCCCCGCCCGCCGCCAGGCATCCAGCAGGTGCGGATAGACGAAGGAGAAGGCGCGGTCCCGGGCCAGGGCGATGCGCTGCCCGGGCGGGTCGGGCAGCTGCGCATGGCTTTCGGTCGTGACGATGGCGCCGCAACGGGCTGCGGCCAGGATCGCGTCGAGGTCCAGATGCTCGGAGACAAAGCGGCCCAGACCGGCCATCGCCGCTTCGAGGTCCGGCCGTTCCTCCGCCTGTACCAGGCCCAGATGGCGTTCCGGCAGACTCAGGTCCGGCCGGCGTGGCAGGGCGCCGAACACGGCGATGCCGGCGGCGGCCATGCCGTCGCGAACCAGGCGTTCATGGCGCGGGCTGGCGACCCGGTTCAGCACCACCCCGGCGACCGTCACCCCGGTACGGTGACCGGCTAGGCCGCGGGCGATCGCGGCGGCGGTCTGCGACTGGCCGGACACGTCGAGGACCAGCAGCACCGGCCAGCCGGTCAGCGCGGCGATGTCGGCGCTGGCGCCGATGCCGGTCGCGCCCGGCGCCGCGGCGCCGTCGAACAGGCCCATCGCGCCTTCCGCCAGGGCGAGGTCGGCGCCGGACGCCGCGCCGGCGAGGCGGTGCAGCTGCGCCGGTGCCATCGACCAGCTGTCGAGGTTGTAGGAGGGGTGGCCGGCTGCGGCCCGGTGGAAGGCCGGGTCGATATAGTCGGGGCCGCATTTGAAGGGCTGCACCGCCAGGCCGTGATCGGCGAGCGCGCGGGCCAGGCCCAGCATCACGGTGGTCTTGCCGGTGCCGGAGGCGGGCGCGGAGACCAGCAGGCCGGGCGGCATGGCGGTGGTACCGCTCATCCCTCCGCCTCCCCGCCGCTGCCGGCCGCGGCCGAGCGGGGCCGGAAGCGCCGCTCATAGTCGGCGGCGTAGAGCCGGCTCTCTCCGAAAGCATCCGTGTCCAGGCCCGGGCCCACCAGGATCAGCGCGGTGCGCTCCGGCGCCGTGCCGACCTGCGCCACCAGTTCGGCGAGGGGCGCGCGCACGACCCGCTCCTCCGGCCAACTCGCCCGCCAGACCACGGCGGCCGGGCAGGCCGGCCCGTAATGCGGCAGCAGGCGCGCGACGACATCTTCCAGGACATGGATCGACAGGTGGATCGCCAGCAGCGCGCCGGTGGCAGCGAAGGCCTCCAGCCGTTCGCCCGGCGGCATGGCGGAGGCGCGGCCGGAGGTGCGGGTGAGCACGACCGTCTGGTTCACTTCCGGCAGGGTCAGTTCCCGGCCCATGGCCGCCGCGGCGGCGGAGAAGGCAGGCACGCCGGGGGTGATGTCGTAGGGGATGCCCAGCGCGTCCAGCCGGCGCAGCTGTTCCCCCATCGCCGACCAGACCGACAGGTCGCCGGAATGCAGCCGCGCCACGTCCAGCCCTTCGGCATGGGCCGCCGATATCTCTGCGACGATGCCGTCCAGGTCCATCGGCGCGGTGTTGACGATCCGCGCGCCCGGCGGGCAATGCGCCAGCACGCCGTCCGGCACCAGGGAGCCGGCATAGAGGCAGACCGGCGAGGCGGCGATCAGGTCGCGCCCGCGCAGGGTCAGCAGGTCCGGCGCGCCAGGTCCGGCGCCGATGAAATGCACCGTCATTTCGTGGTGCTCCACTGCACGACCGGCCGTGCGGGCTGCCAGCCCCGCTTGCGTCCGAGCGGCGCCGCCTCCGCCAGCCCGATCCGCAGCAGCTGGCCGCCGGCCCTGGCCGACCAGTCGGCCAGCAGCGCCTCGGATTCCAGGGTGACGGCGTTGGCCACCAGCCGCGTGCCGGCCGGGATCAGCGCCCACAGCCGGTCCAGCAGCTCCGGGCCGGCACCGCCGCCGACGAACACCGCCTGCGGCGGCGGCAGGTCGTCCAGCCCGGCGGGCGCCGTGGCAACCGTCACCGCCAGACGGTCTGCGACACCGAAACGCGCCGCATTCCGGCCGATCCGTTCCGCCCGCTCCGCCTGGGACTCGACAGCGGAGACGGTGGTCCCGCGCGCCGCCAGCAGCCATTCGATACCGACGGAGCCGGCACCGGCGCCGATATCCCATAACCTCTCGCCGGGGCGCGGCGCCAGGGCGGACAGGGTCAGGGCGCGCATCGCCCGCTTGGTGATCTGGCCGTCATGCTCGAACAGCGCATCGGGCAGGCCCGGGCAGTGCGGCAGACCGGCGCCACCTTCCGCCGCGACGGCGACAGCGACCGGCGCGGCGATCTCCGCCAGGTCGAAGCCGGCGGCCGTCGTGCCGCGCAGCCGTTCGCGCGGGCCGCCCAGCGCCTCCATCACGGTCAGCCGCGAAGGCCCGAAGCCCTGCCCGGTGAGCCAGGCGGCCAGTTCGCCGACCGCTGCGCCGTCGCGCACCAGGCAGATGAGCCGCGCGCCGGCGGTCAGGTCGCGCAGCAGGATCTCGAACGGTGCGGCATGCACCGCGCGGCACAGGCAGTCCGCCAGCGGCCAGCCCAGGCGGGCGGCGGCCAGCGAGAAGGTCGAGGCCACCGGATGCGCCACCCATTCCGCTGCATCCAGCGTGGCGGTCAGCGACGCGCCGGCGCCATGCCAGAACGGATCGCCGGAGGCCAGCACCGCGACGGCTCGTCCGCGCGCGGCCATTACCGGGGCCACGGAGAACGGCACCGGCCAGGGCCGGCCGCGATCGCCGGCGCCGACCAGGGTCAGGTGCCGCGGGCCGCCGAACACCAGCTCGGCCCGCTCAAGCGCCTGCCGGCTTGCCAGGCCAAGCCCGTCCAGCCCATCTTCCCCCAGCCCGATGATCGTCAGCCAGGGAGACCCGGCGGCCCCGTCCATGCCGCGCTCAGCCATGTCCAGAGCTTCCCGACACAGAGTCCTGATCCTCGGCGGCTCCGAACAGGCCAGCGCTCTGGCGCGGGCCTGTGCCGAGGCCGGGATCGACGGCGAATTCTCCTATGCCGGCCGGGTCGCCGCGCTGCGGCCGCAGCCGCTGCCGGTGCGGGTGGGCGGCTTCGGCGGGCCGGAGGGCCTGGCGCGCTACCTCACAGACGGCGGCTTCACCGCCCTGGTCGATGCCACCCATCCATTCGCCGCGCAGATGAGCGGCAATGCCGTGGCCGCCTGCGCCAGCATCGGCCTGCCGCTGCTGGCGCTGGAGCGGCCGGCCTGGACGCCGGAGCCTGGCGACGAGTGGCAGGTGGTGCCCGACATGGCGGCGGCAGTGGCGGCGCTGGCCGGCGCGCCGGAACGGATCTTCCTGGCGATCGGCCGGCTGCAGGTCGACCTGTTCGCAGCCCAGCCGCAACATTCCTACCTTCTGCGCATGGTGGAGGCGCCTTCGGCGCCGCTCGCTTTGCCTCAGGCGGAAATCGTGATGGACCGGGGGCCGTTCACGGTCGATGGCGACCGGGCGCTGATGGCGGCGCGCGGCATCACCCGCCTGGTGGCGAAGAATGCCGGCGGCGGCGCCGCCCATGCCAAGATCGCGGCGGCCCGCGCGCTCGGCCTGCCGGTGGTGATGATCGACCGGCCGCCGATCCCCGACCGGCCGCGGGTCGGCGAGGTGGCGGAGGTGCTGCGCTGGCTGGCTCATCCGCTGCCCGCCGGAACGCTGCCGCGCGGCGTGTAGACATGCCGCCCGACCCGGCGGGTGGCGGAACTGCCGACGATCACCACGGTGCGCATGTCGGCCATCTCCGGCACCGCCGCGGCCAGGGTCACGACCGACAGCCGCTCCTCGTCGGTGGCGACCGCACGGGCGAAGCAGATCAGGCGGTCCGCCCCGCATTCCTCGCCCAGGATGGCGAGCGCCCGGGCAAAGCCCTCCGGCCGTGCCCGTGAGCGCGGGTTGTACAGCGCCATCGCGAAATCGGCCTGCGCGGCCAGCCGCAGGCGCCGCTCGATCAGGGCCGCCGGCTTCAGGTTGTCCGAAAGGTTGATGGCACAGAAGTCGTGGCCCAGCGGCGCGCCCAGGCGGGCGGCGGCTGCCAGCATCGCCGTCACACCGGGCAGCACCGCGATCTCCAGCGCCTGCCAGGCCGGCGGCCCGGATTCCAGCGCCTCGAACACGGCCGCGGCCATGGCGAAGACGCCGGGATCGCCGGAGGACACGATCACGACCTGCCGGCCGGCCGCGGCGAGGTCCAGGGCGTGGCGGGCGCGGTCCAGCTCCTCCCGGTTGTCGGAGGCATGGACGGCCAGGCCCGGCCCGGCCGCCACCCGTGCCACATAGGGGCCGTAGCCGACCAGGTCGGTCGCAGTTTCCAGGGCGGCGGCGACCTCCGGCGTCACCAGCCGCGGGTCGCCGGGGCCCAGTCCGGCGATCGCCAGCCGGCCCCCGCTTGCCAGGCCGGTCATGGCGCGGCGACCGCGGCCGCGGCCGGCACCCGCTCGCGGCCATGCACCAGGAGGATGGAGAAGTAGGGCACTGTCGCTTCCGGCATCTCGGCCAGGCGCCGCACATTCTCCCCCGCCATGGTGCCGTCCTGCACCAGCCAGGCCTCCTCCAGCCGGCCGATCGCGGCCAGCACCCGGCGCAGCTTCGGCAGGTTGCGACCCAGCTTCATGAACACCAGCGCGTCGCCGGCCGCGGCATGGCGCACCAGTTCCGCCTCCGGCAGGGTCCCCATCAGCACGGTGACCACATTGTCGCCCCAGGCCATCGGCGTGCCGGTGGCGGTCCAGCAGCCGGACATGCCGGTGATGCCGGGCACCACCTGCATCGGCACCCGCCCCTGCAGGCGGATATAGAGGTGCATGAAGGAGCCGTAGAAGAACGGGTCCCCCTCGCACAGCACGATCACCCTGCGTGTTGCCGCAAGGTCGGCCAGCCGCTCCGTCCAGTCCTCGTAGAATGCGGCCAGCTGGCTGTGATAGGCGGGATCGGTCAGCGGCAGTTCTGTGGTGACCGGGTATTCCATCGCATATTCGCGCACACCGGGGGCCAGCATGGCTTCGACGATCTGGCGCGCCTTGCCGGGGCGGCCCGCCTTGCGGAAATAGGCGATGTCGGTGGCGCCGCGGACCAGGCGGTCGGCGCGCACGCTCATCAGCTCCGGATCGCCCGGGCCCAGCCCGACGCAGGTGATGCCCGGTCCCGCCGCGGCATTGAGCTCCGCCGTCACGGTCAGCGCTCCGACCGGCTGGCCAGGGCGTTTACCGCGGCCACGGTGACCGCGCTGCCGCCCAGCCGCCCCTCCACCGCCAGCGCCGGGGCGGGCGGGTTGGCCAGCAGCGCCGCCTTGGATTCCGCGGCGCCGACGAAGCCGACCGGGCAGCCGACGATCGCCGCCGGACGTGGCACCGCCGGGTCCTGTAGCAGGTTCAGCAGTTGGAACAGGGCGGTGGGCGCATTGCCGATCGCGACCAGCGCGCCGTCCAGGTGCGGCCGCCACAGCTCCACCGCCGCTGCCGAGCGGGTGGTGCCCAGCGACCGGGCGAGCTCCGCCACCTCCGGCGCCTGCAGGGTGCAGATCACCGGATTGGCGGCAGGCAGGCGGCCGCGGGTGATGCCCTCCGACACCATCCGCGCGTCGCAGAGGATCGGCGCGCCGGCCTGCAGCGCGGTGCGGGCTGCAGGCACCATCCCTGCGGAGAAGCGGACATGCGCCTCCAGCCCGACCATGCCCAGGGCGTGGATCATCCGCACCACGACCGGCTCCTCCTCCGCATCGAAGCGCGCAAGGTCCGCCTCTGCCCGGATGATGCTGAAGGAGCGGGCGTAGATCGCTGAGCCGTCGGTTTCGTAGCTATGGATCATCTTCGTGTGGCAGGTCGCGCAGGCTGGCCAGGGTCGCGGCATAGGCTGGGTCGGGATCGCAGCCGGCGCCGGTCGCGGGGCGGGGAAGGAGACGCGCCGGCGGGTCCCCCGCGCGGCCCCGTGGCACTACACCGTAGCCGTCCTGCGATGCAACGAGCGTGATGTCCGCCGGCCCCGGATGGGCGCAGCCCTTGCTGCAGCCGGCGACATGAAGGCGGGCCCCCTCCGGCAGCTGCCGCGCCAGGGCCCGGGCCAGGGGCCGCGTCGGCCCCTGGGCCTGTACGCAGCCGGGGGCGCCGATGCAGGCCGCAACCCGAAGCAGCGGGTCCGTTGGGTCCATGATCAGGTCCGACCCTGCCGGCGGCCGCTCGACACCCTGCAGCAGCAGCATCCGCCAGGGGGTGAGGCGCAGGGTCGCGCCTGTGTCGGCGAGCCTTTCCAGGCCGTCGGCGGCCAGGGCGCCGAACGGCAGGCCGACCAGCAGGCCGCCCGGCAGCCGGTCGGGGCAGGGGCCGGGCTGTGGCAGGGCAGTGGCCGGTGTCGGCCGGGCATCGCCGGTCAGTTCCGCGGGCAGGCGGTGGCCGGCCGCCAGATGTGCCGCCATGCGGCCGCGGCCCGCGGTCACGCCGCCGCTGTCGACGAACCAGCGGGCGATCGCGGCGGCCAGGGCCGGCATCCCCGCCGGCGCGGCGGACCGGCCGGCGGATGCGCCGTCGGCGCGTATCATGAGGCCGCCATCGACCTTGCGCTCGATCCGGATGTCCGCCGGTACCGCGGCCAAGACCCGCTGCGGCCCGGCATCGACCGCCAGGCCGAACTTCGACGGCAATTCGGGCATCAGCCGGCCCGCTGCGGCGAGATCCGCCGCCAGGGCCGCCATGCCGTCGTTCCCGTCATGGAAAGGTGTCAGGACCACCGGCAGCTGCACGTCGCCCCGCGCCTCGGCGGGAGTCATCAGCCCCAACCGGGCCAGGTCGTCCAGCAGCGCGCCATGGTCGTCGAGGCGGACGCCGCGCAGCTGCAGGTTCGCGCGGTTGCTGAGTTCCAGCTGCCCGTTGCCGAAGCGCCGGGCGGCGGCGGCCAGCCCGGCGGCCTGCGCCGGCCGCAGCTCGCCGTGCGGCGGGCTGATCCGGACCAGCCAGCCGTCGCCGCTCTGCATCGGCCGAAGCGCACTCGGACACCAGCCGCGGGTCTGCGGCGTATCGCCGGCCCATAGCCGGTGCTCGATGATGCTCGGTTCGCTGTGTCTCACACCCATGTCCCGCGGAAATCATCATGCGCCGGTGCGGCGGCGGCGCGCCCCCGCAAGACAGCCGTCACAGCCGGGACAGCCGTCACAGCCGGGGACAGCCGTCACACGGATCGATGCTGTTCCTGGGGCATGTGCCGATCACGGCCCGACGGTGGCGGCGTGGCAAAGGCGCGGCGGCCCCGCCGGGCAGCGGATGTCGCTGTTGTCGGCGGCCGGCATGTGCCGTCGTCCCGCCAGTCCGCGCAGCTGAGCCAGCCCCGGAAGCTTCGCGCCCCGACCGTATTTGTCAAGGCAGCCGGCCCCTTGCATGCCCCCCTGCCGGCGCCTGCTGGCGCGGCGCTCGGTCGCGTGCTAGGCGTCGGCGCGCTGTTCGTGAAGGGAGCATCTCCGGACGTGAAGATGGAGAAACCGGGAGAGGAAGCGGCGGATCGCGGTCCGCTCCGGCCGATCGTATCGCCGGTGGAGAGGGAGCGACCGGCGGATCCGGCCTTTTCCAGCAGCCGCATCGTCATCAACCACATCCTGCAGGGGCTACGCCAGGGCCGCTACGTTCCCGGGCAGACCCTCGTCGCCGCGGAGCTGATGAAGGAACTCGGCCTCAGCAAGGCGCCGGTCCGCGAGGCGTTGCACCTGCTGGTGGGTGAAGGGGTGATCGAACTGCTGCAGAACCGCAGCGTGCGGATCACCCGGCTGGATGCCGATGACGTGCGCGGCTTCGTGGCGGTCTGGTCGACCCTGGGGGCCACCAGCCTGCGCCTCGCCGCCGAAGCCATTGCCGCCGGTGCGGACGGGCGGGCACTGGACGAGCGTATCGCCGAGGTCGAGCGCGCGGCCGGCCGCGGCATCACCTACGAATTCCTGATGTCGATCGCGGACTATCACTGCGCTGCCGCCGTGATCGGCGGCAACCTGTTCATCCGGCGCTTCATCGGGCTTGCCCATTTCGAGCATACCCACCGGCACATGGCCTCGCTGATGCCGGCCCTGCCGTTCCGCGAATATGCGCAGCGCTTCGGCGGCGTCCATGACGCGGTGATCGCCGGCGCGGGCGGGCAGGCGGAACGGCTGTTCCAGGAGCATATGGCGTGGGTGACCCGGCTGTTGCAGGGCCATTGACGCGACGTCATCGGGTTGCATACCCGGGTCCGCATTGACTCGTCATCTCGGATGGTCGACGATTTGGTCGACCATCTGGGAGACAACAAGGAGGCTGGGACAATGCAGCAGATCGGGCGGCGTGGATTCCTCATGGCAACCGGCGCGGCCGGTCTGCTGGCGGCGGGACTGGGCGCACCGCGCATGGCGCGGGCGGCCAGCGCGGATATCGGCATCGCCAGTCCGGACCCGATCTATTGCGTCTCCTACGTCGCCTTCAAGAACGGCTACTTCAAGGAAGCCGGGCTGGAGGCGAACTATATCGACACCCAGTCCGGCCCGCGCGGCAAGCAGATGCTGGCCGCCGGCCAGGTCTTCGCCACCACCAGCGGCACCAACGACGCCATCGCCCTGACACTGGCGGGCAAGCCGGCGAAAATCGTGTTCAGCCTCGACACCCGGATCACCTATGCCAACCTCCTGGTCCGCAAGGAGGACCTGGACAGCGGCAAGATCACCAAGATCGCCGACCTGGCCGGCCAGACCATCGCCGTCACCCAGCCGCAATCGGCGACCTGGCTGATGGCCACCTACATGTGCGACAAGGCCGGCATCCTGGACAAGGTGGATATCCGCGGCCTGGGCGGCCTGGCCACCATGCTGGGCGCGCTGAAGTCGGGCCAGGTCGGTGCCTCGATCGCCACCCTGGGCATGGTGGAGGCGGCGACGGCCGAAGGCTGGGCGGTGCCGCTGTTCGACGTGACAGAGGCCGCGGCCTGGAACGGCACCTTCGGCGGCGACGTGCCGGGCCTGTCGACCTATGTCCTGGAGGAGACGATCGAGGACCGGCCGCAGGACGTGCAGGCCTTCATCACCGCGCTCTGCAAGGCGCAGGACTTCCTGAACACCGAGAGCGCGGAGACCATCGCGGCGCTGGTGCACGAGCCCTATGTCGCGTCGCTGTCGATGGACAGCCTGGTGAAGACCATCGCGCTGTACCAGAACGCGGTCTGGAACAGGACCAATGTCGTCACGCCGGCAGCCTATGCCCGCCTGACCGACATCATGGGCGATGGGCGGCAATACTCGAACGCGGAGCTGGCGAAGGTGCCCTACGACACCTGCGTCGACATGTCCTTCGTGAAGAAGGCCCGCGGCATCTAGCCGGCCGCAGGCAGGACCTCATGCCGGAGATCGCCGTCGACGGTGTCGGCAAGGTCTATCACTCCGCCGGGCGCCAGGTGACGGCGCTCGGCCGGGTCGACCTGACCATTGCCGACGGCGAATTCGTCAGCCTGGTCGGCCCGTCCGGCTGCGGCAAGTCCACGCTGCTGAACATCATCGCCGGCTTCCTGGAGCCCAGCGCCGGCGGCATCCGGGTCGACGGCAGGCCGGTCGCCGGCCAGATCCCGCCGCAGCTGGGCTATATCTTCCAGAAGGATACGGTGCTGCCCTGGTATTCCGTCCGCCGGAATATCGGGCTCGGCCTGCGCTTCCGCGGCTGGCCGCGGCGGAAGATCGACGACAGGGTCGACGAACTGCTGAAGCTGGGCAAGCTGGAGGGCTTCGGCGAGGCCTTTCCCCACCAGCTGTCCGGCGGCATGCGCCGCCGGGTCGCCCTGCTGATGAGCCTGGCCTGCGACCCCCGCATCCTGCTGCTGGACGAACCGTTCGGCGCGCTGGACACGCATACCAAGACGGTGCTGCACCAGGAACTGATCCGGATCTGGCGGTCGCTCGGCCAGACCATCGTGATGGTCACCCACGACCTGGACGAGGCGATCACCCTGTCGGACCGGGTCGTCGTCCTGTCCGGCCCGCCCAGCCGCGTGCTGCTGGACGAACGGATCGGCATCGCCCATCCCCGCGACGTCTTTTCCCTGCGCGAGAGCGACGCCTTCGCCCAGGCCTATGCCCGGATCTGGCATGTGCTGGGCCAGCAGTTCGCCAGCGTGGAGGCGACGGGATGAGCGCGCCCCGCGCACCGGCCCCGGCAGCCGCCGACCTGCCCGACGTGGCGGCGGCAGAGGCCGAAGCCCGCCGCAGCCAGCTGCGGGAGCGGTTCCGCGTCGGCCTGTGGCAGCTGGCCATCCTGGTCACCGTGCTGGGCCTGTGGGAGGGGCTGACCCGGATCCCCTGGTTCAAGAAGAACACGATCTTCGACCCGTTCTTCATCAGCCAGCCCAGCCAGGTGGCGGTGAAGCTGTGGGACTGGAGCTTCGGCGCGCAGGCCGGCTTCATCTGGCCGCATCTGGGCGCCACCCTCTGGGCGACCTTCCTGGGCCTGGTCGTCGGGGTCGGCACCGGCTTCCTGGCCGGCCTGCTGCTGTCGCAGAACCGGGTGCTGAACAAGGTGCTGCACCCCTATATCGTCGCGACCAACTCCATGCCGCGGATCGCCTTCGTGCCGCTGATCACCATGGTGTTCGGCCTGGGCGTCGTCTCGAAGGTGGTCACCGCCTGGTTCGTGGTGTTCTTCCTGGTCTTCTTCAACGCCTTCAAGGGGGCGGTGTCGATCGACCGGGAGATGGTGGATTTCTGCCGCACCCTGGGCGCCAGCCCGCGCCAGGTGACCCGCAACGTGCGCATCCCGATGGCCCTGGCCTGGACCTTCGCCTCGCTGCCCAATGCGGTTTCCTTCGCCCTGATCGGCGTGGTGATCGCGGAGTTCGTCGGCTCCAATTTCGGCATGGGCCACCTGATCATCGTCTCCCTGGCGATGCTGAACGCTTCGGAGATGTTCGCCGCCCTCGTCCTGCTCAGCCTGATCGGGCTTGTGCTCGTCCTGCTGCTGCGCATGGTGGAACGCCGCCTGCTGCACTGGTCGAACGAGTTCCGCGACGAAGTCTGAACGAGCCGCCGGTGACAACGGCGCCAATGCCTGCCCGAGGAAGAGCCATCATGGTCGAGAGAATCCGCTCCGCCTGCCCCCACGACTGCCCCAGCGCCTGCGCGCTGGAGGTCGAGCGCATCGCCCCCGACCGCATCGGCCGGGTGCATGGCGCGCGCGACAATCCTTATACCCAGGGCGTGGTCTGCGCGAAGGTCGCCCGCTATGCGGAGCGGGTGCATCATCCCGACCGCCTGACCCGGCCGCAGCGCCGGGTCGGCGCGAAGGGGGAGGGCGCATTCGCGCCCGTCTCCTGGGACGATGCGCTGGATGAGATCGCGGAGGCCTTCACCCAGGCCGCCCAGCGCCATGGCAGCGAGACGGTCTGGCCCTATCATTCCGGCGGCACGATGGGCCTGGTGCAGCGCTGGGGGATCGACCGGCTGCGCCACACCATGCGCTATTCGCGGCAGAAGACGACGATCTGCATCACGCCGGCGGAAAGCGGCTGGCGCGCCGGGGTCGGCGCCCTGACCGGGCCGGACCCGCGGGAGATGGCGGAGGCCGACCTGATCATCGTCTGGGGCGGCAATCCGGTCTCCACCCAGGTCAACCAGATGACCCATATCCAGCGCGCCCGGAAGAGCCGCGGCGCGAAGCTGGCGGTCGTCGACTGCTACCGCACGCCGACGGTGGAACAGGCGGACATTCCCATCGTGCTGCGCCCCGGTTCGGACGCCGCTCTGGCCTGCGCGATGATGTGCGTGATGCTGGAGGACGGCACCGCCGACCGCGACTTCCTGGCCCGCCTGACCGACTTCGACCCGGAGGTCGAGCGCCACCTGCGCGGCCGCACGCCCGCCTGGGCGGCGAAGATCACCGGCCTGACGGAGGCCACGATCCGCGACTTCGCGCGGCTCTATGCCGGCACCGAGCGCGCCTTCATCCGGCTGGGCTTCGGCTTCACCCGGTCGCGCAACGGCGCCGCGGCGATGCATGCCGTCACCGGCCTGCCGGCGGTTGGCGGCAAGTGGCGGCACCAGGGCGGCGGCGCCTTCTTCGTGAACCTGGACAACTGGAAGCTGGACCTGAGCACGGCTTATGCGCTGGACCGGCTGGACCCGGACACGCGGGTGCTGGACCAGAGCCGCATCGGCGCCGTGCTGACCGGCCAGCCCGATGCCCTGGCCGGCGGTCCGCCGGTCACCGCGATGCTGATGCAGAACGCCAATTCCGCCAACGTGGCGCCCGACAGCCGCACCGTGCGGCGCGGCCTGACCCGCGACGACCTGTTCGTCGTCGTGCACGAACAGTTCCCGACCGCCACCGCGCAGCTGGCGGACGTGCTGCTGCCGGCGGCGGTGTTCCTGGAATATGACGATCTCTATTACGGCCTGGGCCATACCATGCTGACCGCCGGCCAGCGGGTGCTGGACCGCTATGCGGAGAGCTGGACCAATCACGAGGTGATCTGCGCCCTGGGCAAGCGGCTGGGCGCCGACCATCCCGGCTTCGACATGAGCGCGGCGGAGCTTCTGGACACCACCCTGCGCGCCTCCGGCCGCGGCAGCTGGGCGGAGGCCGCCGAGCGCGGCTGGGTCGACTTCACCGCGCCGTTCGAGGAGGCGCATTTCCTGGAGGGCTTCCCGCAGCCCGGCGGCCGCTTCCGCTTCAAGCCGGACTGGGCTGCCCTCGGACCCTATTATGCCGACCTGCCGGAAATGCCTGACTATGCCGACATCGTGGAGCGCGCCGACGACGCGCATCCGTTCCGCCTGGTCGCGCCGCCGGCGCGGACCTTCCTGAACACCAGCTTCACCGAGACGCCAAGCTCCCGCGCGCGGGAAAAGCATCCGACCGCGCTGGTCCATCCGATGGATGCCGAGCGGCTGGGCCTGGGCGAAGGCGCGCGGGTGCGCATGGGCAATGGCCGCGGCGAGGTCGACATGCTGTGGCGCAGCTTCGAGGGGCTGCAGCCCGGAACCGTGGTGGTGGAGGGGATCTGGCCGAACAGCGACTGGACCGGCGGCATGGGCATCAACCAGCTGATCGGCGGCGACCCGGTGCCGCCGGCCGGCGGGGTCGCCTTCCACGACACGGCGGTCTGGCTGCGCGGCAGCAACTGACGGCCGGGGCGACCGCTATTCCGGATAGCCCTCGAACGCCGCCTTGATGGTGCGGCGCAGCCAGACATTGGCCTCGTCGTGGTGCACCCGCGGATGCCAGTGCTGGCGCAGGCTGAAGGCCGGCAGGTCCACCGGCGGCGGCAGCACGCGCACCGCATCGTAGCGGGCGAAGACGGTGCCGAGTTCCCGCGGCACCGTCGCGACCAGGTCGGGGAAGCGGTCGAGGATCAGCGGCACCACCAGGAAATGCGGCGTCGACAGCACGACGTCGCGCCGGATGCCGCGTCGCTCCAGCTCCACCTCGAGCGCCCTGTCGTAGGGCTCGCTGCGGTCCGACAGGGTGACGGTCACATGGCCCATGCGGACGATCTGCTCCAGGGTCATGCGATCGCCGACCTCGCCGTTGCGCGTGCTGACCAGGGTGACGAAGGGATGCCGGAACAGCTCCTGCCGGTACAGCCCTTCCGGTACCAGGTGCATGGAGCCCAGTGCCAGGTCGGCTTCGCCGGATTCCAGCACCGCCGGCACCGCCTCCGTCGCCACCTGAAGGGTGCGGATCCGGCAACGCGGCGCCAGCGCCCGCAGCCGCTCCATGATCGGCGGCAGGAACACCAGCTCCCCCATGTCGGTCATGCAGAAGGCGAAGCTGCGGCGGGCGGTGGCGGGGTCGAAGCCCGCCTGGGACAGCAGCTCGCCGCGGACTGTCCCGACCACCGACAGGACGGAAGGCGCCAGGCGCTCCGCCTTTGGGGTGGGGCGCATGCCGGGCCCTGCCTTCACGAACAGCGGGTCGCCGTAGAACTGCCGCAGCCGCCGCAGCGCATGGCTCATCGCGCTCTGGGTCAGGCCCAGCCCGTCGGCCGCCCGTGTCACGCTGCCTTCCCGCCACAGCGCGTCGAACGCCAGCAGCAGGTTCAGGTCCAGCTTCGGATCATGAGCATCGTACATGATCGATATGATCGTCATGATATCGACGCATGGACAAGAGCCGCCTAGCCTTTCCCGCAATCAATCATCGGATCTCGGGAGGGTCGCAATGCTGCTCAGGAACTGCTGGTACGTCGCTGCCTGGTCGAGCGAGGTGACATCCGATGCAGGGGGCGGCCTGCTCGCGCGCACCATCGTCAACCTGCCCGTCGTCCTCTGGCGCGATGCCGCCGGCAGCGTGATCGCCTTCGAGGACCGCTGCTGCCATCGCGGCGCGCCGCTGTCGCGCGGCCGGAAGGAGGGCGATCGCCTGCGCTGCATGTATCACGGCCTGCTGTTCGACCGGGACGGGCGCTGCATCGAGATCCCGTCGCAGGACCGGGTGCCGCCGCAGGCGCGGGTGCGCCGCTTCCCGGTGGTGGAGCGTCACAACTGGATCTGGCTCTGGCCCGGCAATCCGGCGCTGGCAGACGAAAGCCTGATTCCGGACACCCATTGGCTCGACGATCCGGGCTGGCGCAGCCTGCAGGGCTATACCCACTACCGCACGAACTACCTGCTGATCTGCGACAACCTGCTGGACTTGGCCCACCTGCCCTATGTCCACCCGACCACCCTGGGCGGGGACGAGGCCTATTCCCGCTTTCCCCCGAAGGTGGAGCGGCTGGAGCGCGGCGTGCGGATCACCCGCTGGGCGACCGGCATCAAGCCGGCCGGCTTCGCGCAGGCGATCATGAACTGGCCGGGCAATGTCGACCGCTGGAACATCTACGACTTCCTGGTTCCCGGCATCTTCCTGATGGATTCGGGCATGCAGCCCGCCGGCACGGGCGCGCAGGCCGGCCATCGCCTCGACGCCGCCGAATTCCGCGGCTGCCAGGCGCTGACCCCGGAGACCGAGGACAGCACCCATTATTTCTTCGCCCACCCGCACAACTTCGCGCTCGACCGGCCGGAGGTGACGGAGGCGATCCACGCCAATGTCGTGAAGGCGTTCGAGGAAGACAGTGCGATGATCCACGCCCAGGACGCGATGCTGAAGCTGGATCCAGGTTTCCGTATGGTGCCGATCGCCGCCGATGCGGCACTCACCCAGTACCGGCGCCTGGTGGCGAAGCTTGCGGCGGCGGAGGCGGCGGCCGCTGCGGCGGCGCCCGCAGCCGCGCCCGCGGCGGCCGGATAGGGTCGCCGCCGCCGCGGCTCCGCGCCTTACAGGCGGGCGGCATCCGTCTCCGCGCAGGAGCCGCCGAACGCTTCCAGCGCGCTTTCCAGATGGTCGGCCAGCAGCGGCATGCCCAGCAGGTAGGCCCCGGTCGGCTGCTCGTGCCGGCGGCGGGCCTCGGCCAGCAGCTCGGGCCATTCCCCGATCCCGCCATCGCCGCGGCCCAGCCAGGCCATGGCGACGAGGCCCGCCTGCTCCTCCGCCGACAGCCCGTCCAGGACCCGGCGGAGCTCCGTCGCGACCGGATCGTCGGCGCTGTCCTGCAGGACGCCCTGCATGTCGTCGTCGGTCGGGTTGGAGCCGCTGCCCGGGTCGGTCTGCGCCTCCTTCGCTTCGAATTCCCGCGCCTTCACGATCACCCAGCAGATCGTCGGCTCGGGCAGGGGCAGTTCGCGGCTTTCGGCGGCGGGGTCTGTGATGCGTTGCATGCTGTGCCTCCGGACGGATGGCGCCGGCGACGCGCAGCGGCGCGGCCGGCCTTTCCGGGGCAACGTCCGGCGCGGCCTTCTGTTCCCTGCCGCGACCGCAGTCAGGTGCCGCCGGCGGCAGCCCTCTTCGCCGCATGGTCGGGATACCAGGCGGTGAAGCGGAAGGCGGCGATCAGGCTCAGCATCGGGATCGCCCAGGTCAGCCAGCCCGGCTCCCCGGGGATCAGCACGCTGATCGCCGACGAGGCCGTGTTGACCAGGAAGCTGGCCAGCCAGACCAGGGTGATGTGCAGGTTGACCCGGTAGAACAGCGGGCTGTCCCAATGCTCTTCCGGCACCGTCTCCTTCGCGTACTGGATCGTGAAGGGGCGCCCGATCGCCAGGGAGACCAGGACGATCAGCGCCAGCCCGCCATCTGCGATCGCCTTCATCCAGACCTGCAGCCAGGCCGGCGGGCCGGCCGCGAACAGGATGGCGAAGGCGGCGAAGAACAGGATCGTGCCGATGTCCAGGATCTTCGGCCCGCCGCGGCGGATGGATGGGAAGGCCAGGACCGCTGCCAGGGCGGTGGCGAGAACAGCGCTGGCGAGCGGCCCCAACGTATGGACCAGGACGTAGAACAGGATCCAGGGCGCGAAGCCGAAGAAGATTGCCATGCTGCCTCCGATATGCCGGTCAGCCCGCCACCTCGTCCAGGAAAGCCGCGAACAGCGGGTTGAAGCGCGGCGGTGCCTCCCAGAACGGGGCATGGCCGACCCCGGGCAGGACGAAGATTGTGCCGCGCCACAGATTGCCGTAGCGGCAGCGGCCCAGATAATCGTTGTTGACGAAGGATTCGTCGCCGCCGGAGACCACCGCCACCGGCACCTCGGTGCCGGCCACCACGGCGGCCTGGTCGGGCACCTCCAGCCCGGTGAAGCTTTCGAACATCGTCGTGCGCGACAGGCCGTGGGTACGCTTGTAGCCGGCGACGATCAGCGGGTCGAGCGGCACCGCCAGGCCGCAGGTATGCTTGCAGTACAGTTCCGCATCGGCATCGCTGAACTCGGCTGCGCCGGTCAGGTCCATCACCGGCGAGGGGTGGAACGCCTTGCCGATCACCGCCACGTCGTTGGGCACCGGCGGCGTGCCGGTGATCAACAGGCCGCTGAGCGGCAGCTTCGCCTGGTTGATCATCTCGATGCCGATATGGCCCCCCAGCGACCAGCCCAGCACGGTGGCCTTGGCGATGCCGCGCATCGCCAGGATCTCGGCCGCCAGGTCGGCATAGCCCATCAGGGTGTAGCTGCGCTTCGGGTCGGCCGCGTCGGCACTTTCGCCATGGCCCGGCAGGTCGAAGGCCAGCAGCCGGTAGCGTGCCGTCAGGGCCGGATCGAACTGGTGGCGGAAGATCTCCTTGCGGGCGGAATTGCCGTGGATCATCAGCACCGCCGGGCCGGAGCCGCCGCTATCGGCCAGGGAGATCGCACCGTGGCTCGTGGACAGGGTCTCGGCCTTGGGCAGCATGGAGGATCCTCGCGTCTGTGGGCTGGAAGTCTGTTTGCGGTGAAGAGTGCAGTATCCCCGGCGCTACCCCGCCGCGGCAAGCATTGACCTGCCGCGCTATACGATCGCATGAATGCTGGCGGCGTTGATCCGCTCCCCTATCTATTGGGGGATGGTCGGCCACGGGACGGGAAGGCGGCGATGGCGGCAGGCTTCGACAGGCGGATCCTGGGCGCCATCCGTGCCACCCTTCTGCTGGGGCTGTGCACCGGCTTCGTGTCTCTCGGCATCTCCTGGATACTGAGCGAGGTGACCCCGTTCCTCTATACCTGGGACGAGGCGCTGCATTCCTACCGTACCGGCGCGGTGATGGGCCTGGTGCTGTACCCGCTGCACCAGTACTACCTGCAGGGACCCGGCGGTGCCTGGATCCGGCGCATGGGCTTCGTGCAGGGCATGCTGATGCGCGAGGCGGTGCTGATTGGCGCCATCGTCCTCCTACTGCTCGCCAACCGGGCGATCACTGCGACCTACATCACCTGTCCGAGCGGCTGCACGACCTGGGAATTCTTCGGCAGCTATCTGACGGTCGAACTGTGGCGCGACACCGGTTTCGCCGCGGCCATCTTCGTGGTGGCCGTCTATGTCATGCAGGTGCGGCGGATCGTCGGGCCCGGCACGATGACCCGCCTGCTGCTGGGCCGCTATGCGAAGCCGGTGCGGGAAGAACGGATCTACCTGCTGGTCGACCTGAAGGGCTCCACCGCAATGGCGGAGCGGCTGGGCGACGAGGCCGCGCATGCCTTCATCGCCCGCGTCTTCTTCGACCTGGACCGGCCGGTCACCGCCCATGGCGGCCGGATAGAGGGCTATGTCGGCGACGAGCTGATCGCCGCCTGGAAACCGGAGGCGGGCCTGCGCGACAGCGCCGTCCTGCAGGCCTATGCCGGGATCCTGGAGGTCCTGCAGCGCAACGAGCTGGCCTATCGCCGCAGCTTCGGCGAGGCGGCGGGGGTGCGGGCCAGCCTGCATATCGGCCCGGTGGTCACCGGCGAATGCGGCGACAGCCGGCTGGTGATCCTGTCCATCGGCGATACCCTGAACACCGCCTCCCGCATGCTGGACGTGGCACGCGAGGGCGATGCCGCGGCGGTGATCTCCGAACCCCTGCTGCGCCGCCTGACCCTGCCCCCGGACCTCACCGCCAGGCCGCTCGGCCTGCGCAGCTTGCGCGGACGGGCGGGGGCGGTGGAGCTGTTCGCGCTGGCGCCGGCGGCCGGCCGCCGCGGTATGACGATCGCGGCGGAGTAGGGGCGCGGCCCGACGCTCAGGCGGCGAGGTCCAGCGGCCGCATCGTCACGCCATTCTCCGCATCGACCAGGATCAGGGTGTTGCGCGGCACCGGCGCCCAGTCGCTCTCGAAGGCGGTCAGCGGCTCCGACGCGACGATCACGGAATCCGGCGCGCCGCTCTCGGCATGCATCACCCGGAAGCGGCCGTTTTCGTCCAGCTTCAGCGCGCCGGCGGTGGTGTACAGGCTGTGCGGCTCGCGATCGGTATGGCTGACATAGCGGGTGGCGACCAGGTGGCGGCCGTCGCTGACCGCGAAATTCAGGAAGCAGGGGCTGTCGATGCCGAGTTCCCGGCGCATCGCCAGCAGTTCGCCGATGGTGGCGGTCATGGCGTCGGCCAGCGCATCCAGTTCCGGCTCCGCTGCGAAGCCCAGCCGGTCGAGGAACAGGGCGAAGGCATGCTCGGTGTCGGTGCTGCCGGTCAGCCTGTGATAGGCCTGGTCGCTCAGCCGCCCGGTCAGCGGCCGGCGCATCCGCTCGAACTCCTCCAGTGCGCCGTTATGCATGAACACCAGGCGCTGCCAGTTGAACGGGTGGCAGTTCAGCTGGCTGACCGGCGAGCCGGCGGTGGCGTCGCGGACATGGGCGAAGAAGCAGCGGGAGACCAGCTTGTGCGCCACCGAATTCAGGTTGGCGTTGGACCAGGCCGGCTCCACGCTGCGGAACAGGCCCGGCTCCGGATCGTCGTGCATCGGGTACCAGGCGACGCCGAAGCCGTCGCCGTTGACCGGCTTCTGCCACATGCGGGCATGGTGGCTCTGCGCGATCAGCGAGTTGCGCGCCCGCACCAGCAGGTCCGCCATCAGCAGCGGGCGGCCCTTATAGGCCAGGAACCGGCACATTCTTCATCCTCCCCGACGTGCAGCCGCCCGTGGCGGTGCTGCGTGCATTCTGCCATTCCCCCAGGCCGGGTGTCCCGACAGCATCGCCTGAACCGCCACCGCTGGGGACAGTTCGCCTGAACGATGCGGGGTGAATTTCTTGAATTTTGAAAGGTAACATTTCAATATGCTGTAATGGTGATCCGGCGCCGCGCCCTTCAGATTCTTCGGACTGCGCTGTCCCGACAGGCCGCCGTTGCGCTGATCGGGCCGCGCCAGGTGGGCAAGACCACCCTGGCGCATGAGATCGCCGATGGTACCGACGCGCTATATCTGGATCTCGAATCGCGGACGGACAGGGACAAGCTGGCAGAGCCGGAACTGTTTCTGGAGGCGCACGAAGACCGGCTCGTCATCCTGGACGAGATCCACCGCGTGCCGGAGCTGTTCCAGACCTTGCGTGGCCTGATCGACCGCGGGCGCCGCGCGGGAAGGCGCACCGGAAGGTTCCTGGTCCTGGGCTCGGCGTCGATCGACCTGCTCCGCCAGTCGGGCGAGTCTCTCGCAGGCCGCATCGAGTATGTGGAATTGAATCCGTTCGATCTGCTTGAGGCCGCGCCGGACCGCCGGGCGATGTTCGACCTGTGGGTGCGTGGCGGCTTTCCAGACAGCTTCCTGGCGGCCGGCAACGAAGACAGCCTGGTCTTCCGCCGCAACTTCATCCGGACCTATCTGGAGCGCGACGTACCGCAGTTCGGCATTCGGATCCCGGCCGAGACCCTGGAACGGCTTTGGACCATGCTGGCCCACAGCCAGGGGACATTGCTCAACGCGTCGAAGCTGGCGGCCGGCCTGTCCGTCAGCGCGCCGACCGTGACGCACCATATCGACCTGCTTGTCGACCTGCTGCTGGTGCGGCGGTTGCGGCCCTTTCATGCCAATACCCGCAAGCGCCTGGTCAGATCGCCCAAGACCTATGTGCGCGACAGCGGCCTGCTGCATGCATTGCTCGGCATAGCGGATTTCGACGCACTGTCCGGACATCCTGTCGTCGGGCCGAGCTGGGAAGGGTTCGTCATCGAGAACCTGCTCGCCGCCGCGCCGCCGCGCACGGGCGCGAGCTTCTATCGCACCGCCGCCGGCGCCGAGATCGACCTGGTACTCGAACTGCCGGGCGGCCACGGGCTGTGGGCCGTGGAGATCAAGCGAGCGCTGGCCGGCCGGCCCGGCAAGGGCTTTCATAATGCCCGCGGGGACCTGCAGCCGAAGCGTGCCTTCGTCGTGCATGCCGGCGAAGACCGCTATCCCGCAGCCGAGGGTGTCGAGGCGATCGGCGTCAGGGAACTGGCCGGCATCCTGCAGGCACTTTGACCGGTCTGAGGCGCCGCGCCGCCTCTCTGCAGCTTCCGCCTGTTCAGGGCAGGCAGGATTCGATCCCCGCCGCGGCACAGCGCAGCGCCGGCAGGTAGGTCTCCAGCATATGGTCCGGGGTCACCCGGCTGGAATGGCCGCTGACGTTCATCGCCGCGACGGTGCGGCCGGCACGGGTGTGGATCGGCACCGCGATGGAGCGCACGCCTTCCTCCAGCTCCTCGTCCACCAGGGCATAGCCCTGGCTGCGGACCTGGGCCAGCGCCGCCTCCAATTCCGCCCGGTCGGTGATCGTCCGCGGCGTCAGCGGCCGCAGTTCGATCCGGTCCAGCAGGCGCTGCAGTTCGGTCTCGCTGAGGCCCGCCATCAGCACCCGCCCCATGGAGGTGGCATAGGCGGGCAGGCGGGTGCCGATCGACAGCGAGACCGACATGATCCGCTTCGTCGGCACACGGGCGACATAGACGATGTCGCGGCCGTCCAGAACGCAGGCGGAGCAGGATTCCTGCACCGCGCTGGTGACCTGCTCCATGAACGGCTGCGCGATCTCCGCGAAGCTGAGGGAGGCGAGATAGGCATAGCCCAGGTCCAGCACCTTCGGCGTCAGCCGGAAGCGCTTGCCCTCCAGCTCGGCATAGCCCAGCGAGGTCAGGGTGTGCAGGAAGCGCCGCGCCGCCGCCCGCGACATGCCGGTGCGACTGGCCACCTCGGTCAGGGTCTGCTCCGGCGCATCGCGGCCGAAGGCGCGGATCACCGCGAGACCTTTCGCGAGCGATGCGACGAAGTCGCGGTTTTCCTCAGGACTTGACATGGCCGGGGGTTGGATCCATGATTTTTCCGCAATACGAACAAAAGTACACATATCGCACAGTTCGATATGCGAACATTCGGAAAGTGATGGCGCAGCCGGCGATTGCCGTCAATAGTCGCTGCCTGCAGGTCCCGGCCGACGGGACCCAAGCACCGCGCGGCATCACCGAACCGGATGCAGTTGGGATCGAATCCGGTGGCCCTTCCGGGCCCTCTCCGCCTGCCTCTCGGGCGGCTTCTCCGGGCAAACCTCCCCGGCGAAGCCTCTTCGGGGGAAGCACCCGGGGGAATTGCCGCGCCGGCCGGATCGTCAGGAGGAGGAACGCATGTCCGAATACAAGACCGAACTCGGCAGCCTGAAGGAATTCAAGAAGGGCGGCGTCGACGTCATCGAGGACAATCCGAAGAACTACGTCTTTTCCAATGTCTTCGAGGTGGCGGAGCGCTGCGCGCCCTATGAGCGGGTCGCCGTCGGCATCAACCTGGAATACACCATCGAGGCGACCCGCGCGGAAGGGGATTCCCCCTGGTTTGCCGCGGACCATGACGAGTTCGCCCTGTGCATGGACGGCGAGGTCGAGGTCCACCTGGTGAAGCTGAACGATCCGCGCGCCGTCGTTGCCGAGGGCGCCAACGGCGCCCATCTGGTGGGCGACACCCCCGACGGCAGGAAGATGGGCCGCATCATCCTGAAGCGCGGCCATCAGGCGCTGCTGCCGAAGGGGGCGGCCTACCGCTTCTCCGCGGCGGCGCCGGCGGTGGTGCTGCTGCAGACCATGAAGGGCCCGGTCACGGTCGAGAAGTGGGCCGAGATCTGCCAGACCGACGACCGGCCCTGAGCGGCCTCCCGGCCGTACTCATAGCGTAGCGCGGCGCAGCGCGCCGCACGGCCCCGCGGGCAGCGGGGTCGAGATCGTCCGAGGGGCAACGACCCCATGAAGGAGGAAAAGATGAGTGAGCTCTGCCACGATTTCGAGATCTTTCCCCGCGACAATGTTACCGGCTACAAGTCGTATCGGTTCGGCGATTTCAAGGTGCGCCGCGACGAGTATTTCGCCCACCTGACCTGGCCGAACGGCGAGCATATCATGCCGATCGACGGCTTCATGCGGGCGCTGATGCGGGCGGTCGCCTGGAAGTTCTTCTACGGCACGGTCAGCTTCGACGCCGTGTTCGGCACCACCAACCATTACGGCGAGGTCGATGTTTTCGCTGGCACCTACCACGAGGTGCTGAAACGGGCCGGCCGCGACCACCTGCAGCGCTTCGATTCCGATGAGCTGCACGAGATCTTTACCGACATGGTCCGCGACTGGACCAACGAAGGCTATGATCCCTTCGCCGCGCCGGGCGAGACCGGCGGCGCCTGGGGCCGCAAGAACGGCGACAATGATGCCGCCGTCGACCGCAAGCGTGTCACGGCGGAGCGCATGGTCGGCCTGCCCGGCGATGCGCCGATGCGCACCGACGACAACGGCTTCCCGCAGAACCGCATGCTGGCCGATGTCGAGAGCGACCAGCCGGTGGTGGAGGCGGAGCCCGGCTTCGAGGGCGAGGTCGCGGCCTTCAACCTGTTCGACTATCTGTCCCGCTCCGACGTCACCTGGAACCCTTCGGTCTGCTCGGTGGTGAAGGAGAGCCTGTACTGCCCGACCTCGGAGGAATTCACCCTGCCGGTGGAGCATGGCAACGACCGGGTGGAATGGTTCATCCAGCTCTCCGACGAGATCATCTGGGACGTGAAGGACAAGAATACCGGCCGGCCGCGCGCCCGCGTGACCATGCGGCCGGGCGACGTGGCCTGCATGCCCGCCGACATCCGTCACCAGGGCTTCAGCCCGAAGCGGTCGATGCTGCTGGTCTGGGAGAATGCCTCGCCGCGGATCCCGGAAATGATCATCAAGGGCGAGGCGCCGGTCGTTCCGGTCACCTTCTGAACCGGCGCGCGTGACATCGTCCCGTCCGTCCGGCCCTTGTACCGGGCGGACGGGGCAGCCGCCGGCCACACAGAAGGGCCGGTTGCAGGGAGGTATCGCGCAAGCGAAGGAGGGGCGCATGAACGCGCCGAGCACGGCTGGGACCATGATCTCGCCGCCCGATCCGTCATCCATCCAGAACCGCCTGTTCATCGGCGGCCGCTTCGTCGATGCCGCCGACGGCGCCACCATCGACGTGCTGAACCCGCACGACAATTCCCTGATCACCAAGGTCGCGGAGGCGAAGGCGGCGGATGTCGACCGCGCCGTCGCCGCGGCGCAGGCCGCCTTCCCGAAATGGCGCGACATGGCGGCGATGGACCGCGGGCGGCTGCTGCTGAAGCTGGCCGACCGGATCGAGGCGGAGCAGGCGGCACTGGGCGCGCTGGAGGCGCTGGACACCGGCCACCCGTTCCGCGACACGCAGATCCTGGACGTGCCGCGCACCGCGGTGACCTACCGCTATTTCGGCGGCATGGCGGACAAGTTCGAGGGCTCCGTCATTCCGGTGGAACAGGGCTTCCTGAACTACCTGCTGCGGGAGCCGCTGGGGGTGGTCGGCCAGGTCGTGCCCTGGAACTTCCCGCTGATGTTCACCAGCTGGAAGATGGCGCCGGCCCTGGCGGCCGGGAATTGCGTGGTGCTGAAGCCGTCGGAGATCACGCCGCTGTCGACCCTGCGGATCGCCGAGCTGATGGCCGAGGTCGGCTTTCCCGAAGGTGTGGTCAACATCCTGCCCGGCTACGGCCAGACCGCCGGCCAGCATCTGGCGGAGCATCCGGAGGTGGCGAAGATCGCCTTTACCGGCTCCACCCCGGTCGGCCGGCAGGTGGTCCAGGCCTCCGCCGGCAACCTGAAGAAGGTGCAGCTGGAACTGGGCGGCAAGGGCGCCAACATCGTCTTCGAGGATGCGAACGTCCGGGCCGCGATCGGCGGCTCCGCCTTCGCGATCTTCCACAACCAGGGCCAGGCCTGCATCGCCGGCTCCCGCCTGCTGCTGCACGAGCGGATCGCCGACCAGTTCCTGGAAGGCTTCCTGGCGCTGGCCCGCTCGATCCGGCTCGGCAACCCGCTGGACACCGCGACCGAGATGGGGCCGCTGACCTCCCGCCTGCATCAGGAACGGGTGCTGAAATACTGCGGCATCGCGCAGGACCAGGGCGGCGAGATCCTGGCCGGCGGGGCGGCGCCGCAGGATGCGGCGCTGGCGAAGGGCTGCTATGTCGCCCCCACCGTGGTGCGGGCGAAGCCGCAGGACCGGGTCTGCCAGGAGGAGGTGTTCGGGCCCTTCGTCACGGTCACCACCTTCGCCGACGAGGCGGAGGCGCTGGCGATCGCCAACGGCACCGAATACGGCCTGGGCGGCGGACTTTGGACCGCCGACCTTTCGCGGGCGCACCGCTTCGCCCGCGCGATGAAGTCGGGCATGGTCTGGATCAACTGCTACAAGCGGGTCAATCCGGGTTCGCCGTTCGGGGGCACGGGGCAGTCCGGCTATGGCCGCGAGATGGGCTTCGAGGTGATGCGCGAATACAGCCAGGCGAAATCGGTCTGGGTGAACGTGGACGCGCAGATCCCGCCCTATTATCCACGATGACGTTCAGGGCCCGCCGGCGGCGTGGGGGCGCCGTCCGGTGCGGCATGGGACAAGCAACTGCCGAGGGGAATGCAGGCCGCAATGGCTGAGATCATGGAATTGGAGGAGGCCGTCCGACGCTTCGTGCAGGACGGTCAGTCGGTGGCGATGGAAGGGTTCACGCACCTGATCCCGCATGCCGCCGGGCATGAGATGATCCGACAGGGGCGGAAGGACCTGACCCTGTTCCGGATGACACCCGACCTGATCTACGACCAGCTGATCGGCATGGGCTGCGTGCGCCGGCTGGTCTTTTCCTGGGGCGGCAATCCCGGGGTCGGTTCGCTGCACCGGCTGCGCGAGGCGGTGGAGCAGGGCTGGCCGCAGCCGCTGGAGATCTCCGAGCATTCGCATGCGGCGATGGCCAATGCCTACGAGGCCGGCGCCGCGAACCTGCCCTTCGCCGTGTTCCGCGGCTATCTGGGCACCGACCACCAGAAGCACAATCCCGACATCCGCCGGATCACCTGCCCCTATACCGGCGAGGAACTGGCCTGCGTGCCGTCGATCCGACCCGACGTGGCGGTGATCCACGCCCAGCAGGCCGACCGCGAGGGCAATGTCCTGATGTGGGGGATCGTCGGCGTGCAGAAGGAGGCGGTGCTGGCCGCCCGTCACGCCATCGTGACGGTAGAGGAGATCGTCGACGAGCTGGACGCCGCCCCCAACGCGGTGGTGCTGCCGGCCTGGACCGTCTCGGCGGTCTGCGCGGTGCCGAACGGCGCGCATCCGTCCTACGCGCATGGCTATTACAAGCGGCACAACAAGTTCTACACGCAATGGGACCCGGTGGCCCGCGAACGCGACAGCTTCCGCGACTGGATGCAGCGCTACGTGATGGACTGCCCGACCTTCGGGCAGACCTGGTCCCGGCTGAAGGAGGACGGCTATGTCTGAGACCGCTCCCGCAGCGGCCGCGGCGGATCGCGGCTACAAGTCGGACGAGATGATGTCGGTGGCGGCCTCGCGGCTGCTGGACGACGGCACCGTCTGCTTCGTGGGCATCGGGCTGCCCAGCGAGGCGGCGAACCTGGCCCGCCTGACCCACGCGCCGAAGGCGGTGCTGATCTACGAGTCCGGCACCATCGGCACCCGCCCGGACGTGCTGCCGCTGTCGATCGGCGATGGCGAACTGGCGGAGACCGCGCGCACCGTCGTCTCGGTGCCGGAGATGTTCCGCTACTGGCTGCAGGGCGGGCGGATCGATGTCGGCTTCCTGGGTGCGGCGCAGATCGACCGCTGGGGCAATATCAACACCACGGTGATCGGCCCCTACGACAAGCCGAAGGTGCGGCTGCCCGGCGCCGGCGGCGCGCCGGAGATCGCCACCTCGACCGGCCGGGTCTATGTGATCCTGCGGCAGAGCCCGCGGGCCTTCGTCGAGGACCTGGACTTCGTCACCTCGCTGGGCGGCGGACCGCGGCGCCAGGGGCTGGCGGTGCCCGGTGCCGGGCCGCAGAAGCTGATCACCGATCTGGGCATCCTGGAGCCGCATCCGGAAACGGCGGAGCTGACCCTGACGGCGCTGCATCCCGGCGCCACGGTGGAGGAGGCGAAGGCGAAGACCGGCTGGGACCTGAAGGTTGCCGACCGGCTGACCGAGACGCCGGTGCCGACGGCGAAGGAGCTGGAGGTGCTGCGCGCCCTGAAGAAGCGCACAGCGGAGGCGCATTCCGGCGATGTCTGAGCAGAACCAGGGCGGCGCCGGCCGCCATTTCACCTACGACCAGTTGCCCGGCCGTGTCGTGTTCGGTGCCGGGCGGGTCGCCGACCTGCCGGCGGAGGTGGAGCGGCTGGGCTGCGCCCGTGCCCTGGTGGTCTGCACGCCGGAGCAGCGCGACACCGCCGAGGCGGTGGCCGCCAGCCTGGGCGCCGCCGCCGCCGGCGTCCATGACGGTGCGGTGATGCATACGCCGATGGAGACGGTGGACCGCGCGCGCGCGGTCGCGGCGGAGCTGGACGCCGACTGCTATGTGGCGGTCGGCGGCGGCACCACGATCGGTCTGGGCAAGGGGATCGCGCTGGACACCGGCCGGCCGGTCATCGCGGTGCCGACCACCTATTCCGGCTCCGAGATGACGCCGATCATCGGCCTCACCGAGAACGGCGTGAAGCGCACCCTGCGCGACATGAAGGTACTGCCGCGGACCGTCATCTACGACCCGGACCTGACGGCGAGCCTGCCGGCGGCGATCGCCGGGCCCAGCGGCATGAACGCGATCGCCCATTCGGTGGAGGCGCTCTATGCCGAGAATGCCAATCCGGTGAGTTCGCTGATGGCGGAGGAGGGGATCCGCGCCCTGGCGGCCGCCCTGCCGCGGGTGGTGGCGGATCCCGGCGATGCCGCGGCGCGGGCGGAGGCGTTCTACGGCTCCTGGCTCTGCGGCGCCGTTCTGGGCTGCGTCGGCATGGCGTTGCACCACAAGCTCTGTCACACCCTGGGCGGCAGCTTCAACCTGCCGCATGCCGAGACCCATACCGTGGTCCTGCCGCATGCCGCGTCCTACAACGCCGCGGCCGCGCCGGAGGCGCTGGCGCGGGTGGCCCGGGCGCTGGGCCTGGCGCAGGCAGCGGAAGCCGGCGGCGGCCTGTTCGACCTGGCCGCGTCGGTCGGTGCGCCGACGGCGCTCTCGGCGATCGGCATGACGGAGGACGGGCTGGACCGGGCCGCCGACCTCGCCGTGCAGAACCCCTATTACAATCCGGCCCCGGTCACGCGGGACGGGATCCGGGCCCTGCTGGACGACGCCTTTCACGGGCGGCGTCCGACACACTAACCTGTCGGTCTTCCGCCCGGCGGGGCCGGCGGAGGCAGAACATCGGCCGGCACGACCGGCCGCGACGTTCCAAAGGGAGGAAACGGAATGGCGAAGAAGGACCTCATTCTGCCGGCGCGGTCCGGCGGGCGCTTCACCATCAATCGCCGCGGTGCGCTGAAGCTCGCCGGCGGCGCCGCCGGCGTGGCGGCCTTCGGGTCGCTGTTCCCGGCCCCGGCGGTGCGCGCGGCCGAGACCCTGAAACTGGGCTGGGTCAGCCCGAAGACCGGGCCGCTCGCCCCCTTCGCGGAGTCCGACGACTTCACCATCGCCGCGATCCGCAACGTGGTGAAGGACGGCATCCAGTCCGGCGGCAAGACCTGGAATGTCGAGATCGTGGTCAAGGACAGCCAGTCCAACCCGAACCGCGCGGCAGAGGTCGCCAGCGAGCTGATCCTGTCCGACGAGGTCGACCTGCTGGTAGTCGGCAACACGCCGGAGACCACCAACCCGGTCGGCGACCAGGCGGAACTGAACGGCGTGCCCTGCATCTCGTCGCTGGCGCCGTGGCAGCCCTGGTTCTTCACCCGCGGCGGCGATCCGGCAAAGGGCTTCACTTACACCTGGCACTTCTTCTGGGGCCTGGAAGACGTGATCGGGGTCTTCACCAACATGTGGAACTCGATCCCCACCAACAAGAAGGTGGGCGGCATGTTCCCCAATGACGGCGACGGCAATGCCTGGGGCCATCCGGAGCTCGGCTTCCCGCCGGTGCTGGCGAAGCAGGGCTTCGAACTGCTGGATCCCGGCCGCTACCAGAACCTGACCGACGATTTCTCCGCCCAGATCGCCGCATTCAAGAATGCCAATGTCGAGATCGTCACCGGCGTGATGATCCCGCCGGACTTCACGACATTCTGGACCCAGGCACGGCAGCAGGGCTTCGTGCCGAAGATCGCCTCCATGGGCAAGGCGATCCTGTTCCCGGTGGCGGTCGAGGCACTGGGCAAGCAGGGCAACAACCTGTCCAGCGAGGTCTGGTGGTCGCCGAACCATCCGTTCAGCTCCTCGCTGACCGGCCAGTCCTCGATGCAGCTGGCGCAGGCCTATACCGAGAGCACGGGCAAGCAGTGGACGCAGCCGATCGGCTTCGCCCATGCCCTGTTCGAGGTGGCGATCGACGTGCTGAAGCGCAGCGCCGACCCGAAGGATGTCGAGGCCAACCTGGCGGCGATCGCTTCCACCAACCTGAACACCATCGTCGGCCCGGTGGCCTGGGGCAGCGGCCCGGTGAAGAACGTCGCCAAGACGCCGCTGGTCGGTGGCCAGTGGCGCCTGTCGGACGGCGGCAAGTTCCCCTACGAGCTGCTGGTGGTGAACAACGAGACCGCGCCGAACATCCCGGCGCAGGGCGAACTGCAGCCGATCACCTGATCGGCTCCGGCCGGGTCCGCGGTCCGCGGGCCCGGCCGCTTCTGTTCCATTGCGGGGAATGCCGGTGGCGCCGCTTCTCAGACTGCAGACGGTCTCCAAGTCTTACGGCTCGCTGGTGGTCACCAACAAGCTGGACCTGGAACTGCACCCGCGCGAGGCGCTCGGTGTGATCGGACCGAACGGTGCCGGCAAGAGCACGATGTTCAACCTGATCACCGGCGATGTGCGCCCGGATGCCGGCCGCATCTTCTTCGGCGAGACCGATGTCACCGCGATGCCGCCGCACGAGCGCTGCCGGCGCGGCATCGGCCGCTCCTACCAGATCCCGCATCCCTTCACGAACATGACGGTGTTCGAGAACCTGCTGGTGGGTGCCTGCTACGGCACCGGCCGGTCGGAGGCCCAGGTCACCGACGATTGTGCCGAGATCCTGGAGCGCACCGGCCTGCTGCCGAAGGCGAACATGCCGGCGGGCAAGCTCAGCCTGCTGGAGCGCAAGCGGCTGGAGCTGGCGCGGGCGCTGGCGACGCAGCCGAAGGCCCTGCTGCTGGACGAGATCGCCGGCGGACTGACGGAGGCGGAGTGCCAGGAGCTGGTGGCGACGATCCGCGCGATCCACGCCGCCGGCACCGCGATCATCTGGATCGAGCATGTGGTCCATGCCCTGCTCTCGGTGGTGGAGCGGCTGGTGGTGATCAATTTCGGCGCCAAGCTGGACGAGGGCGACCCGCAGACCGTCTTCAACTCGCCCCAGGTGCAGGAGATCTACATGGGGATCAGCGCCGAATGAGCCGGTTCCCGCAGTTCCCGGCTTCCTCGCTCCCACAATCGTCACCCGCGGACTTGATCCGCGGGTCCATCGCGCCGTGTCTCAATACGTGCAGGCCTGGTCTGTGTCGATTGAGGGTGGCGGAACGATGACCCTGCTGGAAACCCACGGCCTCACCGCCTTCTACGGCGACTTCCAGGCGCTGTTCGGCATCGACCTGGCGGTGGCGGAGGGCGAGACCATCGCCATCATCGGCGCCAATGGCGCGGGCAAGACCACCTTCCTGCGCTCGCTGACCGGGCTGCTGCGCAACGACCGGGCGGCTTTGGTCTTCGACGGCCGGCAGATCGGCGATGCCCGCGCCGACGCGGTGGTGGAGATGGGGATTGCCATGGTGCCGGAGGGACGCAAGCTGTTCCCCTCCCTGTCGGTGGAGGAGAACCTCCTGATCGGCGCCCATGCGGGGCGCAAGGGCAGTTGGGACCTGGCGCGGATCTACGACCTGTTCCCGGTCCTGCAGGAGCGCCGCCGGTCGCCAGGCACGGCGCTGTCTGGCGGCCAGCAGCAGATGGTCGCCATCGGTCGCGCGCTGATGTCGAACCCGCGGCTGCTGCTCTGCGACGAGATCAGCCTGGGCCTGGCGCCGACGATCATCCGCGACATCTACGACAGCCTGCCGCAGGTCACGAAGGCCGGCTGCACCCTGATGGTGGTGGAACAGGACATCAACCAGGCGATGGCGGTCGCCGACCGCATCTACTGCTTCCAGGAAGGCCGGGTGACCCTTGAGGGACGCCCCGCCGACCTGAGCCGGGAGCAGATCCGGCAAGCCTATTTCGGAGTCTGATCCCGTGGTCGAATGGCTCAACAGCATCATCCAGGGCATCCTGCTCGGCGGACTCTATGCGCTGTTCGCCACCGGCATGTCGCTGATCTTCGGCGTCATGCGGCTGGTGAACATCGCCCATGGCGACCTGATCGTGCTGGCCGCCTATATCGCCCTGGTCTGCGTCGACGCCACCGGCATGGCGCCGCTGACCAGCCTGCTGATCGTGGTGCCGGTGATGGCGGTGATCGGCTATGCGCTGCAGCGCGGCGTGCTGAACCTGACCCTGGGCGACGACATCCTGCCGCCGCTGCTGGTCACCTTCGGCATCTCGATCATCTTGCAGAACCTGCTGCTGGAGGTCTTCTCCGCCGACTCCCAGAAGCTGCAGTCGGGCTGGCTCGACACCGCCTCCATCCAGCTGGGCGACAGCATCGCCATCGGCCTGGTGCCGCTGATCATCTTCCTGGTCGCCATTGTGGTGATCGGCGGGCTGCAGTTGCTGTTCTACCGGACGAAGCTGGGCAGGGCGTTCCGCGCCACTTCCGACGACCAGGACACCGCCCGGCTGATGGGCATCGACAATCGCCATGTCTTTGCCCTGGCGATGGCGATCTCGCTGGCGGTGGTGGCGGTGGCGGGCGTGTTCCTGGGAATGCGCACCAACTTCGACCCGTCGATCGGCCCGCCGCGGCTGCTCTATGCCTTCGAGGCGGTGATCATCGGCGGGCTGGGCAGCCTCTGGGGCACCTTCATCGGCGGCATCATCCTCGGGGTGGCACAGTCGATCGGCGCGAAGATCGATCCCGGCTGGCAGATCCTGGCCGGCCATATCGCCTTCCTGGTGATCCTGGTGATCCGCCCGCGCGGGCTGTTCCCGCGCGCCGTGGACTGAGGGGGCGGCGATGGCACGCTATTCCGTCGAACGCACCACCCGCACCGCGCAGGCCGGGCTCGGCATCTTCGTCATCGTCCTGGCGGTGCTGGTCTCCCTGCCGTTCTGGGCCGGCCGGGCGGACATGCGGCTGATCATGGAGATCTGCTACTTCCTGGCGCTGGCGCAGATGTGGAACCTGCTGGCGGGCTATGCCGGCCTGGTCTCCATCGGCCAGCAGGCCTTTGTCGGCCTGGGCGGCTATGCGCTGTTCGTCTTCGCCATCTACCTGGACATCCACCCGCTGCTCTGCCTGGTGCTGGCGGGCCTGGCGGCGGCCATCTTCGCGGTGCCGACCGCCTTCGTGGTCTTCCGCCTGCGCGGCGCCTATTTCGCCATCGGCACCTGGGTGGTGGCGGAGGTCTACCGCCTGGTCTTCGCCCAGGTCTCGGCGCTGGGCGGCGGCTCGGGCATGAGCCTGCCGATCGCGGTGGTGAAGGAACTGGGCACCAGCCCGCTGGGCCGCGACATGATCTTCTACTTCATCTGCCTGGGCCTGGCGGTGGGGACGACGGCGATCGTCTACTGGCTGCTGCGGGCCCGCCACGGCCTGGCGCTGACCGCGATCCGCGACAGCGAGGTCGCGTCGCGGTCCCTGGGGGTGGATGCCTTCCGCACCAAGTTCTGGCTCTATGTCGTCGTCGCCGGCATCACCGGCACGGTGGGCGCGCTGATCTTCCTCTTGAAGCTGCGGATCTCGCCCGATGCCGCGTTCAGCCTGCAGGACTGGACGGCGAGCGTGCTGTTCATCGTCATCATCGGCGGCATCGGCCGCATCGAGGGGCCGATCGTCGGCACCCTCGTCTTCTTCGTCCTGCGCGGCCTGCTGGCCGACCTGGGCAGCTGGTACCTGATCGTGCTGGGCGCGCTGGCGGTGCTGGTCATGCTGTTCGCCCCGCAGGGCATCTGGGGCCTGGTCGCGGAGCGGCTGGGCTGGCACTTCTTCCCGGTGCGCCGGCGCCTCAAGGTGCATGGCGCAACCGAACCTGAGTGAGGAGAGAGAGAATGGCTGAGGCTTTCATCTGCGATGCGGTGCGCACCCCGATCGGGCGCTACGGCGGCAGCCTCGCGAAGGTGCGCCCCGACGACATGCTGGCGGTCACCATCGCCGCCCTGATGGGACGCAACGGTAAGGTCGACTGGCAGAAGGTCGACGATGTCTATGCCGGCTGCGCCAACCAGGCGGGGGAGGACAACCGCAACGTCGCCCGCATGGCGTCGCTGCTGGCGGGCCTGCCGGTGGACGTGCCCGGTGCCACCCTGAACCGGCTCTGCGGTTCCGGCATGGATGCCACGGCCATCGCCGCCCGCGCGATCAAGGCGGGCGAGGCGAACCTGATGCTGGCCGGCGGCGTGGAGAGCATGACCCGCGCCCCCTTCGTCATGGGCAAGGCGGAGACCGCTTTCAGCCGCGATGCGAAAGTCGAGGACACGACGATCGGCTGGCGTTTCGTCAATCCGAAGATGAAGCAGCACTACGGCACCGATTCCATGCCGGAGACCGGCGAGAACGTGGCCGAGGAGTACAAGGTCGACCGCGCGGCGCAGGACGCCTTCGCCTACCGGTCGCAGATGAAGGCGAAGGCGGCGATGGAGAATGGCCGCCTCGCCGCCGAGATCGTCCCGGTGGAGATCCCCCAGCGCAAGGGCCCGCCGCAGGTGGTGGAGGTCGACGAGCATCCGCGCCCCGAAACCACGATGGAGGCGCTGGCGAAGCTGCCGACCCCGTTCCGGCAGAACGGCACGGTGACCGCGGGCAATGCCTCCGGCGTCAATGACGGCGCCTGTGCGCTGGTGCTGGCGGACGAGAAGACGGCGGCCGCGATGGGCCTGACACCGATGGCGCGGATGGTGGCGGCGGCCACCGCCGGCGTGCCGCCGCGGATCATGGGGATGGGGCCGGCGCCGGCGTCGAAGAAGGTGCTGGAGAAGGCCGGCCTGACGATCGACCAGATGGACGTGATCGAGCTGAACGAGGCCTTCGCCTCGCAGGGCATCGCGGTGCTGCGCGAGCTCGGCGTGCCGGAGGATGCGGAGCATGTGAACCCCAATGGCGGGGCGATCGCGCTGGGCCATCCGCTGGGCGCCAGCGGCGCGCGGCTGCTGACCACGGCGGCCTACGAGCTGCAGCGCCGCCAGGGGCGCTATGCGCTGTGCACGATGTGCATCGGCGTCGGACAGGGAATTGCCGTGATTCTGGAGCGGGTGTGATGCGCGATTTCAACGAGACCAACATCACGCAGATGGCCATCGACCGGATGGCCGGATGCGGCGATCCGCGGCTGAAGGCGGTGATGACCAGCCTGATCCGCCACCTGCACGACTTCGTGCGCGACGTGGAACTGACCGAGGCTGAGTGGATGACCGCGATCCAGTTCCTCACCGCCACCGGCCAGATGTGCGACGACAAGCGGCAGGAATTCATCCTGCTGTCGGACACCCTGGGCGTTTCCATGCTGGTCGATGCGATCAACAACCGGAAGCCGGAGACGGCGACCCAGTCCACCGTGCTGGGCCCGTTCTATCGCGAGGGCGCGAAGACCTTCGCGGCAGGCGAGAGCATCGCCGGCGACACGCCCGGCGAGGAGGTCTTCATCAGCGGCCGGGTGACCGATGGGGACGGCAAGCCGATCGAGGGCGCGATCCTGGACGTCTGGCAGACCGCGCCGAACGGCCTGTACGAGGTGCAGGATCCCGACCAGCCGGAGTTCAACCTGCGCGGCAAGTTCGCCACCGACGCCGATGGCCGCTATGCGCTGCGCACCGTGAAGCCGGTCAGCTATTCGGTGCCCGACGACGGGCCGGTGGGCAGGATGCTGAAGGCCCTGGGCCGGCACACGATCCGGCCGGCGCATGTGCACTTCATCGTATCCGCGCCGGGCTACGAGCCGGTGACGACGCACCTGTTCACCGATGGCGATCCCTATATCGACAGCGACGTGGTGTTCGGCGTGAAGTCGCCGCTGATCGTGCGCTACGAGCCGGTGCAGGATGCGGACGAGGCCGCGAAGCTGGGCATCCGGACGCCGGGCTGGAAGGTCGCCTACGACTTCGGGCTGAAGGCGGCGTAACGACACGGACGGGCTGTCAGGGCTGGTGCTTCGACCGTTCCGGTCCGCTCGCGTTGAGCGGGATGATGTCGGCGCTGTTGAGGCCCGCGGCGGCGGGGGGGCGGTCGCTGCGGGTCGCCGATGCGTTCAGCGGCATCACGTTGGGTGGTGCCGGCAGGACCCTGTTTGCGGGGAAGATCAGCACCACGGTCGTGCCCCGCCCCGGGGTGCTGCGGACGGTGAGCCGGCCGCCATGCAGCTCCATCATCGCCCGGGCCAGCGGCAGGCCGAGCCCGGTGCCGGCATTCTCTGCCCGCTGCGCATGACCGACCTGGCCGAACGGGGTCAGGGCGACGCGGATCTCGTCCGCGGTCATGCCGATGCCGCTGTCGGTGACGGCAAGCACCAGGTTGCCGTGCGGCCGCAGTTCGGGGGTCAGCACCACGGAGCCGCCGGCCGGGGTGAACTTCACCGCATTGGCCAGCACGTTGATCAGCACCTGGCGCACCATCCGGTCTGCCGCCTGAAGCTGTACCCGCTGCGGCATCGGCAGGACCGTCAGGTCGACACTGCGCCGCGCCGCGTCCGGCGCGATCATGCGGCCTGCGGTGGACAGCGCCTCGGAGACGTCGCAGATATCGTCATCGTCGATCCGCATCTCGCCGGCCTCGATCTTCGCCAGGTCCAGGATCTCGTTGATGATGCCCAGCAGGTGCTGGCCGCTGCCGTTGATGTCGCCGGCATAGTCCCGGTAGCGCTGGTTCTGCAGCGGCCCGAGACGTTCGTTCATGATCATGTCGGAAAAGCCGATGACGGCGTTCAGCGGGGTACGCAGTTCGTGGCTCATGGTCGCAAGGAAACGCGACTTCTCGTCACTGGCACGTTCCGCTCTGTCCAGCGCCCAAGCCAGGCGCGCGGTCATCTGGCGCAGCGCTTCCCGCGATGCGACAAGCTGCCGGATCACCCGTAGCGCCAGGTAGACGATCGGCGCGGCGATCAGCACGGTGATCGCGGTGGCACCCAGATAGACCTGCCACTTCTCGCCAAAGAAGCCGTTCTCGATCAGCAGCGCTGCCCCGGACAGGGCACAGGTCACGGCGAAACAGGTAACGAGGGCGGTCGCGGCGGCGATATGGATGCTGCCCAGCCACCGGTTCAGCGCCCTGAACGCCGAGACCGGTGCGTGGTCGGCATCCGCCGCCCGTTCCCTATGCTGTATCGATCTGGTGCTCATCACCGTCCCGCGCACCTTGCCTGTCCCGACCTGCCGGTCGCAATCTGCCAGTGTCGTTGGTGCGATCCTGCACCCTGACAATAGCCTAGCCCGGAAACCTTAAGACGGGCTTTCGTTCGGACGTGCAGCATGCCGCGGCGCCGGTCATGCTGGCGAGGGGGAGGAAGCAATGTATTTCGTCGTTTTCGGTACCGACCGGCCCGGCACGGAACAGCTGCGCCTGGATACCCGACCGAGCCACCAGCAGCATCTGCGCGCGCATCCGCACCCGGTGACGGTGCTGCATGGCGGCCCGACCCTGACCGCCGACGGCGCCCGCATGAACGGCTCCATGCTGGTGGTCGAGGCCGACAGCCTGGCAGATGTCGAGGCCTTCGTTGCCGACGACCCCTACAGCAAGGCGGGGCTGTTCGCGACGGTGGAAATCCGCCCCTGGAAATGGGGAATGGGCGCGCCGGGCTCCTGAGAACGGGACCGGGGGCCCCGCCGCGGCGGCACGCGGGCGGACATTTCCCAAGATCAGAATGCTGTCCGGTGAATAGTTCGGACGGATGGAAATCTATTGTCCGGCGCAAGCGGAGCGGCCTGCATGCTTGGCAAAGTCCATCCAATCCGGAATGATGCCGCATGAGTCGCCGCGGCCAACGCGGCCGTCTGGGAAATCATACGGGCCGATGGGGAGGATTTGCCATGTCCGAAGAAAAATTCAAAGACAAGGACGGACTTTTCAGCGTCTCACGCCGTCATTTCCTTGCCGGGGCATCCGTACTTGGCGGTGGTGCAGTCGTCGCGCCGTCTCTACTTCGGCCGGCTCTGGCGGACGACCATATGCCGAAGCGCGGCGGTACCCTGAAGATGGCGGTGGGCGGCGGCTCGTCGACCAACAGCTTCGACCCGACCACCTATGACGATTTCGTCATGAATGACATCGCCTTCCAGTACGCCAACCGGCTGACCCAGGCGAACGCGAAGGGTGTGATCGTGCCCGACCTGGCGGAAAGCTGGGAGGCGACGCCGGACGCCAGGGTCTGGCGGTTCCGGCTGCGCAAGGGGGTGAACTTCCACAACGGCAAGCCGCTGACCGCCGAGGATGCGGTCTGGTCGATCAACCTGCATCGCGGCAAGGACTCCAAGTCCGCGGCCAAGGCGCTGCTGACCGCCGTCACCGACGTGAAGGCGGAGGGCAAGGATGTCGTGGTGGTGGAGCTGGACGGCGGCAATGCCGACCTGCCGGCGATCATGGCCGACTACCACATGATGATCCTGCCCAGCGACCTGCCGGCCGATGCCGGCGTCGGCACCGGCCCGTTCGTGAAGGAGATGTTCGAGCCCGGCGTGCGCTGGGCGGCGACCCGCAACCCGGACTACTGGGACGGCGACCGGCCCTATGTCGACGCGGTCGAACTGTCGGTGGTGAACGACCCGACAGCGCGGCTGGCGGCGCTGCGCTCGGGCCAGGCGCATATGATCAACCGGGTCGACGCCAAGACCATCTCGCTGCTGAAGCGCGACCCGAACGTGCAGATCCTGCGCTCGCCGGCCTGGGCGCACTACACCCTGCCGATGCATTGCGACAAGCCGCCGTTCGACAATCACGACCTGCGCATGGCGATGAAATACGCCTATGACCGGGAGCAGATGCTGACCCAGATCCTGCGCGGCTATGGCAGCCTGGGCAACGACACCCCGATCGCGCCGACCAATCCCTATTTCAATGCCGAGATGCCGCAGCGCACCTACGATCCCGACAAGGCGGCCTTCCACTACAAGAAGTCGGGCCATTCGGGGCCGCTGCAGGTGCATACCTCGGACGCCGCCTTCGCCGGCGCGATCGATGCCGCGGTGCTGTTCAAGGAGAACGCGGCCAAGGCCGGCATCACCATCGACGTGATCCGCGACCCGGCGGACGGTTACTGGTCCGACGTCTGGCTGAAGGTGCCGGCCTGCTACGTGTTCTGGGCCGGCCGGCCGACCCCGGACATGATCTTCTCCACCGCCTATGCCAAGGGCGCCGCCTGGAACGAGGCGAAGTGGGACAATGCGAAATTCAATGAGCTGCTGGTGAAGGCGCGGGCGGAGCTCGACTTCGACAAGCGCAAGGCGATGTATGCCGAGATGCAGACCCTGGTGAACACCGACGGCGGCACCATCGTGCCGGTGTTCAACGACTGGCTGGATGCCGGCACCAAGGCGGTGAAGGGCTTCGAGCCGCATCCGCTGTTCGACTTCTCCGGCCACAAGGCGGCGGAAAAGGTCTGGCTGGACGAAGGCTGAGCCGGACCGGGCGCGGCGCACGCCCGCGATGCGCGCACTCGCATTGCTGGTCGGGCGGCGGCTCCTCTACGGGGCCGTCACCCTGCTGGCCGTTTCCTTCCTGATCTTCGGCGGCACGGAGCTGCTGCCCGGCGACGTGGCGGAGGCGATCCTGGGCCAGGGCGCCACGCCGGAGGCGGTGGCGGCGATCCGCGCCGATCTCGACCTCGACCGGCCGGCCTGGGAACGCTATGCGGACTGGCTGGGCGGCATCCTGTCCGGCGACCTGGGCACCTCGCTGACATCGAAGCGGCCGATCGACGAGATGATCGGCGCCCGGCTGGGCAATACCCTGACCCTGGCGGCGGTGGCGGCGATCGTGTCGGTACCGCTGGCGCTGCTGCTCGGCCTGCTGGCGGCCTTGTACCGCAACACGATCTTCGACCGGGTGCTGTCGGTCGGCACGGTCTCCACCGTGTCGATGCCGGAATTCTTCGTCGGCTACCTGCTGATCCTGGTCTTCGCGATCCTGCTGGGCTGGCTGCCGCCGAACTCGAATGCGGTCGCCAATCCGCAGCTCGGCCTCTGGGACCAGCTGGTCGCGCTGGCGCTGCCCTGCGCCACCCTGACGGTGGTGGTGGTGGCGCATATGATGCGGATGACCCGGGCGGCGGTGATCAACATCCTGACCGCGCCGTTCATCGAGATGGCGACCCTGAAGGGGGTCAGCCGGGCGCGACGGGTGTTCCGGCACGCCTTTCCCAACGCGCTGTCGCCGATCATCAACGTGGTGGTGCTGAACCTCGCCTACCTGGTGGTCGGCGTCGTGGTGGTGGAGGTGGTGTTCGTCTATCCCGGCATGGGCCAGCTGATGGTGGACCATGTCGCCAAGCGCGACGTGCCGGTGGTGCAGGCCTGCGCGATGATCTTCGCGGCGACCTACGTGCTGCTGAACATGAGCGCGGACATCCTGGCGATCCTCGCCAATCCGCGCCTGCGGCATCCCAAGTGAGGAAGGCGAAATGACCGCCCGCTATCCGGTCTCGGTCTGGGTCGGGGCGGCGATCGTCCTGCTGTTCGCCGTCCTGGCCGCCTTCGGCCCCTGGCTCGCCCCCTATGGCGAGGGGGAGATCGTCGGCGATGTCTGGGAGCCGCTGTTCGGTACCTACCTGCTGGGCACCGACAACCTGGGCCGCGACATGCTGACCCGCCTGCTCTACGGCGCGCAGACCACGGTCGGCATCTCGCTGGCGGCGACGATGGTCACCTTCCTGCTGGGCAGCGTGCTGGGCTTCCTGGCGGCCACCGCCGGCGGCGCGCTGGACCAGGTGATCAGCCGGGCGGTCGACGCGGTGCTGGCGATCCCGCCGCTGATCTTCGGCCTGGTGGTGCTGTCGGTGATGCCCTCGTCGATCCCGATCCTGATCGCGGTGATGGGGGTGCTGTTCGCCGCGCCGGTGTTCCGGGTGGCGCGGGCGGTCGCGATGGACGTCACCGTGATGGAATATGTCGAGGTCGCGCGCCTGCGCGGCGAGGGGCCGGCCTGGATCATGGGGCGGGAGATCCTGCCCAACGCGCTGACCCCGCTGGTGGCGGAGTTCGGACTGCGCTTCTCCTACACCATGCTGTTCCTCTCCGCGCTCAGCTTCCTGGGCCTGGGGGTGCAGCCGCCGACCGCGGACTGGGGCGGCATCGTGAAGGAGAATGCCGCGGCGATCAGCTTCGGCCTGATCGCGCCGCTGCTGCCCGCGGCGGCGATCGCGATCATGACGATCGGCGTGAACCTGGTGGTCGACTGGGTGTTGAACCGCACATCGACCTTGCGGCGGGGAGGGTAGGCGGATGGCGCAGGCGGACATGGTGGATACGGGACAGGCGCAGGGCGGCACCCTGCTGGACGTGCGCGACCTGCGGATCGAGACCAGCCAGTCCGACCCGGACGCCCGCAGCCAGATCGTGAAGGGTGTCTCCTTCACCGTCGGCCGCGGCGAGGTGCTGGGCCTGATCGGCGAGTCCGGCGCCGGCAAGTCGACGATCGGCCTGGCCACCATGGCCTATGCCCGTCCCGGCACAAGGATCAGCGACGGCGAGATCATCCTGGACGGCGACAATGTCCTGGACCTGCCGCCGGTGGCGGTGCGGAAGCTGCGCGGCCAGCGGGTCGCCTATGTGGCGCAGAGCGCGGCGGCGGCCTTCAACCCGGCGCTGCGGCTCGGCGACCAGATCGTCGAGCCGGCGGTGATCCACGGCGTCTGCAGCGCCGATGAGGGGCGGCAGCTTGCCGGCGACCTGTACCACCGCCTCGGCCTGCCCGACCCGGACCGCTTCGGCGAGCGCTATCCGCACCAGGTCTCCGGCGGCCAGCTGCAGCGGGCGATGACGGTGATGGCCCTGGTCTGCAAGCCGGACCTGATCGTCTTCGACGAACCGACGACGGCGCTGGACGTCACCACCCAGATCGAGGTGCTGGCCGCGATCAAGGACGCGATCTCCGACCTGGACACCGCCGCCCTCTACATCAGCCACGACCTGGCGGTGGTGGCGCAGATCGCCGATTCCATCATGGTCCTGCGCTATGGCGAGACGGTGGAATATGGCGAGACCGGGCAGGTGCTGCACGCGCCCCGGCAGGACTATACGAAGGCACTGGTCAGCGTCCGTTCCGTCGGCCAGCCCGAGGGCGCGATGGCCGGGGTGGCTGCGCCGGAGCCGGTGCTGCAGATGACCGGCATCACCGCAGGCTATCGTCGCGGCCAGACCATCCTGGAGGATGTCACCATCGCCGTGCCGCAGGGCCGCACCGTCGCGGTGGTGGGGGAGAGCGGCTCCGGCAAGTCGACCCTGGCGCGGGTGGCGATGGGCCTGCTGCCGCCGTGGGACGGCGAACTGCGCTTCGACGGCGCCCCCCTGACCCCGCATCTGAAGCGGCGCAGCCGGGAAGAGCTGCGGACCCTGCAGATGATCTACCAGATGCCGGACGTCGCCCTGAACCCGCGGCAGGAGGTGCGCGAGATCATCGGCCGGCCGCTGACCCGCTTCCTGGGCCTGCGCGGACGGAAGCGGATGGACCGGGTGGTGGAGCTGCTGGAACATATCGACCTGGATGCCAGCTTCGCCAATCGCCTGCCGGGCGAACTGTCGGGCGGCCAGAAGCAGCGGGTCTGCATCGCCCGCGCGCTGGCGGCAGAGCCGAAGCTGATCATCTGCGACGAGGTCACCTCCGCCCTCGACCCGCTGGTCGCCGACGGCATCCTGGAACTGCTGCTGCGGCTGCAGCGGGAGGACAATCTCTCCTACCTGTTCATCACCCACGACCTGGCGACGGTGAAGGCGATTGCCGACGATGTGGTGGTGATGTACCAGGGCCGGGTGGTCTGCCAGGGGCCGCGGGCGGAGGTGATGACCCCGCCGCATGACGCCTATACCGACCTGCTGTTGAAGTCGGTGCCGGAGATGAAGCTCGGTTGGCTCGAAGAGGTGCTGGAATCCCGCCGCATGGAGGCGGCCGGGAACTGACCGGCCCGGCATCGCCGGGCGCCGAGTCAGGCGACAGCCGGCCACTGCTGGGCATCGCGCTGATGGCGGCGGCGATGCTGATCATTCCCACGGTCGACGGCGTGGCCAAGCATCTGGGGGAGAGCTTCTCGCCGCTCTTCGTGGCCTGGTCGCGCTATGCCGCGGCGACCCTGATCGTGCTGCCGGTCGCGCTGTGGCGGCTGGGCCCGCGAAAGGCGCTGCCGCGGCGCGGCCTGGGCGCCCACCTGCTGCGCACCGCCTTCCTGATGGCGGCGATGAGCTTCTATTTCCTGGCAATCGCGCGGATCCCGCTGGCCACAGCCTCGGGCGCCTATTTCGTCGGACCTGTCGTGGCCGCCCTGCTGGCGATGCTGCTGCTGCGGGAGAAGGCGCGGCCGCTGCGGCTGGCGGCGGTGGCGCTGGGCTTCGCCGGCGCCATGACCGTCGTCCGTCCGGACGGCGGGATCTCCACCGGCATGCTGCTGGCGCTGGGCAGCGGGATCTGCTTCGCCGGCTATATCATCGCCACCCGGGTCGCGGCCCGCAGCGCCGGCGTCCTGCCGACCCTGGCCTTCCAATGCCTGGTCGGCGCCCTGCTGCTGACCCCGCAGGCGATCTGGACCTTCGCCGTGCCGGATGCGACGCAATTGGTGCTGATCCTGACCATGGGGGCGGTCTCCGCCTTCTGCCATGTGCTGTCGATCAACGCCTTCCGCTATGCCGATGCCTCGCTGCTGTCGCCGCTGGTCTACCTGGAACTGGTCGGCACGGCGGCGATCGGGCTGTTCGTCTTCGGCGAATTCCCCGACGCGGTCACCTGGACCGGCATCGCGGTGATCGTGGCCGCCGGCCTGCTGCTGGCACGGGAGCGGGCGCGCTGACGGCGCTCAGGCAGGAACGGGCGTACCGCCGCGGCGGATGTGCAGGTAGAGCCCACCGACAATGGCCAGGTTGGCGATGCCGAAAGCGGCGGCCGCCGCGAAGGCCAGGGTATAGCCGCCGGTGATGTCGTAGAGCCGGCCGCCCAGGAAGCCGCCGAAGCCATGCGCCAGGAAGGCAAAGGCGGTGACGATGCCCATCGCGCCGGCACGGCGTGCGGGCGCAGTCAGGGCGGTCGTCGTTGTCAGCACGCCAGTCATCACGCCGGAATAGCCGAAGCCGTAGGCCAGGCCGTAGAGGTAGAAGCTGCCCAGCCCGTCGAGCTGGGTGAAGCCGAACACCATCGCCGTCTGCCACAGGGAGGCGGTCATGTAGGCGGGGATCGCGCCGACCATGTCGGCCAGCTTGCCGAACACCAGCCGGCCCAGGATGCCGGCGGCCAGGATCGCGAACATCACGCCGGCGGACTCCGACGCCGACAAAGCGCGGTCCTGCATCAGCGGCACCAGGTGCATCAGCGGCACCGCCATCAGGGTACAGCAGCACAGCACCGCGGCGCTCAGCACGATCACCACGGTGCGGTGCGGCAGGATGCCGTGCAGGCCGGCCGCGCCGCCGCCCGCGCCGCCGGTCCGCGGCGGCGGGTCGCGTGCCAGCAGCGACAGCGGCAGCAGCAGGGCCAGGGTGCCGGCGCCCAGCAGCGCCAGGGCGCCGCGCCAGCCGAACGCCTCGATCGCCACCGCGGCGATCACCGGGATCGTGCCCTGGCCCAGCGCCTGGCCGGCGGAAGCGATGCCCAGCGCCATGCCGGCGCCGGTCGCGAACCAGTTGCCGACCAGCGCCAGCAGCGGCGCGAAGAAGGCGGCGCCGCCGAACGCGCCGCCGACCAGGAACAGCAGGTAGAGCTGCCACAGCGCCTCCGCCTGGGAGGCGGCCAGGATGCACAGGCCCAGCACCGCGCCGCCGGCAAGGCAGATCCACCGGATCCCCCAGCGGTCCGCGGCCCGGCCCAGCAGGATGCCGCCAGCCGCCAGCCCGACCAGCCCCGCGGTGTTGATCAGGGCGATATCGCCCCGTGCCCAGCCGAACTCCCGCTCCAGCGGCAGGAAGAAGACGGACAGGCCGCTGACCAGCTGGCCCATCGTCACCGCCAGCATGACGGCGGCGGCCGCGACGATCACCCAGCGATAGCGCGGCTCTGCGGCCTGTTCCGGCATGGCGTGGACCCTGTCCTGTTTCCTCGGCCCAGAGGGTAGGGGATCGGGCCCGGCCGCGGGAATGCCGCTTCCGCAGATGCCGCATGTGGCCGCCGCATTGCCCCAATGGCCGGTCATGTCCGACCTCACCGGGCATGGCCAGTCTTGGGCCACTGGTGACCGCTTCCGCGTGGCGAGGATGCAGTTCGGGCCACATGCTTCTCCTCCAACGCGTCATTCGCGCACTTGTTGCGCGAATCCATGGTGCTGCGAGGCTCAATCAGGGCAGGCTCTTATTGAGAGGCGGCGGCATGGACTCGCGTATCAAGTACGCGGGTGACGATATTTGGCAGAGGCAGGGGATCCCTGCCGCAGCATCGGCGGCGGCAACCGGCTTTCCTTTCGCCCCCCTCAGCCCTCCGGATGCCGCCGGCGCAGGTTCAGGTCGGCGGGCCAGACGCTGCGCTTCAGGTCCAGCGGATAGCCGCAGCTATAGTCGTAGGGCGGCTTGATCACGTATTTCCGGTCGAACGGGATCCAGTTGTAGGGCTCGCCCGCGCGGATGATGTAGGGCCAGTCCGGATGGGCGAAGAGCGGCCGGCCGACGGCGCAGAGATCGCCGGCGCCGGAGGTGATCACCTGTTCGGCATGCGGGCCCTCGGCGATGCCGCCATTGACGATCACCGGCTTGCCGCTGGCGCGCCGCAGAACGGTCGGCATCGGGTCGGCGCTGTTCGGGTCGCGGTTGTCGGTCCAGTCGAAGCTGGACCAGTGCAGCGCGTCGACCTGCGCATCCGCCAGGGCGCGGCCCAGCGCCTCGGCATAGCGCACGCCGTCCGGCCAGGCGCCGCCGAAATCGTCCACCCCGTCCTGCGACAGGCGCAGGGTGATCAGCTTGCCCGGCCCGATCGCCTCGCGCACCCGCTCGCAGACCAGCTTGGCGAAGCGGATGTTGTTCTCCGGGCTGCCGCCGAACTCGTCGCTGCGCAGGTTCTGCTTCGGGTCGACGAACTGGTACAGCAGGTAGCCGTTGGCGGCATGGATCTCCACCCCGTCGAAACCGGCCTGCATGCCGCGGGCGGCGCCCTCGGCAAAGCCGTCGGCGATGCGGAAGATCTCCTCCCGGCTCAGCGCGCGGGCCGGCGGGAAGGTCACCTTCGGCCAATGGCCGACGACCTGGCGGTCATACTTTTCCTGGTCGCTGTCGGTATAGAGCACCCAGCCCGGGCTCTGCGTGTCGCTGGCGCTGACCGGCGCCTCGCCCGCGAACAGGCAGCGCGGGTCGCTGACCCGGCCGCCATGCATCAGCTGCAGGATGATCGGCACGTCGCAGGCATGGACGGCGTCCACCGTCCTGCGCCAGCCGGCGATGTGCTTCTCGTTGGCGATGCCCGGCTGGTTCAGGTAGGCGATGCAGCCCAGCGCATCCTCCTCGTAGGTGCCTTCGGAGATGATCATCGCCACCCCGCCGCGGGCGCGCCGGGCGTAATAGGCCGTCATCTCGTCGGTGGGCGTGCCGTCATCCTCCGCCGACTGGCGGGTCAGCGGCGCCATGACGATCCGGTTCTTCAGGGTGAGGTTCCCCAGGCGGTACGAAGAGAAGGTGTTCGGAAAAGCCTGCATACGTATGCCCCCTTGCTCGGCCGCCCCCGTCAGCGACGGTGCCAATGTAGCACCGGGCCGCTGCGGTTGCGATTTGTCTCACCCCGGCAGCATGGCCAGGGCGTAGATCTCGTGCTGATAGCCTTCCAGGTACAGCCCGGTGCAGCCGACCGGCGTCCAGGCCGGGCCGGCGCCGGCCGGGAAGATGTCGGCGGCGGCCGCCATCACCGCCTCCCAGTCGCGGACATCCTTGTGGAAGGAGGTGACCTCGACCAGATGCTCCAGCCCGGCGCCGTGCTTCTCCAGCACGCCCTGGATCTGGCTGAAGCAGTAGCGCGCCTGCGAGGCGGGATCGCCGCGGCCGACGATGTTGCGCTGCCCGTCGGAGGCGACCTGCCCGGCAATGCCGACCAGCCGCCCGCCGGCCTTGCGGGTGGCACCGGAATTCCGCTCCGCATGCCAGTGCACACTGGGCAGGTTGTGCGCCACCCGCGGCCCGGCGCTCAGGTCGGCGATGGCGCGGAAGGCACCCACCATGCCCGACCGCCACAGGCCGGTCATGCCGATGGCGGTATAGGTCGGTGCCTCCGCGACCGCCGTGTCGGCAATCGTCTCGTCGCACCAGGTGCCCACGGCGGCATCCATGCCGCGGGCGTCGTGGTTGAAGGCGATCATGTCGATCACGTCGTGCAGGCCGCTGCCGGCCTCCGCCAGGACCTCCTTCAGGCGGTCATAGGCATAGCGCGCCTGCGCGAAATGGTCGCCGGGGCTGACCGGCAGGCCGCGACTGTCGGCGGCCACCAGGCCGGAGGTGAAGACATGGTCGCCCTTCGCCGCCGCCGCCGATATCGGCAGCCCCCGCATCCACCCCATCCGCGGCGGCGTCACGCCACGCCGCCTCCCCGGGCCGAGATGGGCGATGGCGCGGATGCTGACCAGCAGTTCCGGCCGGTAGCTGCCCACCATGCCGGCCAGGCTCCAGGCCGGCCCCTCGTCGGGGAAATGCTCCGCCGCCACCGACAGCACCGCGTCCATGTCGCGCGGATCCTTCACGAAGGCCATCACGTCCAGCACGTCGTCCATGCTGCCGCCCTCTGCCGCCAGGATCTCCGCGATGCGCGCGAAGGCGTTGCGCGCCTGCCGCCGGACATCGCCGCGCGCCAGCGGCCGCAGCTTCGCATCCGCGCTGACCTGGCCGGCGATGAACAGCAGGTCGCCGCAGCGCACGGCGGAGGATGCCGGCATGTCGCGGCACCAGGCGTTGGCATCAGGAATGATGAAGCTGCGATCGCCGGTCATGGTGCGGCCCCTCTCGGTCGATGCTGAAGAATAAGACCGGAGATGATCGTATGCCATGCCGGTGAAAAGGTGCGGAGTCCGGCATCCTTAGCTGCAGTTATAACGACGATGCAGGAATACGGGGGTCATCTCGGCTCGGTCGCGTAGAACGACGAAGGCGAAACCTTCCGCGCCCGGCTGGAGTACCTCCGCGCCCTCCGAGGGTAGAGATGCCAGGAGCCTGAAGCGGGTGTTCTACGAGATTGTGGACGATTACCTCGGACCCAGCGGTGAGGAACGGCGCAAGCCTGACCTCCTGCTCAAAGGGAGCTTCAAACTGCGCTCGGGCCCGAACCTGCGTCGCCGCACAATGATCTTCGCGCTGCAAGGGGCTCAACATCAACAAAGTGGTGAGCGATGCCCTGTGTGACTATCTGGACGGGGAGGAATACGTTAGCATAGGGAGGATTGCTAAAGAATTTTTCCAAATATCAGCTTTTACAAGAAAAGAAAATCTCAGAAAAGAATTATGCGAGATGAAGATTGATTTCTATTTTCGTAAAATATATACCGATTCATAAATCCGATCATAATAATATCATGTATATATTTTATCCGAGTAAATTAATCTATTTTTGCGATAAAAGGCGACTCTGGCAGACTTTAAGCAAGAAATTGACCATTGGCACATTTCCTGGTTTTGCCGACAACGCAGTTTCAAGATCTGCTTGACGCAAGCGAACCCGACCGGTAGCAATCGCCAACAAAAACTCGGAAGCTGCGCCACCTCTTTCAGTTTTTGCTGCTTGGATGATGCGCCGGATTAAGCGACTTAACTCGCGACTATCCGAGGGTGAATCAGTCAAATTCATTTCATACGGGTACGCCGCTCGTAGAATACTCGCCTGAATAATGTCGTCGTTGAACCTGCCGAAATTTCCTGGTGCGAGAACCGTTTGCTGAAACCAATTACTTTTGATTGCTGATTTCTGAGTTCTGTGTGCATTCGCACGGAGTTGTTGTAATACCGACGCGATAGTAAAGTATACATCCGCCTGAGAATGATTGCGTTGCGGCACACCACTCGGCCAAAATACAAAACCCGGCTGCAGGGTCAGATTGTCTCCTACGGTATTCGAAACGAAAAGTTCATTTTCAAGAGGTGTCGATGAATTGCTTAGGCGTTTAACCCGTTTGAGTATCGCGGTTTGCAAATTTTTTGGTATCAATTTCTTTACTTCGGGATCGAGTAATAGTCTACGCTCTGCCGCCCAAGGATTACTCTCTGACGAGAGCGGCAACACCATCCGCTCTACCTCGATTACCTGATACGGGTAGGGATTGGCAGTTTGGACGAGAGTTCGCTCTAGCGACTCCCGACGGGGTTCGCCGGTCGTCTTCGAGAAGCCAATCAAGTACATCAATGGTGCTTCGGGCACGATACTGCGAAGGTCTCGACTGACATCGAGTAAGTTGCGTCCGCTTTCGATAATCAATCCGGCGATCACTATAGAGGAAGTCGTCGATTTAGGAATGTTATCGATATTTTCGCGAATTATAACTTGTACTTCAGGCGAAACGGCGCTCGCGATTTGCTCTGCGAATGGAATACAAACTTCGTCAACTGCAATCACATGTCTAAGGCTCGCGGGCATAGAGCGGCGAATTACATAATGAAAACGATCCTGAAAACTCCTATTTTCGAGTAAGAATTTTGAATTAATGTTGAATTGTCGCGGTTGCCTACCGACACTTTGCCCTAGGCCAACTGTAAAAACTTTACTTCCGGCAAACCTATCCATAAGTACGGCAAGACCGGTAGGTGCATCACCTTTCGCGATTAGCAGCGGTTCCTGCTGGGGGCCCGCAAACTCAAACTGATCGCCCTGTAGTTTGATGGCGTGTGACCCGGTTTGGCACATTTTGCAATTCTCAGGTCTTTCTACAGAGGGCAGTGTGGCAATGCCTTCAGCATTGAAGACGGGATCTCGGTACAAATCGCACACGATGTTCGAGCGGCTGTGGTCGTTGCCCAAAAAAAGTAAGTGAGTTACTTGATTATGCGTAAAACCATATTCTTCGATAAGTTTTGATGCGAGTGAGCCACTTGATGAAGCGGAAATCAGCAAGACAGAATCTTTAATATGCGTAAATCTATACCCTCGGATACCGGCGTATGATGAAAAATTGTCGGCAAGTATTGGCTTTGAGTTCTTGAATGATGATCGTTGCTCGTTGATTGCCGCAATTACGGGATATAGCGATGGTGTATCTAAATAGGCTGTCCTCACATGTGTAGGCACATATGGCAGTGTGCAGAAGCCAATAAATGCAATCTCGGCGCCTCGAACTAAAATATTGGAAAGTCTTATGAAGCGCTCTGTATGTCGTCCTGATGGGTTCTCAAAATGGTATGTGGACGTGGATTCGACGAATCCATGACGAGCTCTGAATATGCTCGTGAGTGCTCTTCGCTTAAATTCTGAAAACGTGACATTGGCTTCTGGATTTTGTCCATTGACTTGTTTACGCTGTAGTTCTTCGCCCAGGCAGCCGTAGCCGATCAGTGTCACACTGGTTCGCTTCCCCAGGCGGGCCAGCGTCGCTAGGTTCTGAGAGTCTTTGGTAAGTTCCGAGATAGTAGTATTAAATTCGGAGTCGCGCACCAAAATAATTACTTCGTCAGGGAGCAGATTTTGTGCGACTTCACTTTCTATCAAATCTGCCAATGCCTCAGAATTAAGGCTTGGCGTTGCCGAAAAGACCAGCAAGACGTCGTATGTTGACGCTTTTCGCACGATATCGAAGCGATACGAGTAGATCGAGTTCATCACGCCCGCCGAATGGGGATAAGGATCGTCAGGAGGCTTCCGGCCACTGGTGCCAGAAAATCAAGGTCGGCCTGTTCATGTCGCCGTAGCGCTACTTCAGCCGCCTGTTCTTCCTCCGAGAAATCTATGTAGAACGACATGCGGCCGGTCCGTAGCCGCAAAAATCCTTTTTGACTACCAAGTAGCCGCATCACGTGCGGTAGTCCTTCGCCGAAGCGGCTGCGACCTTTCGCGCTACCGCGTCCGAAGCATGCCTTGACCGCAGCTTCTTCGTCGTCGAGAGAGAGCTCCTTCAGTGAACGCCCGGTCCAAGTCACAGCGAAGCCGGGGCCAGAATCGAGAATAGAAAGTTCGAAAAGATGAGTATAAATGGCGCCTTTAGGAACGGTTAGAGTATTGCAATATTTTGCTAGAGGCTTATATTCGCCAACAATGCGTGCCATTTTCTCTGGTTCTATGGCATGGTGATTGGTTTTTATCGCTCGGATCGAAATGTCGAGTAGATTGCCCACGATATCTGACAAGGCGTGATCTTCGGTGTTCTTGAAGGTCTCGTACAGCATCGCACCAATCGCGTCCGCTGCATCTGTGGGCACATTTGCGCGGTACGCTCCGCGGATGGCACCGCGCAACAACCAATCTGCCAGCGCTCGGAAGTTCTCGCGTGGGCGCAGCGCCGCTCCATTTCCAGATTGAGGTAGATACAACAAGTAGGGCCTGTCTCGGCCTAGGTGGTCGGCGCATAGGATTTCCGCCGAGGCGCCCCGATAGCCTTGTTTCGGGCGTTCGCTCTGAAGTTGCTCCAAGCGCTTCAATGCGGCATTCCTGAGCGACGTATCGATCGATCCGATTGTGCCTTTGCCGGACGCCTGAACCGCGCAGAGTGCCGCAACTAGACCCGGAAGCCGACGCACGAAATCGTCAATTTTTTCGCGAGTATCGATAAAGGTTTCAAGCATGCCATCATGATTTTTTTGCGCCCAAGAGATGATAACCTGCGCCAAGGCGGCTTCTGCGCCGCCGGCCAGATGTCTGATATTGCTTGGGAGCCTCAATGGCTCGCCGACCGGGGCATCAGCTATGGAGTGAAGCGCCCGCTCACTTGCGGCAATTGTGGAATGAGCTGCGATTCGCACTTGGTCTCCTTTGTCGACCTTCGTGCGGTACTACTGACCAAGTATCTGGGAGCAACAGAAAAATTTGGTCGGGTAGTTGTTTCAGGTCGGGTCGTCTGTTTAGATTGCCATTGTATGTCATGAGGTAGTCCAATGCTTTGCTCTCACCGTCATCTTGGTACTTCTGGGCTATCGTCGGGCTAACAAAATCTAGACGTGGTGACGTGAGCCGCACTGCTTGTCCACCGATAGGCGGTGTCTGCTTCCAGTCTGATGTCTTATGGCGCAATGATGCAACCGTACCAGCGCTCTATCGAATTAGATTGATCGCCTCCTTGAAGCGCGGATGCTCCGCCGTCTGCAGCCATTCGAAGACCACCATCTCCGTCGTCACCGTCTCCGCCCCCTGGCGGGCCATGCGCTTCAGGCCGGCCGCCCGGTTCTCCGCTGTGCGGGAGCCGACGGCATCGGCGACGACATGGACCCGGCGGCCATGGTCCAGCAGGCCGAGCACGGTCTGCAGCACGCAGACATGCGCCTCGCAGCCGGCGACCACCAGGTGGCGTTCCGGCGGCAGGCGCTCCAGCAGGCCCGGGGTGCGGCAGGCGTCGAAGCTCATCTTGTGGACCACCAGGTCCGGCGGCGGCGCCAGCTCTTCCACGGTGCCGCCCAGGCCCTTGGCGTTCTGCTCCGTGAACAGGGTGGGCACCCCGAACAGGGCGGCGGCGTCCAGCAGGCGCCGGGCATTGGCGACGGCCGTGGCACCGTCATGGATCGCCGGCATCAGCCGTCCCTGGAAGTCGATCACCAGCAGCAGCGAGGCGGCGGGGTCGATCGTCGGCATGAACTGGCACTCCCTGCGATGCGGTTGTGGCGGTCAGGCCTTGTAGTAGACCAGCTGGTGCGAGGTGGCGACCAGCCGCCCGTCGGGCGACCAGAGCTCGGCGCTCTGGTCGGAATAGGAATCGTTGCTGCGCCGGCCGTCCACCCGGGCGGCCAGCAGGGTGGCCCCCAGCCCGGCCAGTTCCGCGGCACCGGCATGGAACCAGGTCGACATGGTGACCGTCCCCAGCGGCACCAGCTCGCGCCGGATGTGAAAGACCCGTGCGAAGAAGGCATCGGCCAGGGCGGCCACGCTGAGATGGTCGATGGGCCGGTCCGGCGCATCGCCGAGCCACAGGGTGGAGGCGGCAGGCGCCGGTTCGGCCGCCGCGGCCGGGGCCGCTTCGCCGAAACCGGGTGCGGCGATCTCCGGCGCGCCGCTGTCGAAGTGGAAGCGGTAGCGGGAGGTCCAGCCGCTGCCTCCGCCGGTCTCGTGGGCGGCCAGGCTCGACGGGTCGCGCAGCACCGGCGGTTCCGCGCTCTGGTGGCTCCAGCCGGCGCGGCGGATCCCGGTCACCGTGGTGGCCGTGATCCGCGGCATCGGGTCGTCGCCCTGGAAGGCCGCGACCTGCCAGTGCTGGGTGGAGCGGTTGGTGCGCGCCGGGCGGGCCTCGATCCGGTAGGGCCCTTTCTCGACCGCCGCGGCGAAGTTCACCGTCTGCGCGACCGGCTCGCCCAGCAGGTCGGGATGCGCCAGCACCGCGCGCAGCAGGGTGGCGGCCGTGGCGCCGCCGAACTGGCCGACGAAGCCGTAATATTCCGGCCCGGTATGTGCGGTGGCGGTGCCGTCCGCCTGCATCTCCACGGCGGTGGCGCGGTCGAAGGGATGGCTGGCGCTGGTTCCGTGCATCAGGGCTCCGGGTATCGGTTGGACGGGCGGCGAGACTAGAGGCGGGCTGCGGTCCCGCCAATGACCGCAGAGGTCAAGGGGGATCGAGGGGTCATGCGCCGGCAGGGCCCTGCAGCCGCGCCAGTTTCTCCTCCAGATGCGCCTCCATCAGCGCCGGCGCGGAGGCGGCGAACATGCGGATCCGGCCGGTATGGGCGAGCAGCAGCAGCCCGGCGGCATGGGCGAAGCAATCGACCATGATGCGGCCGGCCTCCGCCCGGTCGGCGCCCAGCTCTTCCGCCGACGCGGCGATCGGCTGCAGGGCCGCCTCCAGCGCGGCGTTCAGCGCGGCATCGTTGTCCCGGCCCAGGCCGGCCGACTTCATGCCGCCGCGGAACAGGTAGAAGCCCAGGTCCAGGTCGCGCGGGCGGGCGGCGTAGAAGTCGAAGAAGGCCATGCCCGCCGCCCGCAGCCGCGCCGCCGGCCCGGCCGCGTCATCGACCGCCCTGTCCACCGCCGCCCGCAGCGCGGCCAGGGATTCGTGCAGCACAGCGGCGTAGATCGCCTCCTTCGACGGGAAGTGGAAGTAGAGCGCCGCCGGGGTATAGCCGGCGCGGGCGGCGATCGCGCGCAGGCTGGCGCCTTCCAGCCCCTCTTCCTCGAAGATGGCGCGGGCGGCGTCCAGGATCAGGGCGCGCTTGTGGGCGCTGACGGCCTTACGGCGGTTCTGTGTGCTCATTGACGGAAATTCTAACAGTGTTAGAAATATCGAACAAACGGATTCCAGGAGACCGCCCATGCTGATGACCGCCGCCGACTATCGCGAGTCCCTGCGCCGCTACAGCCCGCGCGTGTTCGTCAACGGCAGCGCGGTGGATAATGTCGCCGACGAACCCCTGCTGGCGCCCGGCATCGCCGCCGTGGGCGTCACCTACGACACGGCGCTGGAGGAAAAGCACCGGCCGGTGATGACGGCGTGCCAGGGGACGAGCGGCGAGACCGTCAACCGGATGCTGCATATCAATGAGACCTCGACCGACCTCTTGTGGAAGCTGGAGGCGGTGCGCCTGGTCTGCCAGCGCTCCGGCTGCGCGCAGCGCTACCTGACCCATGACGCGCTGAATGCGATCTTCCAGGCGACGAAGCGGCTGGACGGGGAGGCGGGCGGCACGGCGGGCTGGCACGACCGCTTCCTGGCCTACCTGCACCGGGTGCAGGCGGAGGACCTGACCCTCGGCGTGGCGATGACGGATGCGAAGGGCGACCGCGCGGCCCGGCCCGGCGCGCAGGCCAATCCGGACGTCTATGTCCATGTCACCGAGCGCAGGCCGGACGGCATCGTGATCCGCGGCACCAAGGCGATCGTCACCGGCGCCCCCTACATGCACGAGTTCCTGGTGATGCCCTGCCGCACCCACCGGCCGGAGGATGCGGCCTGCGCCGTGGCCTGCGCGGTGCCGGTGGATGCCCCCGGCGTGACGATCATCGCCCGCCCCGCCGGCCGGCCGGGGGAGGCGGCGGCGAAGTTCAGCGGCCGCTACGGCCAGTCGACCGGCGTGGTGATGTTCGACGACGTCTTCGTCCCCCATGACCGGGTGTTCCTGGACGGGCAGGTGGAGGCGGGCGGCTTCATGACCACCAGCTATGCCAACCACCACCGGCATTCCTGCATCGGCGCGCGGGCCGGTTTCGGCGACCTGCTGATCGGCGCCGGCGCCATGATGATCGAGGCGAACGGCCTGGACCCCGACCGCCACGGCCATATCCGCGACGCGATGGTGGAGCTGATCACCATCACCGAGAGCTTCTTCGCCTGCGGCGTCGCCGCCTCCACCTACTGCGTGAAGGACCCGTCCGGCGCGGCGATGCCGGACCCGGTCTTCGCCAATATCGGCAAGCTGCTGCTGGCGACGAAGATCTACGATATGCAGCGCCTGGCACACTACGTGTCCGGCGGGCTCGTCGTCGCCCTGCCGGGACCGGAGGAGGACCACAATCCGGAGACCGCGGCATCGCTGTCGGCGGTGCTGGCCGGCCGGCCCGACATCCCGGCGGAGCGGCGGCTGGAACTGGCGCGGGTGATGGAGGACCTGACCGCCTCCTACCAGGCGGGCTGGTATTCGGTGATCTCGCTGCATGGCGGCGGTTCGCCGGAAGCGATGAAGCGGGAGATCTGGCGCAACTATCCGGTGGGGGAGAAGGCGGCGCTGATGGAGAGCCTGCTGGACCGTGGCGTGATCGACGACGGCAGCCGGGTGTCGAAGCAGCCGGGCCGTTGCTGCGTCACCGGCTGCGCCGTGCCGGAGGTGCCGCCGCAGGACAGGGCCGACGCGGCGGAGCCGCAGGACCGGGCCGACGCGGCGGAATAGGGACACAGCCATGACCTTCGATGAACTGCTCGACCGCTTCACGGCGGCGGTGGAGGCGCGCAACGGCGCCGCCCTGGCCGCCCTGTTCACCGAGGACGGCGTCTATCACGACGTCTTCTACGGCAGCTTCACCGGCCGGACGGCGATCGCAGGCCTGATCGACGACTGGTTCCACCGCACCGCGGAGGGCTTCCGCTGGGACATGAAGGAGCGGGTTGCCGGTCCGGATCTCGGCTTGGCGCGCTACGTCTTCAGCTATGCCACCAAGCTGCCGGAGGCGGCGGGCGAGCGGGTGATGTTCGAAGGGGTCGCGCTGATGACCCTGCGCGACGGCCTGATCGCGGAATATCACGAGGTGGCCAATACCGGCCCGGCCTTCGCGCAGCTGCGCTTCGCGCCGGAGCGCACGGTGAAGATCATGCAGCGCTTCGCCGACGAGCTGCGCGGGCGGCCGGAGAGCCGGCGCCACGTCGCGCCATAGAGCATTCCCACCCTTGATGGAAACCTTGTCGTTCTCGGGCTTATATGAGGCGGCTTGTGTCAAGGCGTTGCCGGTAGATTTGCAGCAGCTTTATCTGTCGGGCGGGGCGCAGGTCGCGCCGGCTCCCCCACCACCTCCCGGATCGGCGCCTCCCGGATCGGCGCCTCAAGGTGCGGCGCCTCAAGGTGCGGCGCCTCAAGGTGCGGCGAAGGGCCCGCCGGGCTGGAACAGGGCCGCGGTCGCCTCGTCGGCCGGATACCAGGTTTCGATCCGCAGGTCCTGCAGGGTGACGTCCATCGCCGTGCCCAGGGTGGTGAGGGTGGTGAAGAAGGCGGCCCGCGTGCCGTCCATCTCCAGCACCACGTTCAGTGTCGGCCCGGGCAGCTCCGCCCAGTCCAGCACCTTGCCCTTCTCCGGCATGCCGTCGCTGGCGAGAAGAGCCTCCAGCTCCTCGGCGGCCGGGTCGTGCGGGCCCATCGCGTCCAGTTCCTGGTGGATCCGGTGGGCCAGGTGGGCGGCGACCTCCTCCCAGTTGACGATGTAGCGGCGAAGGCCGGCCGGATCGAGGGTCAGGCGGAAGGCGTTGGGCGGCTCGCCGCCCGGCGGCAGCGGTCCCAGCAGGGCGCCGAGCAGCCGCGCGGAGGCGCCGTTCTGCATCAGCAGGTTCCAGCCGCGGTCGACGACGATCGCGGGGTAGGGCTCCTGGCTCTTCAGGATGAAGGTCAGGGCCTGGCGGACCGCGGCCAGCTCCGCCTCCTCCAGGTCGCTCTCCCGGAAGGCGGGGGCGAAGCCGGCCGCCTGCAGCATCAGGTTCTGGTGGCGCAAGGGCACGTCCAGCAGGTTGCCCAGCAGGAAGACCATGGTGCGGCTGGGATTGGCGCGGCCGGATTCCAGGAAGCTGACATGGCGCTGCGAGATCTCGCCCGCCAGGGCCAGTTCCAGCTGGCTCATCCGGCGCTTGCCGCGCCAGTAGCGCAGCAGGTCGCCGAAGGAGCTGCGGGCCCGGGCCTGCCGCCTGCCGGTTGCCGCCCGTCCCGTCCCCGCCCGTCCCGGCCCTGTCCGTCCCGGCTCCGTCCGGCCCGATGTCGACTGCGATGCCGCCGCGTTCCTGTCCATGGCGGGCATGATATCGCAGCCGGGCCGGTTCCCAACTACCTGCCAGGTAGTCGTCGGGCCGCCGTTGCTTACGTCTGGCGTAATTGGCTGCAGGCAGGGAAAGGCCAAGATCGGAAGGGCAACGGCAACCGAAAGGAACCTGCCATGACCTCCCACGACCGTCCGACCTCCGCCGCGGCGAGCGAGCGGGCCCGCACCAACCTCCGTCGCGTCCTGTTCGTCGACGCCGCATCCTCTGCCGCTGCCGGCTTGGTGCTGGCCGTCCTGCCGCAGAGCCTGGCCCCGCTGATCTTTCCCGACGGCGGCACGATGCTCGGCCTCGATACCGCGGGCTGGCTTCTGGTCACCGGCCTCGCTTTCCTGGTCTTCGCTGCCTCGGTCGCCGCGGCGGCGGCGCCGGTCCGGCCGCACCGCGGTGCGGTCGCGACGATCGTCGGTGCCAATCTGGCCTTCGTGGCGGGTTGCGGCCTTCTGCTGCTGTTCGGCGGCGGCGGCATCTCCTGGGCCGGCTGGATCCTGGTCCTTCTCACCATCGACATGGTGGCCGTCTATGCCTGGTTGGAATTCCGCTACCAGCGGGCCAGCCAGGCCCGTATGGGCACCGTCGCGGCGGGGCAACCGGTGGATGCCATCCGCGTCTGACACTACCGGTCAATCGCGGCAGCGGTCGGGCATTCGCCCCGGCCGCTGCCGGCCGCCGGCAGGTGCCAGCCATGCCGCCGGCGCAGGCGCGTCCGCCATTTGACCTCTGCGATCGCACTGGATTCTGCGATAGGATGGACGCTCGACCGGGTGCCCTTGCGGGCCCTGGCACCGTTGCGAAGCCGGCAATGGGGGCAAGGGCGGATGCCTTGTCAGATGCGGTATGTGAACGGGGTCGAGGTGGTGCTGGTGCCTTGCGAGGGCCGTCTCGATTATCCGCGCTTCCGTGCCATCTTCGAGGACCTGGTGCGGGAACCGGCCTTTGCCGGCGGGGCGCCGGCGGTATGGGACCTGCGGCCGGCCGACCTGACGGGTTTCGATATGGAGGAGATGCGCAAGCTGGCGGATTTCGTCGGCACGCTGCAGCAGCGGCGCGCGACGCGGGTGGCGATGGTCGTCGGCCGCGACTGGGAACAGCCGTTGATGCGGCTCTGGTCGGAATTCCTCGGCACGATGCTCGACCAGGACCGGCTGATCACCTCCGACATGGACGATGCGTTGACCTGGGCGGCGGAGGGTCGGGCCGGCGGCCGGGTCGTGGCACGGTCAATGCCGGGCGCCGCAGGCCGGGCCTGATCAGGCCGCCCCCACCTCCGACAGGAAATCCTGCACGCCGCCGCGCAGCAACTCCGCCTGACGGCCCAGTTCTTCCGCCGCCTCGTTCAGAGCGCCCGGAGCCTCGGCGGTCTGCTGGCTGTCATCCACCGCGCGGTTCAGACTCTGCGGGACGGAATCGGTGCCGCTTCCTGGGCTGCCGCCGAGATTTCCTCCGTCGCCGCGGCGCCTGCGGTCAGAAATCTTCCGGATTGGCCGCCGCCCATGCCTCCAGGTCGTGCAGGGCCCGGCCGAAGCGGGCGCACATCTCGTCGATCTCGCTTTCGGTGATCACCAGCGGCGGTGCCAGGCAGACGCTGTTGTAGGGCATCCGCACGATCAGGCCGCGGTCCTTGGCGAAGGCGGCGAACTTCTTCGACAGGATGCCCTCCGGCTGCGGCGCGCGCCGCGGCGCCTTTGCGGCGACGAATTCCACCGCGCCGCAGAGGCCGACGCTGCGGGTGTCGCCGACCAGCGGATGGTCGGCGAAGGCCGCCAGCCCGGCTGCGAAGCGCGGCGCGATGCGGGCGACATGGCCCAGGATGTCGCGCTCCTCGAACAGCTCGATGGTGCGCAGCGCCACCGCCGCACAGACCGGATGGCCGGCATAGGTGCCGGCATGGGTGAAGCCGCCGGCCTCGTCGCTGGCCAGTTCCAGGGCGTCGTAGAAGTCCGGCGCCATCACCACCGCGGAGACCGGCAGGTAGGCACCCGACATCGCCTTCGCCAGGGTGATGCATTCCGGGTCGATGCCGTAGGTCTCCGACCCGAACATGGGGCCGGTGCGCCCGAAGCCGGTGATCACCTCGTCGGCGAACAGGCGGATGCCGTACTCCGCCAGCAGGGCCTGCAGGCCGGCCCAGTAGCCCTCCGGCGGCGGCACCAGCCCGGCGGAGAGGGAGACCGGCTCCGCCACCATGCATGCGATCGTCTCCGGCCCCTCCCGCTCGATCAGGTCGCGCAGGTCGCCCAGCATGCGGGCGGTGAACGCGGCTTCGTCCTCGCCCGGCAGGGCCATGTTGAAATAGTCCGGCTGGTGGGTGTGCAGGAAGCCGGGCAGCGGCAGGCCGAACTGCGCATGACTCTCCGGCACGCCGGTCATGCTGGCGGTGGCCAGGGTGCCGCCGTGATAGCTGCGCAGGCGGGAGATCACCTTCCAGCGCCCGGAACGCCCGGTCATCCGGTCGGCGGCGCGGACGAACTTCAGCAGAAAGTCGTTGGCCTCCGATCCCGTGGCGCCCAGCGCGATCTTGGCATTCTTGATCGGGGTCAGGTCGCGCAGCTTCTCCGCCAGCTCCATCACCGCCGGCACCGCCCGGTGCAGGCCGGAGGAGTAGAACGGCAGCTCGCGGAACTGCCGCACCGCGGCCTCCACCAGTTCCTCCTCGCTGAAGCCCAGGGCGGAGCAGTAGAAGCAGGAGGCGCCCTCGATATAGTCCTTGCCGTCGGTATCGGTGACGTAGATGCCGTGCCCCGCCGCGATCCGGTGCGGCCCGACGGTCCGCATCTCCCGCAGGTTGCTGAAGCCCAGCACCAGGGCGGGATCGAGGATGTTCTTGATTGCCGCTGCCTCGGCCATTGGTCTGTTCCCCTTCGCGCGTGATGGCGGATATCTGGGACCCGGCCGCAGAGACTGTCCACCGGCCGGCGGCGGTTTCCAACAATCCGTTCGGGCAGGTGCAGGTGCTCCGGCGCGGCTGCCGGCCGTCAGCGCCGCCGCCGGATCGCGGCCAGCGTCAGCAGCAGCAGCACGACGATGCCGCCGGCCAATGCCTCGCTGACCTCCCGGCTCAGCGCACCCGGATGGGCCAGGAACGGCAGCAGCAGGCCCGCCGGGACGAAGACCAGCGCCTGTCCGATGGCGAGGGAGGAAACCAGGGTCCGGTCCGGCGCCGCGACGCAGGCGCGCCAGGGCAGCAGGGGGTCGGTTGCCGCCAGGGCCGGCAACAGGGCGATGCCGAACAGCACCGCCGCCGGCAGGTCCAGGACCAGGCAGGCCAGGGTCGCCAGCGCCAGGCCGGCGGCGAGCAGCAGCACCGTGCGCAGGGTGGCTGTCAGCCCGCGGGTCGAGGCGATCGCCGACAGGCCCATGGCGCAGAGCATTGCGCTGGCCAGCCAGATCACCGCCAGGGTCAGAACCTCCGACAGGCTGCGGCCGCCGCTGCCGGGGCCCAGCTCCAGCACGGCCAGCCCGATCAGGGCGATCAGCGCCGGCCGGGCGGCCAGCGGTGCCATGATTACGCCGACCCGCAGGGTGTCGGGCAGGTGGCTGGTCAGGGCCGACAGGGCGGGACGGGCCGGCAGGCTGCCTTCCGCCTTCCAGACCGTGCGCGGCAGCAGGCAGCGCAGCACCAGGGCGCCGGTCGCCAGCACCGGGGCGACGAACAGCAGGACCCGCCACAGGCCGCTGGCCTCGGCTTCCGGGCCGGTGGCGCCGGACAGCACCGCCAGGCCCAGCACGGCGAGGATGCCGGCGGCCGGCGCCGCATCGGCCAGCATCGCCAGCGGCGGCGGCGGCGTGCCATGCGGCAGCGCCGCCCGGACATTGGCGTAGAGCGCCTGTTCGGCGGCGGTCACCAGCCCCAGCAGCAGCCGCAGGCCGACGAACAGAAGCCCGGCCATGCTGCCCAGCGCGGCCGCCGCAGGCAGCAGGGCGAAGCAGAGCGACACGGCGGCGATCGCCGCGGCCGAGAGCAGCAGCGGTCCCTTCAGCGGCGAGCGGTCGGCGACATGGCCGTAGAGCATGGCGCCGACGAACCGCAGCAGGAAACCGCCGGCCAGGGCGGCGAAGACCGTGCCCGCCGCCCCGCCCTCGTCGCCGCCGCCGAAAAACAACCGGCCCAGGATCGGGGCCAGGATCGCCAGGGCCGCCAGGTCGGCCCACTCGGCCGCGTTGCCCAACAGGCCGCTTGCCAAGTACAAACGCCGCAGGCGCACGGGAGAACTCTGCGCGGTAGAGGTCATCTCATCGCCACGAAGGCTGGGGCCGCATTGCCTGCGGCAGGCCGGTGCCGGGCATGTTCAGCCCTGCCTTCCGTGGCGGATGCGCGACGGGACCGCTCCGGTCCCAGGCAGGGGGAGGGCAGCGCAATGACCGACATCGCCGGGGATCCGATCGAAAGCCTTCGGCAACTGGTCGACGAGGCGGAGAGCATCGTCGCCTTCACCGGCGCAGGCATCAGCACGGAATCCGGCATTCCCGATTTCCGCAGCCCGGGCGGGATCTGGACCAAGTACCGGCCGATCGATTTCCGCGACTTCATGGCGTCGGAGGAGATGCGGATCGAGAGCTGGCGCCGGAAGTTCGCCACCGACCAGGTGATGCGCCAGGCTGCGCCCAATCTGGGCCATCGCGCCCTGGCGGAACTGGCGCGGCGCGGCAAGCTGTCCTGCGTCATTACGCAGAATGTCGATGGCCTGCACCAGGCCTCCGGCCTGGACGCTGGCCAAGTGATCGAACTGCACGGCAATGCGACCTATGCGGCATGTCTGGATTGCGGCAAGCGCCATGAACTCGAGCCGATCCGGGTCTATTTCGAGGCCACCGGCACGCCGCCCCCCTGCTCGGCCTGCGACGGCATCCTGAAGACCGCCACCATATCCTTCGGTCAGGCCATGCCGGAAGCGGAAATGCGGCGGGCGCAGGTGGAGACCCTGGCCTGCGACCTGTTCCTGGCGATCGGCTCCTCGCTGGTGGTCTACCCGGCCGCCGGCTTTCCGATGCTGGCGAAGCAGAACGGCGCCGGGCTGGTAATCCTGAACCGCGATGCCACCGACCAGGACGAGCTCGCCGACCTTGTCCTGCATCGCGAGATCGGGCCCACCCTGGGCGCGGTCGTCCGGGTGAACTGAGGATGGACGACAGCGCCGCCCCGCCGCTGCCCGGCTTCGTGCCGGCAGACCCCGACGACCCGTTCGAGATGCGGGCCGGGCCGTTCTTCCGTAACCCCGATCCGGCGGCCGGCATCCACCTGGCCCTGCTGCTGGAGCCGCGCCACTGCAACAGCGGCGGCGTGGTGCATGGCGGGTTGCTGATGACGATGATGGACCTCTGCCTGGCGCAGACCGCGCGCAACGATCCGGCGATCGACTATGTGTTCACCGTCTCGATGACTTCGGATTTCGCCGATTCGGGCCGCGCCGGGGAACTCGTCGAGGCGCGCGGCGAAGCGGTGCGCCATGGCCGCTCCCTGGCCTTCGTGCGCGGCCAGGTCACCGCCGGGCCGCGGGTCCTGCTGAACGCCAGCGCCGTCTTCAAGCTGCGCTGGCGGCGCCCGGCCTAGGCGCCGGTCAGGGCCGCCGTGGGGCAGGGGCGATGCGCGGCGGCGGTTCCGTTGGGGATTCCGGCCAGAGGCCCAGCAGCCGCAGCGCCCGTGCGACGGAACGGGCATCCTCCAGCGCATCGTGCGGCCGCCCCGCCGGACCGCCGAAATGCGCGGCCAGCTGGCCGGACGACAGGGCGGCGGTGGCGGGCACCAGGCGCGCCATCAGCGGCCGCAGGTCGTGGACGGCGGGCATCCCAGTCAGCGGCATCCCGGCGAGCAGCAGGTTCTCCGCCACGACCTCGCCGTCGCGCCCCCAGGCCCAGACCGGCCGGCCGCCGGCAAAGGCCAGGAACGCCTCCCAGGCCGCCCGGAAGGACCGTCCCCGGCGGTCGAGGTCGGCCTGCGCGATCCCTGTCAGGGCGGTGAAATAGTCGGACAGGACCGGGTTCCGCACCGGCCGCACCAGCGTTTCGAAATGGCTCTCGCCCGACCGGTCGCGGGACATCCGGACCGCGCCGATCTGCACGATCTCCCGATGCTCGTTGGGACCGTTCCACTTGCGGGCCTGCGACCCCTCCCAGGCGGTGAACTCCAGGTCCAGGACCACCAGGGCGGTCGTCACGCGGCCCCCTTTCCGGCGGTCGCGGCAGGGAGATTGACCACCTCATTGTATGTTCCTAATTTGTTCTCATCGGACGTGCGGCATGGAGCGAGGCGGTGAAGGGCGATGGCAGCGGCAGGAAGCGGGTCGGGGGCGGCGGCGGCAGGATCGGTAACGGCAACGGCACCGACGCGGCCCGGCGCGGGCCCGGCGGCCGGCCCGGACCCGGACCGCTGACCGCCACCGTGCTGGGCGACGCCGTCCGGCGCGGCGTGCCGCTCTGGGTGTTCTGCGAGGCCTGCTCCCACAATGTGGAGATGAACGCCGGCGACCTCGCCGACCGGCTGGGCTACGACTTTCCGGTACCGTCGCTGAAGGGGCGGCTGTGCTGCAGCCGGTGCGGCAGCCGCGACGCGGCGGTGCGGGTGCAATATGCCTCGCCCGGCCTGGTGGCGCGCCATGGTCCGCGCAAACGCGACTGATCGCGCCGGCGGCCGGCTGTGCTGCATCGGCCGGCGCGTCACGGCGACCGGACGGCCCGCCCCTCTATGCGGGGCGCGATGCTGCCCTGCGCCTTCAGGGCCGTGGCGACGGTATTGGCAAGCAGCGGCCCCGCCGCTTGATCCACCTGCAGGTCACCCTGGGCGAGCGTCGCATAGCCGTCGCGGCCCAGGTTGGTGACCGCGCCGGGATGCCGGCGGCGGGCGTCGGTCGACGGACGTACCAGGGCGGCGAGGCCGCCGGAGCCGCCGCTTGTCCCCACTCCCTCGAGATCGCTGAAGTGCAGCTGGGCAACCGCCGGGCGGGGCGCCGGCCGTCGGCGCCGCGGCGGACCGCCGGCCGCGGCGGCTGAAATCGGAAGGGCGTGGCCAGGCAGCACGGCAATGTTCCCTTGCGCGATCGGTGGTCTGCAGCCGGCAAGGGCCCCGAGGCGCGCCGCCTGCCGGGATCCCTGACCGCAGGGATCATGCCGCCGGGGCGCCGCTTTGTTAAGCTGCGGCGACCGCCGGATTCCCGGCATGCAGCCGCAGCAATCGGAGGATGCCGACCGACCATGGGACCGACGGGACAGCCCGGATCGAAAGCCGCCCCAGCCGCGCATGCGCGGCGCACGCGGCTGGGCAAGGCGATGCGCCTCGCCCTGGCGCTCACCCTGACGGCGATCTTCTTCGTCCTGGTCGGTGCGGCGCTGGTGCCGGCACCCACCCTGGCGGTGGCCGGGGTGGTGGTGGCCGGTCTGGGCTGCGCGATCCTCTTCTACCGGACCTTCCCCTCGAACCGGCTGTTCCAGCTGACCTTCGCCAACCTGGTTGCGGTCTATACCTGCATCTTCGCCGTCTATCTGCATGTCAGCTTTCCCGCCGTGCCGGAGCCGCTGGCGGCGATCGGCTTCATCCTGCCGCTTATCGCCTTCGTCGGCGGTACCGCGCTGCGGCGACGGCGGGTGCGCCAGATCGTCGAGGCGGACATGCGGCGCAGCCTGCTGGAGGCCGGCCTGGCGGAGGCGGATCAGGATGGCGGCATGGAATCGGTGCATCCGACCGGCGGCGCGACGCGGTTCGCCTGGCTGGTGCCGCTCGCCGGCATCGGCCTGCTCGCCCTGGTCCTGCCGGCGGTCAGGGACACCGCCCTGGACCAGTCGGTGATCTTTGCCACCGCGATGCTGGCGATCAGCCTGCTGATCGCCTGGGTCAGTGCCGAGGTGGCGGCCTTCCTGGTCGAGACCAGCCTGCTGTTCGCCGACCTGTTCGCCCGCTTCGCGCGGCTCGGGCAGCCGATCTTCGCATTCCTCAGTTTCTATTCGCTGATCGTCATCGTCTTCGCCGCGCTGTACCGGGTCATCGACCGCCTGGCGGCGACACCACAGTTCATGATCGGCGATGTGCCGGGGCGCCTGGAATTCGCCGATGCCCTTTATTTCTCCATCGTCACCCTGTCGACCCTCGGCTATGGCGATGTCGTGCCCCTAGCGCCGGTGGTGAAGGTGCTGGTGGCGATCCAGGTGGTGCTGGGCCTGCTGCTGCTGCTGTTCGGCTTCGGCGAAATCATCTCTGCCGGGCGGCGGCCGCCGCCGGAGTGAAGCGTAGCGGCCGGTCCGTGTTTCCATGGTGGATTTCTGTGCCATGGGTCGCTAAGATCCCGGCCTATTGGGGCTCCTAAATATGAGGTTGGGGTATGTTGGTTCGGCTGGGCCTGTTGGCGATCGTGGCTCTTGGGCTCGCAAGTTGCGGGGAAGGGCGCTTCGTGGGATTCGGTAAGTGCGCCACTGACGGCTCTATCGTCTGGTACGAGCGGCCGAACAGCCAGGGCAGCTACGACGGTCTCGACGTCAGCGAAGCCAACTGCAAGTAATCCGAAGCCCTCGGCTCCCGGGTGCCGGACTGCGGGTTCCCCGTCGTCCGGGGTCCGTCGCCTTGTACTTGGATGTAAGGTGAGTTGACGGCATTCCCATAGCAGCGGGTCAGCTTCCAGGCGGCCCTCGGGCGACGGGAAACGGGTTCTGACATGCGACGGCCTGCCGTTTCGGCGGGCCGTCTGCAATTCCGGCAGCACGCATCGCCGGCGGTTCTGCCGGAGGCGGGCCCCCTTGCCGCAGGCGGGACTTGCGTCGGGCATGGCGGTCCGGAACGCGACCTCTGGACAACGCGACCTCTGGGCGCAGGTTGCCGGCGCTGAACCATTCCGGGGTTGCTGGACTATCCATCGTTCTCGGGCCTGGCCCGTCCACAGGCTTCGCCCGTGAACCTCTTTCCGCTGGCCGCTCTGAAACTGCAAAGCTGGCGGAACGATTCCGGCTCAAGGCCAGGATGACGATCGCGGTCGGGTGACCGCTGCCACCCAGGTCGTGTACGCGTCAGGTGCCGGCGGCGCGGGAGGCGCCGCGTGGCGGCGGCAGTTCGGTGACCGCATTGGCGGGCGGCTCGATCAGGCCCGGCGCCTCCATGGCGACCCGGTTGCGGCCTTCCTGCTTGGCCCTGTACATCGCCTCGTCGGCGCGCTGCATGGCGGCCTTGATCGTGCTTTCGCAGGGATCGACCTGGGTGCCGCCGATGCTGACGGTGACCCGGATCGTCTCGCCGTCGACCACGATGCGTTCGGCGGCGATCGCCCGACGGATCCGTTCCGCCATGACCCGCGCCCCCTCCAGCGCCGTATTCGGCAGCAGCAGGCCGAATTCCTCCCCGCCCAGCCGGCCGATCGCGTCGACGGTGCGGATCTGGCGGGTGCAGACCTCCGCGATCCGGCGCAGCACGATGTCGCCGACATGGTGGCCGTAGCGGTCGTTGACCCGCTTGAAATGATCGGCATCCAGCAGCAGGACGCAGAGCGGGTCCCGCACCCGGCCGAGACGCGACAGTTCGCGCTCGCCCATCTCCTCGAAATGCCGGCGGTTGGCCACCCCGGTCAGGCTGTCCACCATCGCCAGCCGGCGCAGCTCCTCTTCCAGCTGGTGGCGCTCGGTGATGTCGACGATCGCCCCTTCCCAGACCACGGCGCCGTCCGCCCGCGGCCGCGGCTGCGCCGTCCAGGACAGCCAGCGCTCGTCGTCATCGGCATCCAGCGCCCGGGCGGAGACGTTGAGCACGCCGAGCGTGTCGGCCGATTGCCGCAGGGCCCGGATCACCCGCGCCCGGTCGTCCTGCAGGATCCGCCGCATCAGGGCCTGCGGCGTCGCCACCACGTCGTCGGCGGTGACGCCGAGCAGCGGTTTCACGCCGGCGCTGACGAAGGGCACGGTGTAGCTGCCGTCGGTCTCGCGCACCAGGCGGATGATCACGCCCGGCAGGTTGTCGGACAGCAGGCGCAGCTGATGTTCGCTCTCCCGCGCCTCGCGCCGCGCCCGCTCGGCGGCGTCCCGGGCACGGCCCAGACCGTCGACGAGCTCGACATTCTCCAGCTTCAGCTGCAGCAGCCGGCAATGCCGCCGGTACATGCCATGGGCGAAGGCGAAGGCATTGCCCAGGACCATGATCGCCAGCAGTCCCAGCAGCTGCATCCGGCTGTCGTCGGAGATCGCGATGAACAGGATCAGCGGCATGAACAGCGGCAGCACGAAGGCATAGACCGCGGGCAGGAACGCCGCCCGGGAAATCGCCGAGGACACCCCCAGGGCGACGATGATGGTGCCGAGATAGACCGACGACAGCAGGTCGCCCTGCAGCAGCAGTACGGTCGCCATAGCCGACCAGAGGCAGCCGGCGATGCCGTTCAGCACGGCGAAGATGTCGGCGCAGCGCAGCACCACCTGCGTCTCGTCCCGGTGCCGGCGGTAATGGTCGCGTAGCACCTCGAAGGCGATGACGTTCAGGACATAGGGGACCAGGATCGCGACCGGCCAGATCCAGTCGATGCTGCCGATGAACGGTGCCAGCATCGCCGCGAAGGCCAGCACCGGCAGCAGGCTGGTGGAGCGCGTGATGTCGAACAGGGTCCGGATGTTCTCGACCTTCAGCTCCTGTCCGGGGTCGCGCGCCGGATCGGGCAGGGGCGCCGTGCCGCCACCCCGTCCGCCGTGGCCGGGCCAGCCGTTGCGCCCGCCTGGCTGCTGGGCGTTGCCGCTGGTGCCGGCGGCGTGGCGCCGCTCGGGACCGGTCCGCGGCCCGGAACCGGTCGGCGCGCCGCCGCTGCTGATGCTGTCCCTCCGGGCCGGCATGGCGGTCAATCGCCCGCGGTCCGGGCGCCGGCCGCGTCGAGGCCCATCTGCCAGAAGCCGACTTCCAGCCGGGTTGCTGTCGCGAAGGTCGCGCCGAGGGCGGGCATGCGGCCGCCGCCGCCGCGTCGCGCGGCGAGATCCTCGAGAAAGCCGACATGGCCCCTGGCCAGGGCCTGATAGTCGGCGCCGCCATACATGCCGATCCAGGCATCGTAGGGATTGCCGGTCGCGGGCCGGTCCGGCGCGGCCGCCAGCATGGCGCCGATCTCGCCATAGCCGATGATGCAGGGCGCCAGGGCGACGTGCAGGTCCAGCAGGTCGCCGGCCAGGCCGCGGTCCATCACGAAGCGGGTATAGGCCAGGTTGGCGGGATGCTCGGGCGTGGCCGCCATCTCCGCCTGGTCGATGCCCCAGTCCCGGCAATAGGCGATATGGAGGTCGATCTCGGTATCCAGGATCGCCGCGATCCCGCCGGCGGCGTAGCGCATGTCGGCAAGGTCGTCGGATTTCGCCACTGCCAGGGCATGGGCACGGGTGAAATGCAGCAGGAACAGATAGTCCTGCACCAGGTAGAACCGGAACGCAGCCTCGGGCAGGGTGCCCCGGCCCAACGCCGTCACGAACGGGTGGCGGACATAGTCGTCCCAATGCCTGCCGGCTGCCGCTTTCAGGGCGCCGAGAAAGCTCAGGTCGGACATGTCACTTCGGCTCCGGGCCTCGCCAAAATCGGTGCCAGACAGTCATGCGCAAATCCTCAAGGCCGGGCGGCCACGACAGCGTGTCTTTCCGCACCACAACGCGGACGACTATATCCAACCCGCCGAACCATATCCATTTCGCAGCGATTTGCAGATGTTCGCTTCACAAGGTCCTCCTGGCAGCTTCTCCCGGCCTCGCCACCTTCAGCGCGGCTTGTCCAGCACCCAGATCTGGTCGCTGCCCGGCCGCGGCGGCGAGGCGTGGAAGTCGCCGAACACGGCGGCGTTGGCAAAGCCGGTCTCCGCCACCATCACGGCGATCTCCTCCCGGTCGAACCAGTGGTAGGAGAGCCATTCCCGGCTCAGCCGCTCCGTCCGCCCCGCATCGTCGAGCAGCCGGAACTCGACCAGCTGCGACAGGCTCTTGCCGGCCCGGTCGACATCGCGCCGCACCACGAAGAACTCCACTGCGGCCTCGCTGGCCGGCAGGTCGACATGGACGGGCGGTCCCTCCGGTGCCTCGCCGCTGCGCCGCAGGACCGCCTCGTCGGGCACGAAAACGTGAACGATCGCGCGGCCGCCGTCGCGCAGATGGGCCTGCATCGATCGCAGGCAGTTGAGCCAGCGCGCGCGTCCTTCCAGGTGGTTCAGGGCCCGGAACGGCGCGATGACAAGGTCGAACCAGAGGTCGATGCCGAAATCCGTCATGTCGCCGACGGTCAGGCTGAGCCGTCGCTGCACCGCGTCCGGATAGTCGGCGCGCTTGCGTTCCGCCTGGGTCAGCATGGCGATGGAATTGTCCAGGCCCATCACCCGGCAGCCCGCCTCCGCCAGGCCGTAGGCGATGCGGCCGGTGCCGACGCCGAGCTCCAGCACCTCGCCGCCGCAGCCCAGCGCGTGGGCACGGTAGAAAGCCAGGTCGGCATCGATCACGTTCGGGAAGATCAGGGTCTGCAGGTCGTAGGTCAGGACGCTGAGCGAGTCCGGCGCATAGTACTGACCTTCCGGCCCGGCCGTTGCCGCCGCGGCGGCGACCGGGGCGCCACCGCCGCCGGCGCTTTCGGCCTCGCCGCTCATCCGGGGGCCCGGCCTCGTCCGGTGCCGCAGGCAGGGGGCCGCGCCGGCATCAGCTCAGCTGTTCCTTGGTGGCCCTGAACTCGATCTCCGGCCAGTCCGTCTGCGCGCGCTCCAGATGCCAGGCATTGCGCGCCATGAACACCGGATCCTCGGCATGGTCGTCGGCGATGGCGGCGCTGTTGCCGTCGATGAAGGCCTTGATCCGGGCGGGGTCGCCGCCGGCGATCCAGCGGGCGGTATACAGCTCCGTCGGCTCGAAGCGGACCGGGATCTCGTACTCGGTGCGGATGCGGTCCGCCAGCACGTCGAACTGCAGCGCGCCGACCACGCCGACGATCCACTGGCTGCCCAGGCGGGTGCGGAAGGCCCGCGCCGCGCCTTCCTCGGCCAGCTGCGTCAGGGCGCGGCCCAGATGCTTCGCCTTCATCGGATCGTCGGGGCGCACCCGCTGCAGCAGTTCCGGCGCGAAGCTGGGGATGCCGGTGAAATGCAGTTCCTCGCCGTCGGTCAGCGCATCGCCGATATGCAGGTTGCCGTGATTGGGAATGCCGATGATGTCGCCGGGCCAGGCTTCCTCCGCACGCTCGCGGTCCTGCGCCAGGAACAGGAGCGGGTTGTGCATCACCATCGGCTTGCCGGAGCGCACATGCTTCAGGCGCATGCCGCGCCTGAAATGGCCGGAGCAGAGCCGGACGAAGGCGATCCGGTCGCGGTGCTTGGGATCCATGTTCGCCTGGATCTTGAAGACGAAGGCGGTGACCTTGTCTTCCTCCGGCTGGATGGTGCGCTCCCTCGTGGCCTGCGGCCGCGGCTGCGGCGCCATCCCGGAAAGCCCATCCAGCAGTTCGCGGACGCCGAAATTGTTCAGGGCGCTGCCGAAATAGACCGGCGTCAGGGCGCCGGCCAGGTATTCCTCCCGGTCGAATGGGGGGCAGAGGCCCTGCACCATTTCCAGCTGCTCGCGCAGCTCGGCGATCTCCGCCGCGGTCAGATGCTCCGCCACCGCCGGATCGTCCAGGCCGCTGACCGGGATCCGCCGGCCGCCGCCGCCGGCGGCCTGGCGGTTGCCCTCGCGGTTGACCAGGACCAGGGCCGGTTCGAACAGGTCCCAGCAGCCCCGGAAGCTGCGGCCCATGCCGATCGGCCAGTTCGCCGGCGTGACGTTTAGGGCCAGGCTCTGCTCCACCTCGTCCAGCAGGTTGAAGGGATCCTGGCTTTCGCGGTCCAGTTTGTTGATGAAGGTGACGATCGGCACGTCGCGCAGGCGGCAGACCTCGAACAGCTTCCGGGTCTGCGGCTCGATCCCCTTGGCCGCGTCGAGGACCATCACCGCGGAATCCACCGCGGTCAGGGTGCGGTAGGTATCCTCGCTGAAATCCTCGTGGCCCGGTGTGTCCAGCAGGTTGAAAGTGCAGTCGCCGTAATCGTAGGTCATCACCGAAGAGGCGACGGAGATGCCGCGCTCGCGCTCCACCTTCATCCAGTCGGAGCGGGCGCGGCGGCGATCGCCGCGGGCCTTCACCTCGCCCGCCAGCTGGATCGCGCCGCCATGCAGCAGCAGCTTCTCCGTCAGCGTGGTCTTGCCCGCGTCGGGGTGGGAGATGATGGCGAATGTGCGCCGTCGCGACACGGCGTCGGCGAGCGATCCGTTCATTGCACGTCTGCCTTCGGGGAGACGGGCCGGAACGGTCCGGCGGCTCCGGTCCCGGCCCCACTGTCGATATACCGTCTGTCGATGAACCGCGTGCCGCGCATGGCGTCCGGCCGCCCGCGCTGACAGCTGCACGGAAACGCCGCCGCGGCCCTGCCGCCGCCGTCCGCGACACCAGGCATGGCGTGGCCGCGGACCTGCGGCTCCCGCACCGGACGCGCCCGCGCCCGAACGGTTGTCCTGCGGCAACGCGTTCCTCGCGGCACCGGTTTCGCATTCCTATAGTCCGCCTGTCGGCTTGGGCGCAAGCATTGCCGCGGCCGGGCCGGGGGGATCCTGCCGGGCAGGAACCGGTCGAGAAGGGGAGGACGGCATGGCCAGTGTGCATTCCATCATTGCGCGGCATGTGGCTGCCGCGATCGAGGAAGCCGGTCGCGAGGGAATCGACGAGGACACGGTCGCGCGGGGACTTTTCAGCCGCGTCCTTGCGATTTACAAGCAGTCACGCGCCGCGGAGGATATCCGTCAGGAACTGATCTCCGCCGCCGACAACCTGGACGACGAGCAGGACTACACGTTCATGCGTCCCTGATTCAGGCGTTCCGGACCGCGGGACAGTCTGCGGCAGCGGCGTCTGGGGCTGTCCTGGCCGCGATGCCTGTACGGTGGACGCCGGACCGGCCCGCTGCCGGCCGCTTCGCGCGACCTCGGGGATTCCGGCTGAGATGGCCTACCGCTTCGATCGCATCACGCTTCTGGTGGTGGAAGACAATGCCAATATGCGGCGTCTCGTCGGCGCCGTGCTGAGCGCGATCGGCATCGTCAACGTCCACTGGGCGACCAATGTGCCCGATGCCCTGAAGCTGCTGCAGGAAGTGCCGGTGGATATCGTGCTGACCGACTACAACATGCAGCCGGTCGACGGCCTGACCTTCACCCGCATGCTGCGCGACAGCGAGCGGAACGATGCCCCGTTCCTGCCGATCATCATGATGACCGGTCATGCCACCAAGAAAATCGTAGCGGCCGCCCGCAATGCCGGCGTGACGGAATTCCTCGCCAAGCCGGTCTCCGTTGCGTCGATGTACGACCGGTTGGTCGAGGTGATCGAGAATCCCCGCCCCTTCGTGAAGACCGGCAGCTTCTTCGGACCGGACCGCCGGCGCCAGGTGAAGTCGTTCGAGGTGGAGCGCCGCGGCACCGGCGCGGCCGAGGATGCCGGCGAGGTGGAACTCTAGGATGGCCGAGCGCAGGCATGCCGCCGCCGCTTCGCCGCCGCGTCCGGCGGAGGATGTGCCGCAGCGCATGCCGCGCCTGGCGCCGATCCTGCCCCTGGCCGGGCTATTCGCCCTCCCCGTGGGGCTGGTGTTCCTGGCCCTGGCCGTGACCGGCGCCCTGTCGCCGGCAGTGGCGGCGCTGGCGGCGCTGGCTCTGCTGCTGCTCGTCTTCCTGACGATGGCGCGCCATCTGATCGGCCTGCTGCGCCTGACCTGGCATCTGCGGGACGAGGCGGAGGGTCTTGCCGGGTCGGGGCCTGCCCAGGTGCGCCACACGCCGCGTGGCGGCGGTTCCGGCCTGACCCGCCTGGCGATCGCCATCGACGGGCTGCGGCAGGCGCAGCTGGCGGAGCGGCGCCGGCTTTCCGCCAGCCTGGAGGCGGCCGAGCGCATCCTCGACGCCCTGCCCGACCCGCTGCTGATCCTGGACGGCGAGCGCCGGGTGATGCGGGCCAATCGCCGCGCCAACGACATGTTCGGGCCGCTCGCCGGACAGGATCTCGCCTTCTCCATCCGCCATCCGCAGGTGCTGGACATGGCCGACCGGGTGCTGGCGCATGAGGTCGACGCGGCGGAGACCGAGTTCGTCCTGGCGGATTCCGAACGCACGATCCGCGCGCAATGCGTCCGCTACGGCGGCGGCGCAAAACCGGAACCCGCACGCAGCGGCCAGCGGGCGGTGGCGATGCTGCTGCTGCACGATCTGACCGCGATGAAGCGGGCGGAACAGATGCGCGCCGACTTCGTCGCCAATGCCAGCCACGAGCTGAAGACCCCGCTCGCCGCCCTGATCGGCTTCATCGAGACCCTGCAGGGTCCGGCACGCGACGACCGGGAGGCGCAGGAGCGGTTCCTCGCCATCATGGCGGAGCAGGCCGACCGGATGTCGCGGCTGGTCCAGGACCTGCTGTCGCTGTCGCAGATCGAACTCAACGAGCATAGCCCGCCGGCGGGCGAAGTGGACCTGCCGGAGCTGGCGCGCGGGGTGGCCGGGGCGCAGCAGCCGCAGGCGGAGGCACGCGGCGTGACCCTGACCGTGACCGTCGATGCCGACCTGCCGCCGGTGATCGGCGAAAGCGACCAGATCGAGCAGATCCTGCACAACCTGGTGGACAATGCGATCAAGTATGGCGGCGATGGGGGCCGGGTCGACCTGGTGGTGCAGCGGGCCGGCCCCGCCGGCCAGGGTTCGCTGCCCGACCGCCTGCGCGGCGGCGTCATGGTGGCGGTGTCCGACAAGGGGCCGGGGATCCCGCGGGAATTCCTGCCGCGGCTGACGGAGCGCTTCTACCGCGTCGACCAGGCCCGCAGCCGTGCCCTGGGCGGCACCGGCCTGGGCCTGGCGATCGTCAAGCATATCGTCAACCGGCACCGCGGCCTTCTGACGATCCGCTCGGTGCTCGGAATGGGCTCGACCTTCAGCGTGGTGCTGCCGGCGGCCCCGGGGCGGTGGGACGAGGCGTCGGACGGTTCGTCCGATAGCCGCTAGGAAGCGGGCGGGCCGGCGGCGACGGCCGGGCGGCGGCTATTGCGAGAAGCGGTTGCGCTTCAGGGCGGCGATCAGGCCGTTGAGGCCGTTGCGCGCATCAGCGGCGAAGTCCGAACGCTGCGTGATCGCCATGCTGATCCCCTCGATGATCACGTCGAGGATCTTGAAGCCGTCGCTGGTGCTGCGCAGCCGCCAGTCGACCTTTGTCGGCGGACCGTTCTGCTGCACGATCTCGGAATTCACAACGACGCTGTCGTCGATGGCACGCGCGGCGCCGACTTTCAGCTTCTCGCCCGAATAGCTGCTGAGACGCTGCGCATAGGTGTTCACCACGAAATTGGTGAACAGGTCGACATATTCCTTCTGCTCCGCCTCCGGCGCCGCGCGCCAGGCGGCGCCGGCGACGAAGCGGGCAATGGATTCGACGGCGAACTTGTCCTGGAACAGCGCGGCGAACTTGGTCGCCCGCTGTTCCGGGGTCAGGGACTTGTCGGACAGGAAGCCGATCGCCTCGTCGCCCAGCTTCTCGATGAAGGCCTGCGCCGCCGCGGTGTCGTCGGCGCGGGCAGGCTGCAGCGCGCCGCCGCCGATCAGCAGGGTCAGGGCGGCTAGGCCAGCCAGCGCGGCGCCGGACAGCACCCGGCGGCGTCGCGGGGAACGCGGCGCGGCTTCGGGCTGGTCGGTGGCTGCATTGGCGGGAGAGGTCATGGTCTCGTTCCACAAGGCTGAAGGACAAGAGGCAGGCCGGAGGCCGCCGCATGCCGCCCCCGTCGATGGGGACGAACCCCCGGATAGGGACGAACCCCGGGCGGCAACGTGCCGTTCCACACCGTCATGGCCGGGTGGTGGCCGGCAGGACGGCCGGGGACGCGGTCAAAGGCGCAGCCAGAGGCGCAGCATGGCTCGCGCTGCTGCGGATCAATCGAACTTCGGCAGGGCCGAGGCGTCAGGCCCGCTCTCGCCCTTGGCGGCGCGGATATCGGCGGCACGGCGCTGCAGGTAGAGGCTGCGCATGGAGGCATAGAAGTCGATGGAGGTGGCTTCCAACTCGTCCAGCACGCCCAGCACCTGCGACCGCGTGTTCACGGCCGAGGTGATGCCGCGGACGATCGGGAACGCATCGTAATTGTTGTTCAGCGCGATGCGGTTGAACGGATCCGCCAGCGAATCCACGGCGAAGCCGATGCCGTCCCGTACCGTGGACGGGCCGATCAGCGGCAGCACTAGGTAGGCGCTGTCGGTCACGCCCCAGACGGCCAGGGTCTCGCCGAAATCGGCGTCGCGCACCCTTGTGTCGGGCATCACGTCCATGATGCCGCCCATGCCCATGAAGGAATTCGCGGCGAACTTGCCCATCGCCCTGCCGGCATTGTCGAAATCGCCCTGCAGCACCGAATTGGCGAAGCGGATCGGCTGGTTCAGGTTGGTCAGGAAATTGTCGACCGCGTGCTGCACGCCGACCGGCAGCACGTCGCGGTAGGCGGTCGCCGCCGGCTTCAGCAGCCAGAAATCGACACCGTTGTTGAAGGCGAAGATGGCGCGGTTCACCGGCTCCAGCGGGTCCTGCTTGGCGAAGGGGTCGGCGGGATCCGAACTGCTGCCGGCCGCGCCGCTGCCTTCGGCCTTGGTGTCGGCCGAACCGCCGTCCGCCTTTTCCCCCATGGAGGCGCAGGCAGCCAGCCCGAAGGCGGCGCCCAGGACGAGCCCCTGCATCGTCCGGCGCAGCGCGGCGGCAGCGCGCTGCGAGTGCGGCAGGATGATGGCCAGGCCATGAAGTCTGCGGGTGCCCGGTACGCCGGCAGACCCTGCAGGCGCCGGTGCATCCGTCATTTCGACCGTATCTTTCAACACATCCTCGGACCCGTACTCTTGCACCGTTGGGCTGCACCGCGACCTTGCCCGCACAAGGCCTGTTCGGGACCCCGGCCCAAGTCCGGCCGGGAGCCCGGCGGCGTACCGCCCGACTCCGCCGACCCCGGGCCGACGTGCCAGGAAACGCCCTGACCGGCGCATCTCCCCCTTATTCTGGCCGGCATCCGGCAACCTGCCCGCATGCCAAACCGCCCTGATGCGATCGCCCCGCCGGTTCCGGAGAATGCAATTCGGCAACAGAGGGCGAATCCCTACCACAGCGCTGTGCCATAGGCGAGAAATCGAAAGGCGGGGCCCGGCGATAGGAAGGCGCTGTTGCGCAAATGCCGCGGGACGCTGAGACGAGGTTCGGGCATGGGCCTTGATCTGAGATATAAAGATATGTTTATATGCGTCTACGATGTTGACCAAGGATGCAATGGCGTAAGGCATGGACCAGCTGCTGGCAGCGCTGAAGGCGGCGGCGGAACCGACCCGGTTGCGGATCCTGGCGATCTGCGCCCGGGCGGAGCTGACCGTCTCGGAACTCACCCTCGTCCTGGGGCAAAGCCAGCCCCGCGTGTCGCGGCACCTTAAGCTGCTCTGCGCCGCCGGGCTGCTCACCCGTCATCCGGAAGGCGCCTGGGTGTTCTACAGGCTGAGCGACCGGCTTGACGGTACCGACCAGCAGCCCGGCTCGGCACTGACCCAGGCTCTGGTGCGCCTGGTGCCGACCGACGATGCGGTGGTGCAGCGCGACCTGGCGCGGCTGGAGGCGGTGCGCCACGGCCGGGCGGAGGCGGCGGGCGAATATTTCCGGTCCAACGCCGCGCACTGGTCGCAGATCCGCTCCCTCTATGTCGACGAGGCGGAGGTCGAGCGCGCCCTGAAGGAGATGGTCGGTGGCGCCGATCTGGGAGACTTCCTGGATGTCGGCACCGGCACCGGCCGGATGCTGGAGATTTTCGGCCCGGGGGCCCGGCGGGCGGTCGGCTTCGACATGAGCCGCGAGATGCTGGGCTATGCCCGCTCCGCCCTGGAACAGGCCGGGCTGGCCAACTGCCAGGTGCGGCTTGGCGACATGTACGGCCTGCCGCTGGGCGCCGGCAGCGCGGACACGATCCTGTACCACCAGGTGCTGCACTTCGCCGACGATCCCGCGGCCGCCATCGCGGAGGGCGCGCGCCTGCTGCGGCCCGGGGGCCGGCTGATCGTGGTCGACTTCCTGCCGCACGACCAGGAACAGCTGCGCGACGCCCATGCGCATCGCCGGCTCGGCTTTGCCGAACAGGAGGTCGCCCGCTGGTTCCGCTCCGTCGGGCTGGAGCCGGGGGAGAGCCGCAACCTGCCGGGCAAGCCGCTGACGGTGGGCATCTGGACGGCGCGGGCGCCGGCGGCGTCTGCCGCCGCCACTGCAGACGATACCGACCGGCCGGCGGCGGACAACGCCGGCGGGTCCGTCACCTACCTGTCCGAGAACAAAGTACGAGAGGCAGCATCATGAAGCCGGGAACGAAGCGGAGCGTCGAAGCCGCGCGCGAGGCGCTGCAGGAGGGCCTGTTCGCCGAGATCGGGCAGCGCCGCCGCCTGGCGGTGTCCTTCGAGTTCTTTCCGCCCAAGACCGACGAGATGGAGGCGACCCTCTGGAAGTCGGTGCAGCGCCTGGCGCCCCTGGCGCCGCGCTTCGTCTCCGTCACCTATGGCGCGGGCGGCACCACGCGGGAGCGCACCCATGCCACCGTGACACGGATCCGCAAGGAAACCGATCTGGAGCCGGCGGCGCATCTGACCTGCGTGGATGCGAGCCGCGAAGAGGTCGACGCCGTGGCGCGTGCCTACTGGGATGCCGGCATCCGCCACATCGTGGCGCTGCGCGGCGATCCGCCGCCGGACGCCGAGCATTTCAAGCCGCATCCGGACGGCTATGCCACCTCCACCGAGCTGGTCGCCGGCCTGAAGCGGATCGCCGATTTCGAGGTCAGCGTCGGCTGCTATCCGGAGATCCATCCGGAAAGCAGCTCCAGCCGGCTTGAGCTGGAATATCTGCGCCAGAAGATCGATGCCGGCGCGGAGCGCGCGATCTCGCAATACTTCTTCGACACCGACGTCTTCCTGCGCTTCCTGGACCGGGCGCGCAGCGTGGGCATCGACGTCCCCGTCGTGCCCGGCGTCCTGCCGGTGGTCAGCTTCAAGCAGGTGAAGCGCTTCTCGCAGATGTGCGGCGCCAGCATCCCGGCCTGGATGGAGGATGTCTTCGACGGGCTGGACGACGATCCGGAGACCCGCAAGCTGGTCGCCGCCTCGATCGCGGTGGAGCAGTGCCGCCGCCTGCAGGCGGAAGGGGTGAACGACATCCACTTCTACACCCTGAACCGGGCGGACCTGACCTACGCGATCTGCCACATGCTGGGCATCCGGCCGCGGCCCGACCTGCCCGCCGATGCCGATCCCGGCGCCGCGCCGGCCTCCGCCGGCCGGCCGGCGGCCACCCAGGGAGTGACGGCATGAGCGGCGACCCGAAGGCGGCCCGCGCCGAGCGCCAGAAGGCGATGAAGCAGGCCCTGCGCGAACGCATTCTGGTTCTCGACGGCGCGATGGGCACCGCGATCCAGGCCTACAAGCTGTCGGAGGAGGATTATCGCGGCGACCGCTTCGCCGACTGGCCGTCCGACCTGAAGGGCAATAACGACCTTCTGGTGCTGACCCGGCCGGAGGTGATCCGCGAGATCCACGAGGCCTATTTCGAGGCCGGCGCCGATTTCGCCTCCTCCAACAGCTTCAACGGCACCCGGATCAGCCAGGCCGATTACGGCATGGAGGACCTGGCGGCGGAGATCTCGCTGGCCTCCGCGAAGCTGGCGCGCGAGGCGGCCGACGCCGTGACCGCGCGGACCCCGGACCGGCCGCGCTTCGTGATCGGCGCGCTGGGCCCGACCAACCGGACGGCCAGCGTCTCTCCCGACGTGAACAATCCCGGCTTCCGCAACACCAGCTTCGACGAGCTGGCGGACGCCTACGAGGAAAGCGCCCGCGCCCTGTGGGAGGGCGGCGCCGACGTCCTGCTGGTGGAGACCATCTTCGACACCCTGAACGCGAAGGCGGCGCTGTTCGGCATCGGCCGGCTGCAGGACGATACCGACGAGGAGGTGCCGGTGATGATCTCCGGCACCATCACCGACATGTCGGGGCGCAACCTGTCCGGCCAGACGCCGGAAGCGCTGTGGAACTCGGTGCGGCACGCGCATCCCTTCAGCATGGGGATGAACTGCTCCTTCGGCGCCGAGCAGCTGCGGCCGGCGGTGGTGGACCTGGCGAAGATCGCCGACGTGCCGATCGCCGCCTATCCCAATGCCGGGCTGCCCAACGAGCTGGGCGAATATGACGAGACGCCGGAGACCACGGCCGCCTTCCTGCGCGGCTGGGCGGAGGACGGGCTGGTGAACATGGTCGGCGGCTGCTGCGGCACCACGCCGGAGCATATCCGCGCGATCGCAGAAGCGGTTGCCGGGCTGAAGCCGCGCGAGGTGCTGGAGGTGCCGAAGGCGATGCGCCTGTCCGGCCTGGAGCCCTTCACCCTGGCCAGCTGAGGCCGGCGGCCGCGCGCACGGCAGCAAGACACAAGAGGGGCGGCAGGCCGTCCCGAAAGCGTATCGGAGGCAATATGACGGCGAGCGAGGCATCGCAGCGCTTCATCAATATCGGCGAGCGCACGAACGTCACCGGATCGGCGAAGTTCAAGAAGCTGATCCTGGACGGCGACTACGAGGCCGCCGTCGAGGTGGCGCGCCAGCAGGTGCAGAACGGCGCCCAGATCATCGACGTCAACATGGACGAGGCGATGCTGGATTCGGAGGAGGCCATGCGGACCTTCCTGAACCTGATCTCCGCCGAGCCGGACATCGCCCGCGTGCCGGTGATGGTCGATTCCTCCAAGTGGACGGTGATCGAGGCCGGGCTGAAATGCCTGCAGGGCAAGGGCATCGTGAACTCGATCAGCCTGAAGGAGGGCGAGGAGCCGTTCCTGCAGCAGGCCCGGCTGCTGCGCCGCTACGGCGCGGCGGTGGTCGTGATGGCCTTCGACGAGCAGGGCCAGGCCGATACCGCCGCCCGCAAGATCGAGATCTGCGAGCGGTCCTACAGGATCCTGGTGGAGACCGTCGGCTACCCGCCGGAGGACATCATCTTCGACCCGAACATCTTCGCGGTCGCCACCGGCATCGAGGAACATAACAACTACGCCGTCGACTTCATCGAGGCGACAAAGGCGATCAAGGAACGCTGCCCGCACGCCCATGTCTCCGGCGGCGTGTCGAACGTCTCCTTCTCGTTCCGCGGCAACAACCCGGTGCGCGAGGCGATGCACTCGGTGTTCCTGTACCACGCCATCAAGGCCGGCATGGACATGGGCATCGTCAATGCCGGCCAGCTGGCGGTTTATGCCCAGATCCCCGAGGAACTGCGCGAGCGGGTCGAGGACGTGATCCTGAACCGGCGCGACGACGCCACCGACCGGCTGCTTGAGATCGCCGACAAGTTCAAGGGCGACGGCTCCACTGGCCCGTCGCAGGACCTGTCCTGGCGGGAGAAGGGGGTGCAGGACCGCCTGACCCACGCCCTGGTCCATGGCATCGCCGACTGGGTTGTGGAGGACACCGAGGAGATGCGCCAGCAGGCGGACAAGCCGCTGGACGTGATCGAGGGGCCGCTGATGGACGGCATGAACGTCGTCGGCGACCTGTTCGGCTCCGGCCAGATGTTCCTGCCGCAGGTGGTGAAGTCCGCCCGCGTGATGAAGAAGGCGGTGGCCCACCTGATCCCCTATATCGAGGAGGAGAAGAAGGCCTCCGGCAATACCGAGGAGAAGGGCACCATCGTCATGGCGACGGTGAAGGGCGATGTCCACGACATCGGCAAGAACATCGTCGGCGTGGTCCTGCAGTGCAACAACTACCGGGTCGTCGACCTGGGCGTGATGGTGCCGGCCAACAAGATCCTCGCCGCCGCGAAGGAGGAGAAGGCCGACATCATCGGCCTGTCCGGCCTGATCACGCCGAGCCTGGACGAGATGTGCAACGTCGCGAAGGAGATGCAGCGCGAGGGCTTCGACCTGCCGCTGCTGATCGGCGGCGCCACGACCTCGAAGGTGCATACCGCGGTCAAGATCACGCCGAACTACAAGAATGCGGTGATCCACGTCACCGACGCCTCGCGCGCCGTCGGCGTGGCCGGCAAGCTGCTGTCGAAGCGCGACAAGCCCGACTATGTCGCTGAGATCGCCGCCGACTACGACAAGATCCGCACCAAATATGCCGGCGATCGCGGCGGCGCGGCGCGGCTCCCCATCGCCGAGGCCCGCGCCAACAGGGCGAAGATCGACTGGGATGCCTTCGAGCCGCCGGAGCCGGCGCGACCCGGCATCACGGTGTTCGAGGATTACGACCTGGCGGAGCTGGTCAGCCGGATCGACTGGAAGCCCTTCTTCCAGACCTGGGAACTGGCGGGCCGCTTCCCCGACATCCTGGAGGACGAAAAGGTGGGCGAGGTCGCCCGCAGCCTCTATGCCGATGCCCAGGCCATGCTGCAGCAGATCGTCGGCGAGAAGTGGCTGACCGCGAAGGCGGTGATCGGGCTCTGGCCGGCGAACCGGATCGGCGACGACGATATCGCGCTCTATACCGGCGAGGATCGCAAGGAGCGGCTTGAGGTGATCCACACCCTGCGCCAGCAGATGAAGCGGGGCGAGGGCAAGAACCGGCGCGCCAACCACGCGCTGGCCGACTTCATCGCGCCGGAAGGCGTGGCGCCCGACTGGCTGGGCGGCTTCGTGGTGACGGCCGGCGGCCGCATCGAGGAGAAGATCAAGGAATTCGAGGCGCAGCACGACGACTACAAGTCGATCATGCTGAAGGCGTTGGCCGACCGCCTGGCGGAGGCCTTCGCCGAACGCATGCACGAACGGGTGCGCCGCGAATTCTGGGGCTATGCCCCGGACGAGGACCTGTCCAATTCGGAGCTGATCGCGGAGGCCTATCGCGGCATCCGCCCGGCGCCCGGCTATCCGGCCTGCCCGGAGCATACCGAGAAGCGCACCCTGTTCCGCCTGCTGGATGCGGAGAAAAATACCGGCGTGGAGCTGACCGACGCCTGCGCCATGTGGCCGGCCTCCAGCGTCTCCGGCTTCTACTTCGCGCATCCGGACGCCCGCTATTTCGGCGTCGGCAAGATCGAGCGCGACCAGGTCGCCGACTATGCGAAGCGCAAGGGCATGGACCTGGCGGAGGCCGAGCGGTGGCTCTCGCCGAACCTGAACTACGACCCCGACGCGCCGGAGGAGAATGGCGGCGCGACCGAACAGGCGGCGTGAGGCGGGGGCGCCGGTCGTCCCCACGCCCGCGCCACCCACATGACCGCCGGCCGGCCCGGCCCCCCGACCTGAGGGGCCGGGCCGGCCTTTTCATTG
>NZ_JBHRTR010000019.1:157332-177924 GCF_042646425.1 Marinibaculum pumilum
GCTCCGGTTTCCGGAGGATTTGCGGGATGGATGTCTCCCTGCCACCGACCCTTGAAGCTTTTGTCCGGCGCAAGGTCGCTTCGGGACAGTATGGCGATGCGAGCGAGGTCGTGCGCGAGGCTTTGCGCCTTCTGCAGCAGATGGAGCGATCTGTGCCGGCCTTGGCGGACAATGCCGGGCAGAAAGCCAGCGACGGGCAAGCGGAACCATCTCTCGGCCGGTCACAGTTGCGCGCCACCCTTGCCGGCATGGCGCCTGCTCTGCACAAGCTGGGTGTGGCGAGCCTGGCCCTCTACGGCTCGGTGAGGCGGGGCGACGCCACACCGGACAGCGATATCGATATGCTCGTCGAGATCGTGCCCGGACGCCGGTTCAGCCTGATTGACCTTGCCGCGGTCGCAGCCGTGCTCGAGGACCGGCTCGGCCGGCGCATCGATCTTGCCACCCGTGACGGACTGGATCCGGAATTGCGCGAGCGGATTCTCGAGGAAGCGGAAACGATCTTTCCGTGACCAAGGGTCCGACGCGCTGCGCCCAGCACAGTCCGGAAACCATCGGCAATACAGTAACGAGAAATTTAAACGGCCGCCCCAGCGATCGCCGGGGCAGCCATTATTTCAGGTGCCTGTCCGACTGGACTTTCGTGGGCCGATCACGATGCCTGTGGCGGGACATCATCATCCTTCTTCTCGCGCCTTGCCGCCGCTCTCTCCCGCGCCAGTTCCCGCAGCGACGGCAGACCGGCGGCTGCCCGCTCCTGGGAGACCTGCTTCATCACCGCTTCCAAGGCGCTGTAGTCGTCCGCCGAATGCAGGCCGGCGCCGCTGGCGGTGTACCAGCCGGGCACATCGACCTCGTAGGTCTTGCCGGCCAGTTCGATCGACTGCCGGCGCAGCCCGCGAACCATGGGTTCCCCGGTTTCGGGGTGAAGCGTCTCGGTCGTCACTGCAGGATGGGCCATGTCACTCTTCCTTGAAGGACAGGAGGGTGAACTCCTGCACTCCCTTGTCGGTGAACTTAACATATAGGCGCAATCCGTCCCACGGCACGATGTAGACATCCTGCCATTGCCTATGGTCGCCGTAAGAGGTCATCGACTCCCGGAAATGTTCGTGCCGCATCGACAGGATGCAGTCGCTCCACCCTGCGAGGTCGAACTGCATCCTGACCGCGCTTTCATAGGCTGTTGTCGTGAAGAGGTCTTCCATCCGGTTATTCTGGCAGCAATCGCTCCAGTAGCGCTGGAAGGCGGCCAAGTCGTGACTCGGCACGTACTTCTTGATTTTCTTGCCTTCCCTCTCCCGCGCTCGATACACCTGTAGCACGACAATCCAGACGCGGACCGCGCGCCTCTCATGCACTCCGGTCGGCGTCGTCCCGCCGCTCCCAATAGGGCGGGCGGCCGTAGCAGGCTGCCAGGTGGTCCAGGAACAGGCGCACCTTCGGGGTCAGGTAGGGGCTGGGGCGGAAGACGCCGTAGATGCCCTGCTCCTGGCGGCTGAAGCGGCCCTCGAAAGTTGGCAGCAGGCGCGTGAGCCGGCCGTCGGCCAGCGCCTCGTTGATCAACCAGGTGGGCAGCAGCGCAACCCCCAGCCCGCCGATTGCCGCCGCCAGAAGGGCGTCGGAATTGTTCGCGCGCAGCCGGTGGCGCACCGCGACCTCGCGCAGCTGCCCGTCTGCGCCGCTCAGCAGCCAGCTGTCGCCGGGCTGCAGGTGGAAGGCCAGGCAGTCGTGCCGGCCCAGATCGTCGGGGGCCTCCAGCGGCGGCGCGCGGTCCAGATAGGCCGGGCTGGCGACCACCTGCCGGCGCTGGTCGGCGAGGCGACGCGCCAGCAGCGCGGAGTCCTGCAATGCGCCGATGCGGATCGCGACATCGACGCCGGCTTCCACCAGGTCGACGGTATGGTCGGTCAGGTCCAGGTCGATCCGCAGGTCGGGGTAGCGGGCCAGGAAGGGCGGCAGGTGCGGCGCGACATGCCGGTGGCCGAAGGCGACCGGCACGTTCACCCGCAGCAGGCCGCGCGGCGCGCTGGCCTGGCCTTCGGCCAGCAGGCTGCGCATCTCGCCCAGTTCCGCAAGCACGCGCTGCGCCCGCTCGTAGCAGGCATGGCCGTTCTCGGTCAGGCTCAGCCGCCGGGTCGAGCGGCGCAGGAGCTGGGTGCCGTACTCCACCTCCAGCGCCGCGACCAGCCGGGAGACCGAGGAGGGGCGCACGCCCAGTTCCCGCGCGGCGGCGGAGAAACTGCCGCAATCCACGGCACGGGTCAGGGCGATGAAACCGTCGATCAGGTCCATCCGAAGGCTCTCATATGATGCGTCCTGCAAGCACGTCTCGTTTTTGCGTCATTCGCAAAGAAATTACGCAACATCCGGGAATTCCGCTAGCGCAGCGCAAGGTATACCTTTTTCCGCATACCGATCACCCGGAATGCCGCAACCAGACCAGATTGCGCGGAAGAGGATGTGCCATGAGCAAGCAAACCCCTGTCGGCTGGATCGCCATCGGCGGTCTGCAGGTCGCGGCCGAACTGCACCGCTTCATCGAGACCGAGGCCCTGCCCGGGACCGGCGTGCCGTCGGACCGCTTCTGGGCCGGCTTCGATGCGCTGCTGCATGACCTGGCACCGCGCAACCGGGCCCTGCTGGCGCGGCGCGACGAGCTGCAGGCGCAGATCGACGCCTGGTACCGGGAGCGGCGCGGGCAGGCGATCGAACCGGCGGAGCTGAAGGCGTTCCTCGAGGAAATCGGCTATCTGCTGCCGGAAGGGCCGGACTTCACCGTCAGCACCGCCAATGTGGATGCGGAGATCGCGACGATCGCCGGGCCGCAGCTGGTCGTGCCCTGCTCCAACGCGCGCTATGCGCTGAACGCGGCGAATGCCCGCTGGGGCAGCCTGTACGATGCGCTCTACGGCACCGACGCGATCCCGGAGGGGCCGGAGACGGCGCGCGGCGGCGCCTACAACCCGGCCCGCGGGGCGGAGGTGATCGAGATCGCCCGTGGCCTGCTGGACCGCACCGCGCCGCTGGCCGACGGTTCGCACCGCGACGCCACCGGCTATGCCATCGCCGGCGGCCGCCTTGTCGTCGCGCTGGACGGCGGCGGCAGCACAGGGCTGCAGGATCCCGGCCAGCTGGCCGGCTGGCAGGGCGATGATGCGTCGCCCACGGCGGTGCTGCTCGCCCATAACGGCCTGCACCTGGAGATCGTCATCGACCGGGACCATGCGATCGGCCGCGACGACCCGGCCGGGGTGGCGGATGTCATCGTCGAGGCGGCGGTCACCACCATCATCGACTGCGAGGATTCCGTCGCCGCGGTCGATGCGGCGGACAAGGTGGCCGTCTATCGCAACTGGCTGGGCCTGATGAAGGGCAGCCTGACCGCGTCCTTCCCCAAGGGCGGCCGCAAGGTGGAGCGCCACCTGAATCCGGACCGCCGCTACCGCACGGCGGACGGGGAGACGGTCCGGCACGGCCGCAGCCTGATGCTGGTGCGCAATGTCGGCCACCTGATGACTGTCGACGCGATCCGCCTGCAGGACGGCAGCGAGGTGCCGGAGGGCATGCTGGACGCGATGGTCACCTCGCTGATCGCGCTGCACGACCTGCGCGGGGACGGGCCCCTGCACAACAGCCGCACCGGGTCGGTCTATATCGTGAAGCCGAAGATGCACGGGCCGGAGGAGGTCGCCTTCGCGGCGGAACTGTTCGCCCGGGTCGAGGCGGTGCTGGAGCTGCCGCCGGCGACCCTGAAGATGGGCATCATGGACGAGGAGCGGCGCACCACCGTCAACCTGAAGGAATGCATCCGCGCCGCCGCCGACCGGGTGGTGTTCATCAATACCGGCTTCCTGGACCGCACCGGCGACGAGATCCACACGGCGATGGAGGCCGGACCGATGATCCGCAAGGGCGACATGAAGGCCGCCCCCTGGATCAAGGCCTATGAGGACTGGAACGTCGATATCGGCCTGGCCTGCGGCCTGCGGGGCCATGCCCAGATCGGCAAGGGGATGTGGGCGATGCCGGACCTGATGGCGGCGATGCTGGAGCAGAAGATCGGCCATCCGATGGCCGGCGCCAGCACCGCCTGGGTGCCCTCGCCGACGGCGGCCACCCTGCATGCCCTGCACTATCACGAGGTCGACGTGGCCGCCCGGCAGGCGGAACTGGCCGACCGTCCCCGCGCCAGCCTGGAGGCGATCCTGACCGTGCCGCTGGCCGACCGGCCGAACTGGTCGCCGGAGGAAGTGCAGGAGGAGCTGGACAACAATGCGCAGGGCATCCTGGGCTATGTCGTGCGCTGGGTGGACCATGGGGTCGGCTGCTCCAAGGTGCCGGACATCCATGACGTCGGCCTGATGGAGGACCGCGCCACCTGCCGGATCTCCAGCCAGCACATCGCCAACTGGCTGCACCACGGCATCTGCACCGAAGACCAGGTGCGCGAGACGATGCAGCGCATGGCCGCGGTGGTCGACCGCCAGAACGACGGCGACCCGGACTATCGCCCGATGGCGCCGGACTTCGGCGGCAGCATCGCCTTCCAGGCCGCCTGCGACCTGGTGTTCGAGGGGCGGGCGCAGCCCAGCGGCTATACCGAGCCGGTGCTGCACCGCCGCCGCATCGAGGCGAAGCGGGCGGCGGCCGTCTGAAGCCGGCCGGTTCCGCGAACTTTACCGGGCTTCGTCGGTTCCCTTCCTGCCTGCCCGGGGACCGACGGTGTGGCGATCGCCGGGAGGCGGCTCTGGCAATATGTCGCCGGGGCCACTAACTCTGTGCGCCAACAGCCCCCTCGCGGAACCGCATCCTTGTCCGAGATCGTCTTCGTCACCCTGGCCATCGCGCTGCTCTGGCTGGTCGTGGCCTTCCTGCAGCCCCTGGCCGGCCGGCTGAACCTGCCGCCGACCATCATGTTCGCGGGTGTCGGGGTGGCGATCGGCACGGCCGCGGTGGTGCTGCTCTCCAGCCCGCTCGCCACCCGGCTGGAGGACGTGCTGAAGCCGATCGTCAACCAGCCGGTGCCCTCGGCGGTCTTCCTCTACACCTTCCTGCCGATCCTGATCTTCCAGGCGACCCTGTCGATCGAGCTGCGGCGGCTGCTGGAGGACCTGGCGCCGATCCTGCTGCTGGCGGTGGTGGCGGTGCTGGTCTCCGCCGCCGTGATCGGCTTCGGCCTGAACTGGGCCTTCGGGGTACCGCTGCTGGCCGCGCTGCTGCTGGGCTCCATCGTCGCCACCACCGACCCTGCGGCGGTGGTGGCGATCTTCCGCGACATCGGCGCGCCGGCACGGCTGACCCGGCTGGTGGAGGGGGAGAGCCTGCTGAACGACGCGGCGGCGATCGCACTGTTCTCCTGGCTGCTGACCCTGCTGGTCTACGACTATTCCTTCGGCCTGACCGCGGATTCGCTCTGGCCCGCGGCGCGCGACTTCGTCATCGCCTTCGGCGGCGGGCTGCTGCTGGGCAGCGTCGGCGCGCGGGCGGTGGCGCTCGCCTTCCCGCTGCTGCGCGGCAGCCGCGCGGCGGAAGCGACCCTGGTGCTGGTGGCGCCCTACATCCTGTACATCCTGGGCGATCGCTTCCTGGGCGTGTCCGGCGTGGTCGCCGTGGTCGTCGCCGGGCTGGTCCTGGGCGGCCTGCTGCGGCGGCGGATCCCGCCGGGCAACTGGCAGCACCTGCTCGACATGGGCGAGCAGGTGGCGTTCTGGGCCGGCTCCCTGGTCTTCCTGCTGGCGGCGCTGCTGGTGGCGCGCATGCTGTCGGACTTCGACCTGCGCGACGTCTTCATGGTGCTGGCCGTGGTGGTTGCGGCGCTGGCCGCGCGGGCGCTGGTGCTGTTCGGGCTGCTGCCGGCACTGAGCGCGATCGGCCTGTCGCAGCGGGTCAGCCATCCCTACAAGCTGACGATCCTGTGGGGCGGCCTGCGCGGCGCGGTGACCCTGGCGCTGGCCCTGGCGGTGACCGAGAACCGCTTCCTGGACCCGGAGGTGAAGCGCTTCGTCGCGGTGACGGCCAGCGGCTTCGTCCTCTTTACCCTGTTCGTCAACGGGCTCAGCCTGCGGCGGCTGATCCGCTGGCTGGGCGTCGACCGGCTCTCCGCCGTCGACCAGGCGCTGCGTGGCCAGGTGGTGGCGATCGCCCTGGCCGATGTGCGCGACGGGGTCGCCCGCGCCGGCGACCGCTACGGCATCCCGGCGGAGGTGACTGGCGCGGTGACCGGCCGCTACGCCCCCCGCATCGAAGACGCGGCCCATCCCGGCGGGCTGGAGGCCGTGCTGACCGAACGCGACCGCCTTGCCCTGGCGCTGATCGCGCTCGCCAGCCAGGAGCGCAGCCTGATCCTGTCCTATCACGAGCAGGGCGCGCTCTCGCCGCCGGTGGTGGAGCGCCTGTCCCGCCATGCCGAACGTCTGATCGAGGGCGCACGGACCGAAGGGCGGCTGGGCTACGCCCGGACGGCGCGGCGGGCGCTGGAATTCAGCCGCGGCTTCCGCTTCGCCAATGCGGTGCACCGCTACCTGCGCATCGAACGGCCGCTGAACCGGCAGCTGGCCGCCCGCTTCGAGGTGCTGCTGGCGCTGCGCCTGGCGCTGACGGAGCTGCGGCACTACCTGGACGCCCGGATCGTGCCGCTGCTGGGGGAGCGCATCGGCGACATCGTGGCGGAGATGCTGCAGTACCGCGAGACGGCGACCCTGGCCGCGCTGGATGCGCTGCGCCTTCAATACCCGGACTATGCCGATGCCCGGGAGCAGTCCTTCCTCAGCCAGTTCGCCCTGCGTCAGGAGCTGGAGCACTACGATGCGCTGCGGGCAGAAGGCCTGCTGGGGCCGGAGCTGCACGAGAATCTGCGCCGTTCCAGCCTGGCCGCCGCCCGCAGCGAGCGCCGCCAGCGGCTGCGCCTGGACCTGGGGCTGGACACGGTCAGCCTGATCCGGCAGTTCCCGCTGCTCGCCAACCTGCCGGACGACCGCCGCGCCCGGCTGGCACGCCTGCTGCGCCCGGTCTTCGTGCCGCCGGGCGCCCATATCATGCGCGCGGGCGAGCGCGGCCGTGGCATGTACTTCATCTCCTCCGGCGCGGTGGAGGTCCGTCGTCCGGGACAGGACGAGCCGGTGCGCCTGGGGCGCGGCGATTTCGTGGGCGAGATGGCGCTGATCTCCGGCCAGCCGCGTTCCGCGGATGCCGTCGCCCTGTCCTATTGCCGCCTGCTGCTGCTGGACGCCGCCGATTTCGAGGCCTTCCTGAAGGCCAATCCGGAGGTGCGCGACGAGGTCGAGGCGGTCACCCGGGAGCGGGAGGCGGAGAACCTGGTCCAGGATGGCGCAGGTCCCGGCGATCCGGCGCCGGATGGCGAGGCTGCCGGGGACGAAAGCGCGCCGGACAGGCTGGCGCCGGCCGAAGGGGCGGAGCCTGAGCCATCCAACGCGCCGCAGGGGGTGGCGGGGGGCAGCCAGGATGGCGGCGGGCAGGATAGCGGCGGCCAGGAAGAGGGTGGTCCGGAAAATGGCGGCCGGGACGGCAGCTCCAGGGGCCTTCAGGCGGGATAGAGGCCCGCCGGCTCGGCGATTCCGGGTGCAGGGCCTTCCAGCGTGCCCCAGCGAAGCTGCCGCTGGGAAGCTGCCGCTGGGAAGCTGCCGCTGGCGCGCTGGCGGTTCGCTTTCCGGCGCCAGGGCGAGAGGCTCAGTCGTACCGCTCCACCCGCACCGCGAAGCCCAGGTCGCTGAGCCGGCGGCGGGCGGTGTCGACCATGCCGGGATTGCCGCAGGCATAGGCGGCGGTGTCGGCGGCATGCAGGGCGAAGCGCTGCAGGGTGTCGGCGATGCGGGCATCGGCGCGGCCGGTGGCGCCGCTCCAGCCGGCATTGCGGCTCTCGCCCGGGCGGCTGACGGTGGGGATGTAGGACAGCAGTTGCGGATGCGCGGCGGCCATCGCCTCCAGCTCGGCGCGATAGCCGAATTCGTCGGCATGGCTGGCGCCCTGCACCAGCACCGCGCCCAGGTCCGTGCGGCCGCGCTGCACGGCGTCGCGCAGGATGCTGACGAAGGGATTCACCCCGGTCACGGTGGCCAGCATCAGGTGCCGGCGGGCGCTGCCGTCCAGGGCGATGCCGCCCTTCGGCCCGCCGGCCAGGTCGACCCGGTTGCCGCGGCGCAGGCCGGCCAGATGCGCCGACATCCGGCCGCCGGGGACCAGTTCGACGAAGAATTCCAGATAGGGCTGGTGCGGCGCGGACACCATGGTGTAGCGCCGGCTGATCCCGCCCAGCGACAGCTTCACCGACTGCCCGGCGGCGTAGGAGAAGCCGGGCGGGCGTGCCAGCGCGAAGCGCAGCAGGCCCGGCGCCACGTTCTGCACCATCAGCACCGTGCCGGGCGCAGCACCGGCCGGCACGCGGACCTCCGGTTCGGCAGCGGCCCCGGAAGCGGAACCGGCAACGGAGCCGGTGGCGGGGCGGCCGCTGCCCGTGTCGACGGCCAGGGGCGGCATCCGCCGCAGGCCGCCGATCCCCAGGCTACCGTCTGCGGGCCTGTCGCCGCTCTGCCCTCCGCCGGCCGGCGTCGCGACACGGCTCGGCCGACCCGCTCCGTCCGCCGGCGCGGACGCCAGTTCGGCCTGGGCCAGCCGGTGCCGTGCCCGCGCACGCCGTCCCTCGATCCGGCCCAGCAATGTGGAGAGGCCGTCGCCGGCCGCTTCCTCGGCGGTCGGCGCGGCGGCCACGGGCGATCGGTTCGGCACGGTCATGAAGGGCTCACCATCGGCTTCGACGTCACACTGGTCCCGGCCGTGGCGGCGGGACCCTGATGTCCAACGCTCCGGCGGGCCGCTCCGTTCCGGTCGGCGACGGCGCGGGAGGCGTGAACAGGCTGACAGTCCGGGCGGCCGCCTTCAAGGAAGGCCCGGCGGCGGCCCGCCGGGCCTGCCGGGTCACCAGGGCAGCGGCTTGCCGTCGTAGTTGAAGAACTTGCCGTTGTCGGCCTTGGTCAGCTTGCCGATGGTGGCGCGCATGTTGCTGACGGAATCCGGCGGGGTCAGGTCGGCCTCCGGGCCGCCCATGTCCGTCTGCACCCAGCCCGGATGCAGCATCGCGACGGTATAGCCCTTCTCCTTCAGGTCGATGGCCAGGCAGGCCATCACCATGTTCAGCGCCGCCTTGGTGGCGCGGTAGGCGGTGCCGTAGGTCGCCGACAGGTCGCCGATCGAGCCCATGCGGCTGGAGATGTTGACGATCGTCTTGCCCTTGCCGTCCTCCAGGTTCGGCATCAGCGCGTTGGTCACCCGCAGCGGCGACAGGGTGTTGACGTTCAGCGCCTCTGCGAAGCCGGCATAGTCCATGTTCGCGGTGGCCTGCTTCTCCATCGCCGGACCCATGATGCCGGCATTGTTGATCAGCATGTCGATGGCCGTGCCCTTCAGCTTGCCGGCCAGGGCGGCGCAGCTGGCATCGTCGGTGACGTCGAGCTTCTCGACCTTCACCTTGCCGCCGGAGCCCGCGGCTACTTCCTGCAGCTCTTTCGCGCCGTCGGGCGCGCGGCAGCAGGCGATGATCGTCTCGCCGTCCTTCAGGTACTGCCTGGTGAATTCCAGGCCCAGGCCGCGATTGGCGCCGGTGATCAGGATGGTCGACATTGTTCTGTCCCCTCTTGCTTGCGGTTCGAATGCGGATGCCGGAGCTCAGGCGCGGCCATAGCCGCCGCCCGCCGGCGTCTCGATGACGAAGACGTCGCCGGCGTCGAGCTCGGCGGTGTCGCGGCCCTCCAGCTCCGTCCGGCTGCCGTCGGCGCGCTCCACCCATTGCCGGCCGACGCTGCCGGGTTCGCCGCCCTCCAGGCCGAAGGGCGGTACCGTGCGGTGGCTGGCCAGGATCGCCGCCGACATCGGCTCGCGAAAGCGCAGCCGGCGGAAGGTGCCGTCGCCGCCCCTGTGCCGGCCCGCGCCACCGGAGCCGCGGCGGATGCCGAAGCTCTCCAGCACCACCGGGAAGCGCCATTCCAGCACCTCCGGGTCGGTCAGGCGGGTGTTGGTCATGTGGGTATGCACCGCGTCGGTGCCGTCCCAGTCTGCGCCGGCGCCGGAGCCGCCGCAGATCGTCTCGTAGTACTGGTAGCGGTCATTGCCGAAGGTGAAGTTGTTCATCGTACCCTGCGCGCCCGCCATCACGTTCAGCGCGCCGAACAGGGTGTCGGTGATGATCTGGCTGGTCTCCACATTGCCCGCCACCGTGGCGGCCGGGTAGTGCGGATCCAGCAGCGAGCCTTCCGGGATCTTCACCGTCAGCGGTTTCAGGCAGCCGGCGTTCAGCGGGATGTCGGAATCCACCAGGCAGCGGAAGACGTAGAGCACGGCGGCCATGCCGACGGATTTCGGTGCGTTGAAATTGCCGGGCTGCTGGTCGCTGGTGCCGGCGAAGTCGATCACCGCGCTGCGCGCCTCGTGGTCGACGGTCACCGTCACCTTGACCTGCCCGCCCTGGTCCATCGGATAGGTGAAGCTGCCGTCGGAGAGCTTGCCGATCACCCGGCGCACGCTTTCCTCCGCATTGTCCTGGACATGGGCCATATAGGCCTGCACCACCTCCAGCCCGAAATCGTCGACCATGCGGTGCAGCTCCTGTACCCCCTTCTCGCAGGCGGCGATCTGCGCCTGCAGGTCGGCGATGTTGTGGTCCGGGTTGCGGGCCGGGTAGCGGCCGGAGCCCAGCAGCTCGCGGATCGCCTGCTCCTGGAACACCCCGCCGTCGACCAGGACGACATTGTCGAACATCACGCCTTCCTCCTCCACATTGGTGGAGAAGGGCGGCATGGAGCCCGGGGTCAGGCCGCCGATATCGGCATGATGGCCGCGGCTGGCGGTGAAGAAGAGCGGCGTCTCGCCGGCCGTCTCCGCCTTCGGGAAGACCGGCGTGATCACCGTGACGTCGGGCAGGTGGGTGCCGCCGGCGTAGGGCGCGTTCAGGACATAGACGTCGCCGCGCTTCATCGTGCCGCTGCGCTCGCGCACCACCGTCTTGATGCTCTCGCTCATGGAGCCCAGGTGCACCGGCATATGCGGGGCATTGGCGATCAACTCGCCCTCGGTGTCGAACACGGCGCAGGAGAAGTCGCGCCGCTCCTTGATGTTCACCGAATAGGCGGTGTTCTCCAGCACCGAGCCCATCTGCTCGGCGATCGACATGAACAGGTTGTTGAAGATCTCCAGCATCACCGGGTCGACCGCGGTACCGATCTCGCCGGCGCCGAGCCGCGCCTCGGTGCGGTGCAGGACGATGTCGGCGCGTTCGGTCAGTTCCGCAGTCCAGCCGGGCTCGATCACCGTCGTCGCCGTCGCCTCGATCAGGATCGCCGGGCCGGCGATCTTCTGCCCGGCGGCCAGCCGCTCGCGCCGGTAGACCGGGGTGTCGCGCCAGGCGCCGTCCATCCAGGCGCGGCCCATCGCCTCCGGCTCTGCGGGTGCGCCGGCGGCGGCCTCCGCCACCTTGCCGCCGCCAAGACCTTCCGCCGTACCGACCGCCTCAACCGCCGCGGCCTCCGCGATCATCGTCTTGCCCGGGGTGACGAAGCCGAAGCGCTGCTTGTGCGCCGCCTCGAAATCCGCCAGCACCCTGTCATGCGCGCCGAACGGCACCTCCAGGCTGGCGTCGGTGCCTTCGTAGCGCAGGTGCAGGCGGCGCTCCGTCGCCACCCGCTCCGCCGGCACGCCTTGCGCCGCCAGGTCGGCCTCGGCCTCGCCGGCCAGCCGGTCCAGCACTGTCGCCAGTTCCGGCAGGGCGCCGGGCTCGAACCGGCTGCCGACGGTCTGCTCCTTGGTCACCCGCAGGTCGGCCAGGCCGATCCCCAGAGCCGACAGCACGCCGGCGAAGGGGTGCAGCAGCACGGTGGTGATGCCCAGCGCGTCGGCCACCAGGCAGGCATGCTGGCCGCCGGCGCCGCCGAAGCTGTTCAGGACGTACTTGGTGACGTCGTAGCCGCGCGCGATGGAGATCCGCTTGATCGCATTGGCCATGTTCTCTACGGCGATCGCCAGGAAGCCCTGCGCGACCTGTTCCGGCGCGCGCTCGTCGCCGGTGGCTTCGCGGATGCGGGCCTGCAGTTCGGCGAACTTCTCCCGCACCGCCCCGGCATCCAGCGGCTCGTCGGCATTGGGGCCGAACACGCGGGGAAAGAAGGCCGGGTCCAGCTTGCCCAGCATGACGTTGCAGTCGGTGACCGTCAGCGGCCCGCCGCGGCGGTAGCATGCGGGGCCGGGATCGGCGCCGGCGCTGTCCGGGCCGACCCGGTAGCGGGCGCCGTCGAAATGCAGAATCGAGCCGCCGCCGGCGGCGACGGTGTGAATCTGCATCATCGGCGCGCGCATCCGCACGCCGGCGACCTCGGTCTCGAAGGCGCGCTCGAAGGCGCCGTCGTAATGCGCCACATCGGTGGAGGTGCCGCCCATGTCGAAGCCGATCACCCGGGAGAAGCCGGCCTGCTCCGCCGTCTTCACCATGCCGACCACGCCGCCGGCGGGACCGGACAGGATCGCGTCGCGGCCGCGGAAGAAGCCGGCATCGGCCAGGCCGCCGTTGGACTGCATGAAATAGAGCGCCGGCCCGGCATTGGTCAGCGCCGTGGCGGTGCCTTCGCCGGGCGGGGCGGCGACGCTGTCCTCCAGCGCCAGCGCGCCGGCCACGCGGGAGACGTAGCGCCGCAGGATCGGCGAGACATAGGCGTCGACCATCGTCGTGTCGCCGCGGGAGACCGCCTTGATAAGCGGGCTGACCTCATGGCTGGTGCTGACCTGGCCGAAGCCGATCTCGGCTGCGATCGCGGCCAGCCGCTTCTCATGGTCCGGATAGCGGTAGCCGTGCAGCAGCAGGATGGCGCAGGCCTCGTGCCCGGCGTCGAAGGCGGCCTGCAGGGCGGCGCGGGCCGCATCCTCGTCCAGCTCGCGCTCCACGGTGCCGTCGGCCAGCACCCGCTCCGGGATCTCCACCACATCGGCATAGAGCATGTCGGGCAGGGTGATGCGCAGGGCGAACAGGTCGGGCCGCGCCTGGTAGCCGATGCGCAGCAGGTCGCGGAAGCCCGCGGTGACCGCCAGCACGCAGGATGCGCCCTTGCGCTCCAGCAGTGCGTTGGTGGCGACCGTGGTGCCCATCTTCACCGCGCGGATGCGGTCATGCGGGATCGCCGCATCGGCCGGCAGTTCCAGGATGTCGCGGATGCCCTGGATCGCGGCATCGGCATAGCGGCCGGGATTCTCCGACAGCAGCTTGTGGCTGCGCACCGCGCCGGCGCTGGAGCGGGCGACGATGTCGGTGAAGGTGCCGCCGCGGTCGATCCAGAACTCCCATTCGCTGGCGGCGGCCCCGCCCTGTCCCGGTTCGCCCTGCACCTGGTCCTGCTGCTGCACCTCTTGCCTCCTGCGCTGCGGCTTCGCGCCCGTTGCGGTCGCCGGCCGGCATCTAGCCCTCTTGCGGCCCCCGGGAGCAAGCGCCTGGGGCAAGCGCCGGAAGCCGTTGCTTCCATCTGTCAGGAACAAGTGGCGCTTTCGTCCGCAACCGACCGCGGTTAGATTAACATTCGGACGGAATACAATGGCTTGGCGGCCTGGAATGTCGGGTTTTCACCGGGCAGGCTGCGGATATAGCGCAGCATGCGGGGCGGGACAGCGGGCGGATGTCGATATCCACACTGATCGGTGTGCTGGTCGGGTTCGGGTTGTTCCTGGGCGCGATCGCCATATCGACCGACAACTACATCGTCTTCCTCAGCGTGCCGAGCCTGGTGATCGTCCTCGGCGGGACCATGGCGGCCGCCTTCATTTCCTTCGAGGCGCGCTACGTGATGCAGGCGCTGCGCGCGCTGGGCGAGATCTTCAAGGCGCCGTCGATGCGCCGCAACATGCTGAATGCCGAGGTCGGGCGGGTCATCCGCTGGGGCTATCTGGCGCAGCGCGGCGGCGTGGTCGCGCTGGAGAGCGAGATCAACAAGGACGACGACCCCTTCCTGCGCTTCGGGCTGGAGCTTATCGTCACCGGCTATGACGGCAACGACGTGCTGGAGATCCTGGAGAACAGCGCCTACCAGGCGTTCCAGCGCCGGGTCGTGATCAGCAACATCCTGCGCTCCATGGGCTCCACCTCGCCGGCCTTCGGCATGATCGGCACCCTGGTCGGCCTGATCGTGATGCTGGCCACCCTGGGCGACGATCCCAGCAAGCTGGGCCCGGGGCTGGCGATCGCGCTGATCACCACCCTGTACGGGGTGCTGGCGGCGCGGCTCATCTTCATGCCGACCGCCCACAAGATCCACCAGCGCGAGGATATCCAGCGCTTCCGCAACCACCTGATGGCGGTCGGCATGGCGATGCTGGCGGACAAGCGCAATCCCCGCTACATCCAGGACCGGATGAACAGCTTCCTGGATCCGGACCTGCACTACGACATCGACCGGCAGATGAAGGACGCGCCGGGTGGCGCCGCAGCGCTGGGTGCCAGCCGCGGCGGCAGCGGCCAGCGGCGACCGCGCGGCCTGCGCGACGAGCCGGGGCGCCCGGGCGCCACCCGGGCGGCGGGCCGGCCGGGACGGGGATAACGGCGACCGGGATGACGGTGACCGGGATGATGGCGGACGCCCGCTGAGCATCGAAAGAGAGGCGGCAGCTTTTGGCCTATTTCGGCAACAAGGGACGGGTCGAGCAGCAGGAGCACGGCGACGAGGAGGACTGGCTGGTCACCTACAGCGACACGGTGACCCTGCTGATGGCCTTCTTCGCCGTGCTGGTGGCGGTGTCCGACTTCAACGTGCCGATGTACGAGAAGGTGAAGGCCGGCCTGTCGGAGCATCTGGGCCGCTCCAACGAGGAACGGCCGACCGGCATCCTGCAGCTGCAGGCGAACCAGGCGGTGATCACCTCCGACACCGAGGCGGAGGTCGGCTCCGACAAGGACGGGCTGGTGCTGGATTTCCCCGCCATCGAGTTCTTCGACCCCGGCTCCGCCGTGCTGAAGCCGGAGGCGGATCCGATCCTGAAGGAGGTGGCCGGCCTGGTCACCCGCATCGACTTCAACAGCTATGACATCGAGGTCCAGGGCCATACCGACGACGTCCCTATCACCTCCGACAGCTTCCCGTCGAACTGGGAACTGTCGGCAATCCGCGCGACCAACGTCGTGCGCCGCCTGATCCGCTACGGCGTGCAGCCGCATCGGATGGCCGCGGTCGGGCTGGCCGACACCCTGCCGAAGGCGCCGAACAGCGACGCCGCCGGCAACCCGATCCCGGCCAACCAGGCGAAGAACCGCCGCATCGTGATCCGGGTGTTCCCGGGCACGCGGGACGAACGGGCCCTGGACATCGACACCGCAAAGGCGGTGCGGGGCGGCGCCTCCGACCTGACGGTGGGAACCACCGGCATCACCGTGCCGCTGCGGCGCTGAGACGGGTTGGCCATGGCATCCTGGTGGCGCGGCGCCGGCATGGCGCCGCAGGACCTCGCGCTCGCGGTTCTCATCAACGCGGTCTGGGGCCTGACCTTCATCGCGGCGAAGGTCGCGCTGAACAGCTTTCCTGCCCTGCTGGCCACCGGCCTGCGCTTTGCCCTGGTGCTGCTGATCCTGGTGCCTTTCCTGCGGGTGGTGCCGGGGCAGATGCGCACCGTGATGGGCATCGCCGTTTTTGCCGGCGGGCTGCATTTCGCCCTGGTTTTCACCGGCTTCGACCTGGCGACCTCGATCTCCGCGATGGCGGTGGTGGCGCAGCTGGCGCTTCCCTTCGCCACCCTGATCGCGGTCTTCTTCTTCGGCGAGCGGATCCGCTGGCGGCGCAGCCTGGGGATCGCGCTGGCCTTTGCCGGGGTGGTGGTGATCTCCTTCGACCCCACCGTCTTCGAGCAGGTGGAGGCGGTGGTCCTGGTCGGCCTCGGCGCGCTGTGCATGGCAATCGCGCAGAACCTGATGCGGCTGACGAAGGGCGTCTCGCCGATGAACATGCAGGCCTGGATCGCGGTGTTCAGCGCGCCGGTCCTGCTGGCGCTGACCTGGCCGATGGAAAGCGGCCAGGTCGCCGCGGTCGCCGGCGCCGACAGCCTGGCATGGGGCGCGCTGGCCTTCGTCGCCATCGGCTCCTCGGTGATCGCCCATAGCGGCATGTTCTACCTGATGAACCGCTATCCGGTGACCCTGGTCGCGCCGCTGCTGGTCCTGGCGCCGATCTTCGGCGTCCTGTTCGCCGTCTGGCTGCTCGACGAGGTGCTGACCTGGCGCATTGTCATCGGCGCCTCCGTCACCCTCGCCGGCGTCTTCATCGTCGCGGTCAGGGAGCCTGCGCGTGCTGCCGAGCGGCTTTGAGGGCAGCGGGCCGGTCTTCGCCACCGCGCTGCCGGTGGTCGACCGTCCCTCGCCGAACCACGGGCCGCGGGTCGGCGGCGATGCGGTGGAGATGGTGCTGCTGCACTATACCGACATGGAGAGCATGGCGGCGGCCGCCGACCGGCTGACCGACCCGGCGGCGGAGGTCAGCGCCCACTACCTGGTGGACGAGGACGGCACCATCCACCGGCTGGTGCCGGAGGGCCGTCGCGCCTGGCATGCCGGCCGCGCCTGCTGGGCCGGCCTGCGCGACGTGAACAGCCGCTCCATCGGCATCGAGATCGTCAATCCCGGCCACAGCTGCGGCTATCGTCCGTTCCCGGCGGCACAGATGGACGCCGTGACCGCGCTGTGCACCGACATCGTGGCGCGCCACCGCATCGATCCGCGGCTGGTCCTCGCCCATTCCGACGTGGCCCCGCAGCGCAAGCGGGATCCGGGCGAGCTGTTCGACTGGGCACGGCTGGCGCGGGCGGGGCTGGGGCTCTGGCCGCGGCACGGCTTCGACCCGGAGGCCGCGGCCGCGCATGCCCCGGCGATGGCGCCGGGGCAGGCCGGCGCAGTGGTCCTGGACCTGCAGTTCGCGCTGGACGGCATCGGCTACGAGGTGGAAGGGAACGGCCTCTACGACCCGTACCTGGCTGCGGTCGTGACGGCCTTCCAGCGACATTTCCGGCCGGCCCTGTGCGACGGCGCCGCCGATCCGGAGACCCTTGGCCTGGTCTACGAAATCCTGGCCGTCGCACAGGGGCCGCGGCCGTCCCTGCCGGCACGGGCGGATCGCGAGACTTGACCGGTACGCCCGGCGGCGCGTAGGCAGAGCCACCGTCAGGTGGGTGGATGGCCGCCCGCTGCCGCCCCCGGTTTCGGCGCGGCGGCGGCGGGAGGAAAGTCCGGGCTCCACGGAAGCAGGGTGCCGGGTAACGCCCGGCGGGGGCGACCCCAGGGAAAGTGCCACAGAAAGCAGACCGCCCGGTGCACCGGTCCGGCCGGCGCCGCGGCAAGGGTGAAAGGGTGCGGTAAGAGCGCACCGCGCCGACAGCAATGCCGGCGGCATGGCAAACCCCACCCGGAGCAAGACCAAGTAGGGATGACGGCCCGCGGATCCGCGGGCAGGGCGGCTTCCGGCCCGTCGTCCGGGTAGGTCGCGCGAGGCGTCCGGCAACGGGCGTCCCAGATGAATGGCCATCCAGCGGCCGGCCTTGCCGGCCGCGGACAGAACCCGGCTTACAGCCTGCCTGACGGTGCCGGCCGCGATGCCCGAAGTCGGGCCGCCGGCCCCGCCCACCGGTTTCGACGCGACCCCGCGGCACCGATGCGGTTCGCACGGCTGACCCATGCGATCCCATGACCGGGCCCATGACCGGGCCCATGCCCGGCCCATGCCGGCTCATTCCCGGCATCGCGGGGCTGGAATGCCGCCGGGAAACGGCTGATCGCGGCCGCAGCCGGAACATTCCGCCGATTCAAATAGAACATATACGGAACAATGTGGTTCAAAGGACTCATGACGGCCGTCTGGCGTGAGAACAAAACACGTATATGTCGAAACGGCCGACTAGATCTTGGGTCGTGCCAATAGCGCCGCGGAAGTCCTTGATTTTCCAAGAAGTACCATTGACCACCACAAAGTACCATGCTATCCCATCACATCCCATATCGGACCATGGGGGAACGCGTGAGACGGCGCTGTGACGCCGTCAAGGCGGGGGCTGGACGGACCCGAAAGGTCCACAGGCCCCAAGGCTGAACCGGGCGCCCGCGCCCGTCCGCAGGTCGGACAGCGGGAGAGGGGCGGAGATGCGGCGTGGACAAGTTCGTGGGCACATTCACGAACAAGCTCGACCGGAAGGGGCGCGTTTCCCTGCCGGCGGAGTACCGCGCCGTGCTGCAGCGGCAGCAGTCGGAATCGGCGGCACTGATGCCGGCCCTGAATGCCGAAGCGATCGCCGGCGGCGGCAGCCTCTACCTGGAGACCCTGCACAAGCGCATCGAAGGGCTCGACCCGCTCGGCGAGGAGTACAACGACTGGGTCGACTACATCATGCCGAACGTGCGGAACGCCGGCTGGGACGAAACCGGCCGCATCGTCCTGCCGGAGGCCCTGATCGAGCTTGCCGGGCTCAGCGATTCGGCCGTCTTCGTCGGCCGCTACGACCATTTCCAGATCTGGCAGCCCGCGGCCTGGGCCGAGCGGCAGGCCGAGCTGGCGCAACGTCACCGGCGCCCCCGTCTTTCGCAAAGGAGCGACTGATGCCGGGGCAGGGGGCGGACAGGCAGGGCGCGGCACAGACAAGCCGGCACCTGCCGGTGATGCTTGCGCCTGTGCTCGAGGCACTGGCGCCGCAGCCCGGCGAGCGCATGGTCGACGGCACCCTGGGCGGCGGCGGCTATACCGAGGCGATGCTGGCGGCCGGCGCATCCGTCTGGGCGGTCGACCGCGATGACGCTGCGATCGATCGCGCCCGGCGACGCTTTGCCGATGCGCTGGCGGAAGGCCGCCTGACCCTGCTGCCCGGCCGCTTCGGCGACATGGCAAGCCTGCTGGCCGCCGCCGGCGTCACGTCGGTGGACGGGGTGGTGCTCGATATCGGGCTGTCCTCCGACCAGCTGGACAGCGCGGAACGCGGTTTCGCCTTCTCCGTCGACGGGCCGCTGGATATGCGGATGGGCGGCACGGGGCCGACCGCGGCGGACTTCGTCAATTCCGCCGAGGAAACGGAGCTCGCCGACATCGTCTACCGCTATGGCGAGGAGCGCCGCTCGCGCGCGGTGGCCCGTGCCATCGCCGCCGCCAGGTCGCGGCAGCCGATCCGCCGCACCGGCGAACTGGCCGAGATCGTCGCGCAGGCCGTGGGCCGGCCGCGTCCCCAGAGAGGGTCCAGGGGGCGGTCGCAGGGCCATGCGATCCATCCCGCCACCCGCACCTTCCAGGCAATCCGCATCCATGTGAACGATGAGCTGGGCGAGCTCGAGCGCGGCCTTCGCGGCGCGGAGCAGGTGCTGGCGCCCGGCGGCCGGCTCGCTGTGGTCTCCTTCCACAGCCTGGAAGACCGGATCGTGAAGAGCTTCCTGGCGGAACGTTCGGGCGAGGCGGCGCAGCCGTCGCGCCATGCGCCGCCGCAGGCTGCCGCCACGGCCCGGCGTCCGACTTTCAGCCTGAAATGGCGCGGTGTCCGCAAGCCGGACGCGGCCGAGGCGGACGACAATCCGCGGGCCCGCTCGGCCCGGCTGCGGGCCGCCGTGCGCACCGACGCGCCGGCCTGGGACCGGTCCGCTGGAATGCCCGATGCGGGTTTCGGGGGAGACGCAGCATGAAGCGTGTGGTCACCTTGGCCGGCCTGGTCCTGGTCTTTGCCGCCATGTTCGGCCTTTACGAGCTGTCCTATCGGGTCGACCGGCAGGAGGAGCGGCTGCGCCACCTGACCGGGCGGATCGCGGAAGAGAAGCGCTCGATCGCAGTGCTGCGCGCGGAATGGGCCTACCTGACCCGGCCGGCGGCCGTGCAGGACCGCGCCATCAGCCGGCTTGAGATGCAGCCTGCCCTGCCGGGGCAGCTGGTGGCGTTCCGCGACGTGCCGGAACGGCAGCAGCGCCTGATCGTCAGCGCCGATGCCATGGAGGGCGCCGGGATCGAGGCCGCAATCCTGCCGGGCGGCGAGCGCCTGCCGCTGCCGCGGCCGCGGCCGTCCATGCGCATCACCGTCGCCGCGATGGCGGCCGGTGATGCCGATGACGGATCGCAGCCGGGCGCCGTGGCGGGGGCGGAGCAAGCGGGTCGGGCCGTGGTACACGCCGCCCCGTCGCAGGCGGTGCCCCAGACCGGGTCCCGGGCTGAGCCCCCGGCCGGCCCCCGGGCCGCACCCCAGATCGCACCCCAGACCGCACCCCGTCCCGAAGGGGTGCCCGCCCGCGATCCGGCGCCGGTGCGTCCCCGGGCGATCGAGGTCGCCGCGCGGCCGTCCGCGCCCGCCGCCGGCGCACGCCTGTTGCCGGCGGATATGGAGGCCCGGCTGCTGAAGGTCGCGGCCCAGCAACTCTCCGGCGGCGGTGCCGTGCAGGCCTTGATGGAGGGTCAGTGATGGCCATCTGGCCGTTCGGACGGGGCAGGACAGGATCGGCGGCGGATCCGCACCGGACGGTGCGCGCCGAGCCGCGGCTGCGCCGCGACGGCCAGGCCGGCCGGCCGCGCCAGCTGGATGCCGGCGCCGCGATCGCGGCCAGCGCCCCGCCGC
>NZ_JBHRTR010000020.1:0-87151 GCF_042646425.1 Marinibaculum pumilum
ACATTGTCGTGCTCGACAATCTCGGCAGCCACAAGGGCAGGCCGGTGCGGGCGGCGATCCGTGCAGCCGGCGCCAAACTGTTGTTCCTGCCGGCCTACAGCCCCGACCTCAATCCGATCGAGCAGGTCTTCGCAAAGCTGAAGCATTGGCTGCGACGCGCGCAGGCGCGGTCGATCTCTGAAACCGTCGAAGCTATCGGCAACGTCCTCAACCGCTTTCAGCCGCAGGAATGTGCCGCCTACTTCGCAAACTCAGGCTATGCTTCCACCTAAAGCGGGAACGCTCTAGGCTGTCGGTCCGAACCGAGAGGCAAGGAGGACCGGGTGGACCAAGAGAAACTGCGGAAGCTGCGCGCGCGCTTTGCCGACCAGGCGCCGGGACAGATGTACGATCCCCGCTTCCGGCCGCTGGCGGAGGTGCAGTTCAAGGCGGACGGCCGCCGCTGGGCGCCCTATTCCGGCATCGCGACCTTCCTGGACGTGCCGCCGGTCGACGGCACCGATCCGGCCGCCCTGGCCGATGTCGACATCGCCCTGGTCGGGGTGCCGATGGACCTCGGTGTCACCAACCGGCCGGGCGCCCGCTTCGGCCCGCGGGCGGTGCGCGCCATCGAGCGGGTCGGCCCTTACCACCACCTGTTCCACCGGGTGCCGTTCCTGGAGGCGCGGGTGCGCGACATCGGCGACGTGCCGTTCCGCAGCCGCTTCAGCCTGGAAACCAGCATCGCCGATATCGCCGACTTCTACGGCACCCTCCGCGATGCCGGCGTGCGGCCGCTGTCGGTCGGCGGCGACCATTCGATCACCTATCCGATCATGCAGGCGCTGGGCCGCGACCGGCCTCTGGGCATGGTGCATTTCGATGCCCATTGCGACACCGGCGGGGAATACGACCTGTCCAAGTTCCACCATGGCGGCCCGTTCCGCCAGGCGGTGCTGGACGGCGTGCTGGACCCGGACCGCTGCATCCAGATCGGCATCCGCGGCTCGTCGGAATTCCTCTGGGAATTCTCCTACGAGGCGGGCATGACGGTGCTGCATATCGAGGACGTGGCCGCCATGCCGGCGGCCTCGATCGCGGCCCGGGCGCGGGAGGTGGTCGGCGACGGCCCGGTCTATGTCACCTTCGACGTCGACTGCCTGGACCCCGCCTTCGCGCCGGGTACCGGCACGCCGGAGGTCGGCGGCATGACACCGCGGGAATGCCAGGCGATCCTGCGCGCGCTGGACGGCCTGGACATCGTCGGCGGCGACGTGGTGGAGGTGGCGCCGCAATACGACGCCACCACCAACACCGCCCAGGTCGGCGCGCAGATGCTATTCGAGATCCTGGCCCTGATGGCGCGGCCGGCCGGATAGCGGTCTCCAGTCAACACCTGGCGGGTCAGTCGATCTCCGGCGTGAAGCGGATCGTGTCGCGGCCGATGCCGTCCAGCACCACCTGCAGGCCGCCGGACTTGATCATCCATTCCAGGCGATGGTCGCGGTACTGGCGGCGGAAGCGGCCGGCCTCCACCGCCTTGTGGACATTCGCCATCTCCGCCACCGCGGCGCGTGCCTCGGCCACCGTCTGTGCCACCGCCGGGCGGGCATTGGCGCGCTTCAGCCAGGCGATGAGGGCCGAGCCTTCCGGCGGCGGGAAGCCGAAGCCGGCAGACGCATTGAGGAACGGCACGACGGAGAGATCCGCACGCCCGAACGGTCCGCAGAACCATTCGGCGCCGGGCGCCAGCCGCCCCTCCAGCCAGGCATGGAAGCCGGCGATCTGGCGGCGGGCCGCCGCCTTCAGATCCGCCGCGTCGCGGCCGTCGGCGCGGCGGAAATAACGCAGCTCCCCCAGCCCCCAGTTCACCGCCTCGTAATGGGTGTCCATCACCTCCTCGATGCTGCGGGCCTGCGCGCGGGCGGCCGGGTCCGGCGGCATCAGGGGCGGGTCGGGAAAGGCATCCTCCAGATAATCGAGCTGGATGGTGGAATCGAACAGCCGCAGACCCTCGTGCAGCAGGAACGGCACCTCGGCGCGAGGATTGCCGTCCAGGAAGTCGTCCTGTTCGACGCCGGGCCCGCGACCGCCGGCGCGGCGCAGTTCGAAGGGAATGCTCTTCTCGCGCAGCGCGATCTTCACCTTCTGCACATAGGGGGAGAGCGGATGTTCGTAGAGGACGATCATGGTGCGGCCTTCCGGGCAGGTTCGGCGGCGCGGCAGTCGGCGAGATGTGCGGCGAGCGCCGCGTCGAAGGCCGCCACCGCCTCGGCATTGATGGAATGGCCGCCGTCCAGGCGCACCGTGCGCAGGCCCGGCAGGCGGGCCTGCGCCAGCGCGGCCAGCGGGAGGAAGGCCTTTTCCCAGACGCCGACGACCATCAGGGTAGGCACGGCAATCCGCTCCAGGTCGCCCAGCACCGACAGGGTCGGGCGGCTGCCCTCGATGCAGCCCAACAGGCCGGCCGGGGTCAGCAACCCGGCATCCGCTTCCAGCGCGGCGCGCACCGCCGGGTGTAGCCGGCGGCCGTTGCGGGGATGGAACGGCAGCTCGGTCAGCGGCGCGCCGGCGGCGAACAGGCCGCGCAGCCGCGCCGCCCGTTCCGCCGCCGCATCGGGCCCGTCGGAAGCCAGGCCGGACAGGGAATTGGTGAAGGCCTGGCCGAACAGGGCTTCCGGACAGAGCAGGCTGTAGCGCAGGGTCAGCCCGGCGCCGAAGCTTTGCCCGACGGCATACCAGGATTCGCCGCCGATCTCGTTGCGGATCGCCTCGAACTGCTCGGCATAGGCGCGCGGGTCGTGCAAGGCGGGATCCTCCGGCACCGGCGATCGGCCATGCCCCCACAGCTCGACCGTCACCGGGCTGGCGACCCGCTTCAGCGCCGGCAGGTTCGCCGCCCATTGCGCCCGGCTGGACATGAAGCCGTGCACCAGCAGCAGCGGCGGGCCATCGCCCTCGTGAACGTCGAAATGCAATCGTGGCCGCATGCTCCGGATCAGCGACGGCTGCTCTGCATTCGGGCCACATATTCCCGAAGCGCGGCGTTGATATGGCTCTGGTAGCCGCGGTCGCCCTCGCGTCGATGAAGACGGAACCATTCGAGAATGTCGGCATCGATCCGGATCGTCGTCTGCTTCTTGACCGGCCGGTAGAAGCGTCCGCGGACGGCGCCAGACCAGTCCACGGTCTCCGGCGCGTCGGGATCGTCGGTGGCGATGTCCTCATCGGACAGACGATCGAGGGCGGCGAGTTCCGCTGCCTGACGTCTGGAGAGGCTTCGCTTGTCAGCCATTCTCATATGCCTTTCGTTCCGCGGGGGTTGCCTTGCGGACGCTGATCGCGCGTGCCACGCCATCCTCTTCGCGATCCGGCCAGCTATGCACGGCAAAGAGCAGCCGCCCTGCGACCATGCCGATCGTACGCCAGCGGTCGCCATCCCGGTGCGCATCGGGCAGCGACAGGCCATGCTTGCGCCGGTTCGCCCTGTCCTTGCCCGGATCCCATATCCACCGCACCATCGCCGCCTGCCATCTACAATTATGTAGTTACAAATTGGATGCCGATCTAGGGATATCGCCACCGGTGATGCTACCTTCGGCGCCCTTTCACCCAGGTAGTCACCGCCCATGCCTCAGCCCGCCGCACCCGCCCGCCACTTCGCTTCCGACAATTATGCCGGCATGTGCCCGGAGGTGCTGGCGGCGATGACCCGCGCGGACGCCAGCGGGCACGAGCCCGCCTATGGCGACGACCGCTGGACGCAGATCGTCTGCGACCGGATACGGGAGCTGTTCCAGACCGACTGCGAGATCTTCTTCGTCTTCAACGGCACGGCGGCGAACGCGCTGGCCCTGGCGGCGCTGACCCAGCCCTACCATTCGATCCTCGCCCATGCCCTCGCCCATATCGAGACCGACGAATGCGGCGCGCCGGAGTTCTTCTCCAACGGCGCGAAGCTGCTGCTGGCCGACGGGCCGGACGGCAAGCTGACCCCGGACGCCATCGCCGCGAAGGTCACGGCGCGGTCGGACGTACACTACCCGAAGCCGGAGGTCGTCTCCCTGACCCAGGCGACGGAGGTCGGCACCCTCTATTCGGTGGCGGAACTGCGCGCCATCGCCGCGATGGCGAAGCGCCACGACCTGAAGGTGCATATGGACGGCGCCCGATTCGCCAACGCGGTCGCGGCGCTGGGGGTGCACCCGTCGGAGATCACCTGGCGCGCCGGGGTGGACGTGCTCTGCTTCGGCGGCACCAAGAACGGCCTGGCGGTGGGCGAGGCGGTGGTCTTCTTCAAGAAGGAGCAGGCGCGCGACTTCGCCCACCGGGTGAAGCAGGCGGGGCAGCTCTGCTCCAAGATGCGCTTCATCTCCGCGCCCTGGCTGGGCCTGCTGGACGATGATGTCTGGCTGCGCAATGCCGGTCATGCCAATGCCATGGCCGCCCGCCTGCACAGCGCGATCCGCGACCTGGCGGGGGTGGAGATCATGTTCCCGCCCCAGGCCAACGCCGTCTTCGCCCGCCTGCCGAAGCCGGCGATCGAGCGGCTCTGGGCACAGGGCTGGAAGTTCTACGACTTCATCGGCGCCGGCGGCTGCCGCTTCATGTGCGCCTGGGACACCACGCCTGAGGTTGTCGACCGCTTCGCCGCCGACATCGCCGCCGCGGTTAGCGCGGCCGCGACCGGCTGAAGCGCCCTTGCGCACGGGGCGGCGCGCCCCGAACATGCGCGCCATCCAGACAGCAAAAGCGGAATGAGGGGGAACGCCAGGTGACGGCGAAGCACATCATCGACATGAGTGGCAAGGTGGTCCTGATCACCGGCGGCAGCCGGGGCCTGGGACGGGAGATGGCGCTGGGCTTCGCCGCAGCAGGTGCCGATATCGGCATCACCAGCCGCAAGCTGGATGCCTGCGAGCAGACCGCGAAGGAGGTCGAGGCGCTGGGCCGCCAGGCCTGGGCCCATGCGGCCCATGTCGGCCGGTGGGACGAGTGCGACGCGCTGGTGGAGGCCGCCTATGCCCGCTTCGGCCGGGTCGACGTGCTGATCAACAATGCCGGCAAGTCGCCGATCTACGACCGTCCCGTCGATATCGAGGAACGGCTCTACGACAGCGTGCTGGACGTGAACCTGAAGGGGCCGTTCCGGCTGTCCGCGGCGATCGGCCAGCGGATGATGGAGGGCGATGGCGGCTGCATCATCAACATCTCCTCCGTCGGCTCGATCCGGCCGCGCAAGGACATCATCACCTATGCCGCGGCGAAGGCCGGGCTGAACGCGATGACCGAGGCCTTCGCCGACGCCTATGGCCCGAAGGTGCGGGTGAACTGCATCCTGCCCGGGCCGTTCCTGACCGACATCTCCAAGGCCTGGGACATGGAAGCGTTCAACGCGCGGGCGGAAACCACCATCGCCATGAAGCGCGGCGGCCAGCCGGACGAGGTGGTGGCGGCGGCGCTGTACCTGGCCTCTCCCCACGCCGGCTATACCACCGGCGCGCTGCTGCGGGTCGACGGCGGCATGCACTGAGCGGGGACGGAAGCCGATCGACAACCGGCGGAGCCAGATGAAATCCGACGACCGTCTGCGCGAGAAACTGCGCAAGATCGAAGCACTCTATGCCGCCGCCGGCACCGCCGGGGAGAAATCCGCCGCCGGCGCTGCGGCCGAGCGGATCCGCCAGCTGTACGAGAAGGCCAGCAGGAAGGAACAGCCGGAGGAGGTCAAGTTCTCGATTCCCGACCAATGGTCCAGGCAACTGTTCATCGCCCTGTGCCGCCGCTACGGCGTGACGCCGTTCCGGTACCCGCGCATGCACCGCCAGACGGTCATGGTCCGGGCTCCGGCGAGTTTTGTGCACCTGACCCTCTGGCCGGAGTTCGAGGAGCTCAGCCAGGCGCTGGCCGCCCATCTGCACGAGATCACCACGACGATCATCCGGGAGGAGGTGCACGACTCCACCCAGGACGCCGAGGAATTCGCCGAGCCGCGCCGTCTGCTGTAGGCGGCGCGGCCCGCGGCGGTCAGAAGTCGATGGTGGCGGAGACCAGGAAGGTCCGCGGCGGACGCGTGATCGCAAAAGCATGCGCGTGTCGTCCGTCTGCCGACACATCCGAAGGTCCGATACGGCCGTATCCTGATGGGAACGCGCCGATGACGGCGCGAAACACGGGAGAATGTCGTCATGACCAGAACCGCCGAGACCGCCCGCCGCCGCTTCCTGCGCAGCGCCGGTACAGCCACCCTCTCGGCCGGTGCGGTGGCACTGCTGGTCGGCTGCGAGAGCATGGCGGCGAAGCCCGGCATGACCGCCGACCCGATGGCCGATGCCGCGCTGCTGAACGGCGCCATCGGCCTGGAGGACCAGGCGATCGGGGCCTACCAGCTTGCTCTGGACAGCGGCCTGCTGGCCGCGGAGGTGCGCCCCGTCGCGATCCTGTTCCAGTCGCATCACAGGGGCCATCGCGATGCGCTGGCCCGCGCCGTGACGAAGCTGGGCGGTGCGCCGCAGGGTCCGAAATCGCTCGCCGACTATGCCGCCGCCCTGGATGCAGCGAGCCTGAAGAACCAGACAGAGGTGCTGGAGCTGGCGCTGCGGCTGGAGAAGGAGGCCGCCGACGGCTACCTGAAGGCGGTCCCCGACCTGCAGGGCGACGGCCTGGTCCAGGCATCCGCCCGCATCGCCGCCGACGAGGTGCTGCACTGGACGGTCCTAGCGCAGGCCCTGGGCCGGCCGCTACCGGCGGAGCCTCTCACCTTCGGGGCCTGACCCGCAAAGATCCATCGTAGCGTTGTCGGCTTTCCCTCGGCCCGCCGGCCTGCCACCTTCCCATCGGCAGGAATGGCAGCCGGGGGTGGAGGTGCGATGAACCAGGAGCCGCGGATCGACATCATCGCCGCCGCGCTGGCGGACCGGGCGCGGGCGCGCATCGTCACAGCGCTGATGGACGGCCGCGCCTATTCGGCAAAGGAGCTGGCGTTCCGGGCGGAGGTCACGCCGCAGACGGCGAGCTTCCACCTGCAACGGCTGACGGGGACCGGGCTGCTGGCCGACTATCGCCGCGGCCGGCACCGCTATTTCTACATCGGCGATGCCGACATGGCCGGCGCGGTCGAGGCCCTGATGGCGGCCGCGCCGCAGGACCATCTGCGCAGCCTGCCGCCGCGGGCCCGCGGCGCCTTCGTCCTGGCGCGGTCCTGCTGGACCCATCTGGCGGGCAAGCTGGCGGTGGCGCTTGCGGAACGCCTGGCGGAGATGGACGCGATCGCCTTCCGCGGCGGCAGTTTCCTGCCCGGGCCGCAGGCGGCCGCCCTCTTCCACCGGCTGGGCCTGCCGTCGGATACGGTCGCGGAACCGGCTGCTGCCCGGCTGCAACCCGGATCGAGCCCCTGCTGGGCCAAACCCTGCCTGGACTGGACGGAACGCCGCTTCCACCTGGCCGGGCGGTTGGGGCGGTCGCTGCTGGAGCATTTCCTGGCGCAGGGCTGGCTGGTGCGGCTGCCGGAGGGCCGGGCCCTGGCGGCGACGCCGTCGGGCATCGCGGCCTTCCGCGACCTCCTGGGCATCGACGTCGAGGCCCTGGAGAGCGCCGTCGCGGTGGAGCGCCAGGCGGCGGAGTGACCGCTGCGGCCGGCCCGGCGACCGCCCCCGGGGCCGGTGCGCCGCTGCGGCACCAGGTCATGGCCCGCCGGCATCGCCGCATGGCATAAGGGGGCATGTCCGACACCCGCTTCTTCCTGGCAGAGAACCTGGCCTGCGCCCGCGGCGAGCGCGCGGTGTTCCGCGACGTCAGCCTGCGGGTCGAGAATGGCGGCGCGCTGGTGCTGCGCGGGCCGAACGGCACCGGCAAATCCTCCCTGCTGCGCATGCTGGCCGGCCTGCTGCCGCCCTTCGCCGGCCATCTGGCCTGGCATGACGGGCCGGTCGACGAGAACCCCGACCGGCATGCTGCGCGGCTGGTCTATCTGGGCCATGCCAATGCCGCGCAGCCCGCCCTGACGGTGCGGGAGAACCTGGCCTTCTGGGCACATCTGCAGCCGGATGGCCAGCCGCAGCGCATCGGCGATGCACTGGGCGCCTTCGCCCTGTCCGACCTGGCGGAGCTGCCGGCGCGCTATCTGTCCGCCGGCCAGACCCGGCGCCTGGCACTGGCGCGGCTGCTGTTGGGCGGCGCGCCACTCTGGCTGCTCGACGAGCCGGCGACCGGCCTGGACGCGGCCTCCACCGCCACCCTGTGGGAACGGATCGCGGCCCATCGGGCGCTGGGCGGCATGGCGATCGTTGCGGTGCACGGCCCGGCCGACCTGCCCGGCGCGGCCGAACTCGACCTGGCCCCGCATTCGCTCATCCGGCAGGCTGCACTGCCGTGACGCGGCCGGATACGCCCTACGGCCATCCTTCCGCCCTGGCGGCGTTCCGCGCCCTGGTGCAGCGCGACCTGCGGCTGGCGGTGCGGCAGGGCGGCGCCACGGTGCTGGTGCTGATCTTCTTCGTGCTGGCGGTCACCCTGTTCCCGCTGGGGGTCGGCCCGGCGCCGGAGGTGCTGAGCCGGATCGCGCCCGGTGTGCTGTGGGTCGCCGCGCTCCTGTCGGCGCTGATGTCGCTGGAGCGGCTGTTCCAGGCCGATTTCGCCGACGGTACCCTGGACATCCTGGCGCTGGGGCGGCTGCCGATGCCGGTGGTGGTGCTGGCCAAGGCGCTGGCGCACTGGCTGACCGCCGGCCTGCCGCTGACCCTGCTGGGCCCGCCACTGGCCCTGTCGCTGGCCCTGCCGGTGGAGGCGCTGGGCGCGGCCTGGATCGCGATGGCGCTGGGCACCCCCTGCCTGACCCTGCTGGGCGCGATCGGCGCCGCCCTGACGGTCGGCGTCCGGCGCGGCGGGCCGCTGCTGGCGCTGCTGGTGCTGCCGCTCTACATCCCGACCCTGATCTTCGGCGCCGCCGCCGTCGATGCCGCCGCCTTCGGCCTGGCGGCGGTCCCGCACCTGCTGCTGCTGGGCGCCACCCTCTGCGTCGCCCTGGTGCTGGCCCCCTGGGCCGCCGCCGCGGCGCTGCGGCTGTCGCTGGAATAGGCGGCGCCCGCCCCGGTCAGCGGCGCGACTGCTGCACCGACCGGCGGGCGCGCTCGCGCATCAGTTCGGCCGCGACCTCCTTCGTCACCACCGCCTTGCCGACCGGCAGCAGGCTGGCCTCCGCCAGCTTCAGATGGGCGATGGCAAATGGAATGCCGATGATGGTGATCGCATAGGCGATGGCGGAGATAACATGCCCAAGCGCCAGCCAGATTCCGGCGACCAGCAGCCAGATGATGTTCGCCACCAGCCCCAGCGGCCCGGTACCCAGGTCGTCGCTGCCGGTCAGGTCGCGCCGGTTGACCGTGGTATGTCCGAACGGCCAGAAGGAATAGAGGCCGATGTTGAAGGCCGCCCGCGCCCAGGGCAGGCCGATGATGGTCAAGGCCAGGATCGCCGCACCGGCCAGCCACATCAGGCCGAGCAGCCAGCCGCCGAACACCAGCCAGATCAGGTTCAGTATTGTCGCCATCGCCGCCCCTCCTGCCCGCGATACTGCAACGGCTCGGCCAGGGCGCAAAGGGGGCGCGACACCGGGACGACTTGCGCCGCCGCGCCGCTGCCTCTAGCTAGGTCGGATCCGACACGGAACCGCCCGAACCATGGCCTCCAGCCTGCACCGTCTTGCCAATCCGACCCGCTTCCTGGCCCTGATCCGGCCGGTGCAGCCGGTGGCCGGCGTGGCGGCGCTGCTGCTGATCGTCGCCGGGCTGGGCTGGGGGCTGCTCTACGCGCCGCCGGACTACCAGCAGGGCGAGACGGTGCGGATCATGTACGTGCATGTGCCCGCCGCCTGGATGGCCCTGTTCATCTATGTCTGCATGACGGTCGCATCGGCCGTCGGGCTGATCTGGCGGCATCCGGTCGCCGACCTCTCCGCCAAGGCCTCGGCACCGATCGGCGCCGCCTTCACTTTCCTCTGCCTGGTGACCGGCGCGCTCTGGGGACAGCCGATGTGGGGCACCTGGTGGGTCTGGGACGGGCGGCTGACCTCGGTCCTGATCCTGTTCTTCCTCTATCTCGGCTATATCGCGCTCTGGTCCGCCTTCGACGATCAGGCGAAGGCGGCGCGGGCGGCGGCGATCCTGGCGGTCGTCGGCGTGATCAACGTGCCGATCGTGAAGTTCTCGGTGGACTGGTGGAACACCCTGCACCAGCCGGCCAGCGTGCTGACGATGGAGGGGCCGAAGATCCACGCCACCCTGCTCTGGCCGCTGCTGCTGACCGGGCTGGGCTTCACCGCGTTCTACATCTACCTGCTGTGCCTGCGGGTGCGGACCGAGATCCTGCGCCGCAAGGTGCGGATCGCCCGGCTGGCGGCGCTCGCGCAATCCTGATCGCGGCACGGTCCTTCCGGGCCGGTGCGATTGTCGCACCGCCTGGACGCACACCGTCCGGCAGATATATTCCGCCCGGCAAGGGATACAGCAGAATCCGGCGGCCTGGCGGAGGGCGCGACGTCGCCCGGCCGGACCGGACAGGGAGATGGCGGCAATAGCCCGCGCCGGGATGGCGCGCCGGCCGCGCGGAGAGAGATGGATTTTCCCGGCAGGTTCGACAGTCTCGGGGCGTTCCTCGCGATGGGCGGCTACGGCGCCTTCGTCTGGCCGGCGCTGGCGCTTGCCGTCGTCATCCTGCTGGGCCTGTGGCTGCAGAGCCTGGCCGCCCTGCGGGAGGCGGTGCGGCAGGAGGCGCTGGTCGCGCAGCTGCGGCGTGACGGCCGCTCCGGCGGCACCGACCGGGACCTGAACCAGGGGCAGCAGCAGGCGGAAGCGGGCCAATGACTTCGGACACTGAAACCGGTCGCGGTAGCCCGGCGCGGCGCCTTCCCGGCATGGGACGCCGCAAGCGGCGGCGGCTGTGGCTGGTGGTCGGCGGCCTGGCGGTGCTCGGCGTCGCGGTGGCCCTGGTCCTGTCCGCCTTCGACGACAACCTGGTGTTCTTCCACAGCCCCTCCGACATCGCGGAGCGGCAGGTGCCGCCGGACCGGCGCATCCGGATCGGCGGCCTGGTCCAGGAAGGCTCCGTCCTGCGCGACGGCATGACCACGGAGTTCACGGTGACCGACATGGCGAACGACCTGCGGGTGCGCTATGTCGGCCTGCTGCCCGACCTGTTCCGGGAGGGCCAGGGCGTCGTGGCGGAAGGCAGCCTGGGGACGGACGGCCTGTTCACGGCCAGCCAGGTGCTGGCCAAGCATGACGAGAACTACATGCCGCCGGAGGTGGTCGACAGCCTGAAGCGGGCCGGGCAGTGGCAGCATGGCCCCGGTGGACCAGAATCGGGTGGGCCGAAGAGGGGCGGCACGTGACCGCGAAGCTCAGCCCCGCACCGAAGGACAAGGCCCGGTGATGATCGTCGAGGTCGGTCATTTCGCGCTGGCATTGTGCCTGGCGGTGGCGATCGTGCAGGCGGTGCTGCCGCTGGTCGGCGCGGCGCGCGGCCATGCCGGCCTGATGCGGCTGGCCGGCCATGCCGCCTGCATCCAGGCAGCACTCTGCCTGGTCGCCTTCGCGGCGCTGACGCATGCCTATCTCGGCTCCGACTTCTCCGTCGTGAACGTCGTCGAGAACTCGCATTCGGCCAAGCCGCTGCTCTACAAGATCACCGGCGTCTGGGGCAATCACGAGGGCTCGCTGCTGCTCTGGCTGCTGATCCTGACCCTGTTCGGCGCGGCGGTGGCGCTTTTCGGCGGCAACCTGCCGGCACAGCTGCGGGCCCGGGTGCTGGCGGTGCAGTCGATGCTGGGGGTCGGCTTCCTGGCCTTCATCCTGTTCACCTCCAACCCCTTCACCCGCACCTTTCCGCCGCCGCTGGACGGGCAGGGCCTGAACCCGCTGCTGCAGGATCCCGGCCTCGCCTTCCATCCGCCCTTCCTCTACCTGGGCTATGTCGGCTTCTCGATCGCCTTCGCCTTCGCGGTCGCGGCCCTGATCGAGGGGCGGGTCGACGCCGCCTGGGCGCGCTGGGTGCGGCCCTGGACCCTGGCCGCCTGGACCTTCCTGACGATCGGTATCGCGCTCGGCTCCTGGTGGGCCTATTACGAGCTGGGCTGGGGCGGCTGGTGGTTCTGGGACCCGGTGGAGAACGCCTCCTTCATGCCCTGGCTGGCCGGCACCGCGCTGGTCCATTCCGCCGTGGTGGTGGAGAAGCGCGATGCGCTGAAGACCTGGACCGTGCTGCTGGCGATCCTGACCTTCTCCCTCAGCCTGCTGGGCACCTTCATCGTGCGCTCCGGCGTGCTGAACTCCGTCCATGCCTTCGCCACCGACCCGGCGCGCGGCATCTTCATCCTGGGCTTCCTGGTCCTGGTGGTGGGCGGCAGCCTGACCCTGTTCGCAATCCGTGCGCCCGCCCTGCGCGGCGGCGGCAGCTTCCGCCCGGTCAGCCGCGAGGGCGGCCTGGTGCTGAACAACCTGCTGCTGGCAACGGCGACGGCGACGGTCCTGGTCGGCACCCTCTACCCGCTGTTCCTGGATGCCGTGACGGGGGAGAAGGTGACCGTCGGCCCGCCCTATTTCAACGCGGTCTTCGTGCCGCTGATGGTGCCGCTGATCGCCGCCATGGGGATCGGCCCGCTGCTCGCCTGGAAGCGCGGCGACCTGGCCGGCGCCCTTGCCCGGCTGCGGCTTGCGATCGCGGTCACCGTGGCGGCGATCCTGCTGGCGATCGCGATGGCCGATACCGGCGCCGCGGGCGCGGCTTTGGGCCTGGGTCTCGCCGCCTGGCTGGCCGCCGGCACCCTGACCGAATGGGCGGAGCGGATCCGGCTGTTCCGCGCCCCGCCGGCGGAGAGCTGGCGTCGTGCCGGCCATCTGCCGCGCGCCGCCTGGGGCATGACGGTGGCGCATCTGGGGATGGCGATGCTGATCGCCGGCATCACCGTGTCGAGCACCTGGTCGACCGAGGCACAGGGCCTGCTGGCCCGCGGCGGGAGCCTGTCCGCCGGCCCGGTCGCCTATCGCCTGGACGATGTCACCGAGCAGCGGGGCGCCAATTTTGACGCCCTGTCGGCGGAGATGACCGCGACCTGGAGCGACGGCAGCAGCGATCGCCTGGCGCCCGAACAGCGCCGGTACACAGACCCGCCGATGGAGACGACGGAGGCGGCGATCCGCCCCTCCCTGGTCGCCGACCTCTATGCGGTGGTCGGCCGGCCGCAGGAGCCGGGCGCGGCGCGCTTCGCCGTCCGCGTCTATCACAAGCCGATGGTGTCCTGGATCTGGCTCGGGTCGCTGGTGATGGCGCTGGGCGGGGCGATCTCCCTCACCGACCGGCGGCACCGGGTCGGCGCGCCGGCAGCCCGGCGGCGCGGCGCGACCGATATCGGGGAGCAGGCGACCGCATGACCGAAAAAGACCTTGCACAAGCGCAGGAGCCGGCGGAAGAGGCCCGGCCGCGGCGCCGCTTCCTGGTCACCTATGGCCTGCCGGCGCTGGTCTTCGCGGTGATCGCGGCGGCGATGGGCTATGGCCTGCTCTACCTGGACCCGCGGTCGCTGCCCTCGGCCCTGATCGACAAGCCGGTGCCGGACTTCTCCCTGCCGCCGCTGCCCGACCGGCGGCGCGGCCTGGACAGCGACGACCTGCACGGGCAGGTCTCCATCGTGAACGTCTTCGCCTCCTGGTGTGCGCCCTGCAAGGTGGAGCATCCGGTGCTGATGCAGATCGCCGCCGACTATGAGGAGGACGTGAAGATCTTCGGCATCGCCTACAAGGACCGGCCGGCCGATACGGTGAAATGGCTGGAAGAGCTGGGCGATCCCTACAACGCCATCGGCGTCGACCGCACCGGCCGGGTGTCGATCGACTTCGGCGTCTACGGCGTGCCGGAGACCTATGTCGTCCGCCCCGACGGCAGCATCGCCTACCGCCATGTCGGCCCGATCACGCAGCAGGACTGGAACCGGGTGATCGCGCCGCTGGTGAAGACCCTGCAGCGCGAAGCCTATCGCCAGGGCTCGTGAAGCGCCGATGGCCCCCCTTCACCGCTTCCTGGCGGCCGTCGCGATCCTGCTGGCCGCCTGCCTGTCCGCCCTGCCGGCGGCGGCGATCGGCGTCGACCGGCCGCTGGACGACCCGGTGGCGGAACGGCGGGCACAGGACATAGCTGAGACCCTGCGCTGCCTGGTCTGCCAGAACCAGACGATCGCCGAATCCGACGCCGACCTGGCCCGCGACCTGCGCGGCATCATCCGCGAACAGGTGGCGGAGGGACGCTCCGACGACCAGATCCGCGGCTTCCTGGTCGACCGCTACGGCCAGTGGGTGCTGATGCGGCCGCCGTTCAACTGGCGCAATGCGGTGCTGTGGATCGCCCCGGCACTGATCCTGCTGGCCGGGATCGTCCTGGTGCTGCGCCGCCGCCGGCGGATGGCGCAGCCCGGCGATACCGGCCGGCCGCTGAGCGCGGCGGAAGAGGCCCGCCTCGCCGCCCTGCTGGACCGCGACGAGACATGAACCGGCCGGCGCAGCATCGGATCCTGTCATGTTCTGGCTGATCATCGGACTTCTGGCCGCGGCGGTCGCCGTGGCGCTGGTGCTGCCGCTGGTGCTCGCCCGCCGGCAGCCGCTGCCGGACGCGGCCGCGCACGACCGGGCCGTCTACCGCGACCAGCTGGCAGAGGTGGAGCGCGACCTGGCGCGCGGCGTGCTGGACGAGAGCGCCGCAGCCGCGGCGCGGGTGGAGATCCAGCGCCGCATCCTGCGCACCGACCGGGAGGCGCCGGAGAAGGCGGCAGGAACCGTGCGGCCCGGCGGAACTGGGCGGCCCGGCGGCCCGGCCGGCCTGCTGGCGGTGTTCCTGGCGGTCCTGGTGCCGCTGGCGGGACTGGGCCTTTACTTCCAGACCGGCACGCCGGGCATGCCCGACATGCCGCTGGCGATGCGCGGTCCCGGCCCGGACGCGGCGCAGATGCGCGCCGCGTCCGGGATGGATCCGGAGGCCCGGGCGGAGATGATCGCCGGCATGGTGGCCGGGCTGGAGGAACGGCTGGCGGAAATGCCGGACGATTTCGACGGCTGGATGCGGCTCGGCCGCTCGCGGCTGGTGCTGGGCGAACCGATGAAGGCGCGCGACGCCTATGCGCGCGCCTCCGCGCTGCGGCCCGACAGCCTGCCGGCGGCGACCGCCTATGCCGCCGCGGTGATGCAGTCCGACGGCGCCGGCCAGCCGGTCTCGCCGCAGGCGGAGGCGGCGCTGAAACGGGTGCTGGAAATCGCGCCGGAGGAGCCTTCCGCCCTGTTCCTGCTGGGCCGGGCGGCCAGCGAGCGCGGCGACTGGCCGGCGGCGATGGACTGGTTCGGCCGGCTGGCGGGCAGCCTGCCCGACAGCGACCCGCGGGCCCCGGTCGTCGACCGCATCCTGGAGGAACTGCGGCAGCGCGGCACCGGCCCGGACAGGTCGGAGGCGGGGCAGGGCGACGATGCCGGCGAAGCGGCCCAACCGTCGCCGCAGAGGTAGCCAGCGGCCGTATCGCTGCCTATCTTGCCTTCAGATGAGCGTGATGGATGGCTGACGGCGACGACACAAGGATTGGCGGACAGGGCAACCCGGCCCTGGGCCCCGTGCAGCGCGTGCGCCAGGTCGCCTCGCGCGGGCGGGCGCGTGCCGGCGCGGACGACGAGGGCCGCACCGGCGAAGCGCCGCAGCAGCATCACCATCTCGACGATCCCGGCATCCGCCCGGGCCCGCGTGGCGGCCTGCCTGACTGGCTCGGCCGGAACCTCAACATCTACGTCTGAGCGGCTGCCTCCGGCGCGAAAGTCACCGCCTCGACATTATGGCCTTCGGGATCGCGCACGAAGGCGGCGTAGTATTCCGGATGGTAGGCCTGCCTGATGCCGGGCGCACCATTGTCGCTGCCGCCATGCGCCAGAGCTGCGGCATGGAAGGCGCGGACAGCCGCGCGGCTGCCGTTCCGGAAGGCGATATGGCAGGGCGGCTGCTGCTGCCCCTTCGCGACCAGCCAGAGCTGGCCCTTGCGGCCGATGCCGAAGCCGACCTGCCCGCCGGCATGCGCGTCCGACGGCAGCGTGCTGACGACCGACAGGCCCAGCGGCGCCAGGACCGCCTCGTAGAACCGACCGGCCAGGTCGAGATCCGCGACACTGAGCGCGACATGGTCCAGCAGCATGGTCAGTTCGTCGGTCATGTCCCGCCCGCTTCCCGGATCGGCCACCGGTTGCCGGCGGCAGGGGACGGCAGACTGGACAGCCCGCCCGCGGCGCGCAAGATAGGCGCCATGAGCGTGCAATCGCCAGCAGACTACGGATTCAGGCAGGAAGTGCCCGAGGGCGACGACCGGCAGCGGCTGGTCTGCGGCGATTGCGGCTGGATCCACTACGTCAATCCGAAGATCGTCGTCGGCGCGGTGATCGCCCATGGCGAAAAGCTGCTGATCTGCCGCCGCGCGATCGAGCCGCGCAAGGGGTTCTGGACGATCCCCGCCGGCTATATGGAGGAACGGGAAAGCAGCGAGCAGGGCGCCGCGCGCGAGGCGCGGGAGGAGGCCTGCGCGGAGATCCGCATCGACGGGCTGCTGGGGGTCTACAACATCGCCCGGATCAGCCAGGTGCAGCTGATCTACCGCGCCGAACTGGTCGACGGGCAGCACGCGCCCGGCCCGGAATCGCTGGAGAGCCGGCTGGTCGCCTGGGACGAGATCCCGTGGACCGAACTGGCCTTCCCCACCGTGCAATGGGCGCTGAACGCCTGGCACGCGCATCGCGGTCGGCCGCTCGCCGCCCCCGACACCAATCCCCCCGACATCGACCCGCACTGGAAAAGCCTGACGGCCCGCCAGGCCTGACCGAACGGCCGCAACGCTGCCGTCAGTCCTTCTGCAGGAAGCGGCGCGCGGCGGCGCGGTGGCTGTCGCGGATCGAGCCGCCGACCGCCCGGGTGGCGGCGAGCAGCACCGCCAGATCGTCGCCATAGCCGATCAGCGGCAGGAAGTCGGCGACCGCGTCGGTCGGCAGGACGAAATAGGCCAGCGCGCCGAACAGGGTCGCCTTCACCGTCAGCGGGGTGGCCCGGTCGGTGGCGCTGTAGAAGGCCGCGGCCGCATCCTCGGCAAAGGGGACATGCCCGGCGGTTCGCCGCAGCTTGCGCCAGAAGCCGTCGCGGACCAGGGCCTCTTCCGCCGCCGGGTCCAGGCCGGTGGCCGTCGCAGTGCTCTCGCTCATTACCAGGATGTGGGAAGCGGGCCGGGGATTCGCAATTGCCGGCGCCTCAACCCGCCGCGTCCATGAAGGCCGCCATGTCGACATCCTTCTGGGTCACGCCGCCGGCATCGTGGGTGGCCAGGGTCACCTCGACCTTGTTGTAGACATTGAACCACTCCGGGTGGTGGTCCATCTTCTCAGCCAGCAGCGCCACCCGGGCCATGAACCCGAAGGCGGCGTTGAAATCCTTGAACTGGAAGGTCTTGCAGATCGCCTCCCGACCCGCCGCCTCGCTCCATCCGTTCAGCCCGGCCAGCGCCTGCCGGCGGGCGTCCGCGTCCAGCTTCGTCATCGCCATGTCCGACTTCCCCGTCATCAGGTTCGTCCGCGTCCGTCCGGCAGGTGTCGCATGTTGAGGCCGGCCAAGGAAGGGCCCGACCGCCTGCTCGCCCTGGCGGAGCAGGCCTATGCCGAAATCCCGGAGGAGCTGCGCCGGCACACCGAAGGCATCGTGTTCCGGGTCGCCGACTGGGCGGACGCCGACACGCTGGAGGAGATGGGCATCGACGATGCCTATGACCTGCTGGGCCTCTATCACGGGGTCAGCCTGGACCATCAGAGCGTTTACGATTCCGGGCGCATGCCGGACATGATCTGGCTCTACCGCGAGCCGATCCTGGCCTATGCGGCGGATACCGGGGAGGCGCTGGCCGACGTCGTCCGCAATGTCCTGGTGCACGAGATCGGCCACCATTTCGGCCTCTCCGACGACGACATGCACGCCATCGAGGATGAGGACGACTGAGCTCAGAACGGTTCCCGGGTCAGGCTCTACGGCGGTCACACGGTCTCTTCGACGCATCTTCCCCGGCACCGTCGCCCTCGGCCCCCGAGCCGAGGGCCGTGACGATACAAGGACGCTGCGCAGCCTCATCGCCTTGCCACGATCCTCGGGTCAAGCCCGAGGACGACGGCGGCAGGAAAGCCGCGTCGAGAAGATGTGTGAATGCCGTAGGCTCGGGGCCGAGGACAACGGCAACCCGGCAGGACGGCAAGGCCGCATCAGGTCCGCTGGTGAGATATTTGAGTGCCGCAGAGCCCGGCCCGGGAACGACGGGCTTCCCCGACGGCAGTGCGAACGCACCACCAGCGTCCGCCGGCCTCCTCTCACCCCGCCGCCAGCAGTTCCTCGACGAAGGCCGGCACCAGGTCCGTCGCCGGGCCCTGGCGGGCCTCCGCGAACAGGGTGGCGCCCTCCGACGGCTCCAGGTTCAGTTCCACGGTATGGGCGCGGCCGTGGCGGCGCACTTCGTCGACGAAGCCGGCGGCCGGATAGACATTGCCCGAGGTGCCGATCGAGACGAACAGGTCGCAGGCGGCCAGTTCCACGCCGATCTTCGCCATGTGGAAGGGCATCTCCTCGAACCAGACGACATGCGGGCGGACATAGCCCGGGGTGGTGCAGGTGGCGCAGATTGTCGCCGTGCCGATCGCCTCCCGGCTTTCGGCGACCGTGCCGCAATTCTCGCAGCGGATCTTCAGGATCTCGCCGTGCATGTGCAGCACGTTGCGGCTGCCTGCCCGTTCGTGCAGGTCGTCCACGTTCTGGGTCACCACCAGCAGACGCCCGCCGTTGCGGGCGGCCAGCTCCGCCTCCAGCCGGGCCAGCGCCTCGTGCGCGGCATTGGGGCTGTAGCCCGCCATGCCGGTGCGCAGGCTGTTGTGGAAGTCATGCACATAGTCCGGGTTGCGGGCGAAACCGCCGGGGGTGGCGACATCCTCCAGCCGCACCTTCGTCCACAGCCCGTCCTTGTCGCGGAAGGTGTCCAGGCCGCTCTCCTTGGAGATGCCGGCGCCGGTCAGCACCACGATCCGCCGGTAGGGACCCGCCATTCGTTCCTCCCCCTCTGCTTCGCCCGGTCTTGCATCCGCCCGGTCTTGCATCCGCCCGGCCTTGCACGCGCGTGCCGACCGATTGCCCGGGCGCGCCGCGCGAGTCAATCTGGGGGCCGGTCCCGTTCGCCAGAGGAGAATGCCGTCATGGCCGCCGCACCGGGCTCCCCGCGCAGGCCGCTGCGCCTCGAGGATTGCGTCAACGAGACCTGTCCCTGGTCGGGCAAGCCGGTCTCCGCCGATTCTCTGACCGTCCATGACGGCGTGGTGGTCGGCTTCTGCAATACCGGCTGCCGCGACAAGTTCGACGCAGCGGTTCGGCATTTCAAGGCGGCGCGGGAACGCCGCCGCGGCGTGGTCTGAGGCGCTCGGCCAAAGGACCGCGCTCAGCGATCCGCCGAGGCGTAGCCGTACCAGGCCTCCTCGTCGTGGAAGTCGTCGAACTCCGCCAGGTCGTCATCCTCCTCCTCGTCCTCCGCCGCGCCGGATCCGCCGGCCAGGTCGAAGCTCTCCTCGATCCGGTAGATCGCGCCGGACTGGCTGAGCTGGGAGGAGAATAGGTGGAAACGGTCCGCCTCGAACGGCATCAGCGACAGTGTGTTGTTGCGCGCCAGATACTCGCCGAGCCGGTTCGCGGGCGCGCCGCGGTCCAGTTTCGCCAGGGTGACATGGGGATGGTATTTCCGGGTCTCCGGCGGCACGCCGACACGGGCCAGCGCTGTGTCGATCTTCGCCCGCAGGTGCATCAGCGACGGGTTGCCGCGCACGCCGGCCCACAGGATGCGGGGCCGCTTCTTCTCGCCGAAGGTGCCGAGCTCGGCGATCGTGACGTCGAAGGCCGGGCTGCGGATCGCCGCCAGGGCATAGACGATGTCGTCGGCCAGCCGCTCGTCCACCTCGCCGATGAAGCGCAGGGTCAGGTGCAACTGGTCCTCCCGCTGCCAGCGCGCGCCGCTGAGGCCTCCGCTGTAGAGCATCAGGTTCTGCTTCACCCTGTCGGGCAGGGCGATGGCGGTAAACAATCTGATCATCGCGGGCGACCTTTCCTGCATCGGCGGCCGCCCGCGCCGCGGGCGGCACGGATATCGACTGCCCTCAGGGGCAGGGATTGGGCTGTTCGGTCTGTATCGTCTCGATGAGTTCCAGCACCTCCTGGTCGAGTTTCACGTCGGCGGCTTCAAGGTCGCGCTCCAGCTGTTCCGTGGAGGTCGCGCCCAGGATGGTGGCGGTGACGAAGGGCCGCGAATGGACATAGGCGAGCGCCATCTGCGCCGGGTCCAGGCCGTTATCTTCCGCCAGCTGCACATAGCGGGCGACGGAGAGGATCGATTCCGGCGTCTGGTAGCGCTGGAACCGGTCGAACAGGGTCAGGCGGGCGCCCGCCGGCTTCTGGCCGTTCAGGTACTTGCCGCTGAGCACCCCCATGGCCAGCGGCGAATAGGCCAGCAGGCCGACATCCTCGCGCATCGCGATCTCCGCCAGGCCGATCTCGAAGGTCCGGTTCAGCAGGTTGTAGGGGTTCTGGATGCTGGCGATGCGCGGGCCCCGCCCGGCATCCGCGGCGCGCAGATAGTCCAGCAGGCCCCACGGTGTCTCGTTGGAGACGCCGACGGCGCGCACCTTGCCGGCGGTCACGAACTCCCCCAGCACCTCCAGGGTCTCCGCGATCGGCACGCTGTTCGGCCGTTCCTCCGGCGCATAGCCGAGCTTGCCGAAGAAGTTCGTCGCCCGCTCCGGCCAGTGCACCTGGTAGAGGTCCAGATAGTCGGTCCGCAGCCGCTTCAGGCTCTGCTCCAGGGCATAGGCGATCTGCGCCCGGTCCAGCCGGCTTTCCGTCACGCCGGAGTCCGCGGCGCGCATCCAGGTCATCGGGCTGCGGCCGGCCACCTTGCTGGCCAGAACGACCCGGTCGCGGTTGCCGCGCGCGCCGAGCCAGCTGCCGATGAACGCCTCGGTGCGGCCCTGGGTCTCCGCCTTAGGCGGCACCGGGTACATCTCTGCGGTGTCGATGAAGGTCACGCCGCGGTCCAGCGCCATGTCCAACTGGCGGTGCGCCTCCGCCTCGTCGTTCTGCTCGCCCCAGGTCATTGTGCCCAGGCAGAGCGCGCTGACCTCGATTCCGGTGCGGCCCAGGCGGCGCCGTTCCATGACCTTCACTCCACTGCGGCGCGCCGGGGTCAGCCGCCGCGCACGAATTCCAGGACCGCCGGCCCCATCCGCTCGGCCAGCAGCGCGGCACCGGCCGCGTTGGGATGGATGCCGTCGGCCTGGTTCAGTTCCGGCCGGATCGCCACCCCGTCCAGCAGGAAGGGATACAGGGCGATATCGTACTTCGCTGCCAGGTCGGCATAGATCGGGTTGAAGGCGGCGGCATAGTCCGCGCCCAGGTTCGGCGGCGCCAGCATGCCGGCCAGCAGGACCGGGATGCCGCGGTCCTTCGCCCCTACCAGGATGGCATCCAGGTTGTCGCGCGCGCTGGCCGGGTCGATGCCGCGCAGCGCGTCGTTGGCGCCCAGGGCCACGATCAGGAAGTCCGGCTTCTCCGCCAGCACCCAGTCCAGCCGGGCCAGCCCGCCGGCGGTGGTGTCGCCGCTGACCCCGGCATTGACCACACGCGCCTGCACGCCCTTGTCGCGCAGCCAGGCCTGCAGCTGCGCCGGCGGCGCCTCGCCCTCCGCCAGGCCATAGCCGGCGGTGATGCTGTCGCCCAGCATGGTGATGACGACCGGGTCGTCATCCGCCGCAGCGGCGGGCAGGGCCGGCAGCAGGAGCACGGCGATCGCCGCGACAACCAGCCCCTTCAGGATGTTGCGGCGGCGCGGCTTCGCCTTGATCCGGGCGGCGGGCCGGCCATATGCACCCTCAGGGCCTCGTCCGCGACGGGGCACAGGGTGTCTTGCCTTGCCTGTCCCGCCACGCATACCGGGTCTCCGATGCATCAGCCACATTCGCCGCAAAGTTCCGCACCCGCCACCGGCAGGGGCGCGGCCAGCGCCGACAGCCCCGCCGCCGCGGCAATGGTCGATCTTCGCGACGTTCATCTGACATTGGTGGGGACGGCAGGGCCCGTCAATATCCTGCGTGGCCTGACCCTCGCCATCCCCGCCGGACAATCGGTCGGCGTGGTTGGGCCCTCCGGTTCCGGCAAGTCCACCCTGCTCGCCGTGATGGCGGGACTGGAACGCGCACAGGGCGGCCAGGTGCAGGTGGCAGGCCAGGATCTGTCGCGGCTGGGTGAGGACGGGCTGGCCCTGTTCCGGCGCCAGCGGCTGGGCATCGTGTTCCAGTCCTTCCACCTGATCCCGACCATGACGGCGCTGGAGAATGTGGCCGTGCCGCTGGAGCTGGCGGGCCGCCGCGACGCCTTCGACCGCGCCGAATCGGCGCTCGATTCGGTCGGCCTGGCGCATCGCCGCACGCACTACCCGACCCAGCTTTCCGGCGGCGAGCAGCAGCGGGTGGCGCTCGCCCGCGCCGCGGCCGGCGAGCCCGACCTGCTGCTGGCGGACGAACCCACCGGCAATCTGGACGCCACCACCGGCGGCGGCATCGTCGACCTGATGTTCGCCCTGCAGGCCCGCCATGGCACCACCCTGGTGCTGATCACCCACGACGAAGGCCTGGCACGGGCCTGCGACCGCATGGTGCGGATCAGCGACGGCCGCATCACCGAGGATTCGGGCGACGCAGGCGCCGACCGGGCGGCGGCCAAGGCCGCCCGCGCCGCCGGCGGCTGAGCGGGTCCGGCCGCATGGAGGGCCTGCCCGTCGCGATCCGCTTCGCCCGGCGCGAGCTGCGCGGCGGGCTGAAGGGCTTCCGGATCTTCCTGGCCTGCCTGGCGCTGGGTGTCGCGGCGATCGCCGCCGTCGGCTCGCTGGCCGCCGCCATCGTCACCGGGCTGGAGCGCGACGGCCGCATCATCCTGGGCGGCGATGTGGAGCTGCGCCTGGTGCTGCGCCCGGCCACCACGGCCGAACGCGACTGGCTGGCGGCCCGGGCGGAGGTCTCCGAGATCGTGCAGACGCGCGCCATGGCCCATGCGGTGGCCAACGACAAGCGTACGCTGGTGGAACTGAAGGCGGTGGATTCCGCCTATCCCCTCTACGGCCGGACGGTCCTGGGCGATGGCGGCGCGGACGCCCTGGGCCTCGACACGGCGCTGGCCGGCCGCGGCGGCCTGCCCGGGGCGGTGGCCGACCCGATCCTGCTGCAACGCCTGGACCTGGCACCCGGCGACCGGGTCCGGGTGGGCGAGCAGGTTTTTGTCCTGATGGCGCCGCTGACCCGGGAGGCGGATCGCGGCAGCGCCGGCCTGACCCTGGGCCCGAAGCTGCTGGTTGCCCGCGAATCGCTGGAGGCGACCGGGCTGGTCACCGAGGGCAGCCTGCTGTTCTGGTTCTATCGCCTGAAGCTGCCCGAAGGCGCCGATCCCGCCGTTTTCGTGGAAGAGATCAAGGCGGCCTTTCCGGAAGCCGGCTGGCGGGTGCTGGACTGGCGCAACGGCAATCCCGGCCTGCGCAGCTTCGTCGACCGGATCGGCCTGTTCCTGGTGCTGGTCGGCCTGACCGCGCTGCTGGTCGGCGGGGTCGGGGTCGCCAATGCGGTGAAGAGCTACCTGGACGGCAAGACCGTCACCATCGCGATCCTGAAATGCCTGGGCGCGCCGGGGCGGGTGATCTTCCAGACCTACCTGGTGCAGATCCTGGTCCTGGCGCTGGGCGGCATCGCCATCGGCCTGCTGCTGGGCGCTCTGGCGCCGGTGGTCCTGGCCGCGGCGCTGGTGGAGGTGCTGCCGGTGCCGGTGGCGGTCGGCTTCTATCCCTGGCCGCTGGCGCTGGCCCTGCTCTATGGCCTGCTGACCGCGCTCGCCTTCGCGCTCTGGCCTCTGGCGAAGGCGCGGGAGGTCAGCCCCGCCGGCCTGTTCCGCGCCGCCGCCGCGCCGCCGGGCGGTTGGCCGCGGCGGCGCTACATCGTCGCCACCGCCGCCCTGTTCCTGGCCCTGGCGGCGATCGCGGTGCTGACCACCGCGGCGCAGGACTTCGCCCTGGGCTTCGTCGCCGGCGCCGCCGCCAGCCTGGTCCTGCTGCGGTTGCTGGCGGAGGGAATCACCCGCGCCGCCCGCCGCGCCGGCCGGCCGCGGGTCGCGGCGGTGCGCCTGGCTCTGGCCAGCATCTGCCGCCCCGGCGCGGCGACCCCGGGCATCGTGCTGTCGCTGGGCCTGGGCCTGTCCCTGCTGGTGGCGGTGGCGCTGATCCAGGGCAACATGAACGCCGAGATCTCCGAGCGCATGCCGGAAGACGTGCCCGGCTTCTTCTTCATCGACATCCAGTCCGACCAGGTCGAGGCGTTCGAGGAAATCGTCCGCACGACGCCGGGCACCAGCGGCCTGGACCGGGTGCCGATGCTGCGCGGCCGGATCTCCGCCGCCAACGGCATCCCCGCAGATGAGCTGGAGGTGACGGAAGACCAGCGCTGGGTGCTGCGCGGCGATCGCGGCCTGACCTATGCCGCTGAGCCGCCGGAGAACGGCGAGATCGTCGCCGGCGAGTGGTGGCCGGCGGATTATGACGGGCCGCCGCTGATCTCCATGGAGGTCGATGCCGCCCGCGGCCTGGGCCTGGATGTCGGCGACAGCCTGACCGTCAACGTGCTGGGCCGCGACGTGGCCGGCACCATCGCCAACCTGCGCACCGTCGACTGGTCGAATCTGGGCATCAACTTCGTGATGGTCTTCTCCCCGGGCCTCCTGTCGGCGGCGCCGCACACCCACCTGGCGACCGTCCATGCCACCGGCGCAGGCGAGGAGGCGGTGTTCAATGCGGTCACCGATGCCTTCCCCAACATCTCCGTGGTGCGGGTGAAAGAGGCGCTGGAAGAGGTCAACCGCCTGCTGGGCCATGTCGCCACCGCGGTGCGGTCCGCCGCCGGCATCACCCTGCTGGCCGGGGTGCTGGTGCTGGGCGGGGCGATCGTCGCCGGCCGCCGCAACCGGCTGCGGGAGGCGGCGATCCTGAAAGTGCTGGGCGCCACCCGCGGCGACGTGCTGCGGGCGATGGTGGTGGAATATGCCATCCTGGGCCTGGCCACCGCCCTGGTCGGCGGGCTGGTGGGCTGGGTGGCCGCCTGGATCGTCATCACCCAGGTGATGGGCGCAGAATGGGTGATGCTGCCCGGCACATTGGTGCTGACCGCGCTGGGGGCGATGGCCCTGACGATCGCGCTCGGCCTGGTCGGCACCTGGCAGGTCCTGTCGCAGCGCCCGGCGCAGGTGCTGCGGGAGATCTGACGGCCAGGCGCCGCCCGAAACGTCGATGACATCGGCGTGATCGACCCGCCTCCGGCACAAATCACTGAATTCATTTGGGATTTGCGAAGCGGGAATCCGTAGCGACGGCGCCGTCAATCCTTGATTTCGCAACCAGTTCCGCCAATATCAGCGGCAGCTATCAGGTCTACCAAAATTGCATAGGGGCAAGGAGGCGATGAACACTCAGCTTGGGCGCGGCTGGTCCGCTACCCGTACCGCCGATCGCGCCGTCGTCGATCAGGCGCTCCGCAGCTACATGCTGCGGGTCTACAACCTCATGGCATCCGGCCTGCTGGTCTCCGGCATCGTCGCCGTGGTGATCGCCATGTCGCCGGCGGTGCAGCAGGTGGTCTTCCAGCCCGGGCTGGTCTGGCTCTTCATCCTGGCGCCGATCGGCATCCTCTTCGCCATGAGCTTCGGCATCAACAAGTGGAGCGCCGGCACCGTACAGGGGATGTACTGGTTGATGGTGGCCGCCTTCGGCGTGTCGTTGTCGACCATCTTCATCGCCTATACCTCCGAAAGCATCGTGCGGGTGTTCTTCATCACCGCCGCGACCTTCGGCGCGATGAGCCTGTACGGCTACACCACCAAGCGCGACCTGTCGGGCTGGGGCACCTTCCTGTTCATGGGGCTGATCGGCATCCTGATCGCCAGCGTCGTGAACATCTTCCTGGAATCCTCGATGCTGCAGTTCGTGGTGTCGGTGATCGGCGTGCTGATCTTCACCGGCCTGACCGCCTACGACACCCAGCGGATCAAGTCCGACTTCTACGAAGGCGATCCCGCCGAGGTGATGTCCAAGAAGTCGATCATGGGCGCGGTCTCGCTGTACCTGAACTTCCTGAACCTGTTCATGCTGCTGATGAGCCTGCTCGGCAATCGCGAGTAGCGCTTCGGCACCAGGTTCGACCGACCGGAACCCTCGGCAGCTCCGCTGCCGGGGGTTTCTTCTTTTCCGGGACATCCTTCGCCGGGGGTTCTGTCCTGGCGGACCGGTGAGCTAGTCTGGCGGGTCAGACAGTCACGGGAGGCCCGACATGCGCGTGCTCATCGCGATGATGAAGCATGAGACCAATACCTTCTCCCCCATCGTCACCGATTTCGCGCGCTTCGCCGCCTGGGGCTGCCATTTCGGCGCTGATGCACGCGCCGCCTATGCCGGCACCGGCATGCCGATGGGTGCCTACCTGAAGCTGGCGGAGGCCCGCGGGGCAGAAATCGTCACCCCCGTCGCGGCAGAGGCGATGCCCTCCGGCCCGGTGACCGCGGATGCCTATGAACGGCTGTCGGCGCCGATCCTGGACGCGGTGTCCAAGGGGGTCGATGCCGCCCTGCTGGACCTGCACGGCGCGATGGTGGCGGAGGTGACCCCGGACGGCGAGGGGACCCTGCTGCAGCGGATGCGCGGAATCGCGCCGCACCTGCCGATCGCGGTGACCTGCGACCTGCACTGCAACCTGACCGCCGCGATGGTGGAGAACTGCACCGCGCTGATCGGCTACAAGACCTATCCCCATACCGACATGTACGAGGTGGGGGAGCGGATCGGCCGGGTCCTGTTCGACACCCTGGACGGCAAGGTGCGGCCGGTGATGGCCTGGGGGAACATCCCGCTGCTGTCGCAGACCCTGATGCAGGGCACCGACGACGAGCCGATGAAGGGCCTGATCGCCATGGCCCGCGCGCAGGAGGCGGAAGGCGCGCTGGCCTCGACCGTGTTCGGCGGCTTCGCCCTGGCCGACATGCCGGATGCCGGCAATTCGGCCATTGTCGTCGCCGACGGCGACCTGGCGAAGGCCGAGGCCTGGCGCGATTCCCTGCTGGCGCGCGCCTGGGACTCGCGGGAGGCGTTCATCTACCGGCACCGCCCGCTGGGCGAGGCGGTGGCCGCCGCGAAGGACCTGGGCGCGCAGGTCGACGGCCCGGTGATCCTGCTGGACCATGCCGACAATTGCGGCTCCGGCGCCACGCAGGACGTGATGACCGTGATCGCGGAGGTGATCGAGCAGGGGCTGGAGGATGTCGCCGTCGCCGCCGTCTGGGATCCCGAGGCGGTGCAGCAGATGCGCGCAGCCGGGGTCGGCGCCACCGTCACCGTGACGCTGGGCGGCCGCACCGACATGCCGGCGATCGGCATGGCCGGCCGGCCGCTGGAGGTGACCGGCCGGGTGCGCACCCTGACCGATGGCGAATGGGTGGTGCACGGGCCGATGTACACCGGGGTGAAGGTGATGATGGGCCCGACCGCGGTGCTGGACACCGGCAAGGTGCAGATTGTCGTCGTCTCCAACCATCACGAGCCCTGGGACCAGGGGGTCTTCACCTCCGTCGGCATCCAGCCGCAGCACAAGAAGTACCTGCTGCTGAAGTCGCGCATCCATTATCGCGCCGGCTTCGGCGGGCTGTCGGAGCATCACCTGACCCTGGACGGCGACGGGGTGACCACCTCCGACAACAGCCTGCTGACCTACGAGCATGTGCGCCGGCCGGTCTATCCGCTGGACCGCCTGAACCGGCCGGACTGAGGGGGAGAGAGATGCTGCAGGACGCGCAGGGGCTGGAGGTCGCCACCGACGATCCGGAACTGGTCGCCGCCATCGATGCCTGCGGCGAGGGTTTCCTGCAGCAGGACCTGGCCGGCGTGCTGAAGATCTTTCCCGCGCTGGAGCGCGATTCCGGCTGCGTGCAGGCGCAGGCCCTGGCGGCGATGCTGCAGATGTTCGGCAATACCTGGGAGAGCCCGCGCAAGGCCCGGCCGCACCTGACGGCGGCGCAAGGCCGCGCGCCCCTGGCGACCGAGCGCGAACGGCTGTGGCTCGACGCGGTCACCGCCTGGGCCGATGACGCCAAGGACCGCGCCATCGCCATCCACCGGGAGATCGCGCGCCGCTGGCCCCGCGACCTGCTGAGCGCCCGGCTGGGGCAGATCCACCTGTTCCTGCAGGGCGATGTCGAGGGCCAGCTGGCGATCACCGAGGATGTCTTCGATGCCAACCGCGACCGTGCCTATGCCCATGGCATGATGGCCTTCGCACTGGAGGAGGTCGGCCGCCTGCGGGAAGCGGAGGAAGCCGGCCGCCGCGCGGTGGAGATGCAGCGCCGCGAGCCCTGGGCGCATCATGCCGTCGCCCATGTGATGGAGACCGAGGGCCGCTGGCAGGACGGGCTCGACTGGATGCTGCCGCTGTCCGGGGAGTGGCAGGGCTGCAACTCCTTCATGTTCACCCACAACTGGTGGCATGTCGCCCTGTTCCTGATCGACGGCGACCGGACCGACGAGGCGCTGGCGCTGTTCGACACCCGCGTCTGGGGCGCCGACAAGAGCTATGCCGGCGACCAGGGCAATGCGATCAGCCTGGCCACCCGGCTGGAATTCCAGGGCATCGAGGTTGGCGCCGACCGCTGGTCGGACATCGCCGATCATCTGAAGAACCGGGTCGCGGAACATATCGACCCCTTCCTGTCGGTGCATTTCGCCTATGCCCTGGCCCGCGCCGGCCGGCTGGCGGAGCTGCGGCAGATGCTGTCGCACCTGGAGGCGTGGGCGCCGGGCGCACCGGACTGGTGCCGGCCGGCCTGGACCGACGCCGCGATCCCGGCCGCCAAGGGCATGGCCGCCCTGGCGCAGGGCGATGCCCTGGGGGCCTTCCAGCTGATGGGGACGGCGCGGCCGCACCTGCAGCTGCTGGGCGGCAGCCATGCCCAGCGCGACCTGTTCCAGCAATGCTGGCTGCGCGCCGCCATCGCCGCCGGCCGCGGCGGTGCGGTGCGCGACAGTCTGGACCGCCGCTGCGCCCGCTGGCCGGATATCGCCTTCAACCGCCGCTGGGCGGCCGAGGCGGCAGCGTAGGGGGGCCTTGTCCCGTGCGCCGAATGTTCGGAAGTCGTCACCCGCGGGCTTGTCCCGCGGGTCCATCGTGCCGTGCCTCAATAAGATCAAGCCCTGATTGAACCTGGCCGCGTCATGGACCGCCGGGACAAGTGTACAGCCCGGCGGTGACGATAATGGAAAGATGTTGCTGACTTTCCGCAGCGCCACCGCCCATTCCGGCGTCCCGTTCGTGTCGTTCCCAGCGCGGAAGCGGCCCACCCATGACCTGTGTGCAGCGCTCGCCCGCTCACCCTTGCGTTGACGGCACGGCGGCCGGCGGCGGAAACTCGACGCACGTTCAAAAACAGAGAAACGCATTTGTTGGAAACGCCTGACCGCAGGGCCCCGGCCCCGTCACCCGGCCATCGATGACGACCGGAGGTCCCGACGCTCCTGCCGGCCCGGCCCGGCAGCGCCGCCGTGGCCGCGCGGTGCGGCTCGCCGTGGTCGCCGTGCTGCTGGCCGCCGGCGCCTGGTTCGGCTGGTCCTGGCTGCACGACCGCTGGACCCATGTCTATGTCGTCGATGCCCGCATCGACGCCTCCGCCGTAACCCTGTCCAGCCGCATCGCCGGCTGGATCGCCGAGATGCCGGTCGACGATGGCGACCGGGTGCGCAAGGGCGACGTGCTGGCAGTGATCGACCAGCGCGAGGCGCGGCTGAAGCTGCTGGAGATCGAGGCCCAGGCCGCGCGGATCGAGGCGGAGGAGGGCCGGCTCGCGGCCGAACGCCGCATGGCCGACCGCCAGACCGAAAGCGAGGTGGCAGAGGCCGAGGCCCGGCTGATCGCGGCGGAGGCCGACCACAAGGTCGCGCAGGCCGCCCTGAAGCTGGCGCAGAACGCCCATCGCCGCACCCGGGAACTGCATGCCAAGAGCGTCTCTTCCGCCGCCCGGATGGATGAGGCCCGCACCGCCGCCGAACTGGCCGCGCAGGAGGAACGCTCCACCCATGCCGACATCGCCTCGGCCCGGGCGGAACTGGCCGCGGCGCAGGCCGCCCGCGAGCGCCTGCTCGTGCTGGACCGCGAACTGGCCGTCCTGCAGGCCCGCCGGCAGGAACTGCAGGCACAGCGGGAGATGGTGCAGCTCGACGTCGAGGACCGGGTGCTGCGCGCCGCCTTCGACGGGGTGGTCGACCGCACCTACATGACGCCGGGCGAGTATGTCGCGCCGGGCATGCGGCTGCTGCGCTATCACGACCCGTCGCGGGTCTGGGTCGACCTGAACGTGAAGGAGACGGAGATCCGCCGTTTCCGGGTCGGCAGCCCCGCCCGGGTCACGGTCGACGCCTATCCCGACCGCAGCTTCGAGGGGCGGGTCAGCCTGATCGGCCATGCCGCCACCAGCGAATTCGCGCTGCTGCCCACCCCCAATCCCAGCGGCAATTTCACCAAGATCACGCAGCGCCTGCCGGTGCGCATCGACCTGCAGCAGGACGGCGACCTGTTGCGCCCCGGCATGATGGTGGAGGCGGTGATCGAGGCCGACGGCGCCGCCGGCGATGCGGCGGCGGGCACCGCGCGCCCCTCCGGGGACTGAGATGGCGGAAGCCGCGCTCGACCCGCCGGCCTCCACACCCGGCGCCCTGCGCCAGACCATCGTCAGCATCACCGCGGTGACGGCGGCGGTGGCCGCGGTCCTGCCCGGCACGATCATCAACGTGGCGATCCCGGACATCATGGGCTCGTTCGGCATCGGCCAGATCGAGGCCCAATGGCTGGCCACCGGCTTCTTCGCGGCGATGACCGCGACCATGCTGCTGACCGACTGGGTGGTGAAGGTGTTCGGCCAGCGCATGGGCCTGGCGCTGGCGATGGCGATCTTCGTCGCCGGCGCGATCCTGGGCGGGATCAGCCCGGACGCCGACCTGCTGGTCCTGTCGCGGGTGCTGCAGGGCGCGGCCGCCGGCGTGGTGATGCCGCTGTCCATGCTGATCATGTTCGAGGCCTTCCCGCCCTCGGCCCGCGGCCTGGCGATGGGCCTGTTCGGGGTCGGCGTGGTGCTGGCGCCGGCGATCGGGCCGCTGGTCGGCGGCATCCTGATCGACGCGCTGGGCTGGCGCTATGTCTTCTACATGGGCGTGCCGGTGGCCAGCCTGGCGATCCTGCTGGCCCTGATGGTGCTGCCCGGCCGGCAGGAAAAGGGGCCGCCGCCCGGCTTCGACTGGATCGGCTTCGCCCTGCTGGCGGCCTTCCTGGTGGCGCTGCTGACCGGGCTGTCGAACGGCCAGATCGACGGCTGGTCGTCGGAGGCGAGCTTCTGGCGCTTCGCCGCGGCGCTGGCGGCCGGCATCGCCTTCGTGTTCTGGGAACGCCATGTGGAAAAGCCGATGCTGGACCTGCGGCTGTTCGCCAACACGGCCTTCTCCGCCGCGTCTGTCGTCGCCTTCATCTTCGGTGCCGGGCTGTTCGGCTCCACCTACCTGATCCCGATCTTCGCGCAGACGGTGCAGGGGATGAGCGCCACCACCGCCGGCCTGCTGATGCTGCCGGCCGGCGTGGCGATGGCGGCGGTGTTTCCCTTCGGCGGCCGGCTGGCGGACCTGGTCTCCCCCGGCTGGCTCTGCGTCTTCGGCACGATCGTCTTCGCCTGGTCCTGCTGGCTGACCGCGCAGGTCGATATCGGCACGGACTTCTGGACCTTCGCGATCTGGATCCTGATCGGGCGGATGTCGCTGGGCGTGCTGTTCCCGGCGCTCAGCGTCGCGGCGCTGGCGGTCCTGCCGCCGCACCTGATGGCGCAGGGCTCCGGCGCGTCCAACTTCGTGCGCCAGCTGGGCGGTGCCTTCGGGGTGAACCTGCTGGCGATCATGCTGGAACGCCGCAGCGCCTATCACGCCGATGCCCTGGCGCTGACCCAGCACCCGGGCAACCCGGCCACCATGGACTGGATCGGCCGCGGCATGGAGATGGCCGCCCGCGCCGGCCTGGGCGAGCCGCAGCACCTGCCGCTGGCGATCTACCAGCTGGGCCGCACGGTCTGGCTGCAGGCCTATATGCTGGGCTTCCGCGACGGCTTCCTGATCACCACCGCCGCCTTCGTGATCTCCCTCCTGCCCTGCCTCTGGCTGGTCCGCACCCTGGCGCTGCAGCGGCGTTAGGGCAACGCCGCGACGTCATCCCGGGCTCGACCCGGGATCCATTCCTCCAGCACCGCGGCCGGGCTGGCGGAATGGGCCCTTGGGTCAGGCCCAAGGGCGACGGATCGGGTATGGCGGAACGGACGGCGGGAGCGGAGACGACAGGACGGGAACGGTATCAGGGCCGCAGCGGCTATTCCGCCTCGACCAGCTTCATCACCTTGCGTTCGAAGACGCCGAGGGTCTGCGCCAGGGAACGGCCGCGCTTCATCACCCGGCCATCGGCGCCGAGCACGGCATAGGCGCCCTGCTTCTTTGCCAGCTTCGGCGTCTTGACGATGCGGTAGAGGGCGCCGTCGGCACTGCGGCGAAAGACGGCGAAGGTGCAGCTCTCGGCGTCATGGCCGATGGCATAGTCGCGCCACTCGCCCGCGGCGACCATCACGCCGTAGAGGCGCAGGATCAGGTCGAACTCCCGCCGGTCGAAAAAGACGTGCCCGGCAGCGTTCTGGCCCTTCTGGCCGGAATTCTGGGCGGATTTCTGGCCGGCGGGGTGCGACGCACCCTGCCCGCCCGCATCGCCCCCGCGATAGCTGTCCAGGGTTACGATGTCCGCCATCAGCGGGTCCGGTTTCGATGCTTGGATGACATGCAGGTGACAGTGTCGGCCGTCGGACGGGAGGGGTCAAGCGGTCTGGGCACCGACGCCGGGCGCAATCGCTTCGGGTCAACGACGCTGGGCTCTATCCGGTGCCGCAACTGGTGTAGGTTTGGCCGGAGCAGCCGAAAGGGGTTCTCCCATGCCCGTCAAGAAGCTCGAGCACTACACGATCCGTTGCAGCGACCTGGAGCGCACGAAGGACTTCTACTGCAACATCCTGGGCCTCGAGGTCGGTCCGCGCCCGCCCTTCGCTTTCCGGGGCTACTGGCTCTATGCCGGCGATACGCCGTCGGTGCACCTGGTGGACAGGGCCGAGACGCAACCGGTGTCGGGGAAGCGGCATACAGCCGAGGATACCGGCCCGGTCGACCACGTGGCGTTCCTGGCCCGCGACCTGGAGGCCACGATCGCCATGCTGCGGGACCACGACGTGCCCTTCCGGGAGGGGTCGCTCCAGGGTGTCATGCACCAGATCTTCCTCGCCGACCCCGACAATATCACGGTGGAGCTGACGTTCCGGGAGGGGGAGGGCTGAGGCAGGCGGGAGCCGGTTTCGCATGCGCCACCGCCATGCCCTTCCGGGGCCGCGGCGGCGGGTACACCTACCGCTGACGGCGCCCCGGCCAATTGGCCATCCCGCAGCCTGGCGTCGAGGCGTTCTGCGCAGGCCCGCCAAATGTCTGGGAGCCCTGAGCCGCAGCCGGCCGCCGCTAACCTGAGGCGATTTCCCCGGCGGCCGCGCCTGTGCCGGGAACGCCCTGCACCTCCGTCGCGAAATGACAGGCCGCCAGATGCCCGCTTTCGCCCGCCACCGGCCGCAGCGCCGGGCGCTCGATGCGGCAGCGGTCCTCCGCCCGCGGGCAGCGGTCGGCGAAGCTGCAGCCCGGCGCCATCGCCATGGCGCCGCCGGCGCCACCCTGCAGGACGGCGCGGCGCCTGCGGCCGCCTGCCCCGCCGGAGCGCGCCGTGCGGTTCGGCACCGCGGCCAGCAGCGCCTGGGTATAGGGATGCGCGGGGCGGCGGAAGATGTCGGCGGCGGCGGCCTGTTCCACCACCCGGCCGAGATACATCACCGCGACCTGCGGGCAGACATATTCCACCACCGCCAGGTCGTGGCTGATCAGGATGTAGGTCAGGCCGAATTCCGCCTGCAGGTCCAGCATCAGGTTCAGCACCTGCGCCTGGACCGAGACGTCGAGGGCGGAGACCGGCTCGTCCGCCACGATCACCTGCGGCCGGGTGACCAGGGCGCGGGCGATGGCGATGCGCTGGCGCTGGCCGCCGGAGAATTCGTGCGGATACTTGTCCATGTCGGTGGGGCGCAGGCCCACCGCCTCCAGCACCTCCGCCACCCGCGCCTGGCGGGCGGGCGGGTCCGAGGCCATGTCCGGCACCGCGTCCAGCGGCTCCGCCACGATGCGGCGCACCTTCTGCCGCGGGTCGAGGGAGCCGTAGGGGTCCTGGAACACCATCTGGAAATGCCGGCGATGGGCGCGTAAGGACCGCCCGTCCATCGCCCCCAGGTCCTGCCCCAGCACCTCCACCCGGCCGGCGGTGGGCCGGTCCAGCGCCATGACCAGCCGTGCCAGTGTGGACTTGCCGCAGCCGCTCTCCCCCACGATGCCCAGGCTCTGCCCCGGCGCGACGGTCAGGTCGACGCCGTTCAGGGCATGGGAGACCGGTGCCGGGCGAAACAGGCTCTCCCGCGGCAGGCGGTAGTGGCGGACCAGCCCCTCCACCCGGACGATGGGGTCGCCGGCCGTCATGTCGGTCCCTCGCCCGCCGTCACTGCGCGGCGGTCCAGGTCGCCATCCGAGCCCACGGGCGGCCGGCCGAACACCCCTTCCAGCGCCTTCGGCACCCTGTGGCAGACTGCCTCGTGGCCGCTGCCGGCCGTTACCGCGCCGCCGTCCAGCGCCACCACCGGCGGCGGCACGGTGGCGCAACGGTCCTCCGCGATCGGGCAGCGCGGGGTGAAGGGGCAGCCGGCGGGCATGTCCGCCAGCTCCGGCACCCGGCCCGGGATCGTCTGCAGCCGGTCGGTCCCGGCCAAAGCGCGGCCGAGCTGCGGCAGGGCGGCGAACAGGCCCTGCGCATAGGGATGGGTCAGGCGGTCGAACACGGCATCGACCGGGCCGCGCTCCACCGCCATGCCGCCGTACATCACCATCACCTTGTCCACCACCTCGCCGATCACGCCCAGGTCGTGGGAGATCAGCACCAGCGCCATGCCGCGCTCCGCCACCAGGTCCTCGATCAGGTCCAGGATCTGGCCCTGGATGGTGACGTCCAGCGCCGTTGTCGGCTCGTCGGCGATCAGCACCGCCGGGTCGCAGGCCAGCGCCAGCGCGATCATCACCCGCTGCCGCTGGCCGCCGGACAGTTCGTGCGGATAGGCATCGGCGCGCCGGCGCGCATCCGGGATGCCGACCCGGTCCAGCAGCTCGACGGCGCGTGCCCGGGCGGCGCGGGCATCCATGCCGCGATGCAGGCGCAGGGGCTCCGCCACCTGGCGGCCGATCCGGTGCAGCGGGTTCAGGGAGGTCATCGGCTCCTGGAAAATCATGCCGATGCGGTTGCCGCGGATCCGGCACAGCGCCGCCTCCGGCGCGCGGGCCAGGTCCAGCCCCTCCAGCGCGATGCGGCCGTCGATGCGGGCGCCGTCCGGCAGCAGGCCCATCAGGGCCAGCGCGGTCATCGACTTGCCGCAGCCGCTTTCGCCGACGATGCCCAGCTTCTCCCCCCGGCGCAGGGTGAAGTCGAGGCCGCGCACGGCGGCCGCCGGCCCGCGCGGGGTGCGCAGGGTCACCGTCAGGTCCGCCACCTCCAGCAGCGGGATGTCGTCGCCGGCATTCATCGCACCACTCACCGCTGCCGCACCAGGCGCGGGTCGGTCAGGTCGCGCAGGCCGTCGCCCAGCAGGTTCAGGCCCAGCACCGAGAGCGCGATGGCGATCCCCGGATAGACCGCCAGCCAGGCGTTCTTGTACATCTGCAGCTGCGCCTCGTTCAGCATCCGGCCCCAGGAGGGCTGCGGCGGCTGGCTGCCGATCCCCAGATAGCTCAGCGCCGCCTCCGCCAGGATCGCGATGGCGAACTGGATCGTCGCCTGCACCAGGATCACCGAAAGGATGTTGGGCACCACATGCTCGACGGTGATGCGGACCCCGCCCTTGCCGGCGGCGCGGGCGGCCAGCACGTATTCCCGGGTCCAGACGCCGTTCGCCGCCGCCCGGGTCAGCCGCGCGAAGACCGGGATGTTGAAGATGCCGATGGCGAGGATCGAGTTCACCGCGCCGGGGCCCAGGATCACGGTGATCATGATCGCCGAGAGGATCGCCGGAAAGGCGAAGGCGAAGTCGGAGAAGCGCATCACCAGCTCCTCCACCCAGCCCTTGCGGGCGGCGGCCCAGAGCCCCAGCGCGCTGCCGGCGGTGACGCCGATCAGCACCGCCACGACGCCGACGGCGATGGAGAGCTGCGCCCCGGCCATGATGTTGGACAGCACGTCGCGGCCGAACTTGTCGGTGCCCAGCCAGTGCGACCAGGACACCGGGGCATAGCGGTCGCGCAGCGCCATCGCCGTCGGCTCGTAGGGGGTCCAGACCAGCGACACCAGGGCCATGCCGACCAGCAGCAGGGTCAGCGCGGCGCCGACGACGAAGCTCGGATGCCGCAGGGCGCGCGCCAGCCAGGCCCGCCGCGCCGCACCCTCCGCACCGGCGGTCATGCCGGGATCCTGCGCAGTCGCCTCAGACATCGGCCGGCTTCAGGCGCGGGTCGATGGCGGCATAGAGCATGTCCACCGCGAAGTTGATGCCGATCACCAGGAAGGCGATCAGCATGACGCAGTTCTTCACCACCTCCACGTCGCGGTCGCTGATCGCGGAGAAGACGAGGCGGCCGAGGCCGGGCAGGTTGAAGACCTGCTCCACCACGATGGCGCCGGTCAGCAGGAAGCCGAACTGCAGGCCGGTGATGGTGATCACCGGGATCAGGGCGTTGCGCACCACATGCCGCCACAGCACGGCACGTCGGGACAGCCCCTTGGCACGGGCGGTGCGCACGAAATCCTCGCGCATCACCTCCAGCATGGCGGAGCGGGTGACCCGGGCCAGGATCGCCGCCTGCACCACGGCGAGGGAGATGGCCGGCAGCAGCAGCGCCTTCAAGGCCGGCCAGAGCCCCTTGTCCCAGCCGGGGAAGCCGCCGGCGCTGAACCAGCCCAGGCCGACGGCGAAGGCGGAGATCAGCAGGATGCCGAGCCAGAAATTGGGGATCGAGATGCCGACCTGGCTGGCGGTCATCACCGCCACGTCGCCGGCGCGGTTGTGTCGCGCCGCGGCATAGATGCCCATCGCCAGGGCGGCCACGATCGCCATCGCCATCGCCAGCAGGGTCAGCGGCAGGGTGATCTCCAGCCGGTCGCCGATCAGCTGCCAGACCGGCACCTGGTAGGTATAGCTCTGGCCGAACTCGCCGACCGCGATGCCGCCGATCCAGGCCAGGTAGCGCTCCAGCGGCGGCCGGTCGAGGCCGAGCTGCCCGCGCAGGGCGGCCACCGCCTCGTCCGGCGCGTCGATCCCCAGGATCAGCAGGGCCGGGTCGCCGGGCAGGATCTCCATCACCACGAAGATGATGACCGAGGTGAAGATCAGGGTCAGCACCAGGGTGGCCAGGCGTTTCGCGATGAACAGGCTCAACCGGCGCCCCTCCGCAAGGGCCCTGGAGTGCGGGATTTCGGCGGCATGTGCCGCATCGGGCAGGACCGGGGGAGGCTAGACGGGGCGGCAGGGCCGGTCAAACCGCATGTCGGCCGGCCTGCAACCCGCCGGACACCGCAGAATACCGCGGTTCTGGAGGAAAAAGCCGCCCAACCGAAATTGCCCAAATCTTGCCCCATTTCCGGCCAACGGCCGCCGCAAACCGCTCTGATATTCAACATCAAGGACACGGGGCAAGGTTCGGTCCAGCATTCGGACGTATCCCCCCCTCCGTCCGTGGTCCCCCCCCGACGGGTCGGGCCGGGCCCCGTGTCCCCCCTTCAATCTGCGTAATCGACACCCCTCCTTCACACCACCTGCGCCGCGACGGTTCCCCGTTGCGGCGTTTTCTTTTGGGGCGGCGTTTTCTTTTGGGGCGGCGTTTTCTTTGGTGCGGACTTTTCTCCGGGACCGCGGCCTTCTCGCGCCAACGCGACCGGGGTGTCGCAGCAGACTTGATGCGCTGCCTGCGAATGCCTATGTCGGGACCGCCATCCGGACAAGCAGAGAGAAGGGCGCAACCCCCATGACCGACCAGACGATGCAGTTCCAGGCCGAAGTGGCGAAGCTGCTGCACATCGTCACCCATTCCCTCTACAGCGATAAGGAGATCTTCCTGCGGGAGCTGATCTCCAACGCCTCCGATGCCTGCGACAAGCTGCGCTATGCCGCGCTGACCGCGCCGGAGCTGCTGACCGAGGATACCGAACTGAAGGTGCGGATCGCGCCCGACCCGAAGGCCGGCACCCTGACCATTGCCGATAACGGCATCGGCATGAACCGCGACGAGCTGGTGGAGAATCTGGGCACGATCGCGCGGTCGGGCACCGAGGCCTTCTCCCGCCAGCTGGAAGAAGCGGCGAAGGAGGCGGGGAAGGAAGAGGGCGGCAAGAAGGGGGCCGAGGCCGGCCGCCTGATCGGCCAGTTCGGCGTCGGCTTCTATTCCGCCTTCATGGTGGCGGACAAGGTAACCGTCACCTCCCGCAAGGCCGGCGAGGCGCAGGCCTGGCGCTGGGAATCCGACGGCACCGGCAGCTACACCATCGGCGAAGCGGACGAAGGCCAGCGCGGCACCACCATCACCCTGCACCTGGCGAAGGCGCAGAAGGAATTCCTGGAGCCGGCGCGCCTGCGCACCGTCATCAAGACCTATTCCGACCATATCAGCCTGCCGGTGATGCTGATCGACCCGGAAAAGGCGGCGGATGCGGAAGATCGCGAGGAGCAGGTGAACGCCGCCGGCGCGCTCTGGGCGCGGCCGAAGTCGGAGGTCAGCGAGGAGCAGTACCGCGAGTTCTACCACCATGTCGGCCGGGCCTTCGACGATCCCTGGCTGACCCTGCATGCCCATGTCGAGGGCAAGCTGGACTACACCCTGCTGCTGTTCGTGCCCTCGCGGCGGCCGTTCGACCTGTTCGACCCGGACCGCCGCCATGGGGTGAAACTGTTCGTGCGCCGGGTCTTCATCACCGACGATTGCGAAGGGCTGGTGCCGCCCTGGCTGCGCTTCCTGCGCGGCGTGGTGGATTCCAGCGACCTGCCGCTGAACGTCAGCCGCGAGATGCTGCAGAACAACCCGCTGGTGGCGAAGATCCGCGCCACCCTGCAGAAGCGGGTGCTGCGCGAGTTGGAGCGGAAGGCGGAGAAGGCGCCGGAGGATTACGCCACCTTCTGGGAGGCGTTCGGCCCGGTGCTGAAGGAGGGGCTGTACGAGGACCGCGAGGCGCAGGAAAGCCTGCTGAAGCTCGCCCGCTTCCATTCCAGCGAACGCGACGGGCTGGTCTCCCTCGCCGACTATGTCGCGGCAATGAAGGAGGGGCAGAGCGCGATCTACACCATCTCCGGCGAAAGCTTGGAGGCGCTGCGCCGCAGCCCGCAGCTGGAAGGCTTCCGCGCCAAGGGGGTGGAGGTGCTGCTGTTGACCGATGCGGTCGACGATTTCTGGCAGAACACCGTCACCGAATTCGACGGCAAGCCGTTCCAGTCCGTGACCCGCGGCGCCGCCGACCTGGGCGAGATCAAGGGCAAGGCGAAGGACGACGGCGAGTCGGACGAGGCGAAGCCGGAGAAGGTCGAGGGCGCGGCGCTCGGCACCCTGATCGCCGCCCTGAAGCAGAACCTGGGCGAGGCGGTGAAGGATGTGCGGGAGACCGACCGCCTGACCGACAGCGCGGTCTGCCTGGTCGCCGGCGATGCGGACCTCGACATGCACCTGGCGCGGATGCTGAAGCAGCACCAGCGCCTGGACGCGGCACCGGCGCGGATCCTGGAGATCAATCCTGGCCACCCGCTGATCCGCCGCCTGGCGGAGCGCGCCGGGGAACCGGGCGGCAGCGACGCCCTGGCCGATGCCGCCCACCTGCTGCTGGACCAGGCCCGCATCCTGGAGGGCGAGACCCTGCCCGACCCCACCGCCTTCGCCCGCCGCATGACCGCCGTGATGACCCAGGGGGTGGGGTGAGGGGGTGTGCGAAGCAGGCCAGCGCCTCGCTTCACGCACCGCAATCTCCGTCGCCCTCGGCCACCGAGCCGAGGGCCCATTCCGCCAGCCTGTCCGCACGGATTGCGGAATGGATCCCGGCTCAAGGCCGGGATGACGGCGCAGACGCGGAACGGGCTACTTCACGATCCGGTCGACCTTGACCTCGCTGATGCCATAGCCGGCCTCCGCCGGGATGCGCAGGACGGCGCCGCCCGGGGCCTCCTTGTCGAGCACCGGTTCCACCGTGACGATCGGCCGGGCACGGGCCCGGGCGATCGCCTCGTCGGCGGTGGCGGCGCGGCCCAGCAGCTCCACGTTCAGGCGGGTCGCCACCACCATGGCGAAGCGGCCTTCCTCGGCCCCCTTCAGCGCCTCTGACGGGGTAATCCACAGCGAATCGACCGACTCGCTGCCGTCGTGGCGGCCGATCTGCCCTTCCGGCGCATGGGCGATGTAGAAGGCGGTGTCGAAACGCTTCGGCATGAAGGTCGGCGTCACCCAGTGCGCAAAGGGCACCAGCGCATCCAGCGCGAAGTCCAGCCCCTCCGCCTCGGCGAAGGCGCGCATCGTCTCCTCGCCCTTGTCGAGCTTCGGCCGCCAGGGCGCCAGGGCATGGGCGCGGTCGGCATCCAGCAGCGCGCTCTCGCCCTTGGCGCGGGCAAGCAGCAGGCCCGATTCCTCGAACGCCTCGCGGATGCCGGCGACCATCATGCCGCGGCTGCGGTCGTCCATCGTCGCGCCGCCGTCGGTGCAGTGCGTGGCGAGAGCGGGATCGCTGTCGCCCTCCGCCAGCTTGCCGCCGGGAAAGACCAGCGCGCCGGAGGCGAAGTCGATGGCGTGGTGGCGTTTCACCATGAAGACCTCCAGCCCGCCGGCTGCGCCATCGCGGACAAGGAGGATCGTGCTGGCCGGCCGGGCGGGCGGTGCCTTGCTCTGGTCGGCAGCGAGGATGTCGGACGTTTCCATGGCCGAAGAGTCGGCCCGACAAGGCCGTGAAGTCAATCGGCTTAAATCACCTGCCGACGGTCAGGAGCCTGGGGCGGAATCCAGCCGTATCTCCGCCGCGCCGATGATCCGCCCCATGTCGGGCGCCTGCACCATGACCACCGCCTTCTCCCGCCCCGCGGCCCGCAGGGCGCCGGCATCGATGGTGACCCGCGCGGCCATACCGTCCCATTCGCCCAGCCGCTCCATGGAGCGGACGATGTTGCTGTAACGCAGGGTCTTGCCGGCATTCTCGCCGCGGGCGATCGGCACCTCCCGTGCCCCGTCCACCCCGGCGAGCCAGATCGCCGCGCCGCGGGCCAGGCCGGGACCGACGGTCTGCGACCCCGATTCCGGCAGGTCGACATGAATCCTGTCGCGGCCGTCCCAGGTGGTCTTCAGCGCCACCGTCGCCATCATCTTGGCATCGTCGATCGCCCTGTCGATGGCGCGCTTGTCGGAGCCGTTGAAATGGCCCAGGCCGTCCACCACCGCCTGCGGCGTGTAGACGTAGCTCTGCTCCATCGCCTTGGCATAGGCGCGTTGCCGCGGCGCATTGCTGTCCAGCGCGAAGCTGTCCTTCCAGCCCAGATAGTCCCAATAGTCGACATGGAAGGCGATGCCGATCACATCCTCCCGCGCGTCGAGCTGCTCCAGAAGCACGTCGGCCGGCGGGCAGGTATTGCAGCCCTGGCTGGTATAGAGCTCCACCAGGACCGGGCAGGGATGCATCACGTCCTTGGGCTGCCCGGCGCCGGCAGCGGCCGGGGCGACAGGCAGCAGTGCCGCCGTGACGAGCGCCGCCAGGGCGACACCGGCGGCCGCAATTCCGTTGAGTTTCATCATGACTGGAGCCTATGGCGCCGGCAGGGGCCGGGCCACTCACGTTTCATTGACGGGACCGTCTGCGGGCTGGCCCGCGCCGTGGCCTTCCAGCACGGAAAGCGCCCCGGATTCCGCCAGGAGCGCTGCCAAACGGTCGGCTGCGGCCGGCGGCAGGGCCGCCCAGGCCTCACGCAGGCGTGACAGGCACTTCGCCTGGTAGCCGAACGGCGCCTGCACGTAGCGCCGCCCGCCCAGCGTCACCGCGACCTCCGCCGCACCTTCCTGCAGCGCCGCCGCGTTCGCCGCCAGGAAGGGCAGGTAGGTGTCGCCGGCCAGCGACAGCAGGTCGCGCAGGGCCGGCCGCAGGTCGGCGGCGGGATCGTCCCAGGCGCCCTCCGCCTCCCCCGACAGGTCGTCCATGTGGCGCACCCAGTTGTCCAGCCGTGGCGCCGCCTGCCGGATCAGCACCTGCGGGCTGGGGTCGGTGACCAGCGGCGCCAGCTGGCCGAAGATCGCGAAATCCGCGACCGAGGGCCGGCTGCCGAACAGCCAGGCACCGCGGGTCACCCGCCCCTCCATGGCCGCCAGCCAGCGGCTCAGGCTGTCGCGGATCACCGGGTCGTTCTCCGGCGTGCAGCCGACCAGCGCCATGCGGGAGACCTGGCGGTCGCGGATCGCGGCGGCGGCATCCGCCCGCTCCGCCGCCGGCGCCTGCGGCATCGCGTCATCGACGATCCAGCCGGCGGCGAAACCGCGGTCCGGTTCCGCCCACCAGCGCAGATGGAACATCGCCTTGGTCAGCCATTCATCGGCCATGTCCTCCACCAGGCGGCAGAGAAAGGCCTGGCCCGGATCGGACGGCCAGACGGCGCGGCCGGGATGGCGGCCCTCCAGCGCCTCGATCATCGGCGTGGAATCGACCAGGTAGGTGCCATCGGGCACCTGCAGGACCGGGATCACCGGCGGCCGCAGATGCGCAATCTCCGCCCGCACCTCCGGCGTCCGGTAGAGCCAGAGATGCGGGATCCGCCGGTAGCGCAGCACGGCCCGCACCTTCATCGAATAGGGCGAGGAGCCCATGCCGATCAGGCGATAGGTTCCCTGCGTTCCGCTCATGCCTGCCTCCTTCCCCTCTCTCAGGTCCGCCGCTGGCGAATCCGCCCCGGCCGGCGCTATGCTGCACCGCAGTTCGACGGTTGCACAGGCGTCAATGCCGCGCCGCTGCGACCCGATACGCATCGCACGAGGTCCGTTTGGCCCATCCGAGGAAGAAGCAGAAGCCGGCCACGCCGCCGCCGCCATTGCGCGGCGATACCGGTGGCGAGCCCGGCCGCGTTTCCCCCTATCGCACCTTCACGCGGGAAACCTGGGCCGGACTTCGCGCGGACACCCCGCTGCCCCTGGAACCCGCCGAGATCGAGCGGCTGCGCGGCCTGAACGAACGGCTGCCGGTGTCGGAGATGGTGGAGATCTACCTGCCGCTGTCCCGGCTGCTGAACCTCTACGTCCATGCCATCCAGGACCTGTTCGCGGCGACCCAGGACTTCCTCGGCATCTCCGACCGGAAGGTGCCGTTCGTGATCGGCATCGGCGGCTCCGTCGCGGTGGGCAAGTCGACCACGGCGCGCGTGCTGCAGGCCCTGCTGGCGCGCTGGCCGAACTCGCCGCAGGTCGACCTGGTGACCACCGACGGCTTCCTGCACCCCAACGCGGTGCTGGAGGAGCGCGGGCTGATGCGCCGCAAGGGCTTTCCGGAGAGCTATGACCGCGGCGCCCTGCTGCGCTTCCTGTCGCAGGTGAAGTCGGGCAAGTCCGCGGTGCAGGCGCCGGTCTATTCCCACCTGTCCTACGACATCATCCCCGGCGGGGCGGTCACCGTGGACCGTCCGGACATCCTGATCGTGGAGGGGCTGAACGTCCTGCAGACCGGCGACGCGCCGCCGGACGGGAAGACGGTGCCCTTCGTCTCCGACTTCTTCGACTTCGCGATCTATGTCGACGCAGAGACCGAGGTGATCGAGCGCTGGTACGTGGAACGCTTCATGCAGCTGCGCCAGACCGCCTTCATGGACCCGGAGGCCTATTTCCACCGACACACGAAGCTGACCGAGGAACAGGCGCTGGCCACCGCCCTGGACCTCTGGCGCGGCATCAACCAGGTGAACCTGGAAGCGAACATCCTGCCGACCCGCCAGCGCGCCGACCTGATCCTGGTGAAGGATCCCGACCACCTGGTGGAGCGGATCGAGCTGCGGCGGCTGTAGCCGCGGGCCGGGGCCCGGTCAGCCTCTCATCAGCCGGCGGCGCGCTTCCTCGGCAATGGCCTGCTTCATCTCGACCCTGGCGAGTTCGGCCATCACGGCCTTGCGCTCGCCCTCGTCGGTGATGCCTGCGAGGTGGGCGCGCAGCGCGATCGCCTGCTTCTTGAATGCGATCTCCTCGGGCAGGACGCCGGCCTGGGCCATCATCTGCAGCCCCACGGCCTCGCCCGCGTCGACATAGGCGTCGCCGCTGCGGTCGCGCAACCGCCGCTGCGGTCGCGCAACGGCTTGCCTTCGCCGGCAAGGCCGCTCAGCGCCCCGCTGCGGGCGGCCTTCTGCATCTGTCGTTCGGCGAGCCTGTTCAGCCAGTTCATATCTGGAAGATAGGATGTCCGCGGCGCCGCCGCGACGCGCATTGCGCCGCAGACGACTCGCCCGCGGGCCACAAAGAAAAAAGGGCGGGCCTTGCGGGGCCCGCCCTTCGGTCTTGCGTGAGGTGCCGCCCGCGGTCAGGCGGCCAGGTTGCGCAGCACGTAGTGCAGGATGCCGCCGTTGGTGAAGTAGGCGACCTCGTCCAGGGTGTCGATCCGGCAGAGCGCCTGGAAGGTCTCGTCCTTGCCCTTGGCCCGCTTGATTGTGACAGTGACGTCCTGGCGCGGCGTGATGCCGCCCTCGATCCCGGTGATCGTGATCTCTTCCGAGCCGTCCAGCTTCAGCGACTTGCGGTCCACGCCGGCCGGGAACTGCAGGGGCATCACGCCCATGCCGACCAGGTTGGAGCGATGGATGCGCTCGAAGCTCTCGGCGATCACCGCCTTCACGCCAAGCAGGTTGGTGCCCTTCGCCGCCCAGTCGCGGCTGGAGCCGGTGCCGTATTCCTTGCCGGCGAAGATCACCAGCGGCGTCTTCTCCTTCTGGTACTGCATCGCGGCGTCGTAGATCGACATCTCCTTGCCGTCGGGCATGTGGCGGGTGACGCCGCCCTCGGTGCCCGGCGCCAGCTCGTTGCGCAGGCGGATATTGGCGAAGGTGCCGCGCATCATCACCTCGTGATTGCCGCGCCGCGAGCCGTAGGAGTTGAAGTCCTTGAAGGCGACCTTGTTCTTCATCAGGTATTCGCCGGCCGGGCTGTCCTTCTTGATCGAGCCGGCGGGCGAGATGTGGTCGGTGGTGATGCTGTCGCCGAGCAGGGCGAGGATGCGGGCGCCCTTCACGTCGGAGATCTTGCCCGGGGTCTTCTTCATGCCCTCGAAATAGGGCGGGTTCTGCACATAGGTGGACTTCTTGTCCCAGCCGTAGGTCAGGCCCTTGCCGGTCTTGATCTTCCGCCAGCGGGTGTCGCCCTTGAAGACGTCGGCATAGCGTTCCCGGAACATCTTTTCCGTCACCGCGCGGTTGACCGCCTTCTGCACGTCATCGTTCGACGGCCAGATATCCTTCAGATAGACCGGCCTGCCCTTGGCATCCTCGCCCAGCGGGTCCTTGCGCAGGTCCACCTTCAGGGAGCCGGCCAGGGCATAGGCGACCACCAGGATCGGCGAGGCCAGGTAGTTGGCCTTCACCAGCGGATGCACGCGACCCTCGAAGTTCCGGTTGCCGGAGATCACGGCGCCGACCGTCAGATCCTCGCCGGTGACGGTGTCGGCGATCGGGTCCGGCAGCGGGCCGGAATTGCCGATGCAGGTGGTGCAGCCATAGCCGACCAGGTCGAAGCCCAGCGCGTCGAGCGGCTCCTGCAGCTTCGCCTTCGCCAGATAGTCGGTGACGACCTGGGAGCCGGGTGCCAGCGAGGTCTTCACCCAGGGCTTCACCTTCAGCCCCTTCTTCAGCGCGTTCTTCGCCAGCAGGCCGGCGCCCAGCATGACGCTGGGATTGGAGGTGTTGGTGCAGGAGGTGATGGCGGCGATCACCACGTCGCCATGGCCGAGGTCGAAATTCTCGCCCTTCACCGGCACCCGCCGGTCGGCTTCCGCCTTCGCGACCTTGAAGGTCTCCACCAGCTCCTTCTTGAAGGCCGGCGCCAGGCGCGACAGCAGCACCTTGTCCTGCGGCCGCTTCGGCCCGGCAAGCGACGGCTCCACCTTGCCCAGGTCCAGCGACAGGGTGCTGGTGAACACCGGATCCGGCGTCCGCGCAGTGCGCCACATGCCCTGCTTCTTGGCATAGGCCTCCACCATCTCGCAGAGATGGCGGTCGCGGCCGGTGGCCTTCATGTAGCGGATCGTCTCCGCATCGATCGGGAAGAAGCCGCAGGTGGCGCCGTATTCCGGCGCCATGTTGGAGATCGTCGCGCGGTCCGCCAGGCTCAGGCCGTCCAGGCCGGTGCCGTAGAATTCCACGAACTTGCCGACCACACCCTTCTTGCGGAGCATCTGGGTGACGGTCAGCACCAGGTCGGTTGCGGTGGCGCCCTCCGGCAGCTTGCCGGTCAGCTTGAAGCCGACCACCTCCGGCAGCAGCATGGAGACCGGCTGGCCGAGCATCGCGGCCTCCGCCTCGATGCCGCCGACGCCCCAGCCCAGCACCGCCAGGCCGTTGACCATCGTGGTGTGGCTGTCGGTGCCGACCAGGGTGTCGGGATAGGCAACCGTGTCGCCGTTCTGGTCGGCGTCGGACCAGACCACCTTCGCCAGGTTCTCCAGGTTCACCTGGTGGCAGATTCCGGTGCCCGGCGGCACGACGCGGAAGTTGTCGAACGCGCTCTGGCCCCAGCGCAGGAAGGTGTAGCGCTCGCCGTTACGTTCGTATTCCACGGCGACGTTCTGCTCGAAGCTCTTCGGCGTGCCGAAATTGTCGACCATCACCGAATGGTCGATGACCAGGTCGACCGGGCTCAGCGGGTTGATCTTCTTCGGGTCGCCGCCCAGCGTCTTCATCGCGTCGCGCATCGCCGCCAGGTCGACCACCGCGGGCACGCCGGTGAAGTCCTGCATCAGCACCCGTGCCGGGCGGTAGGCGATCTCGTGGCTGGACTTCTTCTTCTTCGCCCAGGCCACCGCCTGCTTGATGTCGTCGACGGTGACGGTCTGGCCGTCCTCGCAGCGCAGCAGGTTCTCCAGCAGCACCTTCATGGAGAAGGGCAGGCGCGACGGATCGCCCAGCCCGGCCTTCTCCAGCGCCTTCAGGCTGTAGTAGGCGTAGTTGGTCTTGCCGACCGTGAAGCGGCGGCGGGTCTTCAGGCTGTCCTGACCGACTGTGATCACGCCTTTCTCCTTCTCAGATCCCGGATGCTTTGAGCGGCCGCCGGCGCGGCCGGGCCGCGGACCGGCCGACGCAGCGGACGACCGTTGCGCCATATGGGTCGCTTTTCGCGCCCTTGTGCCGCAACATCGCCGGCTTCACAAGTCGCAGACAGTATTCCGCCCCGCTTTGTCGGCGGGCGATGTCTTTTCAGCACGGCGAAGGTGGCCGCAGCCAAGGACTCCGCAGATGCCGGCGGCCCGCCATCATGTCCTGGCGGGCTTGTACTCCATGAACGGCAGGCTGCAGAAGTCGATGCGGTCGACATAGGCGGCCCCGCCTTCCAGCAGTGCCAGCAGGTTCGCTTCGGAGATCACCGGCTCGCCGGGGATCTTCAGGACGATCTTCGTCGCCTCGCCGCTTTCCGGATCCCAGGCCTTGGTGGAGCATTCGTGCAGGCCGACCGGCACCTCCACGTCCTGCAGGGTGCCGTCCTCGCCGCGCATCTTCAGGTCGAAGCCGTCCGGCACGATGATCCAGAAGGTCGAGGGCAGGCGCGGGAAGGAACCGTCGTCGAAGACATTGGCGTTCTTCAGGAACAGCCCCTCCTCGATCCAGCGGCCGATGCTGTCCAGCGCCATGCCGTCCAGGGTGCGGCGCGTCTCCTGCCCCTTCTTCACCTCGGGCAAGTCGTAGAGCTCGTCCTGGGCGGCGAAGTCGACCCGTTCCTTGCACAGATCCACCAGGTAGCGGGTGGCGGGCTCGACGAACTTCGCCTCGTTCAGCTTCGCCCCCTCGCCGCGGATGAAAGGCTTGCCGGATTTCGACGGGCAGGGCAGCACGACTTTGCGAAAGGGCATCTGGGTGCTCCGGGATCGGGGTCAGGCGGCGGGGTGATCCGCAGTCTCGCGAGGGCGTGGCCGCTTTTCAAGCCGCGCGCGCCGCCGATATAAAACAGCCATGAGTGCATTCCCTCCCGATGACCGGCCGATCCTGCTGGTCGTCCACCAGCAGCATTCGACGCCGGGCCGCATCGGCCAGACCCTGGAGGGGCTGGGCCGGCGGCTGGACATCCGCCGGACCGGCGCCGGCGAAGCGCTGCCGGAGGGCCTGGACGGGCATGGCGGCGTGGTGATCTTCGGCGGCCCGATGAGCGCCAACGACGACCATCTGCCCTTCATCCGGCAGGAACTGGAGCTGATCGGCACCGCGCTGCAAAGCGGCATTCCGTTCCTCGGTGTCTGCCTGGGCGGCCAGCTGCTGGCCCGCGCCCTGGGCGCCCCGGTCCGCCCGCATCCCGACGGCTGGCACGAGATCGGCTTCTACGAGCTGCAGCCCGAGGGCGCCGGCGCGGCGCTGTTCGCGGAACAGTCGACCTTCTTCCAGTGGCATGGCGAGGGCTTCGGCCTGCCGGCCGGTGCCGAGCGGCTGGCGGCCGGGCAGCATTTCGAGAACCAGTGCTTCCGCTATGGCACGACCGCCTATGCGATCCAGTTCCACCCGGAAATGACGAAGGAGATGATCGCGCTCTGGGGCCGGGAGGCCGCGGACCAGCTGCTGCGGCCCGGCGCCCAGAGCCGGGAAGAGCATCGTCGCGGCATCGCCCGCCATCACGAAGGGATCGGCCGCTGGCTGCACGGCTTCCTGCAGGACTGGCTGGCCACCGACCGCCGCGCCGCCGCCGCGACCCGGCCCGCGGCGGAATAGGCGCCGCCACGTCCAGGCCGGCCGCTTCGCGGCGCGCACACGCAAACGGGACTGGCCCGGCGCGACGGGCTGGGCAAGACTTGGGAACTCGTTCGTCTTCTCAACGGCCAGCCGCGATGCCCCGGACGCCACGGTCACCGACCCTGTTCCCTGCCGGCCGAGGGCGCCGGGCCTGCCGGGTGGCTGCCTTCGGCCTGTCTCTCCTGCCGGGCCTCCTGCTGGCTGCGGATGCACCGTCCGTCTGGGCGGACGAGGTCCCTGCGGGCCGGATGCCGGTCTGCGACTATCGGATGAGCCTGTCCGATCCGGCGGCCCGGATGCTGACGGTGGATGCCGACTGCCGGGCCACCGGGCCGGTCGAGCTGCGCCCGCGGACCCCGCTTCTGCGGCGCCACCTGGCGGCGCTGGAGGTCGGCGGCCGGCCCGTTGAAGCCCTGGACCTGTTCGACTGGCGGGTGCCCGCGGTCGATGGCCATGCCCGCTTCGCCTATCGCTTCGACCTGGATGCGGCGGCCGCGGACGACGGGTCGATGGACGGCGCGCGCCGGTTCGGACGGACCGTGGTGGCCCCGCTGCGGACCTGGCTGCTGGCGCCCGCCGCCGACGGGGCGGAGTTGCGGCTGCGGTTCGAGGCACCGCGCGGCGGCGCCGTCCTGACCGGGCTGTCGCCGGCGGATCCGCGGCCGGTCCGGGCAGTGGCGAACCCACCGGCACCTCCCGCGGTGCGGCTGCGGGCGAACGACCTGGCCTATGGCGGCTATGCGCTGCTGGGCACCTTCCGCAGCTACGACTTCACCCTGCCCGCCAGCCCGCAGGCGCCGGGCGAGGGGCCGGCCCGGATCACCCTGGGCCTGCCGGACCCGCCCTTCGCCCTCTCCGACGAGGAACTGCTGCGCTGGGTGATCCGCTCCGCGGAGGTGGTCGCCGGCTACTGGGACGGCATGCCCACCCGGCGCAGCCTGTTCGTGCTGGCGCCGGAGCCGATGTCCGGCGGCGTGATGTTCGGCCGGGTGCGCGGCGGCGGCGGCACCACCGGATTCATCAGCCTGGGGGAGTTCACCGAACGCGAGCAGCTCTATCGCAGCTGGGAGCTGATCCACGAGATGATGCATCTCGGCAACCCGTTCCTGCGCGACGGCTTCTGGTTCATGGAAGGCTTCGCCACCTATGCCGAGCCGGTGGCACGGGCCCGCGCCGGCTGGCGCAGCGCGGAGGATGTCTGGGCGGAGTTCCTCCGCGGCATGCCGCGCGGCCTGGCGGCGATGACCGGCGGCCGGATGGGCGGTCGCGGTATCGACACCGTGTATTGGGGCGGGGCGCTGTTCATGCTGCTGGCGGACGTGGCGATCCGGGTGCAGAGCAGCAACCGGCTGGGCCTGGAGGATTGCATGCGGGCCGTGCTGTCCAGCGGCGGCGACGCCGCACATCGCTGGCGGCTGGACCAGGCCCTCGCCGCCTGCGACCGGGCGACCGGCGGCGGCGCGGTATCGCGGCTGGTACAGCGCCATATCCACAGCGCCCACCCGCTGGACCTGGAGGCGCTGTGGCGCGACCTCGGCGTGATCGGCGACGGCGATGGCGTTACCCTTGTGGACGATGCCCCCCTGGCCGCGATCCGCCGGGCGATCACCGGGACGGCGGGCGGACCGAAGGTGGGGCCGCCCCGCGAAGGGTAATGGGGCAAGGACGACGCGGCAGGAATGACGGGGAAGGGCGACCGCCGGATGGGCCAGCAGACAAAGGCACGGCACGGCATGGCCGCGGGCCGCGCGGCAGGCCTTGCGGCCGCACTGGCCGCCCTGTGCCTGTGGGGCGGCGCGGGGACCGGCCTGGCTGCCGATGACACGGCGCCGCAGGCGGGGGACGGGAGCCCCGGTCAGGCGCCGGGCGGACTGGCGGCAGGCGGACTGGCGGCAGGCGCAGATCCCGCCCTGCTGGCGATCGTGGAGGATATCTGCGGCGAACTGATGGGCGCGGAGCGCGCCCGGCGGCGGCTGAACAGCTACCAGCTGGCCGCGCTGCCGCATGTGGCGCCGCGCGATGGCGACGGGGCGACCCGGGTCGGGTTCTTCGCCGGCAAGACGTTCTATTGCCGGCGGGCGGGCATGGCGCTCTGGGCCACCTACGAAGTGACGCGCCTTCCCCCGCAGGAGATCCTGGCCCTGCAATCGCCGCCGGCGGTGGCGGTGGAGGTCCGCTTCGAGCGCGTGGCGCCGCCGGCCCCGGCGACGGAGCCCGACCGGCTGAAGGCGGCCGCCGAATCGGCCAAGGGCGCCCTGGCCCGTGTCGCGGCGACGCGCGGGGCATCCGGGACGGGCGCGACGGTCAGCGGCCCGACCGGTCAGGCGAATGCCGCCGCGAGCGGCCCGCAGCCGATCATTCCGAGCAGCCTGGATGCGGTCGCCGGGACCGGCCCGGCGGGGAGGTCGCCGGCAACGGAAGCGGACAGGACCGGCGCCCCGCGTGGCGGTACGGCGCCGCCGGCCGGCCGTCAGTAGGCGCTGACTTCCTCGATGAAGCGCTGCACCGCCGGCCCGTCCAGCACCGCAGGCGGGGCCAGGTCCGGGAAGACGCATTCGAAATAGAGCTTGGTGCGCCGGGGGCCGGCGACGCTCTGCCCGTCGAAGACATAGTCGTGGATCGTCTGCCCCGCACGGAAGCCGTCCGGTCCGAAGCCGGTCCCGCCCTCCGGGAACAGCGGCGTCTCCGGATGCCTGGTGCGGGAGGCATGGCTGACGAAGGTCTCCCAGATGTCTGCGATCACCGCCTCGCCGTCCATCCCGGCCGCCCGGTCGCGGCCGATCAGGTCCAGCACCCGCGGGTCCAGGAACCCTTTCATGTAGTTCAGGAACACCATGTCGAGGGCGGCGTCCAGATCCTCCCGCCGACCCGGCCAGCCGGTGGTGCCCGTGATGCCGTCGGCCAGGATCTGCCGGAAGCGGCCATATTCGCGGAACAGCAGCGCCGGGTCCCGGGCCAGGATCTGGTGGGGATGCCAGTTCGAATAGCTGTAGGACTGCCCGGTGGACCGGGCGTAGTAGAGCATCGGCAGGCGTACGACATCGCCCTGAACGACCGTGAGCGCGCCGCTCAGCAGTTCCTTGCCCAGGGTGGTCTCCATGTCCGGCGTGCGCATGAAGGCGCGGCGCGCGACTTCCGTGCGCATCACCGCGTAGTAGACGGCCTCGTACCCGGCGAACTGTGCCTGCAGGCGGGCCAGCGGGTCGGCCCCCTCCACCGACGGGCCGCGATAGACCAGGTACTCCATGGCAAAGAGGTCGGGGCCATCGGAGAAATTGAGATAGCTGCCATGGGCCGCCGCCGCGCCGGGGCGCTGCTCCAGCACCTCCAGGCAGGCGTCGAGGGCGGACAGCAGCAGCACGTCGTCGTCGGCGCAGAAACTCATGAACGGCGTCGCGACAGCCCGCAGCCCGTCGGAGACCTTCGCATAGGGCTCGGTGTCCGCCGGGTAGGCGAGCCGGGTGACGGCCGGATCGGCGGCACAGCGCTCCGCGTTGCGGGCGGCCGCAGGCTCGGGGCTGGAATCCAGCACCAGGATCGGGAAGTCGGCGCCGCGCCGGGCGAGATAGGACAGCAGCCGGTCCAGCAGGTCGGGCCGGTCGTAGGTCGGGATGACCAGGGTATAGCGTCCCTTGCGGGACCGCCCCCGCCCCTTGGCCTGGGCGGCCGCCTGGGCCGGCGCCGTTCCGGCAGTGGCGGCGGCGCCCGGCCGCAGGCGGCGCTTCAGGCGCGCGAGCAGGCTCCCGCCGGGCTCTCCGGGCCCGGTGCGTCCGTCGTTCATCGCTTGTCCGTCAGTGTTGTGGAGGTCGGTCCCTGGCGACCGCCGGGCCGCCCGCAGGTGCGGTCAGCGTGCGCCGCCGGCAGCCGCGTTGCGGTCGCCCGCGGGCAGCGCCGCGCGCAGCCGCTCCAGTTCCTCGGCCGTGGCCGAATGCTCTTCGGTCAGCCGTTCGATCCGGCGCAGCAGGGCGTCGCGCTCCGCCCGCAGGCTCTGCACCTCCGGCGCGGCGGCAGCCGGCCCCGGCACCAGGGTCAGGCCGACCCGGTTGGCCAGGCGCATCGTCAGACGCAGCGCCACCGCGCGGTTCCCCCGCCGCCACATGTGGTTCAGGGTGCGGCCCCAGCTGAGGCCGTGGCCGCGGCGATACTCCCGCATCTTCCAGAACAGATAAGGGAAGAACAGGTCCCAGTCCTGCGGCTGCCGCAGCAGGATGCGCAACATCAGGGTGCCCCAGGGCGACATGTTGCTGGGCGCCTTGCGGAAGGCGCGCCTGATGTCGCGATAGGCGGAGAGGCGGAGCCGGTTGGTCAGCGCCTTCAGCACGCGGGTCTGGCGCACCTCGTCGCGCATGCCGGCAGCGGAGTAGGAAGCCTCGTTCGCCCGGATCAGCGCCAGGGTGTCGCCGATCACGCAGGCCCCGTGGCGCAGGGCGACGCTGGTATAGGCGAATGAATCCGAGTGCCATTCCAGGTCCTGCGGGTACCAGCCCATCGCGGCCAGCGCGTCGCGGCGCACCACCACCGTGTTGGAGCTGATCGGCAGGTAGGCGCGCTGCATGCGGGCCAGGACCTGCGCCGGGGTCATGTATTCCGGCAGGTCCGACAGGTTGAAGATATGGCTGATCGCCGGGATATCGGCGAAATGGTCGATCCGGTCGGAATCGCCCTGGATCACCCCCAGCTCGGAGAAGCAGAGCCCGGCCTGCGGATGCCGTTCCAGCACCGCCATGGAGCGTTCCAGGAAGTCCGGCAGCAGCTTGTCGTCGGACGCCGCCCAGACGATGTATTCGGCCCGCACCAGCGGCAGTACCCGGCGAATCGATGCCTGCAGGCCCATATTGTGCGGGTTCTGCAGGAACTCCACCTGGGGATGGCGGGTGGCGAAGCTATCGATCACGGCCACGCTGTCGTCGGAGGAGCCGTCATCGACGACGATGATTTGGTCCGCCGGGCGGCTCTGGCCGCAGATCGCGGCCAGAGAGGTCGGCAGGTAGCGGCCGTGATTGTAGTTCGACAGCACGATCGCGACGCTGCGCCGCGGCGAACCGACGGGAGGCGCATCCACCGCGGCAGTGTTCACCGGGGAAGTGTTCACGGGGGGCGCTTCCATAGGTTCCGTCGACGTGCCGGCTGAGGTCGTGCATGGCGGCACTGCCGCGGTCGTGCCGAACTTGCCCTTCACGCTGTTCCCCTTCCGACTGACGACCTGTTCGCCTGCGATTCGCCGTCCCGGGTCCCCACCCCGTCCGGCAGATCACTGCTGCGGTCCTGTACAGGCGCTTCCAACCTTGCCGTATTCCGGCTGGCAGGTCCATTATCCCTTGGCAACATTCCGGCGTGGACTTGCATGTGGCGTGCCAGTCCTGCCGCCTCGGCTTCCCGCCAGAACACGCGCAGTGCGGCGAACATCTCCGGCGAGTGGGTGTCGGCGACCTCGATCGCCGGCCGCAGGACCGATCGGGGGGCCGCTCGGGGAGCCTGCCCGGGGGCCGCGCCGCGCAATGCCTGGTCAGCCGACGACGGCGCTGCCGCATCCAGCGGCACGAAGATGCCGGGACGTTGGGCAGTGCGGGCCGCCAGGCCGTAGATGTCGAGGCAGCCGAAGAAGCCCTCCGCCTCCATCGCGAAGGCCAGTACGTCCTGCTCTGTCAGGCCGGCCTGCCGGATCGCATGGATGCCGCGCGGCAGGCTGCCCAGCCCGTCCGCCCCCTGAACGAACCGGTTCAGCAGGCAGACCGTCAGGCTGTCCTGGCGGGCGGTCAGTCGTTCCAGGTGCGGCAGCCAGGCCTGCAGGCTGGCATCGGCGAAACCGTCGGCATCCTCCGGCAGGCTCACTGCCAGGCGATAGCCGCGCGGATGCGCGATCTTGATGAAATGCGTGACCTGGCGGCGCGGATCCAGGCTGGGGTGGAAGGCACGGGGCACCCCGTCCCGCTCCGCCGCCAGCAGCGCCCGGGGATCGTCCCGGTCCGCGGTTGCCCGGTCCGCGGCTGCCCTGTCCGCGGCTCCCCTGTCCGCGGCAGCGGCCACCGGCCCGCCGGCAGGCGCGGGCAGTACCATGTCCAGGTCGAAGACCCCCTTGCCGTCGCGCCAGCGCAGATACTCGCCCTCGGTCAGGCCCAGCGGCGCGGCAAAGCTGCGGCGGGCCTCGGCCTCGTCCCAGAAGATCGACAGACCGTTCACGGTGTCGGACAGGCAGAGGGCGGAGAACAACCGGTCGGTCTGCACCTCTTCGTCCTTCCCCACCAGCAGCACAGCGTTGAACTTGAACCCCGGGGGCAGGTCCTGGTTCCGGATCATGCGGTCCTGCCACAGCACGAAGTTGCGCAGGCTCGCCTGACCGACCGGCCGGTTCAGCCGGCCGACGAAGTTCATGCCCTCGAAATAATGGTTCTCGCGGTATTTCAGCAGCGCGTAGCAAAAGACCGCGACCCGCTGCCAATAGGGCTTGTCGCGCTGACGGCTGGCCAGGCTGGCGACATAGTTCACGATCTGCTGCAGCGGGCTCAGGGCCCAGTGATAGTCGCGGATGCCGGTGGCGAAGAGGATCAGGTTGCCGCCGCCGCGCAGATAGCGGCCCAGGGCGCGCATCATGACCGCGCCCCCGCCTGCAGGACCTCGGCACCGCTGGCCCCGTCGCCGGCGCCGCCGCTCCCCCCGGCACTGGCGCCGGCCGAAGCTGCGTTTGCCGAAGCTGCGTTTGCCGAAGCTGCGTTCGCCGAAGCTGCATTCGCCGCCGGGCGCCCGGCCAGGCGGGCGGGCTGCCGGCCGGTGGTCGCGCTGTAGAGCTCCGCCAGGTAGTCGTACAGCAGGTCGGCATTCTCCTTCGTCCAGACCAGCCGCTGGTGGTCGACGGCGAAGGGATAGCGCTCGCCGCCCACGGGCACCTCGATATAGGTCGAGAAGAAGGCCTCGATGTCGACGATCAGGTAGGGCCGGTCGCTGAAGGTCGCCTTGGTGGCGAAGCCGGAGGAGGTCCCGATGAAGGCGTCCGCGACATGCATCAGCGCCAGTTCGTGGGCGAGCCCCAGGCCGGTCAGGCGCGGGATCATCACGTTGCGGCGGGACAGCAGCCGATGCTCCCATTCCTGGAAGCCGCCCAGCATCAGGAACACCACGTCGGGCATCGTTTCCGCCGCGCGGTCGATGAAGGCGTACCATTCCGACAGCGGCGCATCGCGGTGGGTGGTGGTGGGGGTCGGGGTCAGCTTCGCCTGGCGCGGATTGATGCAGACCACGAAGCGGTCCTTCAGCACCGTCTCGCGGAACCGGCGGGCCCAGCCCTCATAGCCCCGCGGCGCTTCGAGCAGCGGCAGGCGGCCATTGCGGGCGTGGAAGGCGTTGATCTCCTGATGGCCGACCGGATAGGTCATGCGCCGCTCGGTATGCTGCTTCAGGGAGGGCCAGTGCGGCGCCCCGCTCCAGTGCATCGACGCCATGGTGAGCGCCAGGGTCAGCGGGTCCCGGATCAGGCGCAGGGAGGCAAGATGCGGCTGGCAGAGGAAGGCCGGGAACAGCGAATCCAGATAGCTCTGGTAGTTGTCCGGGGTGATGAAGCCCTGTGCGGGGGCCCGCGGCAGGCCGGGATTGACGTAGACGAACAGGTCCACCGCCCGGGCACCGCGATCCTCCGCCTCGCAGGCGAACTTGACCAGGCCGGTCAAGGTGTCGCCCAGCGCATAGTGGTGGTAGGTGAAGTCGATCAGGGCGCCGTAGCGGTCCTTGGCGACACCATTGTGGAGGACGCCCCTGAACCCCCGCGCCATCCGCACGAAGGTGGCGGGCCGGCGCAGCATGCGCCGCAGGCGGTTCACGCCACGCATCGCGCCCCTGCCCCTCCTGGCCCTGCCCCTGCCGGACCCGGCCGCGACACGGCCCTCTGCTCCAGGGCGGCCGACGCCGCTGCTCCTGACCGCTGCACTTCAAACCTCTAACGTTGACGGAAATCCGGCCGTTCGCGGCGCGGCCTGTCCGGCCGGCGCCCGGCCCTGCGTGAACCCTGTCCCGGATCTGACGGCCCGAAGACGGCGACCCGTCAGACCGAACCCTGCGCCTTCGCGAACACCGCCTCGAAGAAGCGGGGATCGGCGGTGTCGGTGCGCCACAGCTGCGGCTGCCAGCCTTCGGGCAGGCGATAGGCCGATTCCTGGACGATCAGGCGATCCGCCGGGTTCACATACGTCTTGTACTGCTTGAGATAAACGGCCGCGCGTGCCAGCCGGGCCATCTGTCGCAGGGTGTTGTCGATTTGCCGCGGCTTGAACTCGTGCAGGGACGAGATGTTGACCGCCACATCCGCGGCATCGCCGGGCATCGCCTCGATCTGGTTGACGGTGAAGAAGGCGATGTCCGCCTCGGCCAGCTCCGCGGCGACGTCCTGGTATCGGTCGAAGGGCCGGAACCGGAACTGCCGCAGGCCGGGAAACAGCCGCCCCAGATACCATTGAGAGACGTAGAGCGCCGGCGGCACGTCGAAGATCCAGTAGCGTACCGGCATGTCCGTCAGCAGCGCGCTGGCCAGGCGGCCGTAGCCAGCGCCCACCTCCGCCACCACGGGCACATGGTCGCCCTGGCGCAGGCCGGCGAGCACCGGCGCAAGGGTCCGCCATTCCAGGAAGGAATGGGCCAGGTCCTGGGAAATCAGCCGCCCGTCGCGCCGCAGGTCGATCGGGTTGCCGATCTCCGGCTCCGCGGCCTGGCGCAGCCGGTCGTCGGGCAGTTCGCGCGCGACATGGTCCCACAGCAGGTCGACCATTGTCCGATAGAGGAACTTCCGCCAGCCGCGCCGGCCGTTGAAAATCCGCTCCTTCGCCGGCAGCAGCCCGCCATCGGCGGTCAGGTCGGGATCCCGCATGGTGGACCGCGGCAGCGGCAGCCGGCCATGCCCGACAGCATCCCGCATCAGGCGGAACAGCTGCGCATCGCCAAGGGTCAGCGGCAGAAAGTTGAAATAGTTCTGGTTGATGCTGCGCTTGAAGTTCTCGATCCCGCCACGGCGCAGCTGTTCCGTGTTCTGACGGTTCAGGTCCTGCCAGAGGCGCGACGGATGATAGATCTCCGGCCCCGCCAGCAGTTCGGCGTCCATGGCGTCGATCGACTTGTCCATCTCGGACGTCTCGCCTGGCGCAGGGATCATGTCAGGGTTGAGGGCATCCATCGTGAGCAGTCGTTGATACTATCACATACCGCGATCGGCAGCGCCGGCAATGGGCCGGGGCAGGTTCGCCCCCCTGTCGCCCAGGGCAAAGCTGCCGTAGAGGCGGCGGTACTGCGCCACCGACCGCTCCAGCGTGAACCGGTCCAGGATCCGGGCCCGGGCGGCAGCGCCCTCGGCCCGGCGTTCGCCCGGCGACAGGCGCAGGGCCGAATCCAGCACCGCCTCCAGCGCGGCCGGTGCCCGCGGCGGCACCACCCGGTCGGGGCGTCCCAGGATCAGCGCCGCATCGCCGACATCCGTGGTCACCGCCGGGACCCCGCAGGCCATCGCCTCGGCCAGCACGTTGGGAAAGCCTTCGCCATAGGCGGCACTCATGCAGAACAGGTCCAGGGCGGCCATCATCGCGGCCATGTCGTCCCGTTCCCCCAGCAGCCGCACATGGTCGCCCAGGCCGAGCCGGTCGCGCAGCGGCGCCAGGTCCACCGTGCCCCGCCCGGCCAGCACGGCGCGGAACGCCACCCCCCGGCGCGCCAGGCCGGACAGCGCCTGCAGGAAGCCGGGATGGTCCTTCTGCGGATCGGTGCGGGCGACATGGCCGATCAGCGGCACCCCGTCGTCGGGCAGCCCGACCGCCGCGCGCCATGCCGCCGCCGCCTCCGGGTCCGGCCGGAAGCGGGTCGCATCGATGCCGTTCGGGATCAGATGCCAGGCCCGCGGCCGGTAGCCGAGCCCCTCATGCACCCGCCGGCCGGCGGCGGAGTTCACCACGACCCCCGCCGGCAGCCGCGACAGGAGGGCCGCCAGGCGTACGGTCAGCCGGGTGCCGCGGCCATAATTGCTGAAGTCCATGTCGGAGCAGCGGATGTTCCACAGCACCGGCAGCCGCCGCCCGCCGCCGCCGAACCGCACCGCCAGCAGGCCCGCCAGGTCGGCATGGTAGAGCCAGGTCTGAACCAGGGCGGGCGCGGCCGCAGCGATATGCCGGGCAAGCTGCCGGACCTGGCCGGGCATCGGCGGGCGGCCACGGCGCCAGCCAAGGCAGTGCAACTCCGCGCCGGCGGCCTCCACCGCACCGCCGAGCACGCCGCGGTCGGTCAAGGACAGGACTGTGGGCGTGAACTCGGCCCTGTCCAGGCCGCCCAGCAGGCGCACCAGCGCGGTTTCCGCGCCGCCACGCTCCAGGCCGGTGATGACATGGCAGACCCGCATCGGCGCGCCGCGCCCCGCGGTGCTTCCCGTCGGATTTTCCATGATGCTCACTGGCCGGCACGGCCGGCTGGCGGCGCCAGCAGTAGGCAGCCGCTGGACGCCCCCGCCAGCGCGGCGATGCGGCGCCGCGCCGGCATCGAAAGACGGCCGGCCGCCAGCATGTAGCCGCTATAGAACAGGCCGAGGGACCGGCACTCGACAAGCTGCCAGCCGCAGGCGCGGAAGCGGCGGCGCCAGTCGCGCAGCGAGAAATGACGCAGTTCCTGCAGCGCTGTGCCGGTCTCGCCATGGGGTGCCGCCGCGGCGAGCCGCATCGCCGCATGCCAGGGACCGCGGCGCGCCGGCCGCGCGGCATCCGGATCGCCCTGCCCTGCCATGGGGCCGCGCAGGCGGTTCGCCACCAGCTTCGGCAGGGCGGGATAGTGGGCGACCAATGTCCAGAACCGCCAGGCAGCCGTCGGCACGACATGCAGTGCCAGCCCGCCGGGCCGGAGGATCCGCATCACCTCTGCCTGGAAGGCGTCGAAATGCGCGACATGCTCCATGACATGGCTCGAATAGACCAGGTCGAAGGCGCCGTCCGGGAAGGGCAGGCGATGCCCGTCGTAACGCTGCACCGGAAACAGCGGTGCCGCCGGCACGGCGACATCGACCGCCTTCACCTGACGGCTGCGGGCGGCCAATAGCTGCGCCACATGGCCGTCCGCGCCGCCGATCTCCAACACCGCAGCGTCGCGCAACGCGAAGTCGGGCGGCAGGACGCCCAGCGCGCCGTCGAGTTCCGCCGTGCGCAGGGCATGCAGGTAGTGCCGCTCCGCAGGGGTGGTCACAGGGGGGCTGGTCACGGGCGCGCGGTCATCGGGCCGTCGTCACCGGTGCCGGATCATCCGCCAGCGGTCGGCGTGTCCCGGCGCAGCAGGAATTCGTTGCAGCCCTGGCGCCGGCCGACGGTGACGGTGGCCAGGAGGGTGAAGCCGCGCGCGGTCAGGAAGGCCTCGATCTCCGCCGGCCGGGCGACCTCGAACGGCCAGCCGCCCAGCCAGTCGCGCAGGTCGGTCCAGAGCGACATGCCGCGCCGTTCCCGCCGCCCCCGCACCTGCTGCACCAGCCAGCGCAGGCCGACATAGTAGGGGGCGAAGGCGAGCATCAGCGGCAGGCGCAGGACCGGCCAGCCGTTGTACATCCGCTTGATGCGCCGCCAGGCCCGGCTGACCAGGCCCTGATCGTTGTAGATCGCGATGAAGAACAGTCCGCCGGGCGCGACCCGCTTCGCGGACAGGTCGATCGCCTCCCACATCGCGCCGGTATGGTGCAGCACGCCCCAGGAACAGACGATGTCGAAATGACCCAGCGCCGTCAGATGGTCCTCGTCCAGGGCAGAGCCCTGCGTGATCCGCCAGCCGCCGCCTTCGGCGAGATCCGCCGCGCGATAGCGCCGCCGCAGTTCCTGGGCGCAGCCCACGGCCTCCGGGTCGAAGTCGATGGAGACCACTTCCGCGCCGAGCTGGCGGGCTGCCAGGCTGGTCAGGCCGCTGCCGCAGCCGATGTCCAGGAAGCTGCGCCCCGCCAGCGGCTGCACGGCAGCCGGGTCGACCTGCAGCGAACGCGCGAGCGCCTCGCGCGCCCTGGCGATCTGGTCGTCCCCCAGCCCTTCGATGAACCGTGCCCAGTTCCGCCCGAAGGCGAATCGCCGGCCCGTCCGCATCTCATAGGCGTGCCAGGCGGCGACACTCTCGTCGATCGCCGGAATGTCCGCATCCGGACTGTTCACTCGGTTCGCTCCATCATTCGGCAGGGTCCGGACGGCTCAGTGGGGGCCGGCTCAGTGGATCGTGTCGCCGGCCGCGGGCCGCGCCCGCAGCCGGTCCCGCAGCCCGCCCTGCACCCGCAGCGCCGCCAGGGCGGTTGCCCGAGGCGCCGCCGCGGCCAGCACCGGGTCGCTGCCGATGTACATGTCCGCCGACCGGACCAGCGCCACCTTCAGATGCAGCCCCAATCCCGCGGCGCCAAGCGGGACCAGGTTGCCGGGACGTTCGCCCGGCGCCAGGGAGCCGCGGCAGGCCAGGTCGACGAACAGGAACTCCGGCGATTCCGCCGCCAGGGCCTGCGCCTCCTGCAGGCTCAACTGGGCATCGTCAAGGACATAAACAAGACGGCCGCCGGCAAGACGCGCCAGCAGCAGCTCGCCCTCCCGCTGCGCCCCGGCATAGGGCACCGGCCGCACCGGGCTGCCGCTGCCGCGTTCCAGCGCGCGGCCCCACAGCGGCAGGTCCTCTGCCAGTGCGCCAGGGTCGAAATAAAAGCCGATGGAGCGGATCGCGGGATTGGCCAGGGAAGCTGCGAGGATCGCAGCCGGCGCCGGGCGTCCGGCGCTGCCCGCCTCGGCGGCTTCGCTGCCGCAATCGACGACCAGGTCGGCCGGGAGGGGTCCCGCGCGCAGCAGCTGCGCATAGCCCGCCGCAGTGTCCGACAGGTCGAACCGGCGATGCTGCGCCCTGTCGCGCCGCAGGTCGATCCGCCGCAGCATGGCGCCGATCGCCAGGAAGACCAGGCTGAAGGGAAAGAAGCGCAGGCGGCGGGCGATGCGCAGGCCCAGGTCCAGGACGGGAACCAGCAGCCGCTTCATCGCCGGTGCTCCCGCTGCATCCGGCAGCGGTCAGGCATGGCCGCCATCGGTTCGCCGCCCCGCCAGCTCCGTCACCTTTTCGCGCAGCAGGACGAATTCCTCGCTCAGCCTGTCGCGGTCCTCCTCCTCCCACAGCAGCCGCTGGTGGGCGGCGCCGAAAGGATAGTGCGCGGCGCCGACCGGCACCTCGACATAGCGGGCGAAGAGATGCTCGATCTTGGTGATCAGGTAGGGCCGGTCGGCAAAGGTCGCCATCGCGGCAAAGCCGCTTGAAGAACCCATGAACATGTCGGCCAAGGTGACCAGGGCCAGTTCCTCGCCCAGGCCCAGGCCCTCGCGCCGCGCAATCCGCAGGTTGGGCAGGCGCAGCAATCGCCGGTCCCATTCGCCATAGCCGCCCAGCAGCAGGAAAAGGGTGTCCGGATGGCTGCGCGCGACCCGGTCGAAAAAGGCATACCATTCCGGCAGCGGGGCATCCCGGAACAGGTTCGCCGGCAGGGGCGCGCGGACGCTCTGGCGCAGGTTCACCGCGACCGTGAAGCGGTCCGCAGCGACCTGGCGCAGCCAGGCGCGAGCGGCCCCTTCGTGGCCGCGCGGCGCCTGCAGCCGCGGCAGGAAGCCGTGCTTGCGCCAAAAGGCATTGATCCGGAAGTGCGAGACCTGATCGAGCTTCCGGTTCAGGTGCTGCCACAGGCTCGGCCACATCGGCCGGCGGAAGCCGTCGCGCCACAGGAAGCGGTGGAAGGTCGGCGCATCACGCAGCACCTTCAGGCTGCGCAGGCCCGGCGTGCAGAGGAAGCCGGGCAGCAGCTGGTCGATTGCCGACGGCGCCGTCAGCGCCGTGATGAACGGCTGGTAGCGGCTGCTTGGCCGCTTCGGATCGATGAACAGCACCTGGTCGACCCCGCCGCAGCCCCGATCCACCGCCAGGCAGGCCAGGTTCATGCTCCAGGTCAGCGCATCGCCCAGCGCGTAGGGTCCGTAGGAGAAATCATAGACCCCCAGGGCGACGCGGCCGTCTGCACCGCTGCCGCGCCGGGGGTCCGCCGCCGCCTCAGACATCGTGGCGGCCCTGTCCGGCAAGGCCGGAGGCCCGGCGTCGCAGCCAGCGCCGTGCACCGAGCGGCGCCAGCGGCCGCAGCCCGTCCCACAGGCCGCGCGCGCCCATGCGCAGGGCCAGATGCGGGGTCAGGTAACGCCGTCCCCGCCGATCGGAAAGCAGCCAGCCCAGACCCCGCAGCGAGAATTCGGTCATCAGCCCGGAGCGCCGGAACAGAGGCGCCACATCGGCATAGCGTGGCTCGTCCAGCATCGCCAGGACCCGGTCGGTCACCGCCCGCTGGGCCGCCGCATCGCGGACACCCTTTGCGGAATAGGATTGCGGCGACACCCGGAACCAGGCCAAGCGACGCGGCACATAGCCGGCGCCGTGCCGATAGGCCAGGACATAGTTCACCCACCAGTCCGCATACCATTCCAGGTCTTCCGCGAAGCCGCCGATTTCCTGCAGGCGGTCGCGCCGGTAGACGGCGGTGTTGGAAGAGATGGTGAAAAAGGCGCGGCGCATGATGGCGATCATTCGCTCCGCCTCCAGATAGGCCGGGGCCGTGGAGAGGTAGAGCGGGAACTCGCGGACGATGCCGCTCTCTCCCAGCAGTTCCGCCGGGTCGGAGAAGGCGAAGGCGGCCTGCGGGCAGGCATCCAGAAGGGCCAGGTTTTCCGCGGCGAAGTCGGGGCCGACCAGGTCGTCGGCGGCGGAGAAGCAGACATAGTCGCCGCGCGCCTCCGCCAGGCCGCGGTTCATCGCAGCATTGACCCGCCGGTTGCGGTCCTGGCGCAGCAGGCGGATGCGCGGCTCCTGCGCCTGCAGCGCCGTCACCACCGCCACCGAATCGTCGGTGGAGGCATCGTCGACGACGATCACCTCCAGCGGCGGCCGGCGCTGGCCCAGATGCGCCGCCACGGCCGTCTCCAGGAAACGGCCATGGTTGTAGTTCGGGATGACGACGCTGAGTTGTCCGGCGCAGCCCTCCGGCTCGCTCATGGCTTCTCGCGGACCCGCTCCGCCACCGTTCCGGCGCTCACGCCGACGGCGGAGCGGGTGTCAGAAAGGGCCGGTGAAGCTCGAATCGGGCACGTCCAGGAAGTCGCCCGGATTGATCTCCATCCGCTCGCCGTCCGGGCGGCCCATCAGGCGCCGCGCGGCGACGACGATGTCGTCGGGCTGCGGGTAGTAGTAGTTCGACAGCGCCCGGCTGGTCGGGGTGGGCAGGTCCGGCAGGGTGATCCGGACCGGCGCCTCCTTCAGGTCCCGCAGGCCGTCCTCCACCACCCGTGCGACGATCTCGCCGGCGAAGCCGACATTGCGGCAGCCGGTGTCGGCGGCGATCAGGCGGCCGGTCTTCTTCACCGATTCCAGGATCGGCGAGGCATCGAACGGGTTCAGGGTATGGACGTCCAGAATCTCTGCCGAGATCCCTTCCGCGGCCAGCCGGTCCGCCGCCTTGGTCGCCTCCAGGGTCATGTAGGAGGTGGCGGCGATGGTCACGTCGGACCCCTCGCGCAGCCGGGTCGCGGCGCCCATCGGCAGCTTGTAATGCCCCTCCGGCACATTGCCGTGGATGCTGTAGAGCCAGCGATGCTCCAGGCAGACCACCGGGCCGTTATCCTCGATGGCGGAGATCAGCAGCCCCTTCGCGTCATAGGGGGTGGCCGGCATGATCACCTTGAGTCCCGGCACATGCGCGAACCAGGCCTGCAGGCTCTGGCTGTGCTGCGGGCCCTGGCCCCAGCCGCGGCCGACGACGCAGCGGATCACCATCGGCGCAATCGCCTGGCCGCCGAACATGTAGTGCCACTTCGCCGCCTGGTTGACGATCTGGTCCATCGCCAGCATCGCGAATTCCAGCCGGATATGGGTCATGATCGGCCGCATGCCCGACAGCGCCGTGCCCAGCGCGACGCCGGTCAGGCCGGCCTCGGAGACCGGCATGTCGATCACCCGGTCGGGATACTTCTCCGCCAGACCCTTGGTGGAGCCGAAGATCGCCGCCGCATCCGGCGCGCCCAGCCCCATGATGTAGACGGTCGGGTCGGCCGCCATGCAGATGTCCTGCGCCTCTTTCAGCGCCTCGACGAATTTCAGCTGCCGTTCACTCAAGGCCGGTGTCCTCGTTTCTCGGTGACGCGCCGTCAGGACGCATAGAGATAGGTGTCGAGCTCGCTGCGCGCCGGGAACGGGCTTTCCCGCCCGTAGTCCAGCGCGGCCGCGACCTCGTCGCGGATCTCCGCGCTGCGCTTCTCGATCTCCGCCGCGTCGGCCAGGCCGCGCTCCATCAGCCGCTTGGAATACATCGCCAGCGGGTCGCGGGACTTCCAGTCGTCCAGCTCGCCCTCCGGCCGGTAGCCCAGATGCTCGTCGTTCAGCGGGCCGCAATGTTCCAGCCAGCGATAGGTGGCGAATTCCAGGAACACCGGCCCCTTGCCGCTGCGGGCATGGGCGAAGGCCTGGCCGGTCAGGCGATAGACCTCGTCCGGGTCGTTGCCGTCGCCGCCCAGCGCCAGCGCGCCATGCGCCGCCGCCAGGTCGACCAGCTTGCGGCCCGGCGGCTGCCGCACGTCGAGTGCAGAGAGCACCGAATAGAGGTTGTTCTCGCAGACCATCACCACCGGCAGCTTGTGCAGCACCGCAAAGGCCAGGCTCTCGTGGAACACGCCGGTCTCCGCCGCACCGTCGCCGAAGAAGATCACCGTCAGGGTCGGGTCCTTCTTCAGCACGGAGGCGAAGGCGCAGCCGACGCCGATCGGGATCGTCGCACCCACGACCGGCACCGCGCCGATGAAGCCGACATTGTTGTCGACCAGGTGCATCGAGCCGCCCTTGCCGTTGGCGCAGCCGGTGGCCTTGCCGTACAGCTCCGCCACCATCGCCTTCAGGTCGCCGCCTTTGGCCAGGTAGTGGGCATGGCTGCGATGGGCGGAGGTGATCTTCTCATCGACCGTCATCTGAGAGCAGACGCCGACCGCCACCGCCTCCTGTCCGATGGAAAAATGCGTCGGGCAGCGCATCAGCTGCTCCTTCGCATAGACCTCGGCGATGCCCTGCTCGATCAGGCGCACCCGCAGGATGCCGTCCAGCATCCTGCGGGCGGCCTCGGGCGGCACCTGTCCGCCAGCAGCGTTGTCGGCAGCAGTGATGGCGTCTGCACTCATTGCGGCGCTCCCTCAGTTCGGCCGATCAGGCCCGCAGGGTGTAGTCGGTGGGCCAGGTCTTCAGCTCGTCAAAATAGGTCTTGCCCCAATTCACCATGTCGGCCAGGCCCTGCTCCCAGGTGATCTCCGGCTCCCAGCCCACGTCTTCCTTGATCGCGGTGGAATCCAGCCAGTAGCGGCTGTCCTGACCCAGGCGGTCGGCGGTGACCTCGCAGAGCTGGTCGAACGGGATGCCCAGCGCGTCGGCCGTCAGCTCCACCACCCGGCGGATCGAGGTCGGCTCCTTCGGTCCGGCATTGTAGATCTTGCCCATCGGCGCCTTGTTGGCGACCAGGTGGATCGCCCGCGCCAGGTCGGTGGCGTGGATGTAGGACTTCTCCGCGCGGCCGCCGCCGTGCAGCGGCAGCTTCTCGCCCTTCAGGCCCAGCACGACCGCCTTCGGGATCACCCGGTGCAGCAGCTGGCCGGGGCAGTAGGCGTTCGACGGCCGGATCACGTTCATCGGGAAGTTCAGGAACTTGTGCACCGACATCAGGTACATGTCGAAGGCGACCTTCGACGCCGCATAGGGGCTGGACGGCTTGATCGGCTCGTCTTCCTTCGCGGCATGCTCCACCGAGCCGTACATCTCGGAGGTGCCGATCTGGATGAAGCGCTTCATCCAGTCGCGCTTCATCAGCTCCTCGGAGAACTTGGCCAGCGCCATTGAATTGGTTTCGAAGAAGCGCCAGCTGTGCTTCCAGCTCACCGCGCCCTCGCCCTGCGCGGCGTAGTTCACGATCACCTCCGGCTGCTCCTTGTCCAGCAGCTCCAGCAGCAGGTCCATCTCATAGGTGATGTGATAGGCGTGGTAGCTGTAGCGGGGATCGTCCTTGCCCACGTTCAGGGTGAAGGGCTCCGGCCGGGCCAGGTTGCGGCCGACGGAAACCACCCGCTCCACCTCCGGCTGCTCCAGCAGGTACTTGGAGGTGTGGATGCCGAAGGAGCCGCCGCCCCCGATCACTGCGTACGACTTGATCGTCATGGATATCCCCGTCTGCTCGATGGTGTGGATGCTTGGCTGTGGATGTTCGGATGATTGCGCGCGCCCGGCCCGGATCTGGCCGGTGCGACGTCAGCTGTTCGGCGCGGCCTGGTCGCCGAAGTCGGTCCAGTCCGGATCCGGATCCAGGATGGTCCAGTGATAGTCGCCGACATAGCCGGCCTCGGCGAAGAGTTCGCGCCACTGGTCCGGCCGCAGGAAGGTGAGCGCGGTCAGCACCCAGCCCTGGAAGATCTCGCGCTCCGCCTCGTTGTAGTAGGCGTCCAGCTGCACGTAGGTGCGGCCCGGGGCGGAAACCCGCTGCAGCTCCTGCAGGGCGGCGATCAGGCGCGGCCGCTCCAGGTTGTGCAGGGTGTTGATCGACAGCGCCACGTCGAAGCTGCCGTCGGCGAAGGGCAGGCGCTCGGCCGTGGCGACGCCCAGGCGGCCTTCCGCCTCCGGCTCGCAATGGGTCGCGCCGTAGTGAGAGATGTCGACGCCGAACACCTCCAGGCCCGGACAGGCGCCCATCAGGTCCTTCACCAGAAAGCCCTTGGCGGAGCCGACGTCCAGCACCTTCATGCCGGGCTTCAGGTCGAAATGATCGACGATGTCCTTCGCGATCGGCACCCAGCGGCCGTCATAGCGGTAGCCGCCATAGCCCGTCTCGCGCGCGCCGTCGAAATAGTCGCGGCCGAACTGGCGGGCCAGGCGCACATTCTCCGGATCCTGCGAGCGCGGCTTGTCCAGCTTGCGGCGCGCGCGCGGATACTGCCGGAGCAGGTTCACCTCGGCCATGTCAGGCGGCTCCCGTCATCAACTCTGGTCCTTCAACTCTCATGCGCCGCCTTCATGCCGGCGCATCTCGTCATGCGCAAGCGCCAATCCCCGCTCCAGCGGCAGCAGGCGGAAATCCGGGAAGGCGCGGCGCAGCGCGGTGACGTCGAAATGCCGGTGGGTGACCGCCTGCATGCGCGGCCCGCCGACGATCTCGACCGGCGCCTCGAACCGGGCGGCCACCATTCCGGCCAGTTGGCGATAGCTGACCGAGCGGCCGGTCGCAATGTTCAGCAGGCCGGCAGACCGCCGCCGCAGCACGGCCAGGATCAGCCGCGCCACGTCGCCGACATAGACATGGTCGCGCATCTCCTCGCCCTCGCCGAACAGGGTGATGCGGCCGTCCGCGGCGGCCATCCGGCGCAGCCGGTTGGGGCCGTAGGAATTGTGCGTGTCGCGGCCGCCATAGATCAGGGTCGCCCGCAGCACCGCCATCGGGATCTCTAGCCGGCCGGCAAGGTCGCGCGCCAGGATCTCCCGCGCCAGGTGCATGGCGCCGTAGGAATCCACCGGCGCGGCGGGCGTTGCCTCGCTGACCAGCGCCTCGCGGAAGGGATAGACGCCGTCGGTCGAGAAATAGAGCAGGTGCGCCACCGGGGCGGCGGCCAGGGCCGCCAGCACCCCTTCGGCAATGGCGAGGTTGGTCCGGAAGGTGCCGGCATCGCGCCCCTTGTCCGGGGTCAGCGAGGCCAGGAACACCAGCGCGTCGTCGGGCCGCAGCTCGGCGGCGAGCGCCGCGCCCGCGCCGTCGCGGGTCAGGTCGTGGCCCGGCAGGTCGACCGGCAGCACCGGCACGCCTTCCCCGGCCAGCAGCTCCGACAGGGTGCGGCCGATGAAGCCGCCGGAGCCGACGACCACCACCCGCGCCGGGTCGCGGGGCTTGTCCAGGCGATGCGTCAGCACGGCCGGGCGGTCAGCGCAGGCGGACAGTCAGCACGGGGCCGCGGTCACTCGGCGGCGGCGCGCGCCGGCGCGGCCGCCCCCAGGTCGACACCAAGGGTCTGCAGGTCCAGCCCGGCGGCCTGCGCCGCCTTGCGGTCCAGGACGGCATAGGGATCCAGCACCAGCCGGCCCGACATGCGGGCGGCAATCTCCGCCGGCGCGATCTCCCGGAAGGCGGACCAGGGGGTCATGATCGCCAGCACTTCCGCGCCCTCCAGCGCGGCCAGCGCGCTCTCCGCCCCTTCGATCCGCGGATGGAAGGCGGGATCGGCCTTCACCACCGGATCGAAGGCCTGCACCCGGAACGGCCCCAGCGCCGAAAGGAAGGCCAGGCTGGGCGAGTTCTTGGTGGAATGGGTGTCCTGCTTGTAGGCCAGGCCCCAGACCGCGACGACCGGGTCGATATCGGCGCCGCGGCTCAGCAGCACCTCGTGCAGGCGGCGCAGCGGCCAGTGCCGGCGGTACTGCGAATTGGCGATCATCGCGCGGATGAAGCCGGAATCGGTGCCGTAGCGGTCGGAGAAGCGGCAGACCGTCGCCAGGTCGCGCTCCAGGTTGCCGCCGGCAATGCCCAGGCCGGGCGCCAGGTAGGAATAGGGGCCGATGCGGCGGTCCAGCTTCAGCGCCGGCACGATCTCCGACCAGTCGGCGCCGATCTTCTCGCACAGCTCGCCCAGGGTGTTGGCGACGCTGACCGAGGCGACGAGGCAGACATTGATCGAGATCTTCGCAAGTTCCGCGCTCTCGTAGCGCATCGGCAGGATCGGGCAATTGTCGAAGGCCGCCAGGTAGGTCGCCAGTGCCGGCGGCAGCGGCACGTCCGGATCATCGCAGCCGACGATGAAGCGCTCCGGATACATCGCCCGCTCGATCGCGCGGCCGAAGATCAGGGTCTCCACCTGGTAGTACTTGACCGCGCCGGGCCGCGGCAGCGGCCGGGTGAAGCCCGGCGACACCTGGCTCAGGATCACCATCACCGCGTCGGCGCGCATCGCCGCATCGACGGTCGCGATCAGCGCCTCCAGCGGCCCGGTGTCGCTGGCCCCGGCATCGTCGGTCGGCACGTCGGGCGCGACATAGACCAGGTCGCAGGCGGCCAGGTCGGCCGGGTCGGAGGTGAAGGTGATGCGGTCGCGGTTCTTCGCCAGCAGCTCCGGCAGGTCCGGTTCCACCACCGGCAGCTCGCCCTTCTGCAGCGGCGCGATCCGGCTCTCGTCAGGGTCGAAGCAGACCATGTCGAAGCCCCGTTCCGCCGACGCCACGGCGGAATTGAGGCCCAGATGGGTCATGCCGGCATAGCCGACGACAGGCTTGGTCGCGGTCATACGTCTCGCGCTCCGGGATCTTTCGGGTTCTGGCAGGGTCTGGGCCGGCTTCAGGCGGCGGAGGCCGGGGCCGGCGGGAAGCGGCGCAGCGCCTCGTCGGCCAGGGCCTTCAGCTGCCGGTTCAGCCACAGGTCGTTGTCGATATTGCCGGCGCCGGTGCCGCACAGGCTCTTGAAATGGGCATATTCGATGTCCCAGGTCGGGTCCGGCTGCACCAGGGTCTCCGCCCGCTCGTCCGGCCGCCCGGCGGGCACCTTGCGGTCGCGCACGGTCAGGGTGGAGGGGCCCCACTTGCACAAGGATTCGATATGCGCCGAGCCCTTCTCGGCAAAGATGTCCGTGGTGTGGTGGTTGCGCCACGACATCAGGGTCATCTCCAGCTCCAGCCGGGGCCCGCGGCCCTGCTGCGGCTCGCCGCCGACGACGACATGGTCGAAGGCGCGGTTCTCGAACCGGTCGGCGGAGATGATGCGGAAGTCGTAGTCCGGCCGTTCGAACCAGAACAGCAGGGTGTCCAGCAGGTGCGAGCCCAGGTCCGGCAGCACGCCGGACCCCTGGTCCCGCCATTCGGAATTCCGCACCAGCCGGGCGGTGCCGTTGCCGTAGAACATCCGGCAGCGGTAGATCTCGCCCAGTTCCCCCGAATCCAGCACCCGCTTCATGTTCACGAAATGCGGTTCGAAGCGGTGGTTGTAGGCGGTGTAGCAGGTCGCGCCGGTCTTCTGCGCCAGCGCCTTCAGGCGGAGCAGGTCGTCTTCGCTGTCGGCGAAAAGCGGCTTCTCCACCAGGACATGCTTGCCGTTCTCCAGCAGGTAGCTGAGCAGCGGCAGCTTGACCTCGTCCGGGGTGCAGACCAGGGCCGCGTCGTAGCGGTCCAGGGGCACCTCCTCGACCCGCCTGAAATCGGCTTCCGGCTTCACCGGATCCACGGTCGCGACATTGTCGGGACCCGCCGCCTTGATCCGCTTCGGCCCCTGCACACCCAGGCCGATCGTGATGCACCGCATGCTGCTGCTCTCCCGCCCCCTGGGATCAGGCGTACTTGATCGCCCGTTCCACCGCGTCGATCTTCTGCATCACGTCGCGGGTGGTGATCGGGATATTGCCGTCGCGCTCGCATTCCATGCCGGCGGCGAAGCTGCCCAGGATGGCGCCGATCACCTCGCTGCCGGTGGTGACCATCGACATGGTGGCATAGGCCACTAGGGCGTCGCCGGCGCCGACGGGATCCACCGCGCGGTCGCAGAAGCTCTCGATGGTGAAGAACGACCGCGCGTCCTGCGCCGGCCGGTCGCGGAAGGTGATCATGCCGCGATCGCCCAGCTTCAGCATCAGGGTCTTGCATTCCGCCCGGGTGAACAGCTCAACCCCCAGCGGCCGCACGACACTGTCCTGGTCGGCCAGCGCGAAGCGCGCCTCGCGCTCGTTCGGGGTGATCAGGTCGAAGCCGCGGAAGTCCAGGATGTTGCCCCAGCGGCTGGCGACCTGGCTGTCGGCGACCTTGAAGGCGCCTTCCGGGATCGCCTCGATCAGCTCCGGGATCGTGTGCTTGTTGAAGATGCCGTGGCGGAAGTCGGAGAACACCACGGCATCCGCCTTCTCCCGCTGGATCTGCTCGCAGAGCTGGCGGAGGATCTTCTCGGAGATCGAGCGGTTGTCCAGGGTGTCGATCTTCAGCAGGCGGTAGTTGCCGACGACGATCGCGTTCTTGTTGGTGGTGGGCCGGGTCGGATCGACGATCGCGGCGCAGGTGATGCCCTGCGCCTCCAGGTCCTTCAGCACCATCTCCTTCTGCGGGTCGTCGCCCAGCACGGTGGAGAACACCACCTGCGCGCCTGCCGCCCGCATATGCTTCGCCACCACGGCGGCGCCGCCGATGAAGTCCTGCTTCTCCTCGAAGCGGACGCTCATCGTCGGCGTCTTGGTCATGCCGCCGATCATCGAGCAGTGGGTGTAGCTGTCGATGATGGTGTCGCCCAGCAGGTGGACCCGGCTGCCGTCGAACTTCAGCACCGCCTCGCGCAGGTCGTTGAAGGTCAGCCCCTCGCCGTCCATCAGCACCATCAGCTTCTCGTGCGCGATGTTCGGCGGCGAGGTCTCGATGATGTTGGAGGAGGAATAGACGATGTCGCCCGGCGTGTAGATCATCTCGCCGCCGTAGGATTCGACGATATCCGCCTCCTCCTGCGTCTTCGGCGTCAGCTTGCCGTCGACATACTCGTAGCCCTTCGCGAAATAGTCCGGCTGGATCCGCTTCAGGTTGGAGATCGGCGTCGGATCCTTGTCGATCACCACATAGTCGACCATCTCGAAGGCCGCGAGGTTGATCGCCCGCAGTTCCTCCGGCACGTAGGGCCGGACATTGGCCTTCATGATGTGCTCGTCGGCGGTGACGGTGACCACCAGCAGGTCGCCCTTCGACTTGGCGTACAGCAGGTGGCGGACATGGCCCGGATGGACGATGTCGAACACGCCGTGGCACATGATCACCTTCTTCGCCCGCGGCCGCGGGCCGATGATCTCGATCAGTTCTTCCGGCGTCTTCACCTTGCGCCGGTACTGGAACATGCTGTCGGCGTCCATTTGCGACATCGCCTCCAAGCTCTCTATCTCGTTATGGTCTTGTTCGGGATCGGGCTGCGCCGCCCTCAGGACGGCGCGTTGCCCTTGTCAGCGAGGGTCTCGAACCAGGTCTTGGTCGCCTTCGCGATCGAGTCGGGATCCCACAGCGGGGCCTCGCGCCAGTAGTCGATGTTCGCGACCACCTTTGCGACCCCTTCCTCGAAACTCACTTCCGGCTTCCAGCCCAGGTCGCGCTGGATCTTGGCAATGTCCGCATGGGTCACGTCCGGTTCGCCCGGACGCTTCGGGATATGCACCGCCTCGCCCTGCAGCAGCGCGACCAGCCGGTTCACCGACTGCGGGTTGCCGGCGCCCAGGTTCCAGACCTGGCCGACCTTCTCGGTCCGGGCCGCGGCCCAGAACGCCTTCGCCACGTCGGTGACGAACAGGAAGTCGCGCCGCTGGGTGCCGTCGCCGACCACCGTGAAGGGCTTGCCCGCCAGCTTCTGGCGCAGGAACACGCCGAACACCGCGCCATAGGCGCCGGAGGTGCGCGACCGCGTGCCATAGGCATTGAAGATGCGGACCGAGTTCACCGGCAGGTGGTAGACGTCGTGCCAGTGGAACACCGCCATCTCGCCCTGGTACTTCGACAGGGCGTAGGGATATTCCGGCCGGATCGGATGGTTCTCGTCGGTCGGCGTCTGCGCCAGCCCGTAGCAGGACGACGAGGCCGCATAGACGAACTTCTTCACGGTGCCGGCGGCGCGGGCGGCCTCCAGCATGTGGACGGTGCCCATCACGTTCGCGGACATGTACTCCATCGGCCGCTCGATCGACGGCACGATGTCGCCGATGCCGGCGAAATGGACCACGTAGGAGGCGCCCTCGAACAGCTTGTCGCCGGGCTGGACGGCGCGGATGTCGCGCTCGTCCAGCACCACGTCCGGGTTGCCGGCATGCTGCTCCAGGTTGGCGGCGCGGCCGCCCACCATGTTGTCGACCACATGCACCCGGTAGCCGTCGGCGACGCAGAGGTCGACCATGTGGCTGCCGATGAAGCCTGCGCCGCCGGTGACGACGACGAGGGGCTTTTCCGCCATTCTATCGACCCCGCCCTACATGATGCCCTTGGACTTGAGCACCTTCACGTTGTGGTAGCCCTCGTCCGTCATGGAATTCGGCAGCTTGCCTTCCTTGAAGGCCTTGCACAGGTCGCGCACCGCGTCGCCGATATTGCGCTTCGGGGTGAAGCCCAGCTTCTGCTGGATCTTGGTGGAGGTGATCCGGTAGGAGCGGATGTCGTTGGTCGGCGTATGCTCGATCTCGATCGGCGCCCGGTCCGGGAACTCCTCCTCCACGACCTTCTTCACCTCCAGCGCGATATCGTCGATCGACTGGTTCTCGTAGCCGGCGTTGAAGGTCTCGCCCTGGATCTTCTCGTCCTCCAGGGTCAGCAGCAGCTTGTACAGGTCGCACATGTCCTGGACATGCAGGTTCGGGCGCTGCTGGGAGCCGCCGAAGACGACGATCTTGCCGTTGTTCACCGCATGGTTGGTCAGGATGTTGACCGACAGGTCCAGCCGCTGGCGGGGCGAATAGCCGCACAGGGTGGCGGGGCGGATGGTGACGCAGGTGAAGCTGTCATCGGCATGCTTGAACAGCAGCGGCTCGCACTTGCCCTTGTACTCGTTGTACAGGCTGACCGGCTTCAGCGGATGCTCCTCGGTCACCTCCGGGGCGTCGGACACGCCGTAGACGGAGGAGGAGGAGGCGTAGATGAAGCGGTGCACGCCCTGCTCCTTCGCCGCCTTCACCATCGGCTCGAAGCAGTCGTAGTTGATCGTCTTCGACAGGTCCTCGTTCAGCTCGTAGCCGGCGTCGTTGGAGATGCAGCCCAGCGAGATCACCGCATCGATCCCCCACAGGTTCTCCTTCAGGAACTTCGTGTCGCGGATATCGCCCTGCACGATCTTCAGGCGGTCCTGCGGCTTCAGCTCGCAGCCGTAGTACATCGTGTCGTAGACCAGCACGTTGTAGCCGAGCTCCAGCAGCTGCGGCGTCAGCAGGGTCCCGACATAGCCGGCGCCGCCGGTGATCAGCACGTTCCGAATGGGCTTCACGTTCGTCTTCCTTCACGGGATCGCCGCGGACCGGTCCGACCGGCGGCGGCGCAGGGCTTGCAGTCAGGGGCGCGGCGACCGCGCCCGGCGTCAGGCTCCCGGCCGGGCGGCCGGGGCCACCCGTCGGGAGCGATCAGGGGAGGGGGCGGTTCCGGCCGGCGCCGCCCCGGATGGCAGGACCGAGGGCTACTCGGCGGCCTCGGCCTTGCCGGTCTCGATGCTGTAGCCGGCCGCCGTGGCGTCCTTGTGGAACATCTCCACCGTCTCCAGGGAGAAGGCGTCGAGGTCCTTGCCGACGGTCTTCAGCTTGCCGAGGATGTCGTTGGTCACGGTGATGATGCCGCAGCCGACCTCGTCCGCCTGGATGATGTTCAGCACCTCGCGCGGGCTGGCCCACAGGAGCTCGGCCTTCGGCCGCGCCTTCAGCACCTCGTGGCATTCCTTCATCAGCGGCACCGGGTCGACGCCGGCATCGGCCACCCGGCCGGCGAAGACGGAGACGATCGCCGGCGTCTCCGGCGCCAGGGCCTCCGCGATCGCCTTCACCTGGTCGACGGTGAAGACCGCGGTGATGTTCAGCACCACGCCGGCCTTCGACAGCTTCGCGATCACCGGGCCGGTGAAGACGCCGCGGGTGTTGGTGACCGGGATCTTGACGTTGACGTTGTGGCCCCAGGTCGCGATCTCGCGGCCCTGGGCCTCCATCTCGTCCAGCTCGTCGGCGAACACCTCGAAGGAGATCGGCCGGTCCGGGATCGCCTCCAGCACCTGCTTGGCGAAGGCCTTGTAGTCGGTCACGCCGGCCTTCTTCATCAGGGTCGGGTTCGTGGTGAAGCCCTTGATGTGCGGCTGGGCGTACATTTCCTTCATGCCGGCCAGGTCGGCCCCGTCGGCGAAGATCTTGACCTTCAGGTCTTTCAGGTTGGGCATCGTCCGCGCTCCTCGCTTTTCGGCTCTGCGGCCTTTCCGCTTGCGCCAGTCCTCGGCGGTCAAACTCAAGATGATGTCGGCGGCCTGCAGCAGGTCCGCGCAGACGGCGTCCGGCACCTTCAGGGGCGGTTCCGGCCAGCCGTGGTTCACCAGGATCGTGTAGCAGCCGGCATTCTGGCCGGCGCCGACGTCGCGCCAGCGGTCGCCGACCATGATGCTGGCGTCCAGGTCGATGTCGAATTCCCGCGCCGCCTCCAGCAGCATTCCGGGCTTCGGCTTGTAGCAGGTGCAGGCCGGGCCGTCCTCTTCCCAGCACACCTTGATCGCATCCAGCGGCAATTCGGCGCGGAGCCGGTCGTGCATCGCCTCCACCGTCTGGCGCGGCTGGATGCCGCGGGCGACGTCCGGCTGGTTGGTGGCGACGATCAGCAGCCAGCCGGCCTCCTTCAGCCGCTGGCAGGCCTCCGCCACGCCCTGCATGATCTCGAACTGGCTGAGATCCAGCGGCGGGCGCGGCTTGCCGTCGGCAAGGAAGGCCCGGTTCAGGACCCCGTCACGGTCGAGGAAAACGGCGCGCTTCATCGGGCGCTTTCCTTCCCTGTCGCTGCGAAGTCCGGCCGGGCTCAGCCGGCCGCCGCGACCGCCGGCTGCGTCGCGCTCTCCCACTTCGTGCCCTTGGTCTGCAGCACCGGGTGGGAGACCAGGCAGTGCCAGACGACCGCCTGGAAGGCTTCCGAATGCGGGGTGATCCGCTCCGGCACGGGCGCCGGCACCACGACCACCGCGTCGCCCACCTTGGCGGTGTAGCCGGTGGAGCGGCCGACGATGCCGAAGATCTTCATCCTGCGGGCCTGCGCCTCCTGCACCGCCTTCACCAGGTTGGCGCTGATGTTGCGCTCCGCATCGCCGCCGCCGACGGAGAAGACCAGGATCGCATCCTTCTCGTTCGCCTTCGACACCGCCATCCAGGCGGCGAAGACCGTGTCCCAGCCCTCGTCGTTGGTGCGGGCGGTCAGCTCCGACACGTTGTCGGTGGGGGCATAGGCCTCCACCCCGCAGAGCTTGCGGAAGTCGTTCACCGCATGGCCGCAATTGCCGGCCGATCCGCCGACACCCAGCAGGAACAGGCGGCCGCCGCCCTCCCGCACCGCGGCGATCCCCTCGGCGATCTTCTCGATCATGCCGGTGTCGATCTCGCTCGCGATCTGCGCGGCTTCCTTCATGTATGTGGCTGCATGGCCCATTGTGTCATCTCCCGACCGAAGAACCGTTGTCCGCAATCCCGCCCGCCGGCCACGCGCCTCAATCCGGCGCGTCGCAGGCCCAGTACCTGTCGATGGTCGCGATCAGCGACCGCACCTGCGCATCCTCCGGCACCGGCGCCCCGGTGCCCGAGGGCAGCAGGAATTCCTGCCCCAGGGTGAGCCGGGCACCGCTGCGCGGCAATGACACATGTTCATCCGTTTCCACCGGACGGCGATGGTCCCGGGTCAGCCGCCGCAGCGCCCGATGCCCGATGCTCGCCCCGCGGCGGCGCAGCGCAGCACCGCGGCCGGGCCGCCAGGGCCGCAGATGCCGGCCACGCGCCCGGCCCGCGCCGCGCGCCCATTTCCGCCACACCGCGGCCAGTGCCTCGCCGTCGGCCGCCCTGCCCCGCCGCGCCGCGATCAGGTCGTCGACCGCGCCGGACGACAGGAAGCCGCCCAGGTAGCGCAGCAGCAGCAGGTCGAAGCGCGCCGCTTCGGGCCCGTCGCCGGGCACCGCCAGCACCTGCGCCAGGATGCCGTCGCGGAAGCTGCGCATGCCGTCGACCAGGCGCATCGGCCGCCGCGCCATGATCTCATGCGGATGCCAGTCGCTGAACCCCGGCAGGTCGACGACAAACCGCCCGTAGCCCCATTCGTTCCGCCGGCCGATCGGCCCGGCCGCCGCGCTGGCCACCGACAGCCAGAGCTCCTGCCACAGCGGCTCCGCCTCCGCCGGCATGGCGGCGAAGGCCGCCTGCAGCGCCGGCCGCCGGTAGACCGCGTAGAACGGCGCCTCGTAGGCGGCGAACAGCGCCTCCAGCCGGGTCCAGCGGTCCGCCGCGGAAAGGTCGTCCCGCCAGTAGGCCGCCGATTCCAGCGCCAGGCCGTCCGGCCGCTCCGCCAGGTAGAAGGACCGCCCCTGCACCGCGACCCGGCCATCGTCCGGATGCGCCGCCAGCTCCGCGACCGCCGCGTCCAGGGCCTCCGGCACCACCAGGTCGTCGTCGGCACAGAAGGAGGCGGTGTCGCCTTCCGCCGCGGCGGCCAGGGCGCCGTACTTCACGAAGGCCGGCATCTCCTCCGGGAAGTCCAGCAGCTCGACCGCCAGCCTGCCCGCCACCGCCGCCACGGCCTGCCGGTTCGCGGCCCGGTTCTCCGGCCGGCTGGAATCGCCGACCAGGACCTCCGCTGCCAGCGGCCCGGCGGCACCGTCCGGGCCGCCCGCCAGGAAGCGCAGCAGCCGCGCCAGCTCCCGCGGGCGGTTGTAGGTCGGGATCAGCAGCTGGTGCCGCATCCCGCCCCCCGGCGCGCTCCCCGGCCCCGATGGGCCGTCAGGCCTTGCGGCGCAGCCAGGCGTCCGGCCAGCCGGTCAGGTTGCGGTCCAGGTCGCTTTCGTTGAAGTCCCATTCCGGCTGCACGATCTCGAACTCCGGATGCGCCGCGGCGAATTCCCGCGCCGCCGCCGCCGGATTGTCGTCCTTCCATTCCGGATGCCCGCGGGGCACGTCGTGCAGCACCTCCATCAGCCCGTCGGTGGCGACGATGTAGGAACCCGGGGTGACCAGGTGGTGATAGGCCTGCAGCTCCTTCGCCACATGCCCCTTGGTGTGGTTGGAATCCAGGATCACCAGCACGGTGTCGCCGGGTCGGATCGCCTCCGCCGCCTTGTCGACGATCTCCTTCGCGGCGGAATCGCCCTCGATCAGGGTGATCATCGGCTTCAGCTCGTGCGCCTCCAGCGCCGCGCGGTTGTGCGGCCGGATCTCGATGTCGACGCCGACCACCCGGCCGTCATGCCCCATCGCCTTGAACAGGCTGGCGTAGTAGATCAGCGAGCCGCCATGGGCGATGCCGGTCTCGATGATCACGTCGGGCCGCAGGCGGTAGATCACCTCCGCGGTGCGGATCATGTCCTCGGGATGCTGGATGATCGGCCGGCCCATCCAGGTGAAGGTGTAGGAATATTTCTGGTTCCAGCTGGTCTTCATCCACAGGTCGGCGACCAGGTCGTAGGCCTCCCGGCCGTAGAGGTCCAGCGCCTTGCCATCCACCGTCAGCGACTTGGCGTCGGTGTCGATCTCGATCTTCATGCAGTCCGCATCCCGTTCATTGTGCCGCCGCCGACGGCGGATCCAGTCTCGTCTTCCAGTCCGCTATGCAGCGCTCCAGCCCGTCGCGCAGGCCCGTCCGCGGCTGCCACCCGGTGACCTTCCGCAGGCGGTCGACCGACGCCACCAGCGCCGGCGGCTCGTGCGCCGGGGCGGCCCGCGCGCCGAAGCGGACCAGGTCCGCCCCGCCGGCGATGGCGGTGATCGTCTCGATCACCTGCCGCAGGCTTGTATCGACGCCGCTGCCGACATTCACCGGCCCTTCGGCTTCCGCGTCCAGAAGCCGCACCAGGGCCTCCGCCACATCCTCCACATAGATGAAGTCGCGGATCTGGCGGCCGTGCGTCGTCTCCACGACCTCCCCCTTCAGCACCGCCTGGATCACCGAGGGGATCAGCCGGCCCGGCGGCTCGCCGGGACCGTAGGGGAAGAACAGCCGCGCCCAGCCGGCGCGGCCGCCATGGGCCTGGGCCGCGGCCAGCAGGCCTGCGCCCATCGCCACCTTCGCGCGGCCATAGACGGTGTCCGCCTCCACCGGGGTCTCGCCCTCGCGGCAGGCGGCGCGGTCGCCGCCATATTCGGCACAGGTGCCGACCCCCAGGGCATAGCGTCCGCCGGCGGCATAGAAGGCCTCCGCCATCGCCGCGCCGGCCGACAGCCAGTGCAGGTTCTCCGGCGCCGACCAGAACTTCCCCGGCGTCGCGATCCAGGCCAGGTGCAGCCAGCGGCCGGGCCGCAGCTCTGCCATCAGGCCCGCCGCCGCCTGCGGGTCGGTCAGGTCGACCGGCCGCCAGTCGACGCCGTCCCGCCCTTCCGGCGCGCGGCCGGGCGACGCGGTCGCCACCACCGCCAGGCCGCGGTCGCGCAGGCGCGACAGCACGTGGCGGCCGACGAAGCCGGTCGCGCCGGTGAGCAGGATCGTGTCGCCGTCTGCCATCGGTTCAACCGGCGCCCGTGCGCATCGGGGCGGCCAGGCTTTCCGGCGGCAGGCTGTCGAAATCCGGGTAGGACAGGTCCTTGTCGGAGATCACGATATCGCCCGGCGGCCAGTCGATCGCCAGGGCAGGATCGTCATGGCGCAGCCCGGCGCCGGCCCCCGGCACGAAGGCGGTGCCCATCTGGTAGAACACCTCGGTCGCGTCGGCGAGGGTCTTGAAGCCGTGCGCGAAGCCTTCCGGCACGTAGAGCATGTGGCGGTTCTCCGCCGTCAGTTCCGCCGCCACCCATTGCCCGCGGGTCGGACTGCCGGGGCGCAGGTCGACGATCACGTCATGGATCGCGCCGGCGGTGCAGCGCACCAGCTTCGCCTCCTCGTGCGGCGGGCGCTGGAAATGCATGCCGCGCAGGGTCCCCTTCCGCGCATTGAAGGAAATGTTGCACTGGGCGAAGCCCGGCTTCAGGCCGTGCGCGGCGAATTCCTCGGCGCAGAAGCTGCGGGCGAAGAAGCCGCGCTCGTCGCGGATCGGCTCCGGCCGGATCAGCCAGGCGCCGGCCAGGGCCAGCCGTTCGAACTGCATGCCGGCGGCTCAGACGATCCGCGGCTCGGGCACCGGCAGGATGAACTTGCCGCCGGCTTCGCGATAGGCGGCCTGCTGCGCCAGGATCTCGTCGGCGAAGTTCCAGGTCAGCAGCAGGCAGTAGTCGGGGCGCCGCTCCAGCAGCACCTCCGGCGACAGGATCTCCAGGTGGGTGCCCGGGGTGAAGCGGCCCTGCTTCACGGTCGAGCGGTCGACCACATAGTCCAGGGTCTCCGCACCGATGCCGAAGAAGTTCAGCAGGGTCGCGCCCTTCGCCGAGGCGCCGTAGGCGGCGATGCTGCGCCCTTCCGCCTTCAGCCGCGCCAGCAGCGCCTTCAGCTCCTCCCGCAGGGCCGCCACCTTGTCGCCGAAGCGGGTGTAGTAGGCGGCGCGGGTCAGGCCGATCCGCTCCTCCTCCGCGAACAGGTCGGTCACCGCGCGGGCCACCGGACGGCCCGCATGGCCGACGAAATAGCGCAGCGAGCCGCCATGCAGCGGGATCGCCTCGACATCCGTCAGGGTCAGGCCGTGGCGGGCGACCAGCGCTTGGAACGGCGTCGCCGCGTGATAGAAGAAATGCTCGTGATAGACCGTGTCGAAGGCGCAGCGCTCCACCAGCTCGCGGACATAGGGCGCCTCGATCACCGCCACCCCGTCGGGCTTCAGCACCGCCTTGATGCCGGCGAAGACGCCGTTCACGTCCGGGATATGGGCGATCACGTTGTTGGCGTGGATGACGTCGGCCTGCACCCCTTCCGCCGCCAGGGTCGCCCCCAGCGCCCGGCCGAAGAAGTCGACCCGGGTGGTCACCCCCTTCTTCTCCGCCGCCGCGGCGACATTGGCGGCCGGCTCGATCCCCAGCACCGGCACGCCCAGCCGCAGGTAGTGCTGCAGCAGGTAGCCGTCATTGCTGGCGATCTCCAGCGCCAGCGATCCCGCGCCGAGGCCGCGGTCGGCGACCAGCCGCTCCACCAGCCGGCCGGCGGAGGCCACCATCGCGTCGGAGAAGGAGGAGAAATAGGGATAGTCGGAGAACAGGATCTCCGGCCGCACCGTCTCGGTGATCTGCACCATGCCGCAGCCGCCGCAGAACACCACCTTCAGCGGAAAGCGCGCCTCCGGCTGCTTCAGCTCCGCCTGCTCCAGCAGGGCATTGGCCAGCGGCGTGTCGCCCAGGTCCAGCACGTCGACCAGGTCGGCACTGCCGCAGGAGCGGCAGGCCGTGATCGTCTCGCTGGCGGGGCCGCTTTCCTTGATCGCCGCGATGCTCATGCCGCCTCCAGATAGTCGCGGTACCAGCCGATCGTCTTCTTCAGCCCCTCGTCCAGCCCGAAGCCCGGTTTCCAGCCCAGGGTCTCGCGCGCCTTGGTGGCGTCCAGGTACTGGTGCGGGATCTCGTTGGACGCCTCGTTGCGGACATCCGGGTCCAGGTTCGAGGTCATGTGCCCCAGGATCCGGTCGACCAGTTCCCGGGCGCTCTGCCGCTCGCCGGTGGAGAAGTTGAACGCCTCGCCCGCCAGGTCCTTGCGGTGGGCCAGCTGCTCCGCCAGGGTCAGGTAGGCGCCGACCGCGTCCTCGACGTAGATATAGTCGCGCACCAGGGTGCCGTCGGAGCGGATCACCGGCCGCTCGCCGCGCACCACGGAACGCACGGTGCCGGGCACGATCCGGTTCCAGTTCAGGTCGCCGCCGCCGAAGAAGTTGCCGCAGCGGGTCACCGCGGCCGGCACCCCGAAGCTGCGGGCGTAGGACTTGGCGATGATGTCGCTGCAGGCCTTGCTGGCGTCGTAGGGAAACACCGCCTGCAGCGGCGTGTCCTCGCGGTAGGGCAGGTCGGTCACCTCGCCATAGGCCTTGTCGGAGGAGGCGAGCACCACCTCGGAAACCTTCGGGTTCAGCCGGCAGGCCTCCAGCAGGCGCCAGGTCCCGGCGATGTTGCTTTCCCAGGTGGAGACCGGGTTGCGGTTGGCGATCGGCACGATGGTCTGCGCCGCCAGGTGGATCACGGTGGCGATCTCGTACTCCGCCAGGGCGCGGGTCAGCAGCTCCTGGTCGCGGATGTCGCCGCGCACCACGGTGACCCGCTCGATGGTGCCGTCCTTCACCAGGGCGGAGCCCGGCACCCAGTCGCGCACCAGGGCGACGACATCGGCCCGCAGGTCCAGCAGGGTACGGGTCAGCGCCGAACCGACCAGGCCGGTGGCGCCGGTGACGAACACCCGGCGGTCGCGCCAGAACGCCTTGCGGTCGACACCCGCCGGCTGCGTCGTGATGGTCATGCTTGAGATCCTGCCGCTTCCGCTGCTGCCACTTTCCACCGCTTCCCGGCCCGTCACCACTTCAGCCAGGGCGCCCTGCCGCTGTCCCAATGCGCCTCCAGCTGGCGCTTGTCGCGCAGCGTGTCCATGCACTGCCAGAATCCCTCGTGGCGATAGGCCATCAGCTGGCCCTCCTCGGACAGCTGCTCCAGCGCGCTGTGCTCCAGGCTGTCCTCGTCGCCGCCGATATAGTCGATGATGCCCGGTTCCAGAACCATGAATCCGCCGTTGATCCAGCCCTCGCCGATCTGCGGCTTCTCGATGAAGGTCTCCACCTTGCCGGCATCGTCCAGCGCGATGCCGCCGAAGCGCGCCGGCGGCCGTACCGCGGTCACCGTCGCCAGGCGGCCATGCGACCTGTGGAAGGCCAGCAGCGCCTTCAGGTCGACATCGGCCACGCCGTCGCCATAGGTCAGCATGAAGGTCTCGTTGCCGATCCAGTCCTTCAGCCGCTTCACCCGGCCGCCGGTCTGGGTGTTCAGCCCGGTTTCCACCAGGTGCACCTTCCACTGCTCCGGCGGGCCGTCATGCTGCGTCGTCTCGCCGGTCTTCAGGTCCAGGGTGTAGCTGCCGCCCAGCAGCTGCAGGTCGAAGAAGAAGCGCTTGATCACCGCGCCCTTGTAGCCAAGCGCGACGATGAACTCCTCGAAGCCGGCGGCACCGTAGATCTTCATGATGTGCCACAGGATCGGCCGCCCGCCGATTTCCACCAGCGGCTTGGGGACAACCTGCGTCTCTTCCGCCAGGCGGGTGCCGAACCCGCCGGCCAGTAGCACTGTCTTCATCGATCCTCTGCCGCCTCAGCTCTGTCAGTGTCGGTTTCAATTTCCGGCCCGCTCCGCAGGCCGCCGCCGAGATGCCGCACCTGCCATGGCAGGGCGGGCCGTACCACCCCGGGAAACTCGCCGCCATAGGCGCCGCGGACCGAATCGCCGTCCAGGCTGTCCACCACCTCGAAGGCCACCGCCTCGCGGGCATGGGCATGGACCGTGACCGGCTCCAGGGTGGACAGGGCGGCATCGACGATCACCAGCCCCTCGGCCAGGAAATTGCCGGGGATCGTCAGGGTGGCGGAAATCTCGCCCGTCCCCTTCGGCGCCGCGCCGGCGGCCTCCACGCTGATGAACAGGCAGGTCCCCGCCTCGTTGAAGAAATGGAGGTTGGCCAGCGGCCGCGTGCCGTCCCGCAGCACCCGGTAGGTCACCTCGATCTCCACCGGCTGGCGGATATCCACCATCCCCGGCGCCGCGCCGGTGGTGCCATCGCCCGGCTGGCGCACCCGCACCGACCGCAGCCGCGCGACCGCATCGCCCGGCGCGGCGGCCTCGTCCGGCCAGTCCGCCGCAGCCTGGGTCCCGGCATCGCCGCGCAGGTAGCGGGCAACGACCTCGCCGGTCGGGCCTTGCATCGCCAGGCGGCCGCCCTCCAGCAGCATCGCCTGCGGGCAGAGCCGGGTGACCGAGGTCATGGCGTGCGAGACGAAGACCACCGTCCGGCCCTCGCGCGCCACCGCATCCATCCGGCCCAGGCATTTGCGCTGGAAGGCGGCGTCGCCGACCGCCAGCACCTCGTCGACCAGCAGGATCTCCGGTTCCAGATGTGCCGCCACCGCGAAGGCCAGCCGCGTATGCATGCCGCTGGAATAGCGCTTCACCGGGGTGTCGAGGAACGCCGCCACGTCGGCGAAGGCCGTGATCTCGTCGAAGCGGCGGCGGACATCCGCCCGGCTCATCCCCATGATGGCGCCGGCCAGGAAGATGTTCTCCCGCCCCGTCAGCTCCGGATGGAAGCCGGTGCCGACCTCCAGCAGCGCGCCGACCCGGCCGCGCAGCCGCGCTTCGCCTTCCGTCGGCGGGGTGATCCGCGCCAGCAGCTTCAGCAGGGTGCTCTTGCCCGCGCCGTTGCGGCCGATCAACCCGACCACGGCGCCGCGCGGCAGGACGAAGTCGACCTCCCGCAGCGCCCAGAACGTCTTTCGCCCGCCGGCATCGCCGCCACCGGGGCGGCCCGCCAGCCGCCGGGCCAGGGCCCGCGCGCCGCCGGCCAGGCTGTCGCGCAGGGCACCATAGGGGGCGTCTTCTCCCAGGCGATAGCGCTTGCCCAGGCCGCTGGCGCGGATCGCCCAGTCGCTGCCGCCGGCGCTGCCGCCGGCGCTGCCGCCGGCAAGTTCAGATCCGGTCGGCAAAGCGCTGCTCCATCGCCCGGAAATAGGCCAGGCCGCCGATCAGCAGCACCGCCGTGACGGCGATCCCCGGCAGCAGGATCCAGGTCGCCGCAGGTGCGCTTCCCAGCATCGCCCAGCGGAAGCATTCCACCACCGGCAGCATCGGGTTCAGCGCGTAGAGCCAGAGCCAGTCCGCCGGCACCAGGGCCGCCGGATAGAGGACCGGGGTCATGAACAGCCAGGTCTGCGCCAGGAAGGGCAGGACGAAGCGGACGTCCCGGTACAGCGCATTGGCAGCCGACAGCCAAAGCACTGCGGCGAAGGAAACCAGGGCCGCCCAGGCCAGGATCGGCAGGGCGAGCAGCGCCGGCCAGCCCGGTACCGCGCCGTAGGCCAGCATCAGGACGACCAGCAGGGCGAGTGCCAGCAGCGCGTCCAGCAGACCCGCCGCAGTCGCCGATGCCGGCAGGAGCAGGCGCGGCAGGTAGACCTTGGTGACCAGCGCCGGATTGTTGGTGACGCTCAGCGCGCCGTCGGTCAGCGCGCGGGAGAAGGTCTGCCAGGGCACCATCGCGGCGAAGGCGAACAACGGATAGGGCAGGTCGCCGGTATCGACCTTTGCCACCCGGCCCAGCAGGAAGCTGAAGATCGCCACCGTCAGCACCGGCTGCAACAGCACCCAGGAGATGCCGATCGCCGTCTGCTTATAGCGGATCGCGACGTCGCGGACGACCAGGGCGCGGAACAGGTCGCGGCGCTGCCAGGCCTCCGCCAGCTCGCGCAGGGCCAGGCCGCGCGGCGGTGCGATTCGCGTTTCCTGCGGCTGGGTCAACAGGGTCGGCCGATGATTGTTCCGATGGTTGTGGTTGTTCCGATGGGTATCGCCCGGTGCCGCGGCCGGCGCGCCACCATAGCTACCGCACTTCGGGTGAAAGCGGCCCGAAGCGCAAACCTCACCTGTCCCGTGCCGCGGCACGTCAGGGGCTCGTCTCTGTTTTCGATCGCTGCCGTCAGGGCCGGACGGAGTGGGATTCGACTGCCCGGCCGGCCTCCGCAACGCGGCGCCGTGATACCGTGTTCATGGCGTGAACGTCAACCGTCTTGGTTGCGGTTCAATCCCGTGCAGCGCCGCTGGAAATGCCGGCCATGGCAAGGTCCCGGCGGCGGCGTTCCTCCCGCCCCAGGATCCACAGCGGCAGCCCCGGCAGCGCCACCAGCAGGCTGACCAGACCCAGCAGCACCGAGATCGCCACCGCCTGTGTCTCATTTGCGCCGACCGCGGTCAGAAGGCTCAGCGCGGCGACCTCGCGCACCCCCCAGCCGCCGATCGAGATCGGCAGGACGGAGGCGAGGATCAGCGGCGGCACCACCAGCAGATAGGCGTCGGGCGGGATCGCCGCGCCCACCGAGCGGCCAAGCAGCCAGATCGTCACGCCGAGGCTGGCATAGGAGACCAGCCCGTTCAGCAGCAGGACCAGCGAGGTCGCGGGCCGGAACAGCAGGATGCGCAGGTCTTCCGCCAGGTCGTGCGCCCAGCGCACCGACCGCCGCCGCAGCCAGCCCGGCGGCAGCCGCTTCGCGGCAAGCAGGATCGCGCCC
>NZ_JBHRTR010000020.1:87218-108987 GCF_042646425.1 Marinibaculum pumilum
AAGACCGGCGCCCGCTGCCGGCCACAGCCATGGCGCCGCGCCGATCCCCAGCCGTTCCGCCAGCCAGGGCTCCGCCAGCAGCACCAGGACGACAAGCAGGCCCAGCATGAACAGCCGGTCGGCCGCCACGCTGTGGATCGCCCGGCGCCAGGTCAGGCCCTGGCGCTGGGCGAGCCAGATCCGCACCCCGTCGCCGACCACCGCGCCGGGCAGGACCTGGTTGAAGAAGATGGCGACGAAGTTCAGCCGCAGCGCCTGCCCGAACGGCAGGCTGCCGCCCAGCGCCCGCACGATGCTGCGCCAGCGGACGGTGCCGATGAACGGCTGCAGGACCAGCTGTGCCGCCGCCAGCGCCAGGATCGCGGGGTCAGCGGCCGTCAGCGTCCGGCCGAACGTGGACAGGTCGATCCGCCAGGCGATCACGCCGATCAGAAGCAGGCTCACGAACAGCTTCGCGAACAGGAAGAGCAGCTGCTTCATGGTGCGGGACGACAGACGGCTACTCGCAACCATTGCCACTTCAATGTAGTTCGTTTCATATCAACGGCCGGGTTGTGCAATCCATGCGCGCATGCACACATTCTGGCCCCGCCTATCCATGCAATGGTCACATGCAATGCCGCGAATCCGAAGGTTATCAGGGCCAGACCTTCGCAGGGCAAGACATATTCTGCGCGATGGGACATCGCAGAAGCTGCCACTTCGCCGCGGACCCGGTACGGTTTCTTCCAAGCCGGATCGTTCTGCCTGCCGCTTCCACTACTACGGCGCGTACCTCCTGGGATACCTGCTCTTTCTGGCCGGGCTCGTCTTTACGTGGCAGATCGACGCACCGAATCTGACGTTCGACCAGCGCGACCAGCGGCTGGCCCTCTGGCTGGCCCAGTTGTTCCTCGACTGGGGCGGTCCGCTGGACGTTACGGTACCGAACCCGTTCCAGGGCATGGTCAGCGTGGCAATCCCTGTCAATCCGTTCTGGACCCCGCCACTGCTGCCGGCGGTCCTGATGGGAGATACCGATTGGTCCCGCACGCTGGTGATGGTCGTCAACAGCGTCGAAGTCAGCGCCACAACCTTCGCCTTGCTGCGCTGCCTGCGGTTCCGGGCGCTGCACTGCCTGCTGTCGGTATTCCTGCTCCACTTCCTGCTGTTTCCGCCCTTCACCTTCTCCTTCGCGCTGCACGGCTGGCTGCAGACCGGGCCGTACTATGGCCATACCCTGGCACTGGGAAACCTGCTGCTGCTGACGGTCGTTCTCCTGGGCCGGCTGCCGCAATGGCCGCTTCCCGGCATCATTCGGACAGGTCCGCTGGCGCGGCACCTGACGGCATGGGCAGCCCTGACCCTGCTGGCGCTGTTCCTGGTCCTGGCCAACCTGATCTCGGTTCCGTTCTATGCGGCGGGCATGTTGGCCGGCTTCGCTGGTCTCTGCGCGGTGCTGTTCTGCGCCGCAGAGGGCTGGCGCGGCCGCCTGGCCCAGCTGGCGGCCGGCCTGGCGGTTGCCCTGGCCCTCGTCCTGCTGGGCACGGCCGAGTTCTACGAGACGTCGAAGCAGATCTCGGCGCGGTTCGTCGATGGCGGCACCGGCGGCCTGCTGGCACTGCTGAACCCGCCCGCCCAGTGGTCATTCGACACGGAGGCGCTGACGGCCTTTTTCTGCGGCCACGGCATCGCCTGCTCATTCGGCAGCTTCCCGGTGCAGCCCCGGGTCGTGCTGCTGGCCTCGCTCTGGTTCCAGATTGCGGTCGCCGCCGGCATCGGTCTCGCCATCTGGCGCTGGCGAGGCGCGGCCCGCCGCTTTGCCCTGTGGTTCGGGCTCTACTGGGCAGCCCTGGCCGCCTTCTTCGTGCTGCGGGCGTTCAACGTGATCGGCGCCTTTCCCCTGGCGCCGCTCTACCTCTACTACCCGCTGCATCCCTTCTGGGCGGCATTCAGCCTCTACGCCGCATGGGCCCTGGCCGGCGCTGCCTGGTCGCAGGTGGCGCCCCGTCTGCACGATCGGTTCAGGAGCAACCGGTTCGGGAGCAGTCGACTCGAGGCCGCAATGCGCTGGCCGATCGGGGCGCCCGGCCGGCTGCCGCTGACCGCCGGACTGGCCGCGGCGGTTGCCACCTTCGCCTACGGGGCATCGCTCGAGCCCAGTCATGTCTGGACACCGCCGCCCACGCCGATCGTCAACTACCTGACGGCCGAGATCGCGCTGCGGCCGGGCGACAGTTTCCGCGGCAGCGTGGCCAGCATCCTGGTGCAGCCTGAAGGCCCATTGCGCCGGGTGCTCGGCCCGGCACCCGATGCCCGCGTGGAGAGCGGCCGAATCGAGCGCTATCTCAACTATCTCGAGAAGACCACCGGCAGTGGCCATGCGCTGCTCGACCTCTGGTGGTATGGCATACCGACCTTCGAGGAATATGGCCAGGCGGTGACCCGGCAGATGGGGGTGATCGAAACGCTGCTGACCGACGGCCGCTATGTGGAGAAGATTCATTTCCTGATGGCCGACATCCCCGACCTGCCGCTGCTTCAGGCGCTGGGCGTGCGTTTCGTGATCTCCGACCTCGACCCCGGCGGCGGCGCTACGGCGCGGACGGCGATCCCGCTGCCCGAAGGCGGTGCCCTGACCCTCTACGAACTGCCTGCGCCGAACCTCGGCGGCTTCAGCCCCACCCGGATCACCGGTGGCCTCAGCGGTCCGGAGATTCTGGCGGCGCTGCGCGCGCAACCGGGGCGTTTCGACAAGCATGCCTATGCCGACGGCATCGACGACAGGGGGCTGCGCCCGGCTCGCGGCGCCGATATGATCTTCGTCCCCGGCGGGGTGCGGATCAGGGCCAGCAGTACCGGGCGGTCGGCGCTGCTTCTGCCGCTGCAGTTCTCCCACTGCCTGCAGCCGCAAGACCGGCCGCCAGATGTGCAGCTCGCGCGGGCCAACATCGCGCAGACTTTGCTGGCATTCGACCGGCAGGTGGATATTGTCCTGCGCTGGGACTTCGGCCTGCTCGGCAATGCCGGCTGCCGGGCACGGGATGTCCGCGACCTGATGGAGTTGGGCCTGTTGTGAGCAGATGCCGGAGTTCGGCCAATTGCAGGATCGGGGCACCGTGACCGGTTCCGCGATGCGGCGCGACAGTCCTTCCTCGGACGGGGAGGACCGCCACGCCCGCGAATTGATGCCCGACCTGAGCGACCTGAGCGACCCGACCGGCTCCGACCAGGCGGTGGGCCTGGCCGGCCATGAGCCGATCGACGTCACCCTGTTCATTCCCTGCCTGAACGAGGCGGAGAATGTCGTCGGTGCGATCGAGACCGTGTCGGCCGCCTGCCGCAAGCTGGGCCGCAGCTACGAGGTGCTGGTCTTCGACGACGGCTCCACCGACGGCACGTCGGAAGTGGTGCAGGCCTGGCAGCGGGCCAACCCGGACGCGCCGGTCCGCCTGTTCCGGAACGAGCGCAACCGCGGCGTCGCCCGCAACTTCGTCGACGGCGCCTTCGCTGCCCGCGGGCATCACTACCGCCTGGTCTGCGGCGACAATATCGAGCCGCCGGAAACCCATGAGGCGCTGCTGTCCGCGATCGGCCACAGCGATATCGTGATCCCCTATTTCATCGAGATCCGGAACCGGCCGTTCTTCCGCAAGGTGATCTCCTGGCTCTATACCCGGCTGGTGAATCTCGCCAGCGGCTATCGCCTGAAGTACTACAACGGCTGTCCGATCTACCTGCGCCGCGACGTGATGCGCTTCCATGTCGAGACGTCCGGCTTCGGCTACCAGGCCGAATTCCTGACCCGGCTGATCTACGAAGGCCGCAGCTTCGTCGAGATCCCGCTCGTCGCCTACGACCGGGAAGGCTCCGCCTCGCTGAACCTGCGCAACCTGCTGTCGGTCGGGCACAGCCTGATGACCATCATGTTCCGCCGGCTGCGGATCGTCCTTTTCGAATGATGCCCCGATGACCGCCAACGCCCATCCCGCCCCTGCCCCCGCCGATCCGACCCTGTCCGACGGGCAGGTGCAGCCGGGCTGGCTGCGGCGCGACCGTTGCCCGGTCTGCGACGCGCCGGCATCCGGTGCCAGCCCGGCCATGCGGTCCGACCCGCCGGCGGAAACCCTGCCGGCGGAGGCGCATGGCCGCTTCCTGTCCGGCTATGGCAGCGGCCGCGTGTTCTTCACCTATCACCGCTGCGGCGGCTGCGGCGCCCTGTTCTGCCCGACCTACTACACGCCGGAACAGCTCGACCGTCTCTACGGCCGGCAGCAGGAGAACATGGCCGACGTGCCGTTGCCCGCCCGCACCGCCACGCAGCGGCATTATGCGGAACTGCTGGCCGGCACCACGGAGGTCGCCGGCGACTATCTGGAGCTCGGCGCCGATATCGGCCTGTTCGCGGAAGCCTGCGCCGCCCGGATGGCGCTGGGCCGGATGTACCTGGTGGAACCGAACCTGGAGGTGCATGACGAACTGCGCCGCCGGCTCGCGGGCCGTGACCTGGTGCTGGGCACCGGCAGCGCGGCGGAGATGGGCATTCCGCCCGGCAGCCTGGGGCTGGCGGTGATGATCCATGTCGCCGACCACCTGCTGGACCCCGCCCTGCTGCTGGCGGAGCTGCGCCGGATGCTGCGCCCGGGCGGCGTGCTGTTCCTGGTCGTCCACAATGTCGATTCGGCGCTGGCGCGGCTGCTGGGAAAGCGTTTCCCGCCCTTCACCCTGCAGCACCCGCAGCTCTACGGGCCGCGGACGATTGGCACCCTGCTGCGGCGCTGCGGCTTCGAGGTGCTGCGCACCGCCCGGACGAAGAACCATTTCCCGGTGATGCACCTGGCCCGCGCGGGCTTCCAGGTCGCGGGCCTGGGCGCCATCGCGCCGGGGTTCGACCTGCCCTGGACCCCGGGCCTGCGCCTGGGGAACATCGCGGTGATCGCGCGGAAGCCCCTCTCCGACGCGGGCTGAGGAACGCGGCGCCTACCTCACCTCCGGATGTCGGAAAAGGCGCCGCAGCCGTGCGAAGCTGCGGGCCGTGCGCGCGCCCTGCGCCGTCGGCCGGTAGCGGTCGTCCTCGCGCTGCAGCAGGCCGCCGGCGACCAGCTGGTCGAGCCGCCGGTCGACCATCGCGGCGGTGTCGTAGTCCTTCGCGATCTGCGTTTCGTCCAGCGGACCGTCGGTCAGCCGGCGCAGGATCCCCAGGGTCACCGAGTTCGCCGCCAGGGTGAACAGGAACAGGTAGAGTTCGCACAGCAGGCCGTAGGCGAGTGCCGCGACGATCGGCTGCACGGCCAGGCCATGGCCCGCCAGCAGACCGCCGATCAGCAGCAGGCCGACCGGGCCGCCGACCAGAAGGAAGCGCTTCACCGCGGAGCCGCCAGCGCCCAGGCGGCCCCCCAGGCGGCCCAGCACGGCATGTCCGGCCAGGGCGGCGGCGAAGGCCAGAAGGGTCCAGGCGAGCCAGGCCATCAGCCGGCCCGCCCGATGCCGGCCAGCCAGAGCAGGGCCGCGCTGGCCGCCGCCGCAATGCGGCCGCGGCCGGTGATCGCCAGCCGGCCCTCTTCGTCCCGGCGCGCCAGCTTCAGGTCCAGCAGCGATGCCGTGCGCGCCATCTGCTTGGCGGTGCCGATCGCGGCGAGGGCCTGCAGGTCCTTGCCGCTGGCGGTGCCGCGGCGATGGGTGGCGGCCAGGATCGACAGCGAATAGCTGCCTTCCGCCAGCGACCAGAGTTCCAGGAAGGAAATGGCATAGATGCCCATCAGCGCCGCGGTCCCGAAGGCGCCGGTCCAGCGCGCCGCCTCGCCCGGCGCCAGGGCCAGCCAGACCAGCAGCGCCAGGCCCGCCGCGACGACGGGCAGGGCGTGGAACAGGAAGATGCCGCGCTCCGTCCGCAGGACAGCCAGGTTGCGCAGGCCGGCGAGATAGGCGGCCAGATGCAGCAGGCACCAGCCGGCCGCCAGAAGGATCGGTGTCAGCGCGGTCATGCCGCCGTCCCTTCGGCCGGCAGCGCCCGGTGCCGGCGCCGGCGGCGCCGCAGCCAGCCGCCCAGCCGCCAGGCCGCCAGGGCCGTCGCCACGACCAGAACCGGCGCCAGCGGCAGGTTCCAGCGCGGGATGTTGTTGGTCAGGCCGGTATGGACCGCCAGGCCGGTCAGGCCCGGCAGGGCGAACAGGTAGAACCGCCCCACGCCCCAGCGCCAGGCGAGCGCCAGCACGACCAGCAGGCAGGGCACGGTCAGCAGCGCCAGGGAATCGACCCACAGGCCCCGGTTGAGCACCGGCAGCGAGATCATCAGATGCCGCGGCCAGGCCTGCAGCAGCCGGGACTGGTAGTCGCGGGTGACCGCGTCATAGGCCTCGGACGGGGACAGGCCGGTCGCCTGGCGGGCCGCCACGTCGGCGACCCAGCGATCGTGCGAGGCCGGCGTGAAGCCGTCGGCGCGATGGTCCTGGAAGCGGCGCCAGTGCGCCTCCGGAAAGCCGTCTCGGGCCCAGTTGTCGCCGAAGTTGGAGGTCCACCAGAGCCAGGCCATGCCGTATTCGGCGGCCGTCATCTCCAGCAGTTCGATCCGGTAGGCCAGCACCTCGCCCTCGCGCGCGCGGTCGGAGGGGAGCGGGCTGCCGAAGCTCGCCAGGTTCCAGAACAGCCAGGGCGCCACGATCGCCGCCCAGCCCGCCGCCAGCAGGACGCCGCGCAGCGCGCCGGCGGCATAGCGCCGGGCGGCCGGCCGCGGCGCCGGCCCGCGCTGCCAGGCATGGGCCAGCGCCACGCCGATCGCCGCCGGTACGAGCAGCGGCAGGAAGGCCTGTTTGGTCGCCGCCAGCGCCCCGCAGGCAATGCCTGCCGCGATGGCGGCCGCCCAGGCCGCCCGCCCGGTGCCCGCGGCGGGCAGCAGCAGCAGGGCCGCCGCTGCCGCCAGCGCCAGGGCCAGCGATTCGCTGATCATGAAGTCGGCATAGTCCATGATCTTCGGGTTGAAGGCGATCATCGCCAGGGCCAGCAGAGCCGCAGGGGCGGCGCCGCACAGCCGCCAGACGGCCAGCGCGGCACAGGCGGCCGCCACCAGGATCAGCGCCACGTTCAGGCCGTGGCCCAGCCGCAGCGCCGCCAGGCATGACGCGCTCGGCGCGCTCGTGGCCGCGGGCAAGGCGTCGCAACGGGCCGCCGCCAGGGTGGCGGGCGCGAGGCGCATCAGGCCGGCCAGGAGAAGCGGATAGCCGGGTTCGCGGAACATCGTGGGCGCCGGCACCGCATCCTGCGGCGGCGCCAGCGAGGGCACGCCATGTTCGGCCAGGTTCCAGGCCATCGCCACGTAGTGCCGGTCGTCGGCCACGGGCGGGTTCGGCTGAAACCGCATCCAGGCGAGCACGAAGGCTGCCGCCAGCAGCAGCAGCGCCAGGATCAACAAGCCGGCAGGCGGCGGCGCATGGCGGTCGCCGGCCACCGGCGGCAGCAGGGTCGTCATCGATGTCATGTCGTCGGGTGAACCGTCGCCGGGATCGCCGGATGGCAGGTCAGGCGGCGCTGATATAGTCGGCGTCGAGCTGCACCCGCACCCGCCGGCCCAGCATGTCGAGAAGCAGGACCACCCGCTGCGCGTCGGTGACGCTGTCGACCAGCCCCATCCGTTCCGCGAGCGGTCCGTCGGTGATGCGCACCCGGTCGCCGCGGCAGAAGCTGTCCGAGGGCAGGCCGAACAGCACGAAGCCGTCCTCGTCCTCGCGCGCCTTCAGGGCACGGATCACGCCGCGCGGCAGGGGCGCCGGCATCTCGCCGTCGCAGACCAGCTGCCGGCAGCCGAAGGTGCCGTTGACCCGCCGCCAGGGTTCCGCCGCCACGTCGAGGCGGACGAACAGATAGCCGGGGAACAGGGCGGCGGGCACCAGCTCCACCTTGCGGGCATGGCGCCGCCGCTTGCGATAGCGCGGCAGATAGGTCCGCATGCCCTGGCGCTGCAGGTTGATCGCCGCACGCTCTTCCGAGCGCGGCAGGGCTTCCACAACGTACCAGCGCCTCACGCCGCGTCTCCCCTTTCGATCAGGTCCTCGCCCACCAGGTCCTCGTTCCCCGCTGCGCGGCCGCGATCGGATGCCCCGCGCCCGCGGCTGACATGCAGCAGGGCCGGCGTCATCACCCGCTGCGGCGGCAGGCGCCGGATGGCGGCGGCGAAACGCGCCTGCGGGTCGATCACGTCGGTTACCAGCACCGCGTCGAACGTATCGCGTGGCGGCAGGTCCCGCAGCAGCGGCAGGCCGGCGAAGCGGTCGCGGTTGCGCGCCGGATCGACGACGGCGACCAGCTCCACCTCTGCTTCATGCGCCGCGATGACCGCCACTTCCGCCAGGTCGCCCGCGCCCAGCAGCACCACCCGGGTCCAGCCCCGCGCTTGGCATTCCGCAAAGGCGTCGGTGCATTCCTGCCGGGCGACGCGGAAGAACTGGAAGGAGGATTCCAGATATTCGCGGGTCAGGCGGGTCTTCTCGGCAAAGCCCTGCGGCGTCAGATAATAGAGGCAGCGCCGCGCCGGCACCTGGCGGACCTTGATCCAGCCCTTGTTGATGCAGCGCTTCAGATAGGCATTGGTCAGGCCCAGCGCCACGCCGAGCTGGCCGGCCAGGCGACGCTGCGACGTCGACCGTTCGGCTTCGATCTCGCTCAGGAGACCCAGGGTCAGCGCGGGGTCGCTGTCCTTCTCGGTCATCGGCCCATCTCGGTCATCGACCCTCATGCCCGCGGTCCCCGACTGCAGGGGACCGGTAATCACGCGCTCCGGGTGTGCCGCCCTGTCGCGGCACCGCATGGCGGCATCGCCGTGCGGGCGCTTGTCCCCGCCGGGAAAATGCCTTAGAGCGTGGCCCGTTCTAAGGTGTTCACAGCGTGAACGTCAAGCTTCATCGAGGCATTCGGACATGACCGGACCCGTCGGGGATCGCCTCCCCGCCCTCTTCACGCTCGTCGTTCCGACCTACAACAGGCCGCACGAACTGACGGCGCTGATGAACTACCTGGCGCGGCTGCGGGTGCGCTTCCCGATCCTGGTCCTCGATTCCGGCAGCGAAGAGAGCCGCCGCACCACACGCAACCTGGTCGGCCATCTGGGCCTGTCGGCAACGGTGCTGGAATACGATTCCAGCGCCAAGCCGTTCGACAAGTTCCGCTACGGTTCGTTCCGCGTGACGACGCCCTATGCCGCGATCTGCGCCGACGACGACCTGATCCTGGTCGACGGGCTGGTCGCCTGCCTGGAGGCGCTGGAGGCCGACCCCCAGGCGGCCGTGGCGCATGGCTACTATTTCGCCTTCACCGACCGCACCCGCGGCGAAGGCCTGATGGACCTGGAGCATATCGTCTACGATTCCCGCAGCATCGAATCGCCGGATCCGATCGCGCGGGTGCGGGACCTGTTCCGCGACTACCAGGCCCTGACCTACGGCATCTATCGCACCCATGTGCTGCGCGACGTGCTGAACGCCACATCGCCGTTCCGCCACGTGCTGACCCAGGAACTGCTGTCCGGGGCGCTCAGCGTCGTGCATGGCAAGATGCTGCGGGTGCCCGTGTTCTCCAACGGCCGCGCGATCAATGCCAGCCATCCCTATACCCGCTGGCACCCGTTCCTCTGGCTGATGGAGGATCCGGAAAGCCTGGCGAAAGAATATGCCTGGTTCCGTCAGGTCCTGGTCTCCGCGCTGACCGACCGCCCGGACTATGCCCGCGACGCCGCCGATACCGGGCGGCTGCTGGACCTGATCGCCACCTTCTACCTGTACCGGCACACCCCGCCGGAAACCTTCGACCTGATCCTGGACCGGGCGTTCGGCGACCAGCCGATGGACCGGCTGTGGCAGGACCTCGCGATGCAGCTGCCGATGATCAATTCGGCGGAGAATGTGGAGCCGCTGTTCCTGCCGCCGCAGCCCGCACCGCCGCCGCCGGTGCCGGCGCGCACCACGGGCGAACGCATCGGCCGCAAGCTCGGCCGGCTGATCGACAAGGTGATGCGGCTGCAGGCGGCCGCGCCGCCGCCGGCGCAAACCGCGGAGGCGCTGCCGCTGCCGCCGATGCCGGCGCCGGATCCGGCAACCGCCCCCGAGGTGCCGCCGCAGGACCTGCCGGGCGGGACCCGCACCTACCGCATCTTCCCGGCGCTGCAGCATCATCCCGCCAGCGCACGCTTTGCCGTCACCCCGGAGGTGCTTGCCGCCCTCACCGGGGCGCTGGACGCCTATCGGCCCTGGGACGACGCGGTGGAGGCGCTGGCGCCGGAACCACAACCCGCAGCCGGGGACGGATCCGCCCATGGCCCAGGCTGAGGCCGCGCTGTCCGCGCCACAGCCGCCTGCCGCGGCACAGGACGCCCTGCTGGCGGCAGCCCGCGCCGACGACCGCGCCGGCATCCAGGCGGCGATCGCGAACGGCGCGGACCCGGCGGCGGCGGACAGCCGCGCGCTGCGGGTCGCCGCCGAGGCCGGCGCCCTGAATGCGGTGATGCTGCTGATCGAGCGCGGCGCAGACCCGTCCGCCGACGGTCACGCCGCCTTCCGGGCGGCCGTGGCCGCGCGGCACTACCCGGTCCAGAAACACCTGCACGAGTCCGGCCACCAGCCCGACCTGCTGGCGCCGGAGCGCCGGGCGGAGATCGCGGCGATGCGGGCCGAGCTCGATGCCGCGCCGGAAATCTACCGCCCCTCCCGCTTCTGGGAGACGTTCGGCGACGCCAACGTGTCCTGGCTGTCCTGGGCGGGGCTGGAGAACTTCAAGCGCACGATCAACCAGAACTACTTCAACTTCGTCATCCGCGGCTTCCGCGACCCCCGCATCCGGCGCTCGCTGGCACTGTGGCGGCGCGGCGACATGCTCGCACCGCTGCGCACAGCGCTTGCCGACCCGGACGACGATCCGGCGCTCTGGTTCTCGATGGACCCGCGCTACCGGATCTTCCCCGGCGAGCGCGCCGATGCGCGCCGCCTGAAGCGCCTGCTCTACCGCCTGATGGTTGGGGCGCAATGGGGCTATGCGGAACGCCGCCCGTCCGGTGCCTGGCTGCAGGGGATGCAGGAGCCGGCGCTGGGCAACCCGATCCCGCTGACCCTGCGCGGCCGGCCGGTGTCCCAGGACCTGGTCAATTCCGCCTGCGAGGCGGCGGACCTGGAGGCGGCGATGGCGGCGGCGGGCCGGCCGCTGCCGCAGGACGCAGCCGCTGCGCCGCCGGTGGTGGCGGAACTGGGCGCCGGCTATGGCCGGCTGGGCTGGCTGCTGCTGTCGAAGCGGCGCCTGCGCTACATGATCTTCGACATCCCGCCGACCCTGATGGTCGCGCAATGGTACCTGTCCAGACTGTTCCCGGACCGCAAGGTCTTCCGTTTCCGCCATTTCGACAGTTTCGCGCAGATCGAGGCGGAGCTGGCGGAGGCCGAGATCGCCTTCTTCTCCGCCAACCAGCTGGAGCTGATGCCGGACGGCATGATCGATGCCTTCGTGTCGATCAGCGCGCTGCACGAAATGACCCGGCCGCAGATCGCCCACTACCTGTCACTGATGGGCGCCAAGACCCGGTCGGCCGTGTACCTGAAGCTGCAGCGCATCTACCGCAACCCGTTCGACGAGATGGTGCTGGAGCGCGACGCCTATGCCATGCCGCCGGGCTGGCGCCTGTGGCGGGAGGCGGACGACCCGCTCAATCCCGGCTTCTTCACCCTCTCCCTCCTGCGTGAGACCCCTTGATGTTCGGTTTCGGTATCGTCGGCCTGTTGCGCACCATCTTCCGCAGCCGCAGCCTGCTGTGGAGCCTCGCTGTCTACGAGCTGCGCGGCCGCTATGCGGCCACCCTGGCCGGATCGGTCTGGGCGATCGTCAACCCGCTGGTCCTGATCGGCGTGTTCTGGTTCGTTACCGCCTACGGCCTGAAGGTCACCTTCGAGGACGGCCCGCCCTACTTCCTGATGGTGTTCTGCGGCATCGTGCCCTGGATCGCCTTCTCCGAGGCGCTGTCGGGGGGCACCAATTCCGTTCTGGGCGCCGCCTACCTGGTGAAGAAGATCGCCTTCCCGATGGAGGTGCTGCCGCTGGTGCCGATCGTGTCGACGGTGATCGTGCATGCGGTGCTGATCGTCTTCCTGCTGTTCATCATGGCGGTGAACGGCCTGCCGCCGCAGCTGCACTACATCCAGATCCTGTATTTCAGCGGCGCGATGCTGACCTTCGCCGCAGCCCTGTCCTTCGTGCTGGCACCGGTCAACGTGTTCCAGCGCGACACCGCCCATGTCATCGGCGCCATCCTGACGATCTGGTTCTGGGTGACGCCGGTGATCTGGCCGGTGGACAACCTGCCGGACTGGGCCTACGCGATCATCCGGATGAACCCGCTGTTCTACATCGTCCAGGGCTATCGCGGCGTGCTGCTCTACGACCAGCCGTTCTGGTTCCAATGGCCGCTGGACCTGTGGTTCTGGGCCTGCACCCTGTTCGTGCTGCTTCTCGGCAGCCTCCTTTTCGGGCGGCTGAAGCCGCATTTTGCCGATGTCCTCTAACGCCCTCGCCAAGCCGGCCACCGACAGCCCGCCGGCCGAGACCCCGACGCCCGCCATGCCGGCGCCGGCAATCCACAACCCCTCGCCGGCGGTGCGGGTCGAGAACGTCTCGAAGATGTACCGCCTGTTCAACAGCCGCGGCGACCGGCTGAAGGAGGCGCTGAACCTGTTCGGCAAGCCCTACCACCGGCCGTTCTGGGCGCTGCACGACATCTCGCTCGACGTGCCGCGGGGCCAGACCGTCGGCATCCTGGGGATGAACGGCTCCGGCAAGTCGACCCTGCTGCAGATCATCGCCGGCGTGCTGGCGCCCACCACTGGCCATGTCGCCATGGAGGGCCGCCTGGCCGCCCTGCTGGAGCTGGGCGCCGGCTTCAACGCCGACCTGTCGGGCCGCGAGAACGTGGTGATGAACTCCACCATCATGGGGCTCAGCCGGCGCGAGATCGACAGCCGCATCGCGGAGATCGAGGCCTTCGCCGATATCGGCGACTTCTTCGACCAGCCGGTGAAGACCTATTCCTCCGGCATGTTCGTGCGGGTGGCCTTTTCCGCGGCGATCCATGTCGACCCGGAAGTGCTGATCGTCGACGAGGCGCTGTCGGTCGGCGATGCCCGCTTCCAGGAGAAGAGCTACCGCAAGTTCTCCTCCTTCAAGGAGGCGGGGAAGACGATCATCTACGTCACCCACGACCGCTCCTCGGTGCTGCAGCTCTGCGACTTCGCGATCCTGCTGCACAAGGGCCGGCTGGTGGAGATGGGCGAGCCGCGCCACATCGTGAACCTCTATTCGGAGATCCTGGGCTTCGGCGACCTGCGCGCCAAGCGGCAGGACCGCGCCGCGGAGGAGGCCCCGCCGGCACCGGCGGCGATTGCGGCCGGCAGCAGCGGGCCCGCCACCGTCCAGGGCAACCGCCCCGCTGCCCTGCCGGCGCCCGAGGCGGCCAACCGGCCGCCGGAACTGTCGGCCTTCCTGGCCGACCGGTCCGGGCAGAACCAGCTCAGCGGCAACCCGACCTACAACGCCGACGAATATGTCTACGGCAACGAGCAGGCGGAGATCGTCGACTACATGCTGCTGTCCGAGGGGCGGGTGAACCCGTCGGCCGTGACCTGCGGCAGCGACCTGGACATCTACGTCAAGATCCGCTTCCACCAGCCGCATGAGGCGCCGCTGGTGGGCTTCGGACTTCGCACCCCGAAAGGCGTGCAGGGCTTTGCCAACAACACCTCATGGATGCCGGACACGGTGATCCCGCCGGTGGAGGCCGGCGAGGTCGCCGTCTACCATTTCCGGGTGAAGCTGCTGCTGCAGGCCGGCGCCTGGTTCCTGCTGCTGTCGGTGGCCGGCTCGCAGGCCGACCTCTGGCAGATCCGCAACAATGTCGGGCTGCTGGAGCTGCTGGCCGACAACCGATTCGACGGCATGGCGATGCTGCCGTGCAGCGCGGAGGCGGTGGCCGGGTAGGGTTCTTGGGGCCGGCGGGCGAGGCCGAAAGGCCGCATCAGGCCGGCGACACAGGCAGAAGGTCAGGGCTTGACCATCAGTCCCTGGCCGGTGGGCAGCAGCATGATTTCCGTGCCCTGGCTGCGGGCGAACTCGTCATGCGCCTTCTTCTGCAGGCCGTATTGCAGCCAGCCGTAATCGTCCAGCACCACGACCGCGCCCGGCACCAGCCGCGGCCAGAAATGCATCAGGGCGGCACGCTCCGGTTCGACGATGTTCATATCGATGGACAGGTAGGCGACCTTCTCGATCTCCACCTGCGACAGGGTCTCCGGTACCCGGCCCTGCACCAGCCGGGCGTTCGGGAAGGGCGCGAAATTGGCCTTCGCCAGCTCGTAGCAGTCGAAGTACCGGCCAGGGGCGTTCTCCTTCCCCTCGGCGCGCTCATCGTCGGTCAGCTGCTCCATCGGGATGCCCTGGAAGGTGTCGAACAGCCAGAAGCTGCGCCCGGTGCTGTTGAAATCGACATAGTCGCAGACCGCCAGCGACATGATGCCGGTATTCACCCCGCACTCGACGAAATCGCCTTCCAGGTTGAGGGCATGGGCCCCGGCCCAGCAGCAGGTGTGGATGCGCCACTCGATATGGATGTCCATCCGGCTGCCTTCGGGCCGGCCGAGGATATGGCCGCTGTCCATGCCGCGCTGATAGGCGGCCATGAAGCGGGGGTCCTTCAGGAAGTCGACGCTCTTGTACCAGGTCGCCATCATGTCGCCGCTGTAGGAGGGCGGATCGTCGAACGGCCGCTGCTTGGAAAGCTCCCACTCGAGCTCCGCGACGCGCAGTTCCGCCGCCTTCAGCCGATCTCCGCCACGCAGCGCCGCCATCAGGCGGGCGCCGATTCCCGTTCGCGCCATGCTCTCTCCAACCGTGACCGCCCGACATGCCTGCCATCGCCGCCGGCCGGGATGCGAGCGGGATTACCCCAGCGCCCCATCGATTTCAACGTGCGGCGGTTTCCCGCAGGCTGGCCGGTTCGCACCGATTCCGGCGCGGCCGAAAGGTGCTGTTAAGGCCGGACCGGCAAGTATGGCCGCCGAACCGGGGCGATCGCAGCACAGGCAAGACCCCCTGTCCCCGGCTGAGCGAAACACTGTAGGATCACCGCAATGTCGTACCTGCGTCCGACCGTCCTGACCGCATGCTGCATCCTGGCCCTCGGGCTGGCCGCCCATGGTGGCCTGGGCGGCGGGGAGGGCAGCGCCGCCACGCCGCCGGACCAGGTCCGGCTGAGCCGCCTGATGCCCGACCTGGCGGCGGCCCTGCCGCTGGGCCCGACCGCGCAAGGTGTCTGGACCGGCGCGGTCGACCGGGACGCGGCGGGGCGCGGCCGCTTCCTGCTCAACAACGACACCAACGAGACCAGCATCTACTACGGCTATCGCCTGGATGAAGCCGATGCCGCGGACGACCTGTCCGTGGAGGTCAGCCTGCCGCGCTCCGGCGTGACGCAGCTGTCGGGCGCCGGCCTGCTGTTCGACTTCCAGCCCGCGGGGCCGAACTATTGCGCCTTCGTGCTGCACCCGGACGGGGTGGCCGGGATCTATGCCCGCGACCGGAAGGGGTTGCACCCGCTGGCCCAGGCCCGCGCCGCGGACTTTCGCGCCGGCCATGCCAACCGCCTGACCCTGCGCCGCAGCGGCGACAGCCTTGCCGCCTTCGTGAACGGCAGCAAGGTGCTGCAGCTCGCCGACCTGGGACCCTCCTGCCCCGGGCCCGGCGCGACAGGCGGCAAGCCGGCGGCAGGCATGCCCGTCGGCGAAGGCCGGGAGGGCTCGGGCATCATCGCGCTGTCGGTCGGCCGCTTCGGCTTCCGAGACTTCCACCTGCAGTGAAGCGCCTGAGCCGGGGCAGGGGCCGCCAGGCCCGCGCCCCGATCCCGGAAAACAAGAGAATCCGCCGCCGGTGATCCCACTTTCGCCTTGCACTCCGGCGCGCCGACCGCTACCGAACGCCATTCACCGCAACCGTGCCGCGGCGCCGCAGGCGCCGGGCATCTGCGGCCGGACAGCCAGAGAAGCCAAGGGGAGACATTCATGACCGAGCGCCTGATCGCCGACGTGATGGAAGGTGAGCGGCGGGTCCGCCTGTACGAAGAGACGGCGCGGTCCCTGGAGACCTTCATGGAAGGCATGCAGGGCATTTCCGTCTCGGGCGGCTTCGTGAAGCTGAACTGCTATTCCACCGCGCAGCAGGAAGTGGTCGACGGCACGCCGGTCGAGCGCCGCGAAGTGCAGACCCGCCTGGTGATGCCGCTGAACACCTTCATCGCCTGCGCCGGCTTCATGCAGCGGATGGCGATCGAGATCCAGAACCGGCTGCAGGAGCAGCAGAACGCCGGCGCCGCGGACGACAGCGTCACCGTTCCCAACGATTGATCCGGCCGGACGCGGCGGCGCCCCGGTCGTGAGGCCGGCGCCCCCGTGTCCCGCTGCCTTGACGGACGGCCCCGGTATCGCCGGATGGCCGCGGCATCGTCATGTCTACAGCCGCGCCTGACATCCAGGAGGCCGGTGGCGAGGAGGCCGGCGCCGACTTCGCCGCCCGCCGGCTGGACGACGGGGTGCGGCTGGCGGCGGCCGGCCGCATCGATGATGCCGTCGCCTGCTTCGCCGCGGCGGCACAGGCGGTGCCTGCCGATCCTCGCGCGCTGCTGAACGCCGGCTCGCTGCTGCTGGACCAGGGCCGGGCCGCAGAGGCCCTGCCATGGCTGGAACGGGCGCTGTCTGCCGCGCCCGCCGACCCCCGCGCCCTGTGCTCCCTTGGCACGACCGAGGTGCGCCTGGGCCGCACCGCGGCGGGCTTCGGCCATCTGCACGCCGGTTGGCAGGCGGCGGAGGCGCGGGCCGCGCAGGCCGGCGACGATACTGCGGCACGGGAAGCTGTGCGTCCGATGCAGATGCTGGCCAGTGCCAACCTGGCGCTCGCCCTGATGGCCGTCGGCGATCATGCCGCGGCCTGTCCGCTGCTGGAGCGCACCGCCGGCCTGGCGCCGGAGCGCGCCGAACCCTGGTACCTGCTGGCGCTGGCGCGGCAGCGGATCTGGGATCTCGACGGTGCGGAGCGTGCCGCCCGCCGCGCGCTGCAGGTCGAGGCGGACAATCCCCGCGCCCTGGCCAACCTGGCCTCCATCCTGAAGGACCTGGGCCGGCCGGCGGAGGCGGTCGACCTTGCCTGGCAGGCGCTGCGCAACCGGCAATGGGACAGCAGCCTCTGGTCCAACCTGATCTTCCTGCTGGATTTCGACAGCCGCCAGGACACCGCCAGCCAGCAGGCCGTGCGGCGGCACTGGGCGCTGCGCTTCGGCGGCCCGCGCAACCTGCCTGCCGCGCCCGCCCCAGCCGTCGCCGACCCGGGCGCCCCCGCCCCGGCCGCCCCGGACCCGGAGCGGCGGCTGACCATCGGCTATGTCTCCCCCGACTTCCGGCGCCACTCCGCGGCGCGGGCCTTCGCGCCGCTGATCTTGGGTCGTGACCGGTCCCGGTTGGCGGCGGTCTGCTACATGACCAGCCCCGCCACCGACGACCTGACGGCGCGATTCCGCGACGCTGCCGATCTCTGGCGCGATGCGACGACCATGTCCGACGGATCGCTGGAGGCGCAGATCCGCGCCGACGGCATCGACATCCTGGTGGATTGCTGCGGCCATACCGACGGCCATCGGCTGGAGGTCTTCGCCCGCCGGCCCGCGCCGGTGCAGGTCAGTGCCTGGGGTCATCCCACCGGCACCGGGCTGGCGGCAATCGACTGGCTGTTCACCGATCCCGTCGTGGTGCCGCCGCAGGAAGATGCGCTGTTCGTGGAGCGACCCTATCGCATGGAGAGCGTCGCGCTGCTGCGGCCGATGCTGGACCCGCCGGTGGCGCCGCCGCCGTTCCGGACCCGCGGCGCAATCTCCTTCGGCGCCTTCGCGCGGGCGCCGAAGCTGACCGACGACAGCCTGCGGCTGTGGGCCGCGGTACTGCAGGCGCTGCCCGATTCACGGCTGGTGCTGAAGGATTTCGGCTTCACGCGGCCGGCCGGCCGCGCCGCGTTCTGCCGGCGGGCCGCCGCGCTGGGCCTGCCGGCGGAGCGGCTGACCTTCCTGCCGGGCACGGCGGTGGAGGCACATCTGAATGCCTTTGCCGAGATCGATATCGCCCTGGACACCCTGCCGGTGACCGGCGGTGTCGGGACCGGCGACGCGCTCTGGATGGGGGTGCCTGTCGTCACCCTGCGCGGCCGCGCGCCGGCCGGCCGCGTCTCCGCTTCGGTCCTGACCCAGATCGGCCTGGAGGATTGCGTGGCCGAAGACGCGGAGGGCTATGTGGCGGCGGCTCTGCGTCTCGCGCAGGCGCCGGAGCGCCTGGACGCGCTGCGCCAGCGCCTGCGTCCGGCGCTGGCGGCCGCCCCGGCCGGCGACCGGGACGGCCATGTCCGCCGGGTGGAGGCCGCCTTCCGCGACATCTGGCGGCGCCACTGCGCCGGCCTGCCGGGCGGCTGACGGGACCGCCGCCGCAGCGGGTCAGCGGTTGAGGATGCCCCGCAGGGCGTCTCCCGGATTCTTGCCGCCGCCAAGGACGCCTTTCACCGCATCCTCCACGGCCTCGCGCGGATTCTCCGTCGGGGAAGCGCCCTGCGCGGCATCGCCGGTCGGTGCCGCGCCATTGCCCAGCAACTGCTGCAGCTGCCCGGGCAGGTTCTGCCGCAGGCCCTTGAGCTGCCGGATCGCGGCATCCGGATCCTTCAGGAAGTTCTCCGTCATGCCCTGGATGTCCGGCGTAATCGCCGGATCTTCCAGCGGGCCGCGGATCAGCAGTGGCACGGTCAGCCCGTCGAGTTCGTCGGCGCCGCCCTGGCCGGCGGCGGTGGCGACCAGCTCCGGCTCGGCACGGTAGTCGACCGTCTTGCCGATGATGCTGACCGTGCCGGCGCCGTCCATGCGCAGCAGCGGCGATTTCATGCTGAGGTCGCGATTGGTCAGCACGCCGCCGGAGATCGAGTAGCTGCCGCTCAGTTCCGAGAAGTCGGTGGCCTGCTCAGGCCCGTAGAACGGCTGCTGGAAGCCGGAGCCGATGGAACGGAGGATCTGGCCGATGTTGATGCCCTTGATCGCTCCGTCGCGGAACAGGATGGCGCCGTTGCCGGCCAGGTTGGCGACCGCCTGCCGCACCGTGCCGCCGGAGGAGGTCAGCGCCGCCTTGGCATTGCCGGTGCCCGCCAGCCGGTCGAAATCCGCCAGGGTCGCCAGCACCGGCTCCGCCTGGATCCCGTCCAGGTCGGCGGTCACGGCGAATTGCGGCGCGCCGCCGCGGGCATTGACGTTCACCTGGGCGCTGCCCTTGCCGCCATAGAGCGCCAGGCGGGACAGGTCGGCCGACAGGTTGCGGTCGCGCAGGGCGACGCTGAACTCCAGGCCGCTGGCTTCGAACTTCCGGTAGCGCAGCCCGTCGGCCACCAGCGACAGGTCGAGGTCCAGCATCGACAGCGCGGAAACGTCGATCGGCGTGTCCGGCCAGGCCGCACCGCCGCCGGGTGCTGCAGGTGCCGGCTGGCTGGCCTGCGGGGCAGGCGTGCCCCCCTGCGTCTGGGGCGCGGTGCCAGCAGCATCGGCCGGCGCCGCCTCCGGCTGCGCCGCCGCGCCGCCCTGCGGCAGGATGGCGTTCAGGTCCAGCATGCCGGTCTTCAGGTCGGCGGCGATCCGCGGCCGGTCGCCCTGTGGCTCCACGACGATATCGCCGGTCAGGGTCACCTCGCCCAGTGCCAGGGTCATGCCGCTGAGGCCGAGCTTCTGCGGCACGGCACTGAGCCTGCCCTTCAGGTCGACATTGGCCAGAGACGGCGGCACGGCGGCGGCGTCCTGCCCCGCCAGCGCCAGCAGCGCCGGCACCGAGGGCACGGCGAGCTGGATATCGCCGTCGAAGCTCTGCGCCGCACCCGCGGCGAGCTGGCCGTCCAGCACCAGGGTCGCCGGCTCCGACGACAGCGCAAGCCGGGTGGCGACCTTGTCGCCCTGCATCAGGCCGCGCAGCTCGCCCATCCGGCCCTCGAACGCCAGGTCGGTGCCGTCGACCCGCGCCTTGCCGGACAGGTCGAGGGGCTGGGCCAGGCCCGGCATGTCCAGGGTCAGGTCCAGATCCTCGAGCCGGTGGCTTTCCCCGGCGGCATCCGTATAGGTCACCTGCCCCTTGCGGATCTCGACACCGCTGAGCTGCAGCTCCCGCAGCTCCCGGTCCGGGCCGTCCGCCATATCCTCCGCCGGGGCGGGGGCGGTATCGGAAGGCGCCGGCTCGGCGGGCCTCCCTTCCGCCGCCGTCCCTGCCGCCGGCGTCCCTGGCGTAGAGGCGGGCGGCTCGAATTCCCAGTTGCCGCGGCCATCCGCGCCGACCTGCAGTGCGATCTGCGGCCGGTCCAGAACGAATTTCTGGATCCGCAGCTCGCGCGACAGCAGCGACATCCAGTCGAGTTCGACGATCAGTTCCGTCACCTGCGCCAGGTCGCCCTCCATGCCGGGCGGATTGCTGATCGCCGCCTCGTCCACGGTGACCGCCAGGACGGGGAACAGTTGGACATCCAGGTCGCCGCCCAGGACCAGGGTGCGGCCGGTGGCCTGATGCACCTCCTCGGTGACCAGGGCCTTCACCTGGTCCTTCGGCACCAGGAAGGGGATGGCGATCACCGCAGCGATCGCAAGGACGACCAGGACGGCGATGACGATGAGGATCCGTTTCAGCATGGACGGTGCTCCAGACAGTCTGGACGATGGGTGGGAATGGAGGCGGCGGCGGTCAACCGGTGCCGGCGAAGCCGCGGCGCCAGTCCGCGATCGCCGAGCCGATCTCGTGCGGTGAATCCTCCTGGATGAAATGCAGTCCCGGCACGGTCACCTCCTGCTGGTTCGGCCAGGCTCTGCAGAATTCCCGCGGCGCACCCGTTAGGATGGCCCCGGGATCCGCATTCACGAACAGTTTCGGCAGGTCGCTGCCGGAAAGCCAGGCGGCATAGGCTTCCACGATGGCGACGATGTCGGCCGGCTCGCCGTCCAGCGGAATCTGGCGCGGCCAGGTCAGGGTGGGGCGGCGCTCCTCGCCCGTTGCGGCGAAAGGCCGGCGATAGATCGCCATTTCCTCCGTCGACAGCTGCCGCAGGATCGAGCCAGGCAGCACCCTTTCAACGAAGAGATTCTTCTCCAGCACCATCTCCTCGCCCGCCTGCGACCGGAAGCCCTCGAACAGGGCACGCGACCGGCTGTTCCATTCCGACCACAGGAGCGGCCGCACGATGGCTTCCATATAGGCGATTCCGATGACGGCTGCGCGATGCCTGTTCGCCCAGTCGAAGCCCAGCGCGGATCCCCAGTCGTGCAGGACGAGGGTCACGTTGCGCTGCACCCCCAGTGCCTCCAGCAATGCCTCCAGGAAGACGCGATGCTCGACGAAGCGATAGCTTTCGGGACCGGAGGGCGACAGCTTGTCGGAACGGCCCATGCCGATCAGGTCGGGCGCCAGGCACCGGCCCTGGTCGGCGAGATGCGGCATCACGTTGCGCCACAGATAGGACGATGTCGGATTGCCGTGCAGGAACAGGATCGGGTCGCCCTGGCCGACCTCCACACAGGAGATCCGCCGCCCGAGCACCTCGATCTGCCGTGCCGGCAATTCCGCCGTGGCCAGCCCCGCCGCATCGCTGGACACCGGTCTTCCTCCCGTCCTGTCGATCCGCCGCCGCGGGACCGTAGAGGTCCGCCGACGCCGGGGACCGGCGGGGCCCCCCT
>NZ_JBHRTR010000020.1:109095-125208 GCF_042646425.1 Marinibaculum pumilum
GCGGACAGCCGCTGCCGACACTACCCTTATCGCCGGCTCCGGTCACACCCTTGACGATGCTGGCGACCTCTCCGGCCAGCGATCCCAGGAGGGAGGGCGCGAGATCCAGCGCGGTCTCCGCGGCATTGAAGGATATATCCGGGTCGGACAGCTTGCCGGTCACGCTGAAGGCAGGCGCCAGCGAGGCCACCGACACGCGCGAGCCGAACATGCGGAAGTCCATGTCGATGCTCTGCTTCGGCATGCTCAGCTGGCCCTCGCCATGCACCTGGAAGATGCTGGTGTCGAGTCGCATCTCCGGCACCTGCAGGTCGCCGGCCTTGGCGGTGCCCTGGCTCTGCAGGCAGTTCAGGTCGGTCTGCGACGTGCTGCCGAACAGCGGCGAGAAGATGTCGGCGAACTTCACCGACAGCAGGCCGAGGGCATCGTTGGAGATATGACCCTTGTCGATCCGCACGAAATACTCGCCGGTCGGCCGCCCCACCAGGTCGTCGAGGGTGGTCCCCTGGCTCCGCAGCTTCACCACGGCGTCCAGCGCGCCGCTGACGATGTCGGGCTCGCCCAGCCGTGCCGCGACCTTGCTGACATCGGCCTCCTTCAGGCTGCCCTGCATGTCGACGGCGGCCGCGTCCTTCGCGGCGCCTTGCAGGCTTCCCGTGGCGTCGAACTGCCCGCCGATGAGCCCGGCACGGTAGCGGTGCACCTGCAGCCTGCGGCCGTCGCTTTCCAGCGCCGTGTCGACATCGTTCATGGTGAAGCCGTGCTGGATCTTCATTTCGCCCACGGCGAGCTGCGCCTTGCCGCGTACCCAGTCGAGCCAGCCGGTCGGCACCCGCACCTTCTCGGCGAACTGCTGGCCTTCGACGTTCTGCGACCCGAAATCCTCGGTGTTGAGGTGCTTGCTCTTGAGGTTCGCGTCCAGCCAGGGCCGCTTGTCGCGCCAGCGCATGTCCAGCCGCCCGGCGAAGTCGGAATTCGCGACCGTCAGGGCCAGGTCGCTGAAGGTCTGGCGATGCGGTGTCAGCACGACGTCGGCGGTGAGCTTGTAGGGACCGTATTGCGGCAGGGCATCGCCGACGAGGCCGTCCCAGTCCGACAGCCGCTTGCCGGCGAAGCTGAGCCGGCCGCTGACCTGCCCCGGCGCCTCCCGGAATGCGGCGCGGCCGTCGAGGTCCAGCCGGCTGTCGCCGGAGACCAGGCTCAATTCCGCCGGGACCTCGCCGGCAGCCAGGCAATGCCACAGATGTCCCTTGCAGCGGAGTTCGCCATGCACCGGATTGTTGGTCACGGCCGTTTCCCCCCGCTTCCTGGCAACGATGGCAATGGCATCGTCGGCACCGAGCTGCGGTTTCGGGAAGCGCGCGTCGACGGTCAGGCTGGTGGCATCCGGGCCCGCATCCAGGCTGGCGGAAAGTTCATCGATCGGATGCAGCTCGCCCTGCATATTCTTGATCGTCACAGAGGCGGTGCCGGTGAGGCCGTGCATCAGCGCCGGCAGGCTGTCGCCGTCGGTCCGGAACGCCGCCTTCAGGCTGCCGCTGCCTGAAGCGCCGTCGCCGGCTTCGGCCCGGAACAGCTGCTTCAGCCGGCTCGCCTCCGCCTCCAGGTCCAGCTTCCCCTCCGCCGTGACGGAGCGTCGCTGTGCGGCCGCCTGCCCGGCATCGCCATCATCATCGTCGCCGGTCGCCGCACCGGTGCCGGCGCCGTCGCCCGTCAGAGACAGCTCCAGCCGGGCCGTGCCGCCGCCGGCCGGTGTGCCATTGCCGGTCAGCGACAGCTGCGCCGGCGCCACCACCGCCTTCACCTCGACCTTGTCGAAGGCCAGGTCCTGCGTCCGCAGCTCGGTGAAGGTCCCGTGCAGCTCCAGGTCCAGGCCCTGCGGGAACAGCGACGCCGCCGGCATCGCCGGCAGCTTGCCGCCGCCGCCGGACGATGGCGGCAGCAGCCGCGCCAGGTCCATCTTCGACCCGGTCACCGTCAGACTGACCCGCGTGGTCTCCTGCGGGACGATCCGCCCCTCCGCTTCGATGCGGCTGTCGCCCAGCTGCAGGACTGCCTGCCTGATCTCGATCGCCTCGCCTTCCTCCACCATGGCCAGGGTCAGCGCCAGTGGGCCGGGATCGTAGTCGCGCAGCGACGGGTCGCCCGTCACCACCGCCAGCAGCGGGCCGGGGCTCTCGCTCTTCACATCGGCATTGCCCCGGAAGCTCGGGACCGGCCGGGTCTGCACCACACCATCGATGCTGCCATTGCCGAGCCCGCCCTGGAGCTGTGCCTTCAGGGTGAAGCTGTCCTCCAGCAGGATGGTCCGCAGCGGGCTGGCGGTGACATCCAGGCCGATCTTCTCCTCTTGCCCCTTCAGCGACAGGGTCGCGGTCAGCGCCTCGTCGCCGCCCGGTGCCTGCACCTCTGCCTCCACGGCCGCCGGCGCATCCGCCGCGGCACTGTCGCTGAGCACCGCCTTCACCCGGCCCTCGATTTCCGCCGCCAGCCGCAGCCAGGTGACGCCGCGGGTCTCCAGCCGGGTCCGGCCGGTCAGGTAGACGGTTGGCGCCGCAGGGCCGGTTTCGCCGTCGGCACCCTGCCCATCGGCCGCCTCCCCCGCGGCGGTCTTCCCGTCGTCGGCCTTTCCCCCGTCGGACTTCCTGGCATCGCCTTTCGTCTTTGCGGCGCCGTTTGCCGGTGGCTTCGCGGGAAACAGCAGCGGAACGGCGCCGATCGGCATCGCCGTGGCGGCGCCGTCCAGCTGCACCGCGGCCGCCACCTGGGCGGCGTCCGCGGCGCCGGCCTGCCGCGACAGGACCAGGGTCAGATGACCGGTGCCCGGCGGCGGTGCCTGTTCCGCATCGGCGGCGGCACCGGCATCAGAGGTATCACTGGCATCGGCTGTCGCAGCGGCATTGCCATCCGGCGATGCCGCCGCCGATGGCGCGGGTCGTGTACAGGGATCGTCGGCCTTGTCTTCGGCGGCGGAAGGCGCCGCGGCGGCGGCGTCACTGCCGGTCGCGCCTGCCTGCACCTCCGCATCCGGCCCGCCGGCCATGCCCTGGTCGCGATTGTCCTCGACCAGGGTCAGGCGCGCCGTCCCGCCGGCCACCGAGAGGCAGGCCTGCCCGTTCTGCAGTTCCAGCGCGCGCAGGATGGCGCGGTCCACCTTCAGGCCATAGCCGCCCTGCAGGCCCGCCAGCCACTCCAGGGGCACCTGGGTGTCCGGCAGGTCGGCGATCTGGCGGATGGCACGGAAGATGGCGAGGTTGGCGATCGGGGTCGGAAGCTCGGTCTCCACGTCCGGCGGCGGCAGGTAGGCATCGAAGTCCAGCAGGCCGAGATCCGCCGCGCCGTCGAGGCGCAGGCCGCCCTCCACCGCCTCCAGGCTGCCATGCGCCTGGCCCGTGGCATAGTCCCCGGTGATCACCCCCCGGGTCAGCGCGGACCGCTTGCCGTCGGCGGCCAGCTCCGCCTCCAGCGCCAGGCTGCCCGGGTCGGGCTGGGCGGGATCCAGCGGGATCTGCAGCCAGTGGGCCAGCTGGCGCACCGAGGGAATCCGTGCCTCGACCCGGCCGTCGAAGCCGGTCACCGGTCTTTCGAAGACGCGGCCCTTGACCGTGCCGGTCGCGAATTCCGACTGCAGCGCCAGGTCGAGGGCGTAGACACCGTCCGGCGAGACGGCGGAATGCTGTCCGGCCAAGGTGACCTTGCGGTCGAGGATCTGGCCTTCCGCGGCCAGGTCCCAGCCGGCCTGCAGGCCTTCGCCCGGCCCGACCTGCCTGCCGTCCGGCGCCACCCAGCGCGGGGTGAGGGAGATGTCCAGATGCTCGATCGCCGAGGTCTGGTTGGCGGGGACGTCGATCAGCGCCACCCGTCCGTCCTTCACCTTCAGGACGTCGGGCAGCGCGATCGTGCTCTCGGTCTCGGTATCCGTCGTCTGCGACAGGTTCCAGTTGTTGACGCCGTCGCTGCGAACCTGGAACTGCAGGTCGCCGCCGGCCGCCACCGCCCGGGTGATGTTCGGCGAACCGGCCAGGAGGGAGAGCAGCGGGATGTCGATCGCCACCCGCCGGGCGGTGAGGAATTCGGGCTCCGGAAAGCCGGAGCCTTCCGGGTTGCGGACGTCGATCCCCTTGGCGACGAACCGCACCGAGGGACCGATGCGGATCCAGAGGTCGCCCGACAGGCTCACCGGCCGGCTGAGCGCGGCCGAGAGCTGCGCCTGCGCCATGGGCCGCATCATGTTCAGGGGCATCAGGTGCGAGACCGCGACCAGGGCGGCCAGCAGCAGCACGACGGCCAGCGGCGGCACCAGCAGCCAGCGCCAGAGTCTGCGCCGGCTGGAACTGCCCGGACCGGATCTGCCCGAACCGGATCTGTCCGGACCGGATTTGCGGGGGCGGGGCCGGCCCGCTGCGCCTTCAGAAGAGCGGTCCGCGGGGCCTGTCATCGGCGTTTCCTTGCGCATGGGGGGTGCCCTGCCCGGCAGCACCCCAGGGGCTGCGGGTCACTATAGGCGAAACCGCGCGGCTTGCCCCGCGGGATCCGCCGCTCAGCCGCCGCGGCGCTGCAGGTAATCGTCATGTGCCACGCCGTTGCTGATCAGGCTGCCGCCATCGACCTCGATGCAGGTGCCGGTGCACATGGCAGCATGCCGGCTGGCGAAGAACAGGATCACGTCGGCGATCTCTTCCGGCTGGACCCAGCGCCCCAGCGGGATCATCCGGGCCGTGGCGGCAAGCCGTTCCTCCGTGTTGTGGGCCGCCACCATCGAGGTCAGGGTCGGCCCGGGGCAGACCGTGACGACACGGATGCCGGAGGGCCCCAGCTCGTAGGCGGCATGGCGGGTCAGGCCCAGGATGCCCGATTTCGATGCCGTATAGTCGATGCCGCCGTGGCGGGAGATGCTCTTCGCCGTGGTCGAGGCGACGTTGATCACTGCCGGGCCGCGGCCGGCCTGGGCCGAGGCCCGCAGGTGCGGCAGGGCCGCATGCAGGCAGTGGAACGGCCCGGAGAGGTTGGTCGCCAGGACGCGTGCCCAGTCCTGCGGGCCCATATCGTCCATGGTATAGGCGCGCAGAATGCCGGCATTGCTGACCAGCACGTCCAGCCCGCCCTGCACCTCCGCCAGCCGGTCCAGGGCCTGCGTCACGGCTTCCGCATCGGCAACGTCCAGGGCGATCGCCATCGCGGCATCCCCGATCTCCGTCGCCACGGCCTCGGCGCCCGCTTCGTCCAGGTCCAGGACGCCGACCCTTGCGCCCAGCGCGGCAAAGGCCCGGGCCGTGGCGGCGCCGATGCCGCTGCCGCCGCCGGTGACCGCCACCGAACGGCCGGAAAATTCGATCTGCATGCCTTGTCCCCTGCCTCCGCCCCGCCGCTCTTTCCCGATGCGGCGATCCGATTCACACTCGTCCCCGATTCACACTCCAGGTCGGGGCGGCGCGCAATGCCTCGCACCAGAGCCTTGTGCCAGAGATTGCACCAGGGCCCTGCCACAGGGCCCTGGATCGGGACGCCGGTCCGGGCGCGGCAGGCTGCCGCCACGGCGGCAATACGCTACGGGGGGAAACAACGCCGATGATGGCACTCTTGTTCCTGCTTTTCGCCATCGCCATCGGGCTGGTCTGGATCCAGCGCCGCGGCCTGGCGATGCTTCTGTTCGCGGGCAGCATGGTGCTGTCGGTCGCCTGGTACTTCCACCACGCCACCGACAGCCTGGCTCTGAGCTTCTGAGGAGGCAGCGATGTCCACCTCCCTCCTGCGCAACCTGAACGCCCTGGCCGGACTGGGGATCGCCGGGGTCCTGGCCTTCGCCCTGATCTGGCAGATCGTTCTGGCCGAACTGCCCTGCCCGCTCTGCCTGCTGCAGCGATTGGCCTTCGTGGCGATCGGCTTCGGCATCTGCCTGAACATCGCCGGCGGCCTGCGGCCGTCGCATTTCGGCGTGATCCTGCTGGGCGCCCTGTTCGGGGTGCTGACCTCCTCCCGCCAGGTGCTGCTGCACATCGTACCGGGCAGCGGCCATTACGGCGCGCCATTCCTGGGCATGCACTTCTACAGCTGGGCGCTGATCCTGTTCCTGGCGGTGATCCTGCTGGTCGCGCTGGTACTGTTCCTGTTCGGCGGCGCGATCGCAGAGGCGGCGGCCGCACCGACCCCGCCGGCAATGGACTGGCTGGGCCGCATCGCCTTCATCGCGATCGCCGCGATGGCCGTGGTGACCCTGCTGGCCGCCTTCGCCGAATGCGGCGTCAACCAGTGCCCGGACAATCCGACCAGCTACTGGCTGTTCGGATAGACGACCTGCCCGGACAGGACGGGGGCCGCCTCAGCGGACCCCCTTCTCCTTCAGGATCGGCAGGACGGTGTCGCGGAAATAGGGGAATTCCTCGGCATAGTCGACGAAGGACAGGGTCGTCCCGTCGAAGCCGGCCGCGACCAGCTGCAGGATGCCGTCGGCGACCTGTTCCGGTGTGCCGACCAGCGGGAAGCCGCCATGGCCGGCCGCCATCCGGTCGCGGATCAGCTTCAGCAGGTCGTGCGGGAACGACTGTGCATGGGCGAACTGCAGCTCCATCAGCCGGTCGACGGCGACCCAGTCCGCCTCGTCCTGGCCGGTCCGCTGCAGATAGGCCTTCGCCTCCGCCTCCGTCGGCCGGCAGACGACATGGGCGAAGGTCAGCACGCCGACATCGCGGCCTTTCCCGGCGGCCTGCGCCTTCAGTTCCGCCACCTCCTCCTTCGACCGTTCCAGGTCGATCGCCGGAGTGAACAGGAAGTTGGCGTTGCGGGTCGCGAAGTCGCGGCCCTGCGGTGACCCCGCCGCATTGATGATCGGCGGCTGGCCATGCACCGGCTTCGGCTCGCCCTTCACCCCCTTCAGGGTGAAATGCTGCCCGGCCCAGTCGAAATGCGCATTGGCGGTCCACAGCTTGCGGACGATGTCGAACCATTCCTGGGCATAGCCGTAGCGGGTCTCGTGATCGTCCGGCAGGGTCAGGCCCAGCGCCTCGTATTCCGGGCCGTTCCAGCCGGCGACGATGTTCAGCCCGACCCGGCCGCCGCTCATCTGGTCGATGGTGGCGAGCTGCTTGGCCACCACGACGGGATTGTTGGCCGCGGTATGGACCGTGGCGAAGACGGCCAGGTCCTTCGTGTTGGCCAGCAGGCCGCTGGCCCAGGTGATCGTCTCCAGCACCGAGCCCTGGAAATCGGTCTCGCCGCCATAGCCGATCCAGCGGGCGATCGGCAGCATGAACTCGATCCCCGCCTCGTCCAGCAGCTTCGCCAGCCGGATATTGTTGGCGAAGGAGGCATCCCAGCGCTCCGGCACCTTCGTGATCGTCATGCCGCCGGAGCAGTTGGAGGCGAAGGTGCCCAGCAGGAACCGGTTGCGGGCGAACATCGGGTTGGGGGAGCGGGCATCGGCGAGGGGGTTCGTCGCGTCCACGGTCATGAAGTCTCTCCTGCAGTTTCAATGTGATTTTTAATTAGAAAATCTATTTGAAATTCGATTTGTGAACAAGCGGTTCGGCGGCTAGGTTGGCGGTCTCGGCAGGGAGGGCCGGACATAGGGAGGACCCGACATAGGGAGGACCCGACATAGGGAGGACCGGGCATGGCGCGGAAGAAGGCGAACAGGGTGAGGTCCGGCACCGGCGAGGAAGCGGCCGAGGCGTTCGACCGGCGATGGCATCTCGCGGAAACCCCGCTGGAGGTGGACACGACGGAACTGGAGTTCGCCGTGATGCGCACCTTCGAATCCTTCGGGCGCTGGCAGTCCGAATGCCTGGCCGGGTCGGCCGAGTTTGCCGCCAGCGGACCGGAAAACGCGCTGCTGCACGTCATCCGGATGAACGACCGGCCGAAGAGCGTGAAGGAGCTGGCGCGGCTGATGAACCGCGACGACGTGCCCAACATCCAGTACAGCCTGCGCAAACTGATCGGCGCCGGGCTGGTGGAGCGCCAGGGCAGCGCCCGGGTGGGCGTGACCTATTCGGTCACCCCGCGCGGCGCCGAGGTGACGCGGAAATACGCCGCGATCCGCCGTGCCCTGCTGATCGCCGCGCTGGAGAACGTGCCGGATTTCGCCGCCCGGATGCAGGACGCCACCCGCACCCTGAACCTGCTGGCCGGGATCTACGAGGAGGTCTCCCGCACCGCCGCCACCCACCGGCGGCCGGCCGGCGGGGACTGAGCCGGCGCGCGCCGAGTTTGCGCCGCGGGCCGGTCAGCTTCGGCGCCGCCTCATCCAGCTGAGCCTCGATCGTGGCGATCTCGGTCGTCGCCGGCTGAACACCGCCAGCCCTGGGCAGTCCGAGAGCCAGCGGTTGTTTGGGCAGACGGGCGGAACTGACAGGTCTGGTCAGGCGGTCATCTGCTCACCCTTGCCCCTCATCCGCGCGACCGCCCAAATCGGACCGGCAGATGATGGAGGATGCAGACCATGGATCAGGCCAATCGACTGGTCGTTGCCGCGCACATAAAGGCTATCGCTGATTCCGCCGACACCTTCGACGCTGCGCGTGCGGACGCGATCGACCGACTGCTGCAGAATCTTGAGGCGCCTAAGGTCGTCCTCAAGCTGGGGGCTGTAACCGAAAGCGAGAGCCAGGAAGGGCATGCTGCCGGAGTCGGCGACGTGGAAATCCCGGGGGAGCGGCGCCGCCGCAGTCTTTCTGTCGGCGAGCGCGAGCTGCGCTGCGGCGCCTATGTCGTGACGCGCTGTGGGCCGCAGGCCTACGAGATCCGGCATGTGATGGAAGTCGATGCCGAATCTGAGGCCGGCGAACTGATGCAGTTGGCGCGGCTCAATGGCCGATGGGAAGCAAGGTTGAACCAACCCCGGCGCCTCGTGCTCGGGTTCCTGGTCGTTCAGTTCGGCAATCGGTTCGTTCCCTGGAAGATCGGCATCTGACGACATCCTGCCGGTCGCTATCCGGCGGTCAGTTGCGGCGCGGCTGTGTCGACCTGCGCCTCGATCGCCTGCGTGACCCCTTCCGACAGGCCGAGCCGGGCGCGCAGCATGTCCAGATGTGCCCGCTCCGGCAGGGAGGGCGGATCCACCACGGCATAGGCGGCGGTATAGACGTCCATCGCCGCCTGCGGGCTGCCGACCTTGCCCGCCAGGGCGTTCAGGTCGACCGGCTTGCCGAAGGCATCCATCAGGAAGGCCTTCTCCTCGGCATCGAAATCGCCTTCGCTGATGCCGCGCTGGATCAGGCGATGCTCCTCGGCATCGACCTCACCATCGGCGCGGGCGGCATAGATCATCGAGGTCAGGATCAGCAGGGCCGGGTCGGCCGCCGATGGCGCCTTGCCGCCCGCCGCACCACCGGCTTCGCCCAGGAAGCCCGCCTGGCGCAGCTCGGATTCCGGCGCTGCCGGGGGCGCCGAACTCGGTGCCTTGCCCTGTTCGTGGTTGCGCCAGGCCTGGTAGGCGAGGCCGGCGATCGCGGCCAGGCCGCCGGAGGTCAGCGCAGTGCGAGCGATCTTCTTCGGCTTCTTGCCGCCGAGCGCGGAGATCAGGCCGCCCGCCAGGGCGCCGCCGGCACCGGTCTTCGCCGCCATGCCCAGGCTGTCGCCCGCGGTCAGGGATTTCAGGATCTTGTTCGCATCAAACATCTGCCGCCTCGCGCCGCCGTTCTGCCACCCGTCCAATGTCCAGGGCATAGGTGGGCGCGGGCGGTGGCGGCGGCAAGGCACAGATGTGGCGGGCGATGTCTGGACTGAATGCCGCCGGCACTCCGCCTGCGCCCTGACCGGATTTGGCGCAGTTTCCGTCTTCGCCGCCCGATGGCGAAGGCTGGACCGGCCGCGCCGAAGCGCAGCGAAGGCGGATGGTACCGAAACGGCGCGGAACGCTACTCAGGGTTGCGCCCGCGTTGCCCGCCGATAGAGTTGGCGCCGATTTCATCTGCGCCCCCTGGAATCCGTTGCTGATGCCAATAGCCGGACACTGAATGCGTTTGTGAGTTATACCATCGCCGGTCTGTCAGGGCCGGACTGGAGAGGATCGATGCGATACCTTGCTATCATCGGCCTGGCGGGGCTTGCCGCTTGTACCCAGGTAACCGAGACGGTTGGCCCGAATGGCAGACCGGCGTACTCAATGCGATGCGCCTCGGACGTTGGCAAATGCTACCAAGAGGCAGCGAAGCGCTGCCCTGGTGGCTATGACGTGATCAGCGTTGGCACCATCGGCCCCGCCAACCACCCGACCGTCACGGTGGAATGTCGCTGACATTCGTCGCGGCCTCCGAGTCGCTCGCGCCTTCGGCATGGTCTTTTTGGGTCGGGATCGGGGCAGGCATGATTGCCGATCCGTTCGGCGGGCAAGAAAGCCCAAGGCGTGCATCCTGCAGAACAGGCTGGATCAGGGAGCCCGGCCGGAAATCACGGTGCGCGTTCGGCGCTGGTGGATTCCAGGTGGCCAGGACTGGCGCGAGCCATCCACTCAAAAGTGCTAAGCCATCGGAAAATGGTGCCGACGCGCGGATTTGAACCGCGGACCTACTGATTACGAATCAGTTGCTCTACCCCTGAGCTACGTCGGCCCATAGGCGGCGGGCGGATCGCCCCGCAAGCCTGGAAGGCGCGGGAACGTACCCAAGAGGGGCGCCGGGCGCAAGCCGGATCTGCGCAAGCCCCGGCGCCCTTGCCTTCGGTCGCCGCCGCAGGCAAAGGAAGCGGCACGACCCCCCTCCTGCCACCGGCCCGGAAGCGATCCTGGAACTCAACATGGACGTCACCCAGCTCATCGCCCGCATCCAGCGCAAGGAAGTGCATATCGGCGTCATCGGCCTGGGCTATGTCGGCCTGCCGCTGGCGCGCCTGTTCGTCGACCGCGGCTTCCGGGTCACCGGCTTCGACGTCGACCCGTCGAAGACCGACGCGCTGAACGCCGGGCGCTCCTACATTAAGCACATCCCGGAAAAGGCGGTCGCGGCGATGCTGGCGGAGGGGCGGTTCCAGGCCGTCACCGACTTCGCCCTGCTGGCGGAGGTCGATGCGATCCTGATCTGCGTGCCGACACCGCTGGGCCGCCACCGGGAGCCGGACATGTCCTATGTCGCCGGCACCGCGGAAACCATCGCCCGCCACCTGCGCCCCGGCCACCTGATCGTGCTGGAAAGCTCCACCTGGCCGGGCACCACCGAGGAACTGGTGAAGCCGATCCTGGAGGACGGCCCGGCCAGCCAGGCGGCACCCGACGGGCTGCTGTCGGGCCGCGACTTCCTGCTGGCCTATTCGCCGGAGCGCGAGGATCCCGGCAACCCGGTGCACGAGACCTCGACGATCCCGAAGGTGGTCGGCGGCGACGGCGCCGATGCCCTGGTGGCCGCCCGCGCCCTGTACGACCATGCGGTGGTGGCGACGGTGCCGGTCACCGACACCAGGACAGCCGAGGCGATCAAGCTGACGGAGAACATCTTCCGCGCCGTCAACATCGCCCTGGTGAACGAGCTGAAGGTCGTCTACGAGGCGATGGGCATCGACGTCTGGGAGGTGATCGACGCCGCCAAGAGCAAGCCCTTCGGCTTCATGCCGTTCTATCCGGGGCCCGGCCTGGGCGGGCACTGCATCCCGATCGACCCGTTCTACCTGACCTGGAAGGCGCGGGAGGTGGAGGTCGCCACCCGCTTCATCGAACTGGCGGGCGAGATCAACACCGCCATGCCGCATTTCGTCGTGCAGCGGCTGGCCGAGGCGCTGAACCGGCGCCAGGGCCGCGCGATGAACGGCGCCACGGTCATGCTGCTGGGCCTGGCCTACAAGAAGAATGTCGACGATATCCGCGAGAGCCCGGGCCTGCGGATCATGGAGCTGCTGGCCCAGCGCGGCGCCGAGCTGGTCTTTCACGACCCGCATATCGAGGCGATCCCGCGCACCCGCGAACATCCCGAATTCGCCGGCCGGCGCAGCCTGCCGCTGGACGGCGACAGCCTGGCCGCGGTGGATGCCGTGCTGATCGTCACCGACCATGACGCCGTGGACTATGCCCTGGTGGCGCGCCACGCGGCCCTGGTGATCGACACGCGGAACGTGATGGCGCGCACCGGCCTGACCGGCAGCAACATCGTCAAGGCCTGAGGGCCGCCGCACCGCCGGCGCCCTTGACGGCGCGCGGGCGCGGCCTACGCTGCCGGCGCAGGGAACGGACGCACAGGCGGAAAAGGCGCAGGCATGGCCGAGGACGGATTCCTTCTCTATGGCAGCTTCCTGTCCGCGCCGAGCTATCGGGTGGCGCTGATGCTGCGCCTCTGCGGCCTGCGCTTCGACTACCGCCATGTCGACCTTGCCGCCGGCGAGCACAAATCGCCGGAATTCCGCGCCATCAACCGCTTCGGCCAGGTGCCGGCGCTGCGCCACGATGGCCGGGTCTATGTCCAGTCCAATGCCATCCTGCAGCACCTCGCCGCGCATGCGGACCGCTATCGCGGCGCCGATCCGGAGGAACGCATCGCGATCGCCGAAACCATGTGCTGGGAGGCGGACCGCCTCTATCCCGGCCTGACGCGGCTGCGCTTCTTCCGGCGCTTCCTGCGGGCGGAGCCGGCGGTGCAGGACTGGTTCGAGGGCTTCGCCACAAACGGCCTGGCGGTGCTGGACGAGCTGCTGGACGGCCGCGACTGGCTGGTCGGCAGTGCACCGACGATCGCCGACATCAGCTGCTATGCGCCGGTCGCGCAGATGGACGAGGCCGGGCTGAAAGAGGCGGACTGGCCGAACATCGCCGCCTGGACGGCCCGGATGCGCGCGCTGCCGGGCTATGCCGCGCCGTACGATCTGCTGCCGCAGCACAGCGCCGAAGGCCTGTAGAGCGGTCCCGGAAAGGTCGAAACGGTCCTGCTTTTGGGAACGTCATCCCGGGCCTGACCCGGGATCCATTCCGCAAGCCTCGAGGCGCCTGGCAGGCCGTCGGAATGGGCTCTCGGGTCAAGACCGAGAGCGACGGGTTCCATCATAACCAGGAAGACCCGACCAGGAAGACTCTGGCCTCGCGTTCGGTCCGGTCTTCCGTGCCGGGCCAAAGGCCGTCAGCTGAGCGGTGTGCCGAGTTCCGTCACCGGCCGGCTCTGGATCTGCGGCATGGGGCCTTTGGGCACGCCCCAGCCCATCGTGTCGAAGGCGCCGCAGGACGGGCAGACGGCATGCCATTCGGCGCTCTCCCGGCCGCAATCGCCGCAGGTCCAGACCGGATCGGGCGGCGGCCCCAGCGGCGGCGGCGCCGCGGCACGCTCCAGCAGGCGGCGCACCTCCTCCGGGTCGGTGCCGGCGGCCTCTTCCGCGGCGGCCTGCAGCCGCACCACCCTGCGGGTGGGATGCTGCACCTTCTCCAGCGCCGCCTTGGCCGCTGCGGCATCGCCCCCGCGCAACGCCGCCTGCGCCAGCAGCAGCTGCGCCTCGTCGTCGCCCGGATGGTAGGCGGCGAAGGCCTCCGCCTGGGACTTCAGCTTCTCCGGCGCGTCCGCGCCATGCACGGCAAGCCATGCCGCGGTGAGCGACGGGTGCGGCACCGCCCGCCAGGCCGTCTCCAGCGCCTGGACCGCCCTGCGGGTCTTGCCGCGACCATGCTGCAGCTCTGCCACCAGGGCGGCCGCCGGCACCAGCTCCGGCGCCAGCTTCAGCGCCTCCTCCGCCCGCTTCAGGGCCTCGTCGCCGGCGCCTTCCTCCTCCGCAGCCCGCGCCATCGCCATGTTGAGCACGGCCCGTTTCCGGCGCGCCTCCTCCTTGTCGAGAATGCCGTGCTTCAGGCCGGACTGAACGGTCGCCAGGGCATCGGCCCAGCGCCGCTCCGCAATCTGCAGGTAGAGCAGGGCGCGCACCGGCCAGGGCGCATTGGGCCGCAGGCGATGGGCGCGCTCCGCGGTCTCGATCGCCTCCTGCCGGCGCCCGGCCCGGTAGGCGATGACCGTCAGCCCGCGCAGGCCGACGAAGCGGGTGTCCGGATTGTCCAGCATGGCGCGGAAGCGGGCCTCGGCATCCTCGTCCTTGCCCGCCTGATGCGCCGCCTGGGCTGCCAGCAGGCCGGCCAGGCCGTCCTCGTCGGGCAGCAGGCGCTGCGCCCGCTCCGCCAGCGCCAGGGCATCGCGCGAATCGCCGGCCGCCAGCGCGGCCATGCCGCGCGCCACCGCATGATAGCCATGGTCCAGCCGGTGCGCCTTGCGGCGCCGGCCGAAGGCATGCGGCGCGCCGCGGATCGCCACCCAGATGCGGTCCAGCAGCAGCAGCACCAGCACCAGGACGATCAGCAGGCCGAACGCCACGCCGACGCTGGTCTCAATCTGCCAGCCGCCGGCGGTCACCGTCACGGTGCCGGCCTGGTCCGCGACCCAGACGGCGAGGACGGCCAGGACCGCGATGACGACGAAGGCGACGAGGACCCGGATCATTGCGCCGACCCGTTGCTGGCGGCCGCCTCAGGCGTGGCCTGACCCGCGGGCGCTGCCCCGCTGGCGTCCGACGGTGCGGCGGGGGGTGCGGCATTGCCGCCCGACGCATCGCCGCCCGACGCGCTGTCACCCGGGGCATTGCCGGCCGGCGGGCTGTCCGCCGGGGCCGCGCCTGTGTCGGGCTGCGTAGCCGATTGCGTGCCCCGCTGCGGGCCTGCCTGGGTGCCGGCCGGCGTGCCGGAGGGTGCCGCCGCGCCGCCTCCGGACCCCGACGGGCCCAGCGAGGCGGTGATGGCATCGTTCAGGTCTGCCAGGGCGGCGGTGACGGCAAGGCGCGCGCGGGCCTGGGCCAGCCAGCCGGACATCGCCTCCGCCGCGCTGCCGGAGAGCTTTTCGACCTCTGCCACCGCGCGGGCCAGGTCGCGTTCCGCGAGTGCCGATTCGGCCCGCGCCAGGATGGCGCCGGGCGTGTCGCCGGCCGCATCGCCGACCGGGCGGATCGACACGAGGCCCCGTGCGCCGTCGACGATCTGGCCCCAGAGATCGCTGTCGCTGCCGGCGGCGGGGCGCTGCAGCACGGCCTTGTCGGCCGCGGCCATGAAGGTGTCGCGCAGCGCCTCGAAACTGGCGACGCCGGTGCCGCCTGCCCGGCGCAGCAAGGCGACGGCCTCCTGCGCCCTGGGGTCGCGGGCGAGACTGCCGGTCAGCAGTTGCGGCAGGGAAGCGGCCTCTGCCGCAAAGGCGGCGCCGCTGTCCATCCGGTCCTCGATCCGGCCCAGGCCGAGTACCAGCGCCACCCGCTGGTTGCGTCCGCTGGAGCGGTCCTCCGCCGCCAGGCGGGCCGCGGTCTCTTCCTTCAGGGCGGCCTGCAGCTGCGCCAGCTCCTGCCGCAGGTCCTGCAGCGCCTGGGCGCTGGCGCTGTCCTGCGACTGCAGCTTCGCCAGGGCATCGGTCACCTGCGGTGCCGGACGGGCCGCCGCCGCGATCCTGTCATCCAGGCCGGACAGGCGGCGGTCGAGCGCATCGTCCTGGCCGCGCAGATCGTTGAACCGGTTGTCCATGCCGCTCATCCGGCGCTGGATCGAGTCCGCCAGACGGGTCACCGAGGTGATGTCCGCTTCGACCGCCTTCAGGCGCTTCTCCACCTCCGGATCGATGCCGCCGGCCTGCTGCAGCTTCGCCTGCAGGGCCTGCTGCTGCTGCTGCAGGGCGGCGACCGCCTGCGCCAGCTTGCCGGTATCGTCCTTCGGCAGGGCCGCGACCTGCTTCTGCAGCTGGTCCATGCGGCCGGCCAGGCCGCCCATCGACTGGATCTGCTTCTGCAGGCCGTCGACCGTCTTGCGCAGGTCGGCGAGCTGGCCGGCCTGGTCCTGCACGGCGGCCGAAGCGCTGCCGGCGGAGCCCACCTGCCCTTCGAGCGCGCCGAGGCGCGATTGCAGCTGTGCCACCTCGTCCTGCAGCGCGCCGCTGTCCGCCTGCTGGCCGGCGACGCCCAGCGCCCCCGGCAGCCAGGGCGCGACGATGGGGGAGGCCACCAGGCCGACAACCAGGACCAGCAGGACGACCACCGCGGCAACCAGGGTCCAGAGCAGGCCGCGCGACCGCGGTGCCGGCTTGCCGGTGCCGCCGCCCCAGGGTGATCCCCCCGGGGGTGAACCGCCGCCAGAGGAGCCACCGGCCGTCGCGCCGGCCTTGGCACCGGCACCCGCCGCGGCGGCGGTGCCGG